>NZ_JNKG01000010.1:0-202647 GCF_000701965.1 Prevotella sp. RM4
CTCGCTTTTTTATCTATAACAGCTCGAACCTGACGCAGATAGATTCATTCAGTAGCGATGCTGCTATCAACGTGATGATTATCAATACCCAGGCCTTTGCACGCGACTTCAAGGAGGATGCGAAGAATAAGGTCAGTCTGATTATGTACACCAAGCGCGACGATTTCCAGAGTCGCCGACCTATTGATGTGATATCTGCCAACCGTCCTATTATCATTATGGACGAGCCACAAAAAATGGAAGGTGCTGCCACACAGCGAGCGCTGAAGAACTTCAAACCGCTGTTTGTGCTGAACTATTCGGCTACACACAAGACATCGCACAACTGCATCTATGCGCTGGATGCCTACGATGCCTATTGCCAACGACTGGTAAAGAAAATCCAGGTTAAGGGTATCACACTCCAGAACCTGATGGGCGCACAGGCGTATATCTATTTCGATAGTATCGTGCTCTCAAAGAATAAGGCACCAGAGGTGAAACTGGAGATTGAGGTACAAGGGGCCAGTCAGGCTCGCCGCCAGACCATGAAGTTCTCGCAGGGCGACTCGCTCTACGATGCTTCGAAGTTACCAGCCTATAAGGAATTCGTGATTACAGATATTAATCCCAGAACCAACACCGTTTATTTCCGTAATGGCGACAGAATCAGTGCTGGCGAGGTGATGGGTGATGTGAGCGAAAAGACCATTCAAAAGGTGCAGATTCGTGAGACCATCAAGAGTCATTTCGAGAAAGAACGCCAGCTGTTCCAGCAAGGCATCAAAACACTCTCGTTGTTCTTTATCGATGAGGTAAAAAACTATAAAGATTATGACGAGAGTGGGGAAGTGGTGAAAGGCGACTTGTGGAAGATGTTCGAAAAAGAGTATAACGACTATCTGAATGAAAAACTGTCGCTATTTGAAGATGACTATCAGAAGTATCTGAAGCGTTTCTCAGTAGAGCAAGTGCATAATGGTTACTTCTCTATCGACAAGAAAGGTAAGGTGAAAAATAGTGATGTGAAGCGTGGCAGCGATATTTCGGATGATATTTCGGCTTACGACCTGATTCTGAAAGACAAAGAGCGACTGTTGAGCTTCGATGAACCTACACGTTTCATCTTCTCGCACTCTGCACTGCGTGAGGGTTGGGATAATCCCAACGTGTTCCAGATTTGTACGCTTCGCCATGCTAATAGTGCTACAGCCAAGCGTCAGGAGGTAGGTCGTGGCTTGCGTATCTGTGTGGATCAGCAAGGAAACCGCATGGATGCAGAGCGCCTGGGTGATGCTGTGCACGACATCAACAAACTGACAGTGATTGCTAATGAGAGCTATTCATCGTTTGTAGATGACTTGCAGAAAGATACACGTGAGGCATTGCGTGAACGTCCTACGGTGGCTACGGTTGGCTACTTTGAGGGCAAGACCTTCAAGTTAGGCGCAGAGCACTATACCATCAGTAGTCAGGAAGCTGCCAGCATTGTAAGCTATCTCTTTGATAATGATTATACTGATGCAAAGGGAAACATCCTGCCTGCCTATCATGAGGATTTGGCGCAAGGCACATTGGCACCTCTTGGCAAGAAACTGCAGCCCATCAGCGAGCAGGTACACAGACTGATACAGGGAATCTTCGATCCGTCTGCTCTGGAGGGTATGATAGAGAATGGTAACGATAAGGCTGAAGTGGTGAATGACAAACTGAATGATAATGCCGCAAAGACTGAGTTCAAGCGTTTGTGGGCAGAAATCAATCACCGTTATGTCTATACCGTTCATTATGACAGCGAGGAACTAATCAAAAAGTCTATCGCCGCCATCGATAGAGACCTGACTGTTACCAAGATGAAGTATGTGGTGATAACAGGTGAACAGGGGGATGATGATTTGGAGTTTACGGGCAAGCAAACTACCAGCAGACAGGATTTGCGTGAGGTATCAACGTCAACTGTGCCTTACGATTTGGTGGGTGATATTGCTCGTGGCGCTACGCTGACCCGAAAGACTGTAGTGCGTATTCTGAAGGGTATCCTGCCAGCACGACTGCTGCTGTTCAAGAATAATCCTGAGGAGTTTATCCGTAATGTCGTCAAGCTCATCAAGGAGCAGAAAGCCACGATGATAGTAGAGCACATCAGTTATAATCGTACGGAGCAGACTTACGACACGGATATCTTCACACAGGAGAAGAACCGCCAGACTATCGACAAGGCTTATCCTGCTAAGAAGCACATTCTTGACTATGTGTTTACTGACAGCAAGGGTGAACGCCAGTTTGCAGAGGATTTGGATAAAGCAGAAGAGGTTTGCGTATATGCCCGCTTGCCTCGCTCATTCCAGATTCCGACGCCCGTTGGCAACTATGCGCCAGACTGGGCTATCGCCTTCAATGATAATGCTGGCGTGAAGCACATCTTCTTCATCGCAGAGACCAAGGGAAGTATGGACTCTATGCAACTGAAAGGCATCGAAAAAGCAAAGATCGATTGTGCTAAGAAACTTTTCAATGAGGTATCGACCAGTAAAGTGCGTTATCATGAAGTAGATAGTTACGATAATCTTCTGAAGGTAATGGAAAAGTTACAGTAGTTTAGAATATCCGCCTTTGCAAGATAAGACTGCAAAGGCGGATATTTTTTGAGAAAAGTTTGTATTTAACTAAAATAAGTCAAAGATAATGGTTGAGTAAGTATAATCTTTTTAAGGATATAAACAAAAATGAGGAGCGAACATCACTGTTGGCTCCTCTTGGAATGACGGATGCATATAATAATATGCATTTTTAGCTAGTGCAAAGATAATACTTTTTTTTGAACTATCGGTAATAAATTGGAGAAAAGTTTGATTTCTCGGAGATTATTTGTATTAACTGCATTATATTGTCCGATAAACAATGTGGTCGCAAATTGCGACCACATTATTTTGATTCTATAATGAAACGGCAGCTAGATCTGCGCTCATTTTTTGGATGGCTACCAAGATTTTTTCTTTGGTCTTTTCGCCTGCATAGGCAGCACCTATCTTGTATTGGCGCATTTTACTTTCGTTGATACCTGCAAACTTGGCAAATTTGCTGATGTTAATCCATTCGAAGTAATTGAAAAAGGACTGTAGATCGTATTTGTACTCAATCTTGATTTCCTGAAGATTCTTGGGAAGACTGCCGTGTTCTTTCACGTATTCTTCCTGAGCTTCCTTCACGATAGCTGCCATGTCGGCTTTGGCTTCGTCAACACTGTTTCCATACCCACCCAAACAGAAGTTTCCAATCTGGGCATCGCATGCAATG
The DNA here is from genome assembly GCF_000701965.1 of Prevotella sp. RM4. Classification (NCBI taxonomy): domain Bacteria; kingdom Pseudomonadati; phylum Bacteroidota; class Bacteroidia; order Bacteroidales; family Prevotellaceae; genus Prevotella; species Prevotella sp. RM4. Next base: position 3,277 of record NZ_JNKG01000010.1, read on the forward strand.
GAGTAATAACCATTGTCTGTTCTTTCCACAATTGCTTCAACCTTCATATTATTCATTGTTTTAAACCATCTAAAAGCCCTCCAACATTACTCCGCTTCTCCTTGAAAAGGGGCAAGGGGGAGTTATATCCCCGCTTGCCTCCGAATTGCCGCAAGGGTGTTTGGGCGCACTTCCTCTGAATCGTGCCTTCCAACGGGGAACTTGTTTCCTGTTTTGGGCGAATACCAGATTTCGTGATTGCCGCCTTCGTGGTCGCAGTAGCAACCTTCCTTACGAAGCCATCTTTTCAATTCTGAATACTTCATAATGTCAAAGAGCTTTTATGCGATGCAAAAGTAACGATTTTGTTGCTAACATACAAACAAAATAGTAACAATATTGTTATTGTTATACATATTTAACATAAAATGATCACTTGATGTCAATAATTTGCTGGTTAGTTTGTCTTTTAGGGTGATTTTGTAAGGTCGGAGTTTGCAATTTGGGATTTGGCTAAAAATATTTTTGTTTGGTGGATTTTCTACGTTTTATTTACAAAATGTGGGTGGTTTTTGGTGGGGTGCTGCGACTCGCAGCAGGTAACTGTAGTAAAATAGTGAATCTATTGGAAAAACCAAGGATTTGGGCTTGAAATTTTTGGAATTTGCAGATAAAAATAGATTGGTATGTTTGTTTATGTTTGAAAGAGAATCTATATATTTGCATCCAAAATTAGAATAAGAACTAAATAATAACTCAAAAATGAAACTATAAAGTATGGACATTAAGATTTTTTTTATCAGGTATGTACAAAGCTTACCTGACTTGTTTGGCAATACGGTGGCTACCGATGGCACCAAAATGCTTAGGACAATAATTAAGAACGACTTTAATAACCGTAAAACGCTTACGTTTGTAAACCCACGAAATGGTAAACGCTACTCGCGACATTATGGAATGATGGCGCAGGGTGGTATGACCGTTATCAATGTGGGAGAGTTTGTGGATGGTAATTTTAACTATGCCATTGTGGGAATTAATCTGAGCTGCAGAAAGTATCCGCCTTATGTTGCAATCTTCTGCCATAATAAGGCTATGCGCAATGTGGATATGATTGCAGATATGGTAAGGCAATCAATGAACTGGGCATTGAGCGAGAATAATATCTCGGTATTGTTTGAACCGTGTACAGCGCAAATAGATTGGGAGAAAGATTTTGTTCACTCGTATCTGAAAGGGATGACCGATCGCCCTTTTAACCCGATGAACGATTTTGGATTTGAGATGCTTGAGGAAAAATTCGAAGCTGTGGGGAGAGAGGTGATGAATAATAATCGAAAATCGGATGACTTGATGGATTATATTCGTCCTGGCGTTAATAATAAGGAAAAGCTTGTGCACTGGCTTGTTATCCAGGAGAAAGGAAAGGTGACTCCTAAGGATATTATGCGCCCGGTTAGGTTCTTACAGGATAAAAAGATGTTGTATCGCCCCACAATGATTGCGTTTAATAAAGTTTGCCATAAGGAGGGGCTTATCTCGGTATCGTCGTTTAACGAATACACTAATATGGCTAAGGACTATTTTGTAAACGACGAGGTATATAAAGGCTTGGTTGAACAATATAGCAACGCATTCTAACTTCACGAAAAGCAGTTACTAGCTGTTGGTTACTGGTGTTTTCCGGTTTTCTTTTTTGCCAGATAACACCAGTATTTTTATTGTACATTGATTTGGATAATTAGTATTTTTGCGGTCGATAATTTTAGTGTTGAACCTGAGACAGGTATGGGCCCATTCTGTTTCGCAAACGTGAAGCAAGAATGAAACAAATTGTGATTGAAATTGAGGATGAGGCTTACGAGCCTTTTATGGGAATGTTGCGTCTTTGTCCTGCTGTAAAGGTGGTGGGGACTTGCATGGTGGTTGAGACGCGCGATGTGATAGACAGATGTGTGGCGTTGGCTATCAAGAAACTGCGAGAGGATAGGGTGTTTAAGCATCCTGGCGACTATACCTATATTATGAGAGGTGCAAACGAGGGGGTGATAAAGGGCATGGGCTTTTTCTATTATCCATCGGAGTTCCTGGCTTATTTAAGAGAGATTGGTATAGATAAGCTGCCTGGAAGAAATACGCTGTACGATGGTATTACCCGCACGTTTGGCAAATTCCCAGAGTGGACGTTTAGCGATCATCCTTCAGCTGATGAGGTGATGCGCCGTAAGAACGTGCTAAAACGTTTTTTGAGTGCTTATACCAAGATAAAATTGAACGTTTCGGACGCTTTTTCGGACTATTGAGGATTTTTCGGACGCTTTTTCGGACGCTACGTTTTTAAGCGCTGGCTGCACCAGAAAGTATGCATACCTTTGCACCGTCGGAAAGAAAAAACCGACGGTGTTCTTAAACTTACTGATACAAAGAACCTTCAGGAAGGCCTGAAGAAAAAGAGAGAAAGAAAATTAACAAAGAAACAGAATTAAAGGTCGCTTAAAAGGAGGCGACGTAAAATAAAAACAAATATGAAAATAACAGTAACTTGCGAAGAGGATTTGCTGAATGCGGCAGAGCAAATTTTAGCCAGTAAGATGGCCTTCGAAAACAGAATAACCGCAGGGTGTTGCACCATAGCCGAGATAGCTAAGCTACACCATATGAAACCCGACGATATGTACTCGTTTTTGTGTGATATACATATTCTACAGAAGAAGGGACGGCGTTACCAGCTGGCACCTAAGTATCGCAATCAGGGGTATGCCGTGGAGTATCGTAAGCCCCACATAACGTATCACGGACAGCTGAAGTACAAAGTGAAATTGCTGTGGACGGAGAAGGGGAGGGAGATGATTAATGAGTTGATTAAACATTAAACATTAAACATTAAACATTAAAGATTAAACATTAAAGATTGATGATGAAAAAGTTTGAAAAAAGAACGATGCGGCATATTGCTGAGGGTGATCGCATTTACAGGGAGATGAAACAGGCGATGCTATCGGTAAGACCTACGATTGGTTGTGCGGTGGCGATGAACTATGCACTGAGCAAACTGATAGCCAATTACAAATTGGCCATGCAGAAACTGGATATCGACATAGATACGTTTATGCGTGACATGGTGAGATTCTGGGAGCAGCAGTTGGAGCGTGGTGATGACGACGACCAGTTGGACTTTGATGCTTTTGCCTATACCGTAGAACGCCTAACCGAGAGCCAGGGTTAATACCTGATTTGATGCTTTGATTTACACACACGAAACACACACACACATAATTTAGACACATGAATAGAATGAGAAAGAAATTTATTAACATCTTGAACGTTATTGAAGTGATGAACCGCTTGGAGAAAGGCCTTACTGTAGAGGGTGCACTGTTTATCGATAGCGATACGCATCAGCTCTCGTTTAAACCTTACCATAAGGCAAAATATCAGCCAGGCTACTACAAGCGACCTAAACCTAAACTGATAAAAAAGCTGCCATGGGGGTGGCTCAAGCAGAGTGTTCGGAATAACATATTGCACCTGAGCGTACCAATAGATCTGGGCACTGCGCATACCATGAACATTTTTAAACAGAGCGCCAATGAGGCAAATAATGCGCTGATAGACATGGAGCTGAAAGAGTTCTGCTAGACATTGACCATTCTTGCCTTGCAAGCCAGCAGAGCTGGAGCGGACCATTGAACATTGAATATTGAAAATTAATTATGGGATTTTGTTATCAGAAAAACTTTAGTAATCCTACGTTGCCAGTTGACGAGGCCCAGTTTTGGGCGCTCGTCAAGGCAAGCGAATGGAACGAGAAAATTGATAAGTATCGTGAAACTCACGATGCTGCGTTGAAAAGAAAACTGCCTGCCTTTATCTTCCAGGCTACGTTCGATGAAACCACATCTCCAAAAGGCAAAACAGGGGCCTGGCGCAAACAGAGTGCCACGCAATTAACGGGATTGGTGGTGATGGACATAGACCATATTGAAGACCCCAAAGGGGTGTTCGAACAATGGGGATTAGGCACGGATGAACACGGCTTTATAAATAAAGACGCGGCTGGGAGAATACTTTTGGTGTATATAACGCCTAGCGGAAAAGGGTTGAAAGTTGTGTTTAAGGCTGATGTGGCAGTAGGCAATCTCATTGACAATCAACATGCCATGGCCAAGGTGCTTGGGGTGGAGGTTGACGAGAGTTGCAAGGATGCCAGCAGAATGAGTTTTATTTGTAAAGAATCTGACATTTTGTATTTAAACAAAGAACTTTTTGCGTATGAGAACAAGGAATTTTCTGAGCGATATACTGCTCTATATCGAGACGGTTGTAGCCAGGCTACGAGAGAGGATTTAGCAATGGAGGACACGACTGATGCCAACGAAAGGCGTGACAAGGGACAGGGCCCAGTCACATCCTGTGACAGGTACCAGTCCCCAGTCACACCGTCCCCAGTCACAGTCACAGAAAAATCTTTTAAAGGGGTTGCGTACTCGGAGATTATTGATGAGTGGTGGCGGCAGAATGGAGGGGTGCCACAGGAGGGCGAGAGGAATGTAAAACTGTACCAGTTGGCGGTGAGCTTGAGGGCGATTTGCGATAACAACCGACAGTTGTTGATGGAGATAATGCCACGCCTGGGACTAAGCGAAGAGGAGGTTCGCAGTATTGTGGAGAGCGCCTGCAAGGAAACGCCAAAAGGTCTTTCAAAAGCCATGCGGAGTGTGCTGGAGGGGAATAAGAATCCGTCTGAACAATCAGAACACGATATCGACCAATGGCTGTGGGATTGGGGCGAGCAGATTGAGGGGCTGTTTGACGACTTCCCGATACTGCGCGACATTTGCAAGGGATTGAAACGCAACCAGTATGCCTCGGCCTTGTTTGTGAGTGGCGGGTTTATGATGACGCTGATGACGCGATGCCGATACCGTTTTTATCATCGACCTGAGGAGCTGCGACGCCTGAACTGCGAGGTGATGGTGATTGGTGATCCTGCCAGCGGTAAGAGTTTTGCCACACGCTTGTACAAACTGCTGATAGCCCCGATTATTGCCGCCGATCGCATAGGTAAGGATGCCATCAACGCCTATCGCGAACAGATGAAGACCAAGGGGGCTAACAAGGAGAAACCTAAGAAGCCCAAGGTGGTGGTACGCGTACACCCAGCCCGCACCAGTAATGCCCAGTTTATTCAGGATATGGTGAACGCTGTGGAAGAGGTGGATGGCGAGCCCATGCAGTTGCACATGTTCACCTTTGATACCGAATTGGATAATACCCTGAGCATTCAGAAAGGTGGCTCGTGGATTGATAAGCAATCGTTGGAGTTGAAAGCTTTCCACAACGAGGAGGACGGTCAGGCTTATTCGAACATGGACTCGGTGATTGAGAACTTTGTGGTGACGTGGAATTATATTTACACCGGTACACCATTGGCCTTGAGGGCAAAGATTAACGAGCGTAACTTTGGAAGCGGACTGGCCACACGATTAACCTGTATACCCTTGCCACCCACTAACTTTGAGATGATGACCCGTGAAAGCGTGGTTGACAGTGAGAGCGACAACCGCCTAAAGGAATGGGGTGAGAAGCTGGACCGTATGAAGGGTGTGCTGAGTGTGGAGAAGATTGTGGATGAGCTGTACGACTGGACGGCACGTCGCATGGCTGATGCTAAGGAGAACAACTCGAAAGCCGAGGAGATGCTGCTGAAACGTTGTGCCTACCACGGACTGAACTTTGCCGCGCCGTTTATTGTGATGCGCCACTGGGATAAGATGCATCAGGATGGTGCCTACTACTGCGGAGAGTTTGGAACCGACGAGGTTGATTGGAAGTTGGCTGAGCTAATCGTCAACATACAGTACGCCTGTCAGCGCCACTACTTTCTGACTATGGCTGAGAAATATTTTGACGACCAGATGCGCGATAATGCGGCAAATGTTCGTCATAACAGCAAGATTATTGAGTGCTTTAACCGTTTGCCCGATGAGTTTTCGGTAGAGGATATGATGCTGTGTTTCTCGATTGCTAAGGATAATATAGCCAGGGCACGTATCAGCCGTTTGGTGAAGGATCACTTTGTGGAGAAGGTGGGCGACTACGTAGAGAATGGTACTACCAAGGCGATTTATCAGAAAACGGGTAAAGCCATGTGTTAGCACGCCGCACGCCGCAACTTTTGGAAAATGTAAAAATGTAATAATGAGAAAATGTAAAAATGGAAATAGTACAGTTGAATAATGACGCGAAGATTTCCCCGAATTTTAAATTGGGGGAATTTACCAGGAGTAAGTATCCTGAGGTGTATAATATCCCTAGTCATGAGGCGATTGCTAATATGAAGCGATTGTGTGTTTGGCTGGAAGTTTTAAGAGAACGAGTAGGGCACTCGATTATTATCAACTCTGGTTATCGATCGCCGCAGTTGAATCGCAAGGTTGGGGGAGCGGCGAATAGTAATCACTTAACGGGGTGTGCGGTGGATATCCGAACCAATGGTATGGAACAGGCAATAGAATATGCAGCCATATTGATAGCCTATGCCAATGAATCGGCACAGGACTATGACGAACTGCTGATAGAAAAGAATCGCTATGGTGCCATCTGGCTGCATTTTGCAGTGCGACCTAAAGATAACAGAAGGAAGGTAGCATTTATACAAGCGTAGATAAGTAACGTTATCAGCACCATTCTTTTAGGGTGCTGATGACGTTGAGGATGTGATCGCGGTGGGGGATGACGCGCTCGTTGAAGAGCTGCTGGCACTGCTGGATAACAGCCTCGGGGAAGGAGTCGCTGAGGGCAAGCCAACTGTAGTTGCGGACGTTTGCCACAGCGGCTATCTGCTGCTTGCGAAGGGAAATGATGTCAGCAGGCTGGCCCTCGAAATAATAGTCGATAGCCAGATCGAACAACTGTTCGCCTAACTCGCGGGGCATACCGATGACGGCCTCGTAATCGCCAACAAACAGAATCAGCGACGAATAGGCGTGTGCCAGGTCGAGCACAGGATGGCCGTAGCCTACTTCGCCCATATCGATGAGCATGAGTTCGTGGCCCTGTACCATGGCATTCTTGGCCTGCAGGTCGAGATGCAGCAAACGATTGCCAGCGGGCACGGCATCGAGAATCTGGAGTAACAGGTCGATGTTTTCTTGCGAAAAATACCGACGGATATGCAGTACTTGTTTGCGTTCGTGCTCGAGGGCATTGGGCACACAGCTATCGGCTGGCACCTGGATGGCGTGCAGTTGGCGGAACAGATTGGCATACATGCGGGCATACTCGTGGATACGCTCGGGATGGTGCATGATGAGCGAACTGAGGGTGTCGGCATGGAGCAGCTCGTAAACCAGACCGTACTGCGCGCCCACCTTGACAATATCGAACGAAATGGCGGTAGGCATACCCATCACAAAGGCCTCTTTCGACATGGTAATCTCGTTGCGCACCTCGTCGATGGTGGTGCCATCGCGGAACACTTTGATGATGGTGTCGTCGTTGTAACGATAAACGGTGCCTACACCGCCCACACCGAGGATCTCACAACCCTCGATACTCATCTGGCGCAGGGCGCGTTCTACGCACATTATCTTTACAAAACCAGTCATGTTAAGCACGTCGTAAACGTCGGCATTAACCTCAACGAGTTTGAAATTCTTATATTGTTTGGTTAGCGAAAGCAGGATGCGCAAGCCCGAACTCGACACGTATTCGAGCTCCGCGGCATTAACTGTAACACTAAGGATGGGGCTTTGGGCTGACAAAAACTGATTGATTTCGGTTTGTGTCTGCATGGCACTCGAGGTGTCGAGTCGTCCACAAAGTGTAATGATGGCGTGACCTTCGTTATTGGTAAATTGTAGCGTCATATTGCTTATGTTTTTAGTTATCACTTTGCAAAGATAGAAAAAAAAGTATAAACATCCAAGCATTTTCGAAAAAAGTGAGTACCTTTGCACCCAAATACATTATATAATGATTAACGAATATCAGATTAGAGTAAAGCCGGAGGTAGCGGCGCAGGAGGATAGACTGAAAGCGTATCTGGGCGATGAGTATGGACTGAACCCAGGCGATATTAAGGGTGTACGCATACTGAAACGCAGCATTGATGCGCGCCAGCGACAGATATACGTGAACCTGAAGGTGCGCACATATGTGAACGAACTGCCTACCGACGACGAATACCAGCACACGGAATATCCAAACGTTGAGGGTAAGCCACAGGTAATAGTGGTTGGAGCAGGTCCTGGAGGACTGTTTGCTGCCCTGCGCCTGATAGAGTTGGGTTTGCGCCCGATTGTATTGGAGCGCGGTAAGAACGTGCACGACCGTAAGAAGGATTTGGCCAACATCAGCCGCACGCAGCAGGTTGACGGTGAGAGTAACTACTGCTTTGGTGAGGGGGGCGCCGGTGCCTATAGCGACGGTAAACTGTACACACGCAGCAAAAAGCGTGGTAATATCGAGAAGATTCTGAATGTGTTCTGTCAGCATGGTGCCTCGACGGCTATCCTGGCCGATGCGCATCCGCATATTGGTACCGACCGATTACCAAAAGTGATCGAAGCGATGCGTAACACCATCATTAACTGCGGTGGCGAAGTGCACTTCCAGACCAAGATGACTCAGTTGATACTGCAAGGCGATACCATCGTGGGCTGTATAGCCGATAAAGAGTATCGCGGACCGGTTATCCTGGCTACGGGACACTCGGCACGCGATGTTTACCGCTATCTGGCTGAAGCAAAGATTGAGATTGAGGCCAAGGGTATTGCGGTGGGCGTGCGACTGGAGCACCCAAGTCAGCTGATTGACCAGATACAGTATCATAATAAACAAGGTAGGGGCCGATGGTTGCCTGCTGCCGAGTACTCGATGGTGACACAGGTGGATGGGCGAGGCGTTTACTCGTTCTGCATGTGCCCCGGTGGATTCGTGATTCCTGCAGCTACCGACAAGGAGCAGATTGTGGTAAACGGTATGAGTCCTGCCAACCGAGGAACAGCCTGGAGTAACTCTGGTATGGTAGTGGAAGTGCGTCCGGAAGATCTGGAAAATGTAAAAATGGAAGAATTTAATAATGTAAAAATTGAAAATAAGGCATTACAGGTGATGGCGTTTCAGGAGCAGCTGGAGAAGATGTGCTGGCAGCAGGGCAATATGAAGCAGACGGCACCGGCACAGCGTATGGCCGACTTTGTGAACGGCAAGCTGAGCTACGATCTGCCAAAATCGTCGTACGCGCCAGGATTGATATCGAGTCCGCTGCACTTCTGGTTGCCTAAGATGATTTCGCACCGACTGCAGCAGGGCTTTAAGGCATTCGGAAAGAGTGCGCACGGATTCCTGACCAACGAGGCGGTGATGATTGCTGTTGAGACACGTACATCGAGTCCGGTGCGAATTGTTCGCGATAAGGAAACGCTGCAACATGTTCAGATTCAGGGACTTTTCCCATGTGGCGAAGGTGCCGGTTATGCAGGCGGTATTGTGAGCGCCGGTGTGGATGGCGAGCGCTGCGCCGAAGCTGCTGCTCAATATATTTCCAGCAACGGACAATAGGACTGAAGGAGATGATTGAGGGAAAACATCCTTAAGTCGTGTAATCCGTTGCAAAAAAAAACGTAAAAAGGTTTGGAAGTTCCAAATCTTTTTTTTATATTTGCAGCATAAAATACGAATGAATCTATTAACTAAAAATTTGGAACGATATGAATAAGGATGAGAAATTTGTGATTACGATCAGTCGCCAGTTTGGTACCGGCGGACACGAGATCGGAGCTGAGATTGCCCGTAGGTTAGGTGTTAAGCTGCTCGATAAGCAGATTTTGAACGAGGTGGCTAAACGCATACCTGTAGTAGAGGATGCCATGGAAAAGATTGAGGCACGCAATCCCTTGTGGCGCGACGATTTTACCAATTTTTATCGCAACTACATGGCTAAGGCCGAGTACGACGGAGCTGAGCAGGATCAGACCAGTCATGAGCTGTTTGAGGCCCAGTGCGCCGCCATTAAGCAGATAGCCCAGAAAGAGAGTTGTGTGATTGTGGGTCGCTGCGGATTCTACATCTTCAAGGATCACCCCAATGCACTCAAGATTTTTGTGCACAGCTCGGAGGATTGTCGTAAGCGCCGCATAGCCGAAAAATACGGACTTGACCTGCGCGATGCCGCCGCCATGGTGGTGGATAACGACTATAGTCGTGAGTTATATACTAAGACATATACAGGCTGCGAATGGTTCGACGCGCGCAACTACGACATCAGCCTGGATGTGCGAAAATTCGGTATAAACGGCGCTGTAGATTTTTTAATGAAGTGTATTGAGTAGATTTTGCAGGAAAAATTTGTGTAAATACCAATTTTTTACTACCTTTGCACCTTGAAATTTCGAAGATAGTAATTACTAAAGAATTGGTATAATGAATATTTCCTACAAATGGTTGAAGGAATACGTTGATTTCGACCTGACTGCACAGCAGGTGGCCGATGCTCTGACATCGACAGGTTTGGAAGTCGACGCATTGGAAGAAGTACAGAGTATTAAAGGCGGTCTGAAGGGCCTGTACGTGGGTAAGGTGCTTACCTGCGAGGCTCATCCTAACTCAGACCATCTGCATGTAACAACGGTTGACCTGGGCAAGGGTGAGCCATCGCAGATTGTGTGCGGTGCGCCTAACGTAGCCGCTGGTCAGAAGGTGATTGTGGCCGATTTGGGCTGCGTGCTTTACGATGGCGATAAGGAGTTTGTGATTAAGAAGAGCAAGCTGCGCGGCGTAGAGAGCAACGGTATGATCTGTGCCGAGGACGAGATTGGCGTAGGTACCAGTCACGACGGTATTATCGTATTGCCCGAGGATGCTGTAGTGGGCACACCTGCTGCAGAGTACTACAACCTGGAGAGCGACTGGCTGATTGAGGTTGATATCACCGCCAACCGCGCTGATGGACTGAGCCACTGGGGTGTGGCACGCGACTTGTATGCCTGGCTGAAGAGCAATGGCTACGAGACCAAGATGCACCGTCCCGACTGCTCGAAGTTTACTGTTGACAATCACGACCTGCCCATCGAGGTAAAAATTGAGAACACTGAGGCCTGCAAGCGTTATGCTTGTGTGAGCGTGAGCGACTGTGAGGTAAAGGAGAGTCCCGACTGGCTGAAGAACAAGCTGAACACCATCGGACTGCGCCCCATCAACAATATCGTGGATATCACCAACTACGTGATGATGGCTTACGGACAGCCTCTGCACTGTTTTGATGCCGACATGGTAAAGGGTCATCAGATAGTAGTAAAGACCATGCCCGAGGGCACTCCATTCCAGACACTGGATGGCGAGGAGCACAAGCTGAGCGACCGCGATCTGGCTATCTGCAATGCCGAGGACCCCATGTGTATTGCTGGTGTATTCGGCGGTAAGGGTAGCGGTACTTACGAGACCACCAAGAACGTAGTGCTTGAGAGTGCCTACTTCCACCCAACATGGATCCGTAAGAGCGCACGCCGCCACGGACTGAGCACCGATGCCAGCTTCCGTTTTGAGCGTGGTGTTGATCCCAATGGTACCATCTACGCCCTGCAGCAGGCTGCTATCCTGTGTAAGGAGCTGGCTGGCGGTAAGGTGAGCATGGAGATTGTGGACGTATATCCCGAGAAGATGGAGAACGCCGTAGTAGATCTCTCATATCAGTATGTTCACGGCCTGGTTGGTAAGGAGATTCCTACCGATAAGATTAAGGCCATTTGCGAGAGCCTGGAGATGAAGGTACTTGAGGAGACTGCCGAGGGCCTGAAGCTGGAGATTCCTGCTTACCGTGTAGATGTTACCCGTCCTTGCGATGTAGTAGAGGATATCCTGCGTATCTACGGATATAATAATGTAGAGATTCCAACCCAGCTGAAGGGAAGCCTCGTGATTAAGGGCGATGAGGACCAGAAGCACAAGCTGGCTAACATCGTTAGCGAGCAGCTGGTAGGCGAAGGATTCAACGAAATCCTGAACAACTCGCTCACCAAGGGTGCTTACTACGAGGGACGTAATGCCTACGCTGCCGAGAACTGCGTAAAGATTATGAATCCACTGAGTACCGACCTGAACGTGATGCGCCAGACACTGCTGTTCGGTGGACTGGAGAGCGTACAGCACAATGTGAACCGCAAGCGTGCTAACCTGCGTTTCTTCGAGTTCGGTAACGTATATACATTTGATCCCGAGAAGGCTAACCTCGACGATCCTATGCAGGCTTACAAGGAGCAGTATCATGCTGCCCTGTGGCTCACAGGTAAGCGCGTAGAGGGCAGCTGGGCTCACGCTAACGAGGAAAGCAGCTTCTACGAGTTGAGCGCCTACGTTGAGAACATTCTGCGCCGTATCGGTGTTAAGCCCGGTATGATTGTTCGCAAGAAGAGCGAGAACGATATCTTCTCTGCCGGTCTCACCATCGAGAACCGTGGTGGTAAGAAGCTCATCGAGATGGGTATCATTACCAAGAAGCTGCTGAAGCAGTTCGGACTGGATGCACCTGTATTCTATGCCGAGCTGAACTGGACCGCGCTGATGAAGGTGATTAAGAAGAACGAGGTACTTTACACTGAGGTGCCCAAGTTCCCAGCCGTTAGTCGCGACCTGGCCCTGTTGGTTGACAACAGCGTAGAGTTTGCCCAGATTGAGCAGATTGCCCGCGCAACAGAGAAGAAGCTGCTGAAGAAGGTTGAGTTGTTTGACGTTTACGAGGGCGACAAGCTGCCTGCTGGCAAGAAGAGCTACGCCGTGAACTTTATCCTTCAGGATGAGGAGAAGACCATGGGCGACAAACAGATCGAGGCCATCATGAACAAGCTCATCGCACAGCTGAAAAAGCAGCTGAATGCAGAACTGCGCTAATTTGACTATTTGACCATTTACTATTTGACTATTGGTATGACAGAGCTCGAGTTGAAAGAAAGATTCAAGAAATTCTCGATAAGGATTATCAAAATGGTCGATAGTATGCCCGATACAATTTCAGGAAGGGCAATTGGTTCGCAAGTGGTCAGATCAGGCACTTCGCCTGCAGCAAATTATCGTGCTGCATGTTTGGGAAAGTCTGAGAAAGACTTCCTGAATAAGTTGAAGATGGTTGAGGAAGAACTTGACGAGACGAGTCATTGGTTAGAGGTGATCATGGAAACTGGAATGCTACCAGAGAATAGGGTGAAACCTCTATATACAGAATGCCTGGAACTGCTTAAGATAATTATCAGTTCAATTGTGAGTACTCGCAAGCATCTTGATTGTATTAAATAGTAAAATTGTGAAATAGTAAAATAGTAAAATTAAACAATGGGAAGAGCATTTGAATATCGTAAAGCTACAAAGCTGAAGCGATGGGGCCACATGGCCAAGACATTTACAAAGATTGGTAAGCAGATTGCTATTGCCGTGAAGGCAGGCGGTCCAGAGCCAGAGAACAACCCCGCGCTGCGTGCTATCATTGCCAACGCTAAGCGCGAGAACATGCCAAAGGACAACATTGAGCGTGCTATCAAGAACGCTATGGGTAAGGACCAGAGCGATTACAAGGAAGTAACTTACGAGGGATACGGACCTCACGGAATCGCTATCTTTGTTGAGACACTGACCGATAACACCACACGTACTGTAGGTGACGTTCGTTCGGTATTCAACAAGTTCAACGGTAACCTGGGTACACAGGGTTCGCTCTCATTCCTGTTCGACCACAAGAGCGTATTTACCTTTAAGAAGAAGGACGGTCTGGATATGGACGAGATGATCCTGGACCTGATCGACTACGGCGTAGAGGATGAGTACGACGAGGACGAGGAGGAGAACAGCATCACGATCTATGCCGATCCTTCAAGCTTCAGCGCTGTGCAGAAGCACCTTGAGGAGAACGGTTTCGAGGTTACTGGTGCTGAGTTCACCCGCATTCCTAACGACCTGAAGGACGTTACAGCCGAGCAGCGTGAGACTATCGACAAGATGGTTGAGAAGCTGGAGGACTTTGACGACGTTCAGACCGTTTACACAAACATGAAACCTGAAGAGGTTGCTGAATAAAAAAAGAATTCCCTCGCCAACCGGCGGGGGAATTTTATTTTAATAATCCTTTTCTGTGAAAACCACATCAAGTAGAATCTTCTTAGGATCCTTGCTGGAGCGGTAGGTGTAAGCAAAGCGGTACTTGGCATCTTTATACACCTTAACGGCTGTAGCGTTCTTAAGGCCCTGCTTAAGCACATTAACGGCATCAACATCCTTCAATGCCTGCTCCTCGTCGGCCACGCCCGTAAGCTTATAATAATAATGTATGGTGTGCGTAGCGCGTTCGAAAACCAGACTGTCGATCACTGTGTTCTCATCGATGGCTGTGGGGCAATGCTTGCGCGTGTACTCCTTGGCATCGCGCTCGCAGCGGTCCTCCAAACTCTCCTGACAAGCGCTAAATAACAGGGCTATCATACCCAATATCCAAAACTTTTTCATAACGAATGCTATTTTTTGCCTGCAAAGATACAAAAAAAAGCAAAATTATGTGATTTCTGAGAGTTTTTTTGTAATTTTGCAGTCTAAAGCATAGAATCTACAATGAATCATATAAGAAATTTCTGCATCATCGCCCACATCGATCACGGCAAATCTACTCTGGCTGACAGACTGCTGGAGTACACTAAGACTATACAGGTGACCGAGGGACAGATGCTCGACGATATGGACTTGGAGCGTGAACGTGGTATTACGATTAAGAGTCACGCTATCCAGATGGAATACACTTACAAGGGAGAGAAATACATACTGAACCTGATTGACACTCCGGGACACGTCGACTTTTCGTACGAGGTGAGCCGTTCTATCGCTGCCTGCGAGGGCGCGCTGCTGGTGGTGGATGCCACACAGGGTGTACAGGCACAGACCATCTCGAATCTCTATATGGCCATCGACCATAACCTGGAGATTATCCCTGTAATCAATAAGATTGATATGCCCAGCGCCATGCCCGATGAGGTGGAAGATGAGATTATCGACCTGATTGGCTGCGATCGCGAGGATATTATCCGTGCTTCGGGTAAGACCGGCGAAGGCGTTGAAGAGATACTGAACGCTGTAGTTGAGAAGATTCCGCACCCAGTGGGCGACGAGAAGGCTCCGCTGCAGGCGCTCATTTTCGACTCGGTATTCAACTCGTTCCGCGGTATCATCGCTTACTTCAAGATTGTGAACGGCTCTATCAAGAGCGGCGATCACGTGAAGTTCTTTAATACCGGTATGGAGTACGATGCCGACGAGATTGGTGTGCTGAAGATGGATATGATTCCCCGCAAAGAGCTGAAGACAGGCGATGTGGGTTACATCATCAGCGGTATCAAGAACTCGAGAGAGGTAAAGGTGGGTGATACCATCACACACGTGGCTACCCCTTGCGACAAGGCCATCGAGGGCTTCCAGGAGGTTAAACCTATGGTGTTTGCTGGTGTTTATCCTATCGATCCTACCGATTACGAGAACCTGCGTGCATCGCTCGAAAAGCTGCAGCTTAACGATGCATCGCTCACATTCATGCCCGAGAGCTCGGTAGCCTTGGGATTCGGTTTCCGTTGCGGATTCCTCGGACTGTTGCACATGGAGATTATCCAGGAGCGACTGGACCGCGAGTTTGATATGGACGTGATTACCACCGTGCCCAACGTAAGCTATATGTGCTACACCAAGCAGGGAGAGGTGAAAGAGGTTCACAACCCAAGCGGACTGCCCGATCAGACGATGATCGACCATATTGAGGAGCCTTATATCCGTGCATCGATCATTACCGCTGCCGATTATATCGGTCCGATCATGACGCTGTGTCTGGATAAGCGCGGCGAGCTGCTGGATCAGCAGTACGTGAGCGGTAACCGCATTGAGCTGCACTTTATGCTGCCTCTGGGCGAAATCGTGATCGACTTCTATGATAAACTTAAGTCGGTATCAAAGGGATACGCTTCGTTCGATTACCACATCGACGGTTTCCGTCCCTCGAAACTGGCTAAGCTCGATATTCTGTTGAATGGTGAGCCTGTGGATGCCCTGAGTACCCTGACACACCAGGACAACGCTGTGACCTTTGGTCGCCGTATGTGTGAGAAACTGAAAGAGCTGATTCCACGTCAGCAGTTCGACATCGCCATCCAGGCTGCCATCGGTGCTAAGATTATTGCCCGCGAAACCGTTAAGCAGGTGCGTAAGGATGTTACCGCTAAGTGTTATGGTGGCGACGTGAGTCGTAAGCGTAAACTGCTGGAGAAACAGAAGCGAGGCAAGAAGCGTATGAAGCAGATTGGTAACGTGGAGGTGCCACAGAAGGCCTTCCTCGCAGTATTGAAATTGGACTAAAAACAAACAATAATCTATGGCAAATGTTAGCTTGACAACCCGAGACGTGGCACGAGAACTGGCCCGTCGATACAGTACAATGACGCACGAAGAGCTCGACCTGCTGGAGAGCATTCTCGTACCGATGAAGTTCGCTAAGAACGAACTCATCCTGAAGGAGGGCGAGGTATGTACCAATATCTACTGGGTGGTACGTGGACTGGTGCGCCAGTTTTATTTCAAGAATGACAAGGAACTGACCGAATATATGGCCACCGAGAACTCGATCGTGATGTGTATCGAGAGCTTGTTCCGCGAGCAGCCTTCGCAGTTGCAGATCAAGGCCCTGGAGCCTACTATCCTGATTGCGCTGCCTAAGGCTGACCTGGAGGCTGTGGCTATGAAGAGCGTGAACATCCAGATTCTGTATCGTAAGATTCTGGAGGAGAGCCTTATCCTGAGTCAGCACCACGCCGATATGCTGCGCTTTGAGAGTGCACAGGACCGCTACCAGAAGCTGGTAAAGAATCAGCCACAGCTGGTACTGCGTGCACCGCTGGTATATATCGCCAGCTACCTGCAGATGACACCAGAGACACTGTCGCGTGTGCGTACAGCGGCTCTGATGGAAAAATAAGTAAGTTATAAATTAATGCTTAGTTAAATACAATGAGTTATCAATACATTTTGGTAACTCATTTTCGTAATGTGTTACGTAGATGAGCGTGCGCTCGGGATCCTCGAACATATAACGGTCCACAATCGTCTTAACCAGATTGCGGTTGCACAGATCCAAACCGTGTAGGGGCTCGTCGAGAATCAATAGGTCGGGACTCTTTACAAAGGCACGTGCCAGCAGTACCAGGCGCTGTTCGCCGCTCGACATCTCAAGGAACTTGCGGTCGGCCAGATGCTTAATGCCAAACAGGTTCATCCACTCAATACACAAATCCTTTTCCTGCTTGGTGGGGCGGGCATACAGGCCTACGGTATCTTTCAGGCCGCTGGCCACAATCTGTATGGCGGGGATGTTCTGCTTATAGCTGCGGTGCATCTCGGGCGAAATGTAACCGATATGTTTCTTGATATCCCAGATACTCTCGCCGCTGCCACGCCTGTGGCCAAACAGTGAGATATCATTGGCATAAGCCTGAGGATTATCGGCACAAACCAGCGAGAGTAGGGTAGATTTACCGGCACCGTTCTGACCCGACAGCGACCAGTGCTCGCCTTTGAGCACCACCCAGTTCAAATCCTTCAGGATGGTACGCTCGCCGTATTGGATGGTAACGTTGTTGAACTTGATAATTTCCTGTGGCATTGGGGGAATTACCTCAGGCTTTTTCAGGAGAATGGCGTGCGGACAGTGCTCGATGGGGAAGCTGGTCTTTACCTGGATGTCCTGCACAAAGCGCAGATCAACCATTTTAATTACACGGTTTACAAACTCGGGTATCTCGTCCATCTTCGAGAGCACTAAAATCATCTGCATGTCCTGTTCGGCAGCCAGCGTGGTGAGCAGCTGTTTTACCTGGTCGCGGGTCTCGGCATCAAGACCGATAAACGGGTTCTCGATAATCAGCACCTTGGGTTTGGTAAACAGGTTTGATGCCAACTTGTATTTGCGCAGTTCGCCGCTACTCAGCAGGATAATATATTTGTCGAGCAGTTCGTTAAGGTGGAACAAATCGTACAGATGCTTCTGGAAGTCACGACGCTCTGGGGTGTCGGGGCCCGACAGCAGGAAAGCCTCTTCGAGCTTGCTGCCAACGGTAGGTGTTTCCTCGTCGATCTCCATCTGGTTCCAACGCTGCTGCAGAAAGTATGTACGATCGTTGTCACCACCGTAGGTATCACGGAACGTGATGTGTTTCAAGTTGTTATATGGTTCGGTGAACGAATAGCTTATCTGGTCGGGGTATACGGGATGCTTGCCGGTAATCATATCTACCAACATACTCTTACCGCCGCCGTTACGGCCCACAATAGCCACGTGCTCGCCCTTGTCGAGGTGGAAGTTTACAGGCTCGGCCAAACGCCATTCTGGCTTACGTGCGGTTGCATTCTTTAGTTCAATCGTCTTCATGCTTTCTCTTTTCTCTTAGATACTTTGTCCTGGTTCTTGTTGATGAAATCCTTCCAGCCACGGTATTTTACGTCGCTTTCGGGGCGCCCCATCTGCAGGAAATGGCAATAGGCAGCAGCAAGCGCATCAGTAGCGTCCATATACTTACCCATCTCGTCGTTAGGAATCTTCAGCAGGCGCTGTAACATACCAGCCACCTGTTCTTTCGAGGCACCACCATTACCGGTAAGCGCCATCTTGATTTTCATGGGGGCATACTCGTGTATGGGAACGCCGTGGTGCACAGCAGCAGCTATCGCAGTGCCCTGAGCACGTCCCAGCTTCAGCATCGACTGCACGTTCTTACCAAAGAACGGGGCCTCGATAGCCATCTCGTCGGGTAGGAACCCATCGATGATGCCGGTAACACGTTCGAAGATATGACCCAGCTTGAGATAGGCATCAGGAAACTTGCGCAAATCGATAACACCCATCGTCATCATCTGCGCCTTTCCATCCACCACCTTTAGCAGTCCGTAACCCATTAAATTGGTTCCGGGGTCAATCCCAAGTATGATCTTTTCCATTTCCGAGTGCAAAGTTAACTAAAATTGTTCGGAAAATGGCTATTTTATCGAAAAAATGTGTACCTTTGCGGGCAAAAATAGTAAAAACTGTAAGAATATACCAATGAAAAAGAGATATATCACTATAACAATGATGCTGGCAGTGGTGCTGGCATCGTGTCGTTTTGGTAGGGGCGACGAGAAAATAGAGCTCACACCAGAGCAGATGCGATTGGAAAAAATAAGCAGAATCGATACCACTTCGCTGCGTGCGGTACTGAATCCCGACTCGATTGAGGGTAGCACCAAGCTGGATTCGCTCACCGCTGATGCGTGGATGCTGGTAGATGACTCTACGGGCATTGTGATTAGCGAGAAATGTGGTTTTGAGCGTCGCTATATGGCCTCGATCACCAAGATGATGACCGCCCTGATTGCGCTTGAGAAGGGTAATCTGAGCGACAGTATCGATATCACTGAGGATGTGTTTATCAACCGCGATTCGCGTGTACGATTGGGACAGGGCTACGTGATGTTAGACCTGATTTACGAGATGATGATGATAAGCGATAACGATGCAGCCTACGCGCTGGCCAAGCATGTGGGTGGCGACACGCTGCGATTCTACGACCTGATGAACCAGAAGGCGCAGTATTTAGGGATGGACAGCACGCACTTTGCCAACCCTAACGGTATGCCTAACGATAATAACTTCAGTAGCGCTGCCGACTTGGTAAAGCTGGCCCGTTACGCCATGCGCGACACCATGTTTGCCAGCATTGTGGGCACCGCCGAGAAAGCCGTCCCGCTGACCGATGGGCGCCATATGGACTGTAGGAACTCAAATGCCCTGCTGCACACTTACGAGGGCTGTATCGGCATTAAAACGGGTTATACGCGTCAGGCTGGTTACTGTCTGGCCTCATCGGCTACCCGCAACGGACACACGCTGTATCTGGTGTTGCTGAACAGCAGACGACATGCGACACGATTCACCGAATCGGCCGCATTACTGGATTATGGGTTCCGTGTGATGGATGCTTACACCCAGCGCATCAACGCCCAATAAACTCAAAGTGCTGGTAATCCTTTTTGTTTTTCCATGCACCGCCCCAGCTAAAGCCGTATTTTGTGAATAGTTTGTAGCACAAATCGTTACGGGTAATCTTGTACGGGAAATCAGCCGCGCGGTTAACATACTTCTTGGCAGTTGCAGGTTCTACAATCTGGCTGCCATCTTTTTTGCTATAGCGTACGTAGGGGTTGTATAGCGTATTGATATCTACGGCCAAGCCACGGGCATGTTTCGACAGGTTCTTGGAACCTGAGATGTTGCGATAACAGAAACAGCTGGTGTTGTTGGCACGCATCTGGCGCTCGTCGTCGGCATCGTACACATCGGGCAGGCGCATCTGCTGGATGGGGTAGTGGGCCTTGTACAGCTCGCGGAATATGGTCAACAGCTTATCGGCTATCAACTTGTTACAAATCATCTCGCCCACATGGGTGCGTCCTTCCAAATCTACATGCGAAATCCTCAGGTAGCGCAAGTCGCTACGCTTGATGTAAGGATTATCGTGCCAGGTTTTGCCCTGCATGGTTTGCCATACGCTATCGGGAATAGCTGTAGAGGTAAAAATCTGGCTTTGCGCACCTAAAGTGCAGCAAAGCCAGAGTACGAATGTTGTGAGTAGTTGCTTCATTTTTACGTGTTACATAAATGCTACGGTGAGTCCCGCCATCACAATGCTGACCATCGACATAAGCTTGATCAGGATGTTGAGCGACGGACCACTGGTATCCTTGAAGGGATCGCCAACGGTATCGCCTACGATACAGGCCTTATGGGCAAACGAGCCCTTACCGCCAAAGGCACCCTCTTCGATATTCTTCTTAGCATTATCCCAAGCGCCACCGGCATTAGCCATGAATACGGCCAAGGTAAAGCCGCCAGCCAGTCCGCCTACCAGCAGTCCGAGCACGCCGGCAACACCCAGCACGCAGCCTACGATGATAGGGATAAGGATGGCCAGAACGGATGGGATAACCATCTCGTGCTGAGCAGCACGGGTAGAGATTTCAACACAACGACCGTAATCGGGCGTGCCTGTACCTTCGAGGATACCTGCTATCTCGCGGAACTGACGACGAACTTCCTGCACCATTTTCTCGGCAGCACGACCCACAGCCTCCATCGTCATACCGCAGAACAGAAAGGCGGCCATCGCACCAACAAAGGCGCCCACAATCACCTTGGGGTTCATCAGGTTTACCTGGAAGAAGTTCATGAAGTCGGGGATATTGGCATCGGCAGCCGAAATCAGCTCGCCCTTTACGTTCTCCATCATCACGCCAGCGCGGGTCATCGCAATCTTTATTTCTTCGATATAAGATGCCAGCAGCGCCAAAGCGGTGAGTGCAGCCGAACCGATGGCAAAGCCCTTACCGGTGGCAGCAGTGGTGTTACCCAGTGCATCGAGCGCGTCGGTACGGTGACGAACCTCTTCGCCTAAGCTCGACATCTCTGCGTTTCCGCCTGCGTTATCGGCAATAGGTCCGTAAGCGTCGGTAGCCAGGGTGATGCCCAGTGTAGAGAGCATACCCACGGCAGCGATACCGATACCGTAAAGACCATGAGCCAGTGATTCTGACGACATAGAGAGGTCGAATCCGTTAGCGCACAGATAGCTGAGCATGATGGCTACACCAATGGTGATAACGGGGATGCAGGTAGAAATCATACCTGTACCGATACCCTTGATGATAACCGTTGCGGCACCTGTCTGTCCGGCTTCCGAAATCTTCTGGGTAGGCTTGTAGCTGTGCGAGGTGTAATACTCGGTAGCCTGACCGATGATAACGCCTGCTGCCAAACCTGCGATAACCGAGAACGAAAGGCCCAGCCAGTTCTGGATATCCAGCAGATACAGGATGCAGAAGGTAGCGGCGGCAATCAGGATGGCACTTACGTTGGTGCCCACCGAGAGCGAACGTAACAGATCCTTCATGGTAGCGCCCTCCTTGGTACGAACCAGGAAGATGCCCAGCAGCGAGAGAAACACGCCTACGGCAGCAATCAGCATAGGAGCGATAACCGCCTTGAGCTGAATCTCCAAGCCAGCCACACCAAAGGCAGCTGCACCCAGTGCGGCAGTAGAGAGTACCGAGCCGCAATAGCTCTCGTACAGGTCGGCACCCATACCAGCCACGTCGCCCACGTTGTCGCCTACGTTATCGGCAATGGTAGCGGGGTTGCGCGGATCGTCCTCAGGGATATCGGCCTCAACCTTACCTACGATATCGGCACCTACGTCGGCAGCCTTGGTGTAGATACCACCGCCCACACGCGCAAACAGCGCCTGGGTTGAAGCACCCATACCAAAGGTAAGCATCGTTGTGGTGATAGAAATTAAGCCATCGGCATCGAAGTGGTTAAGCACTACGAACCAGATGGCTATATCAAGCAAACCAAGACCAACTACGGTGAGTCCCATAACAGCTCCCGAACGGAAGGCAATCTTTAAACCAGCATCCAGACTCTCGCGGGCGGCATTTGCGGTGCGCGCCGAAGCATAGGTTGCTGTCTTCATGCCAAAGAAACCAGCCAGACCCGAGAAGAAGCCGCCTGTAAGGAAGGCAAACGGTACCCAGGGGTTCTGGACATTCAGTCCGTAGGCCATAAAGGCAAACAGCACGCAGAGCACCGCAAACACAATGCCTACTACCTTGTACTGCTGCTTTAGATAGGCCATAGCACCTTTGCGCACATAGAGCGCAATTTCTTTCATTCGTGGCGTACCCTCATCGGCTTTCATCATCTGAGTGAAGAAATAGTACGCCATGCCTAATGCCACGATCGATGCGATGGGCACCAGCCAGAATACTTGAGGAATCATCATAATTAGGTTTTAGTTTTATTGGGTTGTTGTTAAGTGAACGCGCACTTATTATTCCTCAGAGAAATCGATGAGCTCAGAGCTCTCCTCGTCAGAGTCGTCGCCAAGGTCCATCATTGTTGAGTAGTTGTCCTCGGTGATATCCTCGTCGTTTGGTCCATCTACCTCCTCATCTTCCTCGTCATGTGAGCTGTAGTTGTCCTCAACGATTACGTCAGAGTCGTCGTCCTCATCAAAGTCGTCGTCCTCGCCGTTACGCAACTGCATGCGCAGCTTGATCTCCTCGGGCTTCAACTTAGCAAAGATAGCCTCAACCCAGCCACCTTTAGGCACCTCGAGTACCTCGTAGCCATCCTCAACCTTCTTGTCGTACATGCCGCCTTTCTTGTGCAAGCGGTCCTTAGGCAGGGTAGTGGTAGAGATATCGAAACCGCTCTGGATAATGTCCTGAATCGACTGTGAGAGCGAATCCCAACCGCCACCAAAGTTGCGGTCGATAACCTCGAGCAACTGGGTTGCTGAGATGTGACGGATATTCTCGTAAGTTAAATCGGTGACACGACTGATGGGGCGCTTCTTGATGGCCCAGATGAATTTCATGTTATCGTCGAACTTAATAGTGGCCACTTTATAACCACGACCTTCGTAGCTCTTGCGGATAGGGGCAGAATCGTCGCGAAGATCCTCGATAAAGAAGGCACTCTTAAAGATCTGGATGTAGTGCTTTACGTTTTCCTTTACTTCGGCATCCTTGCAAGCGGCCTCCCACATACGGAAGACATCATTCTCCTGGATGTCCCAAACACTACTCTTGGTTACACTCTTAATTGATAATGACGGATTACTTTCCGGTTGTTGTTGTTTTGTTCTTGCCATATTATTCTACTAATTTTTGTGCAAATGTAACCACTTTATTTTTTATTCGCAAGTTTTTGGCCATAATTTTTTGTAATTATCGCAATTTAGCGTAACTTTGTGCCCGAATATGGCACAACCATTAGCTGAAAGACTGCGTCCACGCACTTTAGATGAGTATATCGGACAAGAACATCTGGTGGGTGAGGGAGCTGTTCTGCGTAAAATGATCGACGCAGGACGCATACCTTCGTTTATCCTTTGGGGCCCTCCTGGAGTGGGTAAAACCACCCTGGCCCAGATTATCGCCCACAAGTTAGAAACACCCTTCTACACGCTCTCGGCTGTAACGAGTGGTGTGAAGGATGTGCGCGAGGTGATTGAGCGCGCCCAGAAGGGCAGGTTCTTCAACGAGGCATCACCTATATTATTTATAGACGAGATACACCGTTTCTCAAAGTCGCAGCAGGACTCGCTGCTGGGGGCTGTAGAGAAGGGTATCGTAACCCTGATTGGTGCCACCACCGAGAACCCGTCGTTCGAGGTGATACGTCCGTTGCTGTCGCGTTGTCAGCTCTATGTGCTCAAGTCGTTACAGAAGGACGATTTGCAGAAACTGCTGGAGCGCGCCATCCATACCGATGCGATTCTGAAGGAGCGAAACATCGTACTACAGGAAACCAGCGCGATGCTGAGATATAGCGGAGGTGATGCTCGTAAGTTGTTGAATATCTTAGAGTTGGTGGTTGAAGCTGAAGCAGGAGATGAAGTGGTGATTACCGACGAGAAGGTGGTGAACCGACTGCAGCAGAATCCGTTGGCTTACGATAAGGATGGCGAGATGCACTACGATATCATCTCGGCGTTTATCAAGAGTATCCGAGGCTCCGATCCTGATGCCGCCTTGTATTGGCTGGCACGTATGATTGAGGGCGGCGAGGACCCGCAGTTTATCGCCCGTCGACTGGTGATCAGCGCTTCTGAAGATATAGGTTTGGCCAATCCAAATGCCTTGTTGCTGGCTAATGCCGCGTTTGATGCGGTGATGAAGATAGGTTGGCCCGAGGGTAGGATTCCTTTAGCCGAGGCTACTGTTTATCTGGCCACATCACCAAAGAGCAACAGCGCCTACTTAGGCGTTGATGCAGCGCTCGACTTGGTGCGCCGTACAGGTAATCAGCCTGTGCCGCTGCCCATCCGTAATGCGCCCACACAGTTGATGAAGGATCTGGGCTATCACGACGGCTATAAGTATCCGCACGACTATGCAGGTCATTTCACACCGCAGCAGTATATGCCCGATGCACTGCAAGACGAGCGTATCTGGCACGGACAGCATAATCCGTCGGAGGAGAAAATGTACCAACGCATGGTGAACTATTGGGGAAAAAGATACGAAGACTAAAATGAATATGGATCAGGAATTGATTATCAAGTTAATAGAGTTATTAGGCACATTTGCCTTTGCAATATCCGGCATCAGGCATGCTGCTGCTAAGCGCTTCGACTGGTTTGGCGGTTATGTGTGTGGTGTGGCTGTGGCTATTGGTGGAGGTACCATCCGCGATGTCATGTTAGGCACCACACCATTCTGGATGACCAACGCTATCTATCTGATTTGTACGGCAGTAGCACTGCTTACGGTGGTGCTCTTCGGCAAATGGATGGAGCCCTTGAAGAACGCTTGGTTTGTGTTCGATACCTTGGGTTTGGCACTCTTTACGATTGCCGGTATCCAGAAGAGTTTAGCCTTCGATCAGCCTTTCTGGGTGGCTATCATCATGGGCTGTATCACCGGTTCGGCTGGTGGTGTGATTCGTGATGTGTTGCTGAACAACGAGCCCGTGATATTCCATAAGGAGATATATGCGATGGCGTGTGTGATAGGCGGTGTGGCCTATTGGGGACTTGCCGAACTGGGTGTAGCAGCCGAAATAAGCGCAGTGGTAAGCTTTATCGTTACCTGCCTGATTCGCTTCCTGGCTGTACGCTATCACCTTTCACTCCCCGTATTAAAGGAAAAATAGAAAAATAGTAAATAGTCAAATTGTCAAATAAATAAGATGGCAGAACAAACAAATAGACGAAGAAAGAGTAGTAACCAGCCCGTAGATCCTACCTACGGACACCTTCAGCCACAGGCTCTGGAGATTGAGAAGGCTGTGCTGGGTGCGCTGATGATTGATAAGGATGCCTACGCGGTAGTGTGCGAGATCCTGCGTCCTGAGAGCTTCTACGAGCCTCGTAACCAGATGGTTTATGCCGCCATACGCGACTTGAGTATGGAGGAGAAACCAGTTGATATCCTGACGGTTACCGATCAGTTGGCTAAGTCGGGAAATCTGGAGCAGGTGGGCGGTCCCGGTTATGTGGCCGAACTGAGCTCTAACGTGGTATCATCAGCCAATATCGAGTATCACGCCAATATCATCGCACAGAAGTCGCTGGCCCGTCAGCTCATCTCGTTCTCGAGCATGATTCAGACCAAGGCTTTCGACGAGACGATTGATGTTGAGGACCTGATGCAGGAGGCCGAGGGTTCTCTCTTCGAGTTGTCGCAGCACAACATGAAGAAGGACTATACCTCGATCGACCCCGTTATCTCGCTGGCTGTAAAGGGTATCCAGGATGCCGCTAAGAACACCGACGGTTTGACGGGTGTTTCAACCGGTTACTTTAAGCTCGATGACCTGACCAGTGGTTGGCAGGCTTCCGACTTGGTGATTATCGCCGGACGTCCTGCGATGGGTAAGACATCGTTCGCCCTCTCGATGGCCAAGAATATTGCCGCCGATATCCGTACACCTATGGCTTTCTTCTCGTTAGAGATGTCGAACGTTCAGCTGGTTAACCGATTGATCTCGAATGCCTGTGAGATTCAGGGTTCGAAGATTCTGAACGGACAGCTGCAACGTGACGAGTGGGAGCGACTGGATAAGAACATCAATAAGCTGCTGGGCGCACCGCTGTATATCGACGATACCCCAGGTCTTTCGGTATTCGAGTTGCGTACCAAGGCCCGTCGACTGGTTCGTGAGCATGGTGTGAAGCTGATTATGATCGACTACCTGCAGCTGATGAATGCCAACGGTATGCGATTCAGCAGCCGACAGGAAGAGGTGTCAACCATCTCTCGTTCGCTCAAGGGTTTGGCTAAGGAGTTGAATATTCCCATCCTGGCACTGAGTCAGCTGAACCGTGGTGTTGAGAGCCGTGAGGGATTGGAAGGAAAGCGCCCACAGCTGAGCGACCTGCGTGAGTCGGGAGCCATCGAGCAGGATGCCGACATGGTACTGTTCGTACACCGTCCTGAGTACTATCATATCTATCAGGATGATAACGGACGCGACCTGCATGGTATGGCGCAGATTATTATTGCTAAACACCGTAAGGGTGCTACGGGCGACGTGCTGCTTACCTTCCGTGGTGAGTACACCCGTTTCGAGAATCCCGAGGATAAAGCTATCGAGAACCGTGCCCCAATGGGAGGCGGCGAGATATTGGGATCAAAAATAAACGGAGACAACCCACCGTTGCCTCCGTCAGATCCAAACGAACCGTTACCTTTCTAACGGTTATTTGTATTTCTCAATCAAGTTATCTGCCTGCAGATTGCCCATTTCCTTGGCTTTCTGCAGGTTTTGTATTCCCTCTTTCTTGTTGCCCTTCAGGCACTGGGCCACACCTAAGAACAGGTAACCGTCGCTGTCGTTAGCATCAACGCTCAGGCTCTCCTTGGCGGTGGCAATCGCATTGTCGTAAAGACCCACACGGATTTCGAGCGAGGCCTTCTCGGCGTAATAAAGTGTCTCCTTAGGATTCATTACGATGGCGCGGGTGATATCGTTGAGTGCCTGCTGATACAAACGACCTTCGATTTCGGCCTGGTGACGGATGTAGTAGAAGTTATCGTTGACGTTGGCCTTCATCAGCTCCTCGTAATCGTTCATATCGGCGATAGCCTCGCGGAACTTCTTAGCCTGCAAACGGGCTTGGGCACGCGACCACAGATAAGGAGCGGCCTCTTTCAGATAGGGTTTGCTGTACATGTTCATAGCGCTATCCATCAGAGCCAGCATCGAGGTGGTATCCTTCAGCATCTCCTTGCAACGGGCAGCGCTGAAGTACAGCTCGGCACTCTTCATGTTGGTGCTCGAGAGCTCGTTGTAGATATCGTAGGCCTCGGCATATTTCTTCTGGGCAAACAGGATGTTAGCCTCAGTCTGACGATACATCAGCTGTGGGTTAACGGCGTTGGCGGTACGAACCTCTTCGAGAGCCTTATCCAGTGTCCACTTATCGTAAGGCGCATCAGTCTGGAAAATATTCTTGTTGTAGATCA
The DNA here is from genome assembly GCF_000701965.1 of Prevotella sp. RM4. NCBI lineage: Bacteria > Pseudomonadati > Bacteroidota > Bacteroidia > Bacteroidales > Prevotellaceae > Prevotella > Prevotella sp. RM4. Next base: position 31,336 of record NZ_JNKG01000010.1, read on the forward strand.
GTCGGGCATAGTTGTAATGCGCATCATCCTTCTGCTGAGCGTTCTTGATGGCCATCTCCATATCGCGGTCGGCAGCGGCAAAATCGTTGGCACCAGCCTCAAGCTGGGCACGGTACATATAACCATCGGCAGCGTTGGGGAACTTATGGATAAAGTCCTCGATCAGGGCTGCATAAGCGGCAGAATCCTGCTGTGTCTGGGCCATGTAGAGTGCCAGAACAGCCTCCTTGATGTTATCGGGCAGCTCCTTCTTAATCTTGGTCTCCTGCAGACTAGCCTCGTTCATACCAAAGCCCGAAATCTTCAGCGAATCGGCAAAGCGGGCGCTTACGGCATAGTTGAGAGTATCCTTATCGGTAGCGGGCTGCTGCATAATACCGATTACTTCGCCCATCTGGTTAATCAGCGGACAGCTAACGGTGTTGGCGGGCATGGTGAGTGCTACGGTATAGTAATTGTACTCGCCCTGGAAGGTCTCAGCCTTACGAACGGTACCTGCTGGCACGTTCTTTACCTCGTGATAAGGCAACAGCCAAGCCTGACTGCCTACAGTGGCCGAAGCGCTGCTGATGGCCAGAGGCTGGGTTTTTCCGCTTACACGGAACTTTACTACATCGTACATATCGTTTACACCTACGATGCTTACTACGGGCATTTCTTTACCGGCAGCATCAATCACTACAGCTCTTGTGGCACCCTTGAATGGGGTGTAGTTACTGACTGCGTCGCCATTGGCGCTGGTAAAGAAACCGTTACTGCTGCCGATGAGCGAACCGTCAGCGGCAAAGGTTTTCAGGGTGAATACCGACTTGGTGGCTTTCTTTACCCAGCTAGGCTGAGCACCTGCCAGCAATGGCATCACCGCCAGTAATATCAATAAAACTTTCTTTTTCATATCTAATGTTTAATGTTTAATCTTTAATCTTTAATGTTTAATGTCCAAGCAGTGCTTTCGCATTCTGTATCGCTGCTTCCGATACGTCGCTACCACTCAGCATCTGAGCAATCTCGCGTACACGTTCGTCGGTATCAAGCTGGCGCATCTTACTGGTGGTACCATTGGCGGTCTCGTTCTTCTCAACCTTATAATGTACCGAACCTAAGGCTGCAATCTGTGGCAGGTGCGTAATGCTGATAACCTGGCGACCATGACCGCCCATCTCTTTCATAATCTGGGCCATCATCTCGGCAGTCTTTCCGCTCACACCGGTATCAATCTCGTCGAAGATGATTGTTGGCAGCTTCACGGCACCGCTGATCATCGCCTTGAGCGACAGCATCACACGGGCAATCTCACCCCCCGAAGCCACCTGAGAGACAGGCTGGAGTGGGGTAGATGTGTTGGCGCTGAACAGGAACGAAACCCTGTCGCAACCATTTACGCCCAGCTCGATAGTGGTAAGTTGGATGCTGAACCTTACGTGTGGCATACCCAGTGGTACCAGGCGCTTCTGCATCTCGTCCTCAATCTTCTTGGCAGCCTTGGTGCGCAGTTTGGTAAGTGCCTCGGCCTCCTTACGGGCCTGGGCTTCCAACTGGCTGACGCGTGCCTTTACCTCGTCGAGCGATTCGTCGCCGTTCTCGATGGCCTGCAGCTGCTGGTGCAACATTTCGCGTTTCTCAATCAGCGCCTCGATAGCGTCAACGTGGTATTTCTTCTCTAACTCGTAGATGCGGTCCAAGCGGTTGTTAACCTGATCCAGTTCGGCAGGATCGAAATCAACCGACTCTAACAGGCTGCTGATTTCGTGAGCCACATCCTTCAGATCGATATAACTGCTGTCGATACGCTGAATCAAATCGCCCACCTCGGGATAAACAGCCTCGATGCTGCGTAAGGCCGAGAGCGACGAGCGCAACTGTTCTATCACACCGTTCTGATCGGCCGATAGGGCATTGTCGGTGGTATAGAGGGCGCTCTTGATATCCTCGGAGTGCTCCATCGTGTCGCTGCGCTGTTCCAGCTCTTCCTGCTCGCCTTCAACCAGGTGCGCATTCTCCAGCTCCTCATACTGGAACTGCAGGAAATCGCGGTTCTCGCGGTTACGCTCGATAGCTGCCTGCAGCTCTGCCAGTTCCTTTTCGGCAGCCTGATAAGCAGTGTATGTCTGCTGGTATTTGGCCAACTGGGCGGCATCGTCGGCAATGATATCTACCACCTCTAACTGGAAGTCCTGCTTGTTAAGCAACAGGTTCTGGTGCTGCGAGTGAACATCCATCAGCTGGTCGCCTAACTCCTTGAGCATCGAGAGTGCCACGGGCGTGTCGTTGATAAACGCACGACTCTTACCGGCTGCTGTCAGTTCGCGACGGATGATACAGTCGTCGGCATCGTACTCGATATCGTTCTCATCAAAGAAAGCCTGCATGTTGTAACGCGACAAATCAAAATGCGCCTCAATCACACATTTCTCGGCTCCCTGTTTGATGGTCTTCGAGTCGGCACGCTGTCCTAATAGCAAGGCGATGGCGCCCAGGATAATACTCTTTCCGGCTCCGGTCTCACCGGTAATCACCGAGAAACCTTCGTAGAGCGAGATATCCAGCTCGTCGATCAGCGTAAAGTTCTTGATATATAAATGCTTAAGCATAGCCTTTTTTTACTATTTGACAATTTACGATTTGACAGTTATTGTTTGATGGCTTCCCAACTATTGTTCTGGGATGCATTCAATCCCATCAGAATATCGTAGATACGTTGTTTCTCTTTTTGTGTACCTTTACCTTTGTAGATATTGGCCAGCTCATCTTTCTTGTAGTCGGTCCATATCTGCGGCAACAAACTCAGCGGTTTGTTTTCGTGGGCCTGCTTCAGGTCGTTCTCGAGTGCAGCCGATATTTCTGTTCGGCCACGTTCGGCGTTATTGGTCATCTCGTCCAGTCCCTTGCGATAATAATCGTATTGCAACTGGCGGAAGGGCTTCATGCCTTCGTCCATATAGTCGTTGATAACGGCAAAGCGGTTACGGTTGTCCTCGAACGATTTCCAACCCGTAAAGCCCAGGTTCTGAGCGTTGTTTACCAGCACCAGGCAGCGCTGCAGCACATCGGTTCCACCCATGGGCGCAAAGCTGTCGAGGTCTAAACCAATCATCAGCAGGGCGTAGTAGGCTAGGAGAGCGGTCAGTTGGTTGTCGATGTTCTCTTCGGCAAAGTTCAACTGGTCGAACTGCTGGAACACGAAGTTAAAGTTGGCATCCCTATTATTATATAATGTAGTGTTATAGGCTGCATTATAAACAGGGCGGTTGGCTTGTATAAGGGCGGTACACTCAAAGCGGTTCTCTTCGCGAAGATACTTGTTTACGGTCAGGTTCAGGTTGCACTGGATACGCTCGTTTTTCTGAAACTGCAGGTCGGTCCATGCGCGCTCGTTCATAAACTGCTCGATGGTTTGCTGCAGGTTCTCAAACACGCTGTTATCGGTGCCTTGTATCTGACTGTGGTTCACACTAACCTTAACTTGCAGCTCTTGGGCATGTACGCCAAGAACTGCAAGTAGCGCTAGTATGGTTAAACAAGTATTCCTGATCATCCGTTAAGTTTTGACTCGCGAAGACGAATTCTTGTAAGTACTTGCTTGGTGTTATACGTGAAGTCGCCCGACAGAATCCAGCTGTAGTAGCCTGGGTCGATATGCAGCACGTCGGCTACAGGAATGCCCTTGTGCTTACCGAAGTTGAACACCTCGGTGAGGCGTGGGTTGCCCTGTTCGTCGAGTAGGGTGTTACCGTTGCGGTCCTTCATCTCGCCCCAAACGATACGACCGGCAAAATCCACGTTGTTGTTTACACGTGAGAATTCGGCCAACTTGTTCATATCGTTCTCAAGCACCTTCTCGGGATCCTCGTTAGCACCTGGTGCATACTTGTCCAGCTCGCCCATCAGCACACGGTAGGTGGCTTCGGTATCCTGGTCGGCACGGTGTGCTTCGAAGTCTTCCTCCATCTTGCGTCCGCAGTAGAACTTGTAGGCAGCAGCCAGATTGCGACGCTCCATCTTATGGAAGATGGTCTGTGCGTCGATCATCTTGCACTTGCTGAAATCAAAATCTACGCCAGCACGCAGGAATTCCTCAGCGAGTAGGGGAATATCAAAGTGGTTTGAGTTAAAGCCTGCAAAGTCGCAGCCGGTAAACTTCTCGGCCAGCACGGCGCCCAACTGCTTGAATGTGGGCTTGTCCTTTACATCGTCGTTCGAGATACCCGTAAGCTGGGTAATCATCGGCTCGATGGGCTTTTCGGGGTTTACCAACTCGTTGCCACGCTCTTCGTGTCCGTCGGGATATACTTTTATATACGAGATCTGGATAATACGGTCCTTAACCAAGTCAAGGCCCGTAGTTTCCAGATCAAATATTACCAGAGGTTTAGTTAAATTCAGTTTCACCTTTACTTCTCCCGCTTTTTAGTCGTTAATAAGCATAGGCATCATCAGCATCACAACCTCCTGATTCTCAGGCTGCTCTGAAGGCAGAACCAAACCGGCACGACTTGAGTCGGCCAACTGGATAATCACGTCAGAACACTCGATGTTGCCCAGGATCTCGATAAAGGCGTTACCCTTGAAACCAATGCTCATTGGTGTACCGTTATACTCACAGGTCATGCGCTCTGTAGCGGTCTTCGAGAAGTCGTAGTCCTCAGCATCCAGCTGGAATGTAGAGCCTTCAACGTGGAAGCGTACCAGATTGCTCGAATCGTTAGCAAATGGCTGTACGCGGCGCAGGGCAGCCAGCAATGACAGACGATCCAGACGAACCTCGTTAGGATTGTTCTGTGGGATTACTGAGTTATAGTTGGGGTAGCGACCCTCGATCAGGCGGCACAGCAGCACACCATCGCCGTAGTTAACCTCGGCGTTGCGCTCGTCGAAGCGGATGGTAACATCGCCACCATCTTTACCCAGCAGGTTCTTCAGCAGGTTAGCGGGCTTCTTAGGCAGGATAAATGCCGATGGCTCCTCGCTCTTAATGGTGAATATCTTGTTGCGAACCAGCTTGTGTCCGTCAGAAGCAACTACTGCCAGGTGATCGGGAGTAAGATCGAAGTAGATACCGTTCATTACAGGGCGAAGCTCGTCCTGAGCGGTAGCAAAGATGCTGCGGTTGATATTCTCGGCCAGGATGGCATTAGGCAGAACGATGCTCTTAGCAAAGTCGCTAACTGGCTGTGCCACAGGGAATTCGTCGGCGTTGTCGACAGGCAGAGAGAACAAACCGTTCTGGTAAGTGATCTTTACCAGATTCTGCTCCAGATCCACGTCGAATGTGATGGGCTGCTCAGAGAAGCCTTTTACGGCCTCAAGCAGGTCGTGGTTGCCGATAGCAAAGCGGAAGTTTCCATCGCTTTCGGTCAGCTCCAGCTGTGTCTTCATCACGTTCTCTGAATCTGATGCAGTCAGATGCAGAACATTGTTTTCGATCTCGAATAAAAAGTCACCCAGAATGGGTAGAGCATTTTTACTGTTAATCACTCTCGAGAGTGCAACGAGCTTAGAGCTCAGTGCTGTGCTTGATAATGTAAAACGCATAGTTTATAGTTATTTTATTATTCTACATATTATATTATTGGTTACAAAATTACAAAAAAAAGTTGTAATGAGCAAAAAAAAGAGCAGAAATGTGCGTTATTCAAACTATTTTTAGTAATTTCGCACTCTGAAAACGATAAATTCAACAAAATAAAACAAAAAAGATAATGGAATTAACAGGTAAAATCATTGCGGTAATGGAAGCCCGCGGAGGTGTTTCGGCCCGTACAGGCAACTCATGGAAGACTCAGGAGTACGTTTTGGAGGTTCCTGGTCAGTATCCTAAGCGTTGCGTATTTAACGTATTTGGTGAGGACAGAATCAATCAGTTCAATATTCAGAATGGTGACGAGCTTACCATCCAGTTTGATATTGATGCTCGCGAATATAACGGTCGTTGGTATAACGATGTACGTGCTTACAACGTTATTCGTGGTCAGCAGCCTGTAGCCGGTGCTCCTGTAGCAGCAGCTCCTTCAGCAGCTACATCGCCATTCCCACCAGCACAGGAGCCCGCTAGCGAGGGTTCGTCTGACGATCTGCCATTCTAAGAGATTTATTCCAAGAAATAAGGCGATAGTCCTCACGTTTGTGGGGACTATCTTTATTTTACGAGAATCGGCATTATGATAAATAGGGATTTAAGAGAGGGATTGATGGCTTGAATTGGATGCCCTATTTGGACGAATGTTTGAGGCCTGAATGAGGCGCCTTATTTGAAAGATGATTTAGGGCACGAAATGGCGCTTTATTTTTGCGATATTTCGGGCCGATGGCCAGGTTGGTTCAAAATATCGAAGTTTTGAAGCATTGTTAGATTATTTGATGTAGAAATCCTTGGTAAGATTATGATACCAATCGCTGCGCTGACCTGGGCATGATTCTAATACTTGCTCCTCGAAATTTACTTGTTCTACGGGATGCTTTCTGAATTCTACGAGATGACGTTTCGGGAGTTTATTGGGCGTAGTTTTAATCAGACAGATTCTAGTTATGAATAATCCCTCGAAAGCTGCGGCAGACTCTACGTTATCCTGATTATCGGTAGGAATAACCAGCGACAGAATGCCGTCTGGTTTCAGCAGTTTGCTGGCAGCGTGCATCAAGCTCTCGTACGTTAAACTTACAGCGTGACGGGCCAGTGTGCGCTGATCCTGCGGACACGTGAGAGAATCAACGAAATATGGCGGATTACACACGATGGCATCATACCCTGCTTTGTCGTCTATTTTTGTAGCATCTTCTCTATTTATCATAATCCGGTCGGAAAATGGAGAACCTACTACATTTTCCTGGGCTTGCTGGGCGGCATCTTCGTCGATGTCAATGCCTGTAACCTGCGCCTCGGGAAAGCGCTGAGCCATCATCAGGGCTACCAGTCCGGTGCCCGTTCCAATGTCAAGAAAACGTGCTGCTGCAACGGGTGCATTTGCCCATGCGCCAAGCAGTGTGCCATCAGTACCCACCTTCATGGCGCAACGGTCCTGATAAACAGTGAATTGTTTGAATTGAAAGCTGTTTTTTGCCATAATCGCGGCAAAGTTACTAATAATTTGTTAATTCTTGCCCCTTTCGTACGTATTTCTTAATTTTTATTAGTAACTTTGCACCCCGATTTAATAAATTTGAAAATGAGTAATCAGAATAACAATTCAGCATTTCAGATGATTGCTGATGTAGATGGAGATTTGAAGGATTTTTTGAATGTTCACACGCCCGACCGTGTGCCCATTCTGGCTTTGCGCAATATGGTTCTGTTCCCCGGTGTGGTAACGCCGATTCTTATTGGTCGTCAGGCCAGCAAAGCCTTGGTTGAAAAAGCTGAGAAGAAAGGTTTGATAATTGGCGTTGTGGCCCAGCGCGATCCTGATGTGGACTATCCCGATAAGCACGACCTGTATGAGGTGGGTGTTTATGCCAAGGTGATGAAGCTCCTCACCCTACCCAATGGCAATATTACCGCCATTCTGCAGGGCCTGGGACGTTTTGAGTTGAACGAGATTGTATCTACCTCGCCTTATCTTGAGGGTGACGTAACTGCACTCGAGGAGGACCTGCCCGACCCAAAGGATCGTGAGTTTAATACAGCTGTGGCCGATCTTCGCGATATGGTTAGCAAATACGTTACGGTATCGGATGAGATCCCCGACGAGGCCAGCTTTGCTATCAAGAATATCTCGAACACGGTGATGATGCTCAACTTTGTATGCACCAACATGCCGTTCAACTACAAGGAGAAGCAGAAACTGCTGGAAATCGGTCTCGTAAAGGAGCGCCTGTTTACCACCATGAAGATGCTGAACCGCGAGATTAACCTGCAGAACCTGAAGGCTGATATCCGTAACAAGACCCGTGAGGATATCGACGAGCAGCAGCGTAACTACTTCCTGCAGCAGCAGATTAAGAATATGCAGGCCGAGATGGGTAACGGTGAGTCGCCCGAGAAGCACGAACTGCTTACCAAAGGCCGCTACAAGATGTGGAAGTACGAGATGGCCAAGTATTTCCGTAAGGAGTGCGATAAGCTGGATAACCTGAATCCACAGAGTCCTGAGTATAACGTGCAGCTTACTTACCTGCAGACGCTGGTAAACCTGCCTTGGGGCGAATATACCGTTGACGACCTGAACCTGAAGCGTGCCAAGCGTATTCTGGATAAGGACCACTACGGTATGGAGAAGGTTAAGGAGCGTATCCTTGAGTACATGGCTGTGCTGGCCCTGCGTGGCGATCTTAAGTCGCCTATCCTGTGCCTCTATGGCCCTCCAGGCGTTGGTAAGACATCGCTGGGTAAGTCGATTGCCGCTGCCATGAAGCGTAAGTACGTACGTGTTTCGCTTGGTGGTGTACACGACGAGGCTGAGATTCGCGGTCACCGTCGTACCTACATCGGCGCCATGCCCGGCCGTATCATCAAGAGCATACAGAAGGCTGGCTCTAGCAACCCTGTGTTTATTCTCGACGAGATCGACAAGGTAACACAGAATACCCATAATGGCGACCCTGCATCGGCCCTGCTCGAGGTGCTCGATCCTGAGCAGAACAATGCCTTCCACGATAACTATCTGGATGTGGATTACGACCTCTCTAAGGTGCTGTTCATCGCCACGGCCAACAACCTGAGCACTATTCCTCGTCCCCTACTCGACCGTATGGAGGTTATCGACGTAAGTGGTTATATTACAGAGGAAAAGATTGAAATCGCAAAGCGTCACTTGATACCACGCGAGCTGGATAATACCGGTTTGAATATCAATTCAAGCCTGAAGCCTTCGTTCAATAAGGCTGCCATCGAGATGATTATTGAGCGTTATACCCGTGAGAGCGGTGTGCGCCAGCTCGAGAAGCAGATTAACAAGGCCCTGCGTAAAATTGCCTTCAAGCGTCAGATTGAGGACGGTGCCGAGTACAAGAAGATTACCCCCAACGAGTTGGAGGGACTGCTTGGCAAGCCACCATTCTATCGCGATATCTACCAGGGCAACGATTATGCCGGTGTGGTAACTGGTCTGGCCTGGACTGCGGTTGGCGGCGAAATCCTGTTTATCGAAACCTCGCTCTCAAAGGGCAAGGGCTCTAAGCTTACACTTACCGGTAACCTGGGCGATGTGATGAAGGAGTCGGCCATCCTGGCTGTTGAGTACGTAAAGGCTCATGCCGAGACGCTCAACATCGACTACCGTGTGTTCGACAACTGGAACATCCACATCCATGTACCCGAGGGTGCTACACCTAAGGACGGTCCTTCGGCAGGTATCACCATCGCCACTTCTATCGCCTCTGCCCTCACCCAGCGTAAGGTGCGTAAGAACACCGCTATGACCGGTGAGATTACCCTGCGCGGAAAAGTGCTGCCCGTGGGTGGTATTAAGGAGAAGATTCTGGCCGCTAAGCGTGCCGGTATCACCGATATTGTGATGTGCCAGGAGAACGAGAAGGATATCCTGGAGATTCCTGATATCTACCTGAAGGGCGTTAACTTCCACTATGTGGAGAACGTGCAGGATGTATGGGATTTTGCCCTCACCGATGAGGTTGTAAAGAATCCGCTTGATTTCACCATTCCCGAAGAAAAAGAAAAGAAATAAATGAAGTTTGAAGTACAATATACCGATGCAGCCAGCGACGCCCGTGCGGGATTGATTACCACCGATCACGGACAGATCCAGACCCCTATCTTCATGCCTGTGGGCACAGTAGGTAGCGTAAAGGGTGTGCACTTTAGCGAACTGCGCGAGCAGGTTAAGGCACAGATTATCCTTGGTAACACCTATCACCTGTATCTGCGTCCCGGTCTCGACATTCTGCGCCAGGCTGGCGGTTTGCATAAGTTTAATACTTGGGATCGCCCTATCCTTACCGATTCGGGTGGTTTCCAGGTGTTTTCATTGACAGGCATTCGTAAGCTTCGTGAGGAAGGTTGTGAGTTCCGTAGTCATATCGATGGTTCTAAGCATATTTTTACCCCCGAGAACGTGATGGACACCGAGCGTGTGATTGGTGCCGATATCATGATGGCGTTCGACGAGTGTCCACCGGGACAGAGCGACTATAAGTATGCTGAGAACAGCTTGCGACTCACCCAGCGATGGCTGGAGCGCTGCGTAAAGCGTTTTAACGAAACCGAGCCCCTGTATGGCTACAACCAGACGTTGTTCCCCATTGTGCAGGGCTGTACCTATAAGGACCTGCGTCAGGATGCTGCCAAGCACGTGTGCGATGTGCTGGCCAAGCTGAACGACGGCGGTGGTGCTTCGATTGGTGGACTGGCCGTAGGCGAGCCTACCGAGGTGATGTACGAGATGATCGAGGTGGTTAACGAGATTCTGCCTAAGGATCGTCCACGTTACCTGATGGGTGTTGGTACACCTCAGAACATTCTGGAGGGTATCGAGCGCGGTGTGGATATGTTCGACTGCGTAATGCCTACCCGTAACGGTCGTAACGCCATGCTCTTTACCTACGAGGGTACGATGAACATGCGTAACAAGAAATGGGAGAACGACTTCTCGCCTATCGATCCAGATGGCTGCGAGATCGACCGCATACATAGCAAGGCCTACCTGCACCACCTGTTCAAGGCCCAGGAGCTGCTGGCCATGCAGATAGCCTCGATTCATAACCTGGCATTCTATCTGCGCTTGGTGGGCGACGCCCGACAGCACATCATTGCAGGCGACTTTGTACAGTGGAAACGTTCGGTTATCGATCAATTAGGAAGAAGACGATGAAAGAAGCATTTCGTAAGATAAAACATTGGCTGCGATGGCTGCGCTGGCTTAAATGCCTGAGATGCCTGAAGGTGCTGAATCCGTTCAGATACCTTAAAAGGCTCGACCGCTACATCATAGCCAAGTTTATTGGTACTTACATCTTCTCGATTATCCTCATCATCTCTATCTCGATAGTGTTTGATGTGAACGAGAACCTGGCTAAGTTCTCTACCTATAACGCACCGCTCAAGGCGATTGTATTTGATTACTACGCCAACTTTGTGCCCTACTTCGCTAACCTGTTCTCACCGTTGTTTGTGTTTATTGCCGTCATCTTCTTTACCAGTAAGCTGGCGGGCAATAGCGAGATTATAGCCATGCTGGCAGCCGGTGTAAGCTTTAAGCGCCTGCTGCGCCCTTATATGATATCGGCGGCATTGATTGCTGCCGTTAACTTTTATCTGGGCGGCTATGTGATTCCTAAGGGCAACCAGGTTAAGATGGATTTCGAGGCCAAGTACAAGAACAAGGAGCGTAACCTTTCGGCCAGCAACGTGCAGCTGATGGTGCAGCCGGGTGTGATTGCCTATCTACAGCAGTACGACGATGTGACCAAGACGGGTTACGGTTTCTCGCTCGATAAGTTCGAGAACAAGAAGCTGGTGAGCCACATGACGGCTTCGGTTATCCGCTACGATTCTATCAGCGACAGCCGTTACCACTGGAAGGCTCAGAGCTATAAGATACGTACGCTGAAGGGCCTGCGCGAGGAGATCGAATCGGGTGCCGTTATCGATACCCTGATACAGATGGAGCCTATGGACCTGGTGTTCTCGAAAGGTCAGCAGGAAACCCTTACCTCTACCGAACTGAGCGATTATATCTCGAAGCAGGTTGAGCGCGGATCGGTTAACGTGGTGCAGTACGAGGTTGAGTACCACAAGCGCATAGCCACCTCGTTTGCATCGTTCATCCTCACCATGATTGGTGTGTCGCTGTCGAGTCGCAAGCGTAAGGGCGGCATGGGTATGTACCTGGGTATAGGTCTGGCCCTGTCGTTCGGTTACATCCTGCTGCAGACTATCAGTGCCACCTTTGCCATCAATGCCGACACGCCTGCGCTGTTGGCTGCATGGATACCTAACTTATTATATGTAATCATAGCATACTTCTGCTACAGACAAGCCCCTAATTAATGAAATTTGAAGAAACATATTTGAACGATAATATTCTCGATGCGCTGTACGACATGCACTTCGAAGATATGACACCCATCCAGGAGCAGTGCATACCTGAGATTCTGGATGGATACGATGTACTGGGTGTGGCCCAGACTGGTACCGGAAAAACTGCAGCCTACCTGCTGCCAATCCTTTCAGAACTCGACGATGGCGACTATCCCAAGGATGCCATCAACGCCGTCATCATGTCGCCAACCCGCGAGCTGGCACAGCAGATCGACCAGGCCATGCAGGGCTTTGGTTATTATCTCGACGATGTGAGCAGCGTGGCTGTTTACGGTGGTAACGATGGTAACCGCTACGATCAGGAGCTGCGCTCGATGCGTATGGGTGCCGATGTGCTGATTGCCACACCAGGCCGATTGCTCAGTCACCTCAAGGTGGGTAATCTCGACCTCTCTCGTTGTTCGTTCTTTGTGCTCGATGAGGCCGACCGCATGCTGGACATGGGCTTTATCGAGGATATCATGAAGATTGTAAAGGAGTTGCCTGCCAGCTGTCAGCGCATCATGTTTTCGGCCACCATGCCAAAGAAGATACGTGAGCTGGCCGTACAGCTGCTGCACAACCCCGTTGAGATACAGATTGCCGTATCAAAGCCCGCCGAGAAGATTCGCCAGATGGCTTACGTGTGCTACGAGCCACAGAAGCTGAAGATTATACAGGACATCTTTAAGAAAGGCGACCTGCAGCGCGTCATCATCTTCTCAGGTAAGAAGGAGCGTGTAAAGGAGGTTACCCGCAAACTGAAGTCGATGCACATTAACTGCGACCAGATGCACTCTGACCTCTCGCAGGCCGAGCGCGACGAGGTGATGTACCGCTTTAAGGCCGGACAGACCGATGTGCTGGTGGCTACCGATATTGTGGCCCGTGGTATCGATATCGACGATATCCGACTGGTTATCAACTACGATGTGCCTTCTGATAGCGAGGATTACGTACACCGTATCGGTCGTACCGCCCGTGCCGATCGCGATGGCGAGGCCATCACCTTTGTGAGCGACGATGACATGTACCGCTTCCAGAGTATCGAGCACTTCTTAGGTAAGGAAGTAGAGAAGCTGCCCCTGCCCGAAGGCTTAGGCGAGGCTCCCGAATATAAGAAACGCGAAAAGAAACCCACCAGTCGCCGCAACGGTCGCTGGCACTCCAAGGGCCACGGCGGTCACGGAGGTGGTGGCAAAGGCCACGGCACTGGCAAAGGCAAGGGCCAAGGCAAGCAGGGCCAAGGCAAGCCCCAAGGCCAAGGTAAACCCCAAGGCCAAGGCAAACCACAAGGTAAGCCCAAAGCCCCTAAAAATAATGTTTAATCTTTAATGTTTAATCTTTAATGATAACATTTCCTATAGCAAAGATCAATCTCGGTCTGAACGTTGTCGAGAAGCGTGCTGATGGTTATCACAACCTGCAGACGGTGTTCTTCCCCGTGCCCCTGCTCGATGCACTCGATGTGCAGGAGATGGGCGCCGAGTTCCCCTCGCAGTACGATTGCGACCTGAAGGTGTCGAACATCCATATCGACGGCGACGAGCAGCGCAACCTGGTGGTTCGTGCTTACAACCTGTTGAAGCAGGATTTTCCTGATATGCCTCGCGTGCACGCGCACCTGTATAAAGGTATCCCCACGCAGGCTGGTATGGGTGGTGGATCGAGCGATTGTGGCTTTATGATTACGCTGCTTAACAAGATGTTTAACCTGGGGCTGAGCGATGAGCAGATGATACAGTATGCCGCCCGTCTGGGTGCCGACTGTGCCTTCTTTATCCTCAACAAGCCTTGCTATGCCGAGGGTATCGGCGAAAAGCTGCAACCCATACAGCTCTCATTATCAGGCTGGTATCTCTCGTTGGTTCGACCAGACATTCCGGTTTCTACCCGCGAGGCCTTTGCGCTCATAAAACCCCACTACCCCGAGTTTAACTGTAAGGAGGTAGTACAGTTGCCCGTTGAAGAGTGGCGTGGCAAACTAACTAACGATTTCGAGGACAGCGTGTTTGCTGTGCATCCCGAGTTAGGTGCCGTTAAGGATCGCCTGTACGAGCTGGGTGCCACCTATGCTGCCATGTCGGGTTCGGGCTCTACCCTGTTTGCCCTGTCAAAGCAGCCGCTTCATCTCGATGAGTTCGCTCAGGAGGGAACATTTATTACAACTATATCAATATAATTTAAAACATTATGAAACAAACAATCCTTGTTACTGGTGGAACCGGTTTTATCGGCAGTCACACCACTGTAGAGCTGCAGGAAGCAGGCTACGAAGTTGTTATCATCGACAACCTGTCGAACTCAAACGCAAATGTAGTGGATGGTATCGAGAAGATTACCGGCATTCGTCCTGCTTTTGAGAAGGTTGACTGCTGCGACATGGAGGCCCTCGAGGGCGTGTTCAAGAAGTACCCTAAGATCGAGGGTATCATCCACTTTGCAGCCTCGAAGGCTGTGGGTGAGAGCGTTGAGAAGCCACTGATGTACTATCGCAATAACCTCACATCGCTCATCAACCTGCTGGAGCTCATGCCTAAGTACGATGTCAAGGGTATCATCTTCTCATCAAGCTGCACCGTTTACGGTCAGCCTTCACCCGAGAACCTGCCTGTTACCGAGAACGCTCCTATCCAGAAGGCCATGAGTCCTTACGGCAACACCAAGCAGGTAAACGAAGAGATTATACAGGATTACATCCACTCTGGTGCACCTATCAAGAGCATTATCCTGCGTTACTTCAACCCCATCGGTGCCCACCCATCAGCACTCATCGGCGAGCTGCCTAACGGTGTGCCCATGAACCTCATTCCTTTCGTTACACAGACTGCCATGGGCATCCGCGAGCAGCTGAAGATCTTCGGTAACGACTACAACACACCTGATAAGACCTGTATCCGCGACTATATCTATGTAGTTGACCTGGCTAAGGCTCACGTAAAGGCTATGGAGCGCGTGCTCGATAAGCCAGAGTGCGAGGCTGTCGAGGTATTCAACATCGGTACCGGTAAGGGTCTTTCAACCCTCGAGGTTGTAGAGGGCTTCGAGAAGGCCACTGGCGTAAAGGTTAACTGGACCTACGCTCCACGTCGCGAGGGCGATATCGAGCAGGTTTGGGGTAATGTCGACAAGGCCAACAAGGTACTTGGCTGGAAGGCCGAGACGCCTACCGAGGAAATCCTGCGCACCGCATGGCGCTGGCAGCAGCAGCTCCGCGAGCGCGGCATCCAGTAACTTCAAGATTCAAAGGAAGAACATCAGTGTTCTTCCTTTTTTTTATCCTTTTCCAAATTTTCCTTCAATAACCATTACCTTTCTTCTTCAACCACTCATTTTTCTTCATAACCATTACCTTCTTTTTTCACAACCACCCAACCCTCCTTATCCTAAGGAGGGCCTCAAACCACTCCTAAATCCTCGCCAATCTTTGGCAAGGACTTAGTTGACTACGAGGGAAAACCCTCTCCGTCAAAGTTTTGGTATGGCTCTCGAGCCTTTGTCCTCAGCTACGCTTCGGATTCGCCATATATTGCTTAATGGGGGCAAGCCCCCACCCCCCCTCTCGAAAACATTCCGCACGAGGAGGTCTTTAGAGGAATGCAAATTCTTTGAATCGATATTGAGTCTCGGATTGCGGTACGCAATCTGAGCAACGAAATACGAAATGCTGTTTGAGCGGAGCGAGTTCATTGAGTGATTTGAAGAATTTGTGTTCCGGCCTCCGAGCTCAGGACGTTTTCGCACTCTTTCTTTTGTTTCGTTTCTTTCAGTGATGAAAGAAATGAAAAGCCGAACTTGGGGAAGGTGGATGTTTCTTTTAGTTCTTTTCTTTGCGCCAAAGAAAAGGACAGACTGATTGGACGCTCGAAAACGAAAGATTGTGACAGAAAGAAAATGAAAGAACGAGCTTGAGGAAGGTGATGTTTCTAATTGAAAATGAAAAAGACAGGGTTATTTAAAAAAACACCATAAATTTTCATTATATTTAAAATAATTTGTATATTTGCAGCAAAATATATAAGTATTACCGATGAAACGATTTATCTATACCTTACTGCTAAGCCTTATTGGCACTTGCAGCATACAAGCACAAAAACAGTTGGTGTTCACACCTACGTGGACAGCTCAGGCACAGTTTGCCGGGTTCTACGTGGCTGATGCCCTTGGATTCTTCAGGGACGAGGGACTGGATGTGATTATCAAGCATCCGTCGGCTTCGAACACCAGTCTTAACCGTCTGAAGAGCGGCGAGAGTCATTATGTGGCCCTGCATCTGGTGTCGGCACTCGATATGATTGATAAAGGCGACGAGCTGATTAACGTGATGCAGTGCTTTCAGCAGAGCGGCGAGATGATAGTATCACACAAGCCCCTGCGAGGTCTGAAGAGTCTCGATCGCAAGCGTGTGGGCTGCTTTAAGTCGGGCATCTCCAAGCTGCCCATTGCCCTGGCACGCCGCGAGAAGGTTAACATCGAGTGGATACCGTTTATCTCTCACACCAACCTGTATGTCTCGGGGGCCATCGATGCTACGCTGGCCATGAACTACAACGAGTATTACCAGCTGATTATGGCCGGACAGCGCCTGAATAGGAATCAGATTATATACATGCGCGACATCGGTTGCAACGTGCCCGAGGACGGCGTCTATGTTACCAGGGAGTACTTCACCAAGCACAAGGGCGAAATAGATAAGTTTGTGAAGGCCTCGAAACGCGGTTGGGAGTATGCCATCAGTCATCCCAAGGAAACGCTGGATATCGTGATGCTGTACATGCGACAGGCAGGCATTTCGGGCAATGAGGACGCACAGAAGTGGATGCTGAAAGAGTGCCTGCGCCTGCTGGTAAGTCCCAGAACCGGCAAACGCACCTATAAGCTTGAGCCCGAAGGTCTGAACCAGGCCAACAGCATTCTGCTGCAAGGCGGCGAGATAACTAAACCTATCACTTACAAACAAATCACCGAACCATGAAGTACAACAGTTATATCAAACCTTTCCGGACCCTCTACTCCCGCATCACCATGTGGATCATGTTAACGGTGCTGGTGGTGTTCGTCATCATCACCTATCTGGTAACCTACTTTGGTGCCAAGGGTGTGCTGTTAGGCTCAACCGAGAATGCCAAGAGCCGCATGGAGATCACTAACCAGCGCATCAACACCGTGATGCATGCTGTAGAAGTGGCCGTTTACAACACCATTCCCGAGGTGGAGCTGTCGTTGAACAAACCCGACGATATGTATCGCATCGTGCGCCGATTGCTCGAAATCAATCCTTATATCGTGGGCTCAACAGTGGCGTTCGAACCCTACTACTACAAGGAGAAGGGCGAGCAGTTCTCGCCTTATGCCTACAGGAGCGTCGACAACAATATCCAAACCAAACAGTTGGGTACGTCCGACTACGAGTACCACTATATGGACTGGTATCAGATACCCAAACTGCTGAAGAAGAACTACTGGAGCGAGCCTTACTACGATCGCGGTGGCGGCGAGCAGATGATGACCACCTTCTCGCATCCGCTCTACGACAAGAAGGGCAACCTGTATGCCATCATCACGGCCGACATATCGCTTGAGTGGGTTTCCGACCTGCTCCGTAAGAGCGATATCGATTTCAACAATAAAGCCCTGGAGCTGAATATCAATAGCGATGCTGAACTGCAGGCCGAATTGGAGAACGACAGCGATTTCTTCTATCACTACGCCTACTCGTATATCATCGGCAAGGGTGGCACCTATATCGCCCACCCCATGCGCGAACGCATTCTGAACGATACGTATTTCAACCACTCGATGAAATACAATGACAGTATCGACAACCTGATAGGCTACGAGATGATCGACGGTAAGAGCGGCATGCGCACCATCAATCGCGACGGCACCGAATTCATCGTCAGCTACAGTCCGATAGAACGTACAGGCTGGTCGATGGCTACGGTCATCCCCAACAACCTGATTACCAACCGTTCCATCAAGTATGCTACTATCATCGTGGGCGTCATGCTGCTTGGTTTACTGGTGCTGTTCATCATCTGTCGCAGCATCCTCAAGCGTGCTACCCGTCCGCTGGCCTTGTTTGCACACTCGGCCGACAATATCGCCAAGGGTAACCTGAACGCCTCGCTGCCGGTGATACGCACACACGACGAGATGAAGCAGCTGCACGACTCGTTTGCCATGATGCAGACGTCGCTGAAACAGCAGATCGAGGAGTTGAAGACGGTGAACGCCCAGAAGGGACGTATCGAAGGCGAGCTGAAGGTGGCGAGCGACATCCAGATGTCGATGCTGCCCAAGATATATCCGCCTTATCCCGACCGCCAGGATATCGATATCTTCGGCAGTCTGACCCCCGCCAAGGCCGTGGGCGGCGACCTGTTCGATTTCTATATCCGCGACGAGAAGCTGTTCTTTGTCATCGGCGACGTGTCGGGTAAGGGTGTGCCGGCATCACTGGTAATGGCGGTATCGCGCACGCTGTTCCGCATCGTGTCGTCGCACCTCGAAGAGCCTAGTGGGATCATGCATCAGATGAACGAGGCGCTGTCCGACCAGAACGACTCGAACATGTTCGTCACCCTGTTCATCGGTTCGCTCGATTTGAGAAACGGTCATTTGCAATACTGTAATGGTGGTCACGATGCCCCGTTGCTGGTGAACCTGAAGGAGCACACGCACCAGCTGTTGGATTGTAAGTCGAACCTGCCTGTAGGTGTAATGCCAGGTTTCGACTTCGAGTCGCAGGAAACAGATATCGATACCGACACGCTGATATTCCTGTATACCGACGGACTTACCGAAGCCGAGAACATCCAGCATCAGCTGTTTACCGAGGCCCGCATCTTCGAAGTGGCCCAGCAGCTGCTGACCGACGGAACGGCATCGGCTGATGGCGAACCCGTTTCGGCTCAATCGGTTGTTGAGCGCATGGCGCGGGCTGTGCATCAGTTTGTCGGCGATGCCGAGCAAAGTGATGATCTCACCATGCTGGCAATCAAAAGGAAGAACATCTAACGTTCTTCCTTTTTTAAATCCATTTCCCAATTTTCCTTCAATAACCATTACCTTCTTTTTTCACAACCACCCAACCCTCCTTATCCTAAGGAGGGCCTCAAACCACTCCTAAATCCTCGCCAATCTTTGGCAAGGACTTAGTTGACTACGAGGGAAAACCCTCTCCGTCAAAGTTTTGGTATGGCTCTCGAGCCTTTGTCCTCAGCTACGCTTCGGATTCGCCATATATTGCTTAATGGGGGCTCGCCCCCATACCCCGCACTTCGTGCTTCATGCTTTCTCGTGATAAATCACTCGAAAACATTCTTCGACAAGCGAAGCGAGCAGAGCTCGTAACCGCACTTCGTGCTTCATGCTTTCTCGTGATAAATCACTCGAAAACATTCCGCACGAGGAGGTCTTTAGAGGAATGCAAATTCTTTGAATCGATATTGAGTCTCGGATTGCGGTACACAATCTGAGCAACGAAATGCGAAATGCTGTTTGAGCGTAGCGAGTTCATTGAGCGATTTGAAGAATTTGTGTTCCGGCCTCCGAGCTCAGGACGTTTTCGCACTCTTTCTTTTGTTTCGGTTTTCTTTCTGGTGACAGAAAGAAAATGAAAAACCCTCCTTAAGACTAAGGAGGGTAAGGGTGGATTTGAAAAAGAATTATTGACTATTTCTTCTAGCTTTCTTGAACTTCGCCATGTACCCGTAGGTGTACGACAGAATGATATACGATATTAATCCTGTCAGGATTCCGTCACAGATACTGCCCGTAATCGACATGAGCAGGATGGTGAGGAACGCCGGCATCGACTCGAGGTAGAACGTTACCTTGATGTGTCGTACCACGGCAAACATAAAGAATCCCGCTACTACCATGGCTGGTGCTGTGGCCGATGTGGGGATGGCCAGGAAGATGGGCGAGAATACCAGACTGACGGCAAAGCACAGGGCTGTTACCAGTGCCGATACACCAGTGCGACCGCCCTCGGCAAAACCCGTTGAGCTCTCAACAAACGTGGTTACCGGACTGCAACCTAAGCAGGCACCTGATACGGTGGCCAGGGCATCGCTCAGCATAATGCTACGCATATGGGGAATTCGTCCGTTCTTACGGATGATACCCGCACTGGCCATCACACCTACTACGGTGCCCAGGGTGTCGAACACATCGAAAAACAGCATCGTTGTTACACATACCCAGAAGTCGGGCCACATCAGATACTCAAAGTCGAACTGACATAACAGTGGTAGTGGCGATGCAGGCATCGAAATCAGCTCGTCGGGTATCACGGTAACGCCAGCGGGCAGTCCTACCACGGTTACAATCAGGATGCTCAACAGCAGTCCGCCTTTGATGTGCATCACGGTAAACAGTCCCGTCAGCAGCAGTCCCAGCAGGAACAGCAGCGATGTGGGTGTGGTCAGCGTCTCCATATGGTTAAAGATGGTACCCTCGGCCAGGATGCCGCTGTTCTTAAAACCAATCATCGCTACAAAGAAGCCTATACCGGTGGCAAAGGCATATTTCAGCGTGGTGGGCACCATCTCGAAGATAATCTGTCGCAGGTTGCTTACGCATATCAGCACAAACAGCAGTCCCTCTACCAGTACCGCCGTCAGTGCAAACTGCCACGAGTAGCCCATGGTCAGGCATACCGTCTCAACAAAAAAGGTGTTCAGTGTCAGTCCAGGAGCCAGTCCGAAGGGGCGCTTGGCGATAAACGCCATGAACAGCGTGCCTACGATGGCCGAGAGGGCTGTGGCGGTAAACAGCGACTGTATGGGGAATCCCTGTTCGCTCAGGGGGGCAAAAATCACCGGCATCAGTGCCAGGATGTAAACCATGGTGACAAACGTGGTGATGCCCGATATGATTTCGGTCTTCATACTATCTCTCTGCTGAGAGAATCCTAAGAGGGTGAAGAATTTTTCTTTCATGCTTTGGGTATGTAGGGGATAATCAGGTCGAACTTAGCGCCCTGGGTATATGTGGTATCGAGTGTGAGCGTGCCGCCCATGTGCTGGGCCACCATGCGGGCTATCGACAGACCGAGACCGGCACCCTGACTAAAGCTATCCAGCTTGGTGAAACGCTCAAATATCAGCTCGCTCTTGTCGGCTGGAATACCGCAGCCGGTATCGGTAACGGCAAAATGCATCTTGTCGGCCTCGTGGTCCAGACTCAGTGTGATGCTGCCCTGCTTGGTAAACTTGGCGGCATTGTCTAACAGTTTGGCCAGGATGATGCCTACCAATCGTGGGTGGCACATCACCTTCTCCTCGGCGGGGATGTTACATTGGCTGTCTACCTTTACGCCCTTCTCTACAACCGTTGCGATAGCATCTACGGCACCTGCCATCGTCATCAGTGGCATGCACTCCTCGGCTGGTGGCAGCTCGGTGTCGCCCTCCATGTGCGATATCAGTATCAGGTCGTCAAGAATGTTTGTCAGCAGTCGGGTGTTCACCTGTATGCGCGTGCTGTAATCCTGTCGGTCCTGTTCGGGCAGCTCCATGCCGGGCATGGTAAGTATCTGCGTAAAACCGCTGATGGCGTTAAGTGGCGTGCGTATCTCGTGTGTCATGCTCTGCAGGAATGCCGTTTTGGCTTTCGATGCCGCCTCGGCACGGTCGCGCTCGATAGACAGCTGCTTGTTTTGTGCCACCACCACGTTACGTTCGCGCTCCAGCTGTCGGTTTTTTATCTCCAGGGTGTGGCGCCAACGGTTGTTGGCCGACAGGAACAGCAGGAAACCGATAATGCCCAGAATCATCACCACGCCACCCGATGTGAATCGTGATCGCTGCTGCAGCTGTTGGTTCTGTCGGCGCATCGCCTCCATCTCTTCGTGCGAAATCTGCTCCTTTATAGGCGCTTGTTGTATGTTGTTGGCAGGTGCCTTTTGGGGCACACTATAAGTCTGAGGTTGAACATTCGGTGCTTGATGTTCAAACTTACATGCCGATAAAGCGATGATAATCAACAGCATAGCTGTAACAGCCTTTGTTGTCGTTAGTAATTTCTTAAGTAATTGTTCCATTGGTCTGACTCTTTTCGAGTGCAAAGGTACAAAAAAAAGATGGCACGAACAAATATCCGTGCCACTTTTTTAAGCGTTATTTTGGCTTAGATTCCAGCCTTGTAACATGGGGATGGGGTTGATGTCGGTAGTGCCGTTTTCGTGGATGGCCATGGCTGCGGCGACGGTTATCCAGCGCAGTGGTTGCTCTGCTGGGTTGCCCAGGCACTCCAGGGCGCCGATACCCGATAGCTGTGCCACATGATCGATATACGCGCGGGTGTTGTTTTCGGCCACCGGTGCCCATTTATGGATGATGTCGCGGATGTTGTACAATCGGTATTTATGATAGTACGTGCGCGTAAGCAGTCTGAAGGCGGCGCGCCACCCCCACTCCATACTCTCAAACTGGCAGAAGTCGCCATCCTGTTGCTGTGCCTTCATGCCCTTCCACTTATCGCCGCTAAGTCGGATGTTAAGTGGGTTGCAATTACGTAGTCCTCGTGGTGTGCTCATGATGGTAGTCGTTTGCTGATGATGTTTACATAGTGGTTAAGCCCGAAGATAGAGGCGGCAAACAGGAATGCCTGTGCCACGTAGAATAGCAGTCCGGTGGCCACATCGTTGATGCTCACCACCTGATACGTCACCAGCCCGATGCTGCTCACAATGAGCAGCACGGCACTGGCATACTGAGAGGTTTTAAAACTTGTGTTTTCCATGGTACTTAGATTTAGTAAGTGCTGCAATGACATAGATCACAACCCTGACGATTACTTTTACTGTTTTGTTCATAATTTTGTGTGTTTAATGAGTATCTATTTACGTTACAAAGGTACGAAAAATAATTGAAACGGCCAAGGGTTTTATGATAAATTTTTGTGCAAAAACTTTGTTTAAAGTAACACTATAGTTTACATATAATAAAATATTGTTATCTATGTGTTTACAATGTTTATATTTTTGTTTCTTTTGTACATATTGATACACCAAACACTTGTACATATCAATATTTTTTAGTACCTTTGTTGCTGGTTGGGATTTAAGCCTGAGCACGGGCCCCAGCAATCGCTGAAAAAACGTCTATGGCGATTGTAGTGCAAGACACAAAACTAAACCAAATGTAACAATCATTATGACCCAAAACTTATTAGAGAAAATCTACGACCATTCAAATAATGGTCTAGATATCATTTTCGACGTATGCCCTCAGGCCGTCGATGCAGTAGCCAACAAGCGTAAGTTCCGTTTGCGCAGTAGCGAACACACCCCATCGGCTTGTGTATATCCGCCTAAGGATGCTAACGATTGCTGGCACGTAAAGGACTTTGGCATGGGCGAAGGCGAAGGTTACTTCTCGCCTATCGACCTGTACATGTGGGATCGCGGCTACACGCAAGCCCAGTTTGCAATAGCTGTTCAGGAGTTGGCCGAGCAGTATGGTGTACAGGACGAACTGAAGCAGGGTGCTAACAAGCCCGAGGTGATTAAGCGCCCCGCCCTGCCCTGCGAAATTGGCAAGCCCGTTAGGGTTACCTATGGCGATGGTTTTACTGCTGCCGACCTGAGTGTTTGGGGACCTTGTGTAAAGGCCGAGCACCTCATGGAATTGGATTGGAATACAGTGGCGACCATTACCCGTACCAGCGATGGCACTACCACCATTAAGAAACCAACCGATACTTATCCAATATATGCGCAGGTATGCATGTATCAGGATGACGATGGCAATATGCAGTCGTTTATCAAGGTTTACGAACCCAAGAACTTCAACAAGTCGTTCCGTTTCAGTATCATCGGGCATAAGCCCCAGCACTATCTCTTCGGACTGGCAGCCCTGCGCCGCAAGTACGAGGAACGTGGCGAAGTTAAGCTCGACGAGGTGGTGATAGTTTCGGGTGGCAGCGATGCCGCAAACTGCTTAAGCATGGGCTATCAGCCCGTATGGCTGAGCAGCGAGACCGAGACACTGCAGGAGGCCGATCTGAAGTTGCTAATGAAATACGCCAAGCGCGTGGTTAACATCCCCGACATCGATGACACCGGCATGAAGGCAGGTCGCCGACTGGCACTTAGCCTGCCCACAATTCATACCGCTTGGATGACTGCCAGCGACATGCACCTACTGCACGACAACCGTGGTCGCTATCGCAAGGACCTGAAGGATTATATCCAGCTTAATCCCCATCGTGCTGCTATGCGACGCCTGATTAGTCGTGCCCAATGTGCACAGTATTGGATAGAGCGCCACGATAAAGATGGCAACATCTCCTATTCCATCTCAGCTGCCCGGCTTAACTATTATCTGGCACTTAACGGCTACTACACGTTGAAGGACGACGCGCACAAGGACCCCGTTTACATTCATATAGATGGTATTAAGGTTACGCGCGTGATGGCCAAAACGATTACCAACTTCCTGTTCACTCAGGCGCAGCGCGAGGGATTAGACGAGGCATTACAGAATCGACTGCTGCGCAGCCACGATTTGCCAACAAACAGCGTGAGCCATCTAATAGAGTGCGACAACCTCGACTTTAATAATTCCACACCCACATCACAGCGATTTTATTTCCGTAATGGTTGGGTTGAGGTAACGGGCAGTGACATCACACGTCATCCCTACTCTAATCTGTGCGACTGTTATGTGTGGGCCGATAACATCGTGGAGCATGATTATCGTAACATGCCGGCGATGTTCACGGTTGATAAGAATAGTGAGGGGCAGCTTGTGGTAGCTATTACCGAAAATCAACCTAGCAAACTGTTTCAGTTTGTGATAAATGCCTCCAGGCTGTACTGGCGCAAGGTTGATGAGGGCCATCAATCACTTACCCTCCAGGAGCGCAACGACGAGAATCAATGCCTGCTGGCCAAGCTGGTTAATATCGGTTATCTGCTGCATGGCTATAAGTCGGAGTCGGCTGCATGGGCCACATTCTGTATAGACTCTACGATGGGCGAAACCGAGGACGAGTGCAATGGGCGTAGCGGCAAGTCGTTCTATCTCAAGGCACTAGGCCAACTGCTTAACACTTTTAGCATCGAGGCGCGTGTAAAGTCGGTGGTCGAGAACCGATTCTTGTTTGATGGTGTGAGCGAGAAAACCGATCTTATCATTGTAGATGAGTGTCACAAGGCCCTGAACTTTGATTATTTCTTTGGCAGGATCACCGGCACCTTCCGTGGCGAGGCCAAAGGCGATCACCCGTTCGAGATTCCATTCTCCAAGAGTCCTAAGTTTGCCTTTGGTACCAATTATACCATCCGCAAGAACGATCCCAGCACCATGGGACGTGTTTGGCCGCAGATATTCTCCGATTACTATCACGAGAAAACCAAGCAAAACGACTATCTGCAAACACGTAAGATTAGCGACGACTTTGGTTGCAACCTGATGGGCTCAGAATATCCCGAGAACGACTGGCAGGCCGATATCGCTTTCCTCATGCAGTGCGTAA
Source organism: Prevotella sp. RM4 (assembly GCF_000701965.1). Lineage (NCBI taxonomy): Bacteria > Pseudomonadati > Bacteroidota > Bacteroidia > Bacteroidales > Prevotellaceae > Prevotella > Prevotella sp. RM4. The sequence continues at coordinate 56,798 of NZ_JNKG01000010.1, forward strand.
AGCTTTACCTGTCGTTGCCCGCAGCTGAGCGCAAGATAATGCCACCAATGCAGCAGGTTGAGCGCCGTGCTGAGCGTGCCGCTGTGGGTAAGGATTTCGAGGAGTGGGCCGAGGTGTATTTTGCGCCTGATGGTGGCAATCTCGATCGCGAAATTAAGCAAGACGAGATGTATGCCAACTTTAGTCGCGAGATAACATATCGTGTATCCAAGAACGTGTTCACCAAGCGCCTCAAAGCCTACTGCGATTATGCCTCGCACATCCATTGCCTTAATCCCGCATCAATTACTGGTAAACCTAAGGATGGCGAACGCATTCTGCGCCGCGCCGATGGAGTGCTTTCGTACTTTTACTATGTGCAGTCGACTGAGGAATATGAGGCTAAACTAGCCGAGAGAGCGCAGAGAGGATCCGAGTCCGAAGAGCAGGTCATCATATTCTAACGGTACTGTTTTTGTGCTTTTTTGTTTCAGGCCTGCCCCGTTTGGGGCGGGCTTTTTTATGGGGTGTTGCAAATATTGCAGTTGCAATAGCAAATATACTATCTTCATACTCATTTTTAGAATACTATATATACCCTGTTTTTTAGATTTTAATTGCAACACCGCAACAGATAGTCATTCTAGAAATCTATCTATTTGTTAATCAGACGCATATGCACTCGTCTTGGTATTGCAAATAGGTGTTACAATTGTGTTGCAGATAAAAACCGCCGCATATTTGCAACACCCAGTCCCCCCCTTCAGCGCCTCTGCGCATCCCCTTTTACCCCAACACTAACCCCGCTCTACCATGATAGTAAAGCGGGGTTAGTGTTAGTGGGGATGTTATTTTATCCTTTTGGAAAGTTTTGAGGGTTCACGCCTTGTATCCCAAATATCTGCAATGTGTACAGTATCCGAACTTTCTGCGTAGTAATATATCAGTTTAAAACGCTTTATGATATGTCGAGCTCTGTATAGCTTCTTCCTTTCCATAAGTAATGGCTCAGGGAAACCTGTTTCGGGATATTTGCCAAGATCTTCGTTTAGTTTTGCAACTTTTTTAGCGAAATTGTTAGCTGTGCCTTCTCCAAATTCCAAGAAACCATTGACAAGAAGCTTGTAAAGTTCACGCTCGGCTCGCTTCTGCCACTTTACTTTAGCCATAAGAGTTCTTTCTTAAAACCATTCATCATTTCTTCGAACGACTTGCCTTCGCCTCGATCTATTTCAGCTTCTGTTTCGTCGATACGTGCATTTAATTCTGCCATTGTATATGGTTGTTCGCCATGTGCCAGTTCGTTATAAAATTCTGCATTTGGTTCCTCTGTTCCATAAATATAGCGAATCAGGCAAACCTTGTCTTCATGGCTCAATTTCCTGACCATGTTTAAAAGTTCGCTTTCGCGCAATTCTGCACTCATACCATAGGTAAGAGCTGCAGCGGGTTCGCTGGCAGTTTGGCATTTAGTTTCTATGTCTTTTATGTCTTCACTCATTTTTTTATGCTGTTGAGTTATCTTTCGTGTGCAAATATACGATTAAGTATGCAAACTACAAAATAAATCACGATTTTTTTTAGTTTCTGCCGAAACTAGCACCCCCGCTTTAGGGGGATGGGTAAAGCGGGGGCGATGGTATTGGGTGGGCCATCTTGATGGGGGATGGCTGGGGGTTAGGGCGCTGTGGGGTGAGAAAGCGTCCAGGTATTGGTGCCTGCACCGGTGAGAGTGAGACCAGTACCAGACAGGCCTGTGCCATCCCAATCTTTGCTGGTTACGGTTACCCCAGCAATGCTTACTGCGCCACTGTCATTGTCACTATATCCTTTTCCTATTGGCCAAGCATCAGTGTAGTTTGTTGTAGCCTGAACTTTGGTAATGCCTGATGTGATGGTTACACTGCCGAAGGAGCTATTTTGTCCGCTACCGATGCCAGCACCATCACTACAAGAATTGGCATTAACCGTGCCGCCACTGATGGTGATATTGCCGCATGAGGAGCCATTGAAACCGCTGCCGATGCCGGCACCTGCATCACCAGAACTGGCAATAACCGTGCCGCCACTGATGGTGATGTTTTTGCATGAGGAATTTTTGTAACCGCTGCCGATGCCGGCACCATATCGGGTATTGGCATTAACCGTGCCGCCACTGATGGTGATAGCGCCGCATGAGGAGCAATCGCACCCGCTGCCGATGCCAGCACCATCACTACTAGAACTGGCATTAACCGTGCCGCCACTGATGGTGATATTGCCGCATGAGGAATTAGCATAACCGCTGCCAATGCCAGCACCATATTGCGCAGAACTGGCATTAACCGTGCCGCCACTGATGGTGATAGCGCCGCATGAAGAGCCTTTGAAACCGCTGCCGATGCTGGCACCATTCATACTAGAACTGGCATTAACCGTGCCGCCACTGATGGTGATATGGCCACATGAGGCGCCATCGTAACCGCTGCCGATACCGGCTGCAAAATCGCCACCGGTGGCAGTGAGAGTGCCTGTGCCATTAATGGTGAGTGTGGTGCCTGTTTTGCCTGCCTGGATGCCTGGATATTTATAGTAGAATTCCTTAACAGTGTTGGTGCCTGAGATGGTGATGGTGGCATTGCCATCGCAGGTAAGGCCTGCCCATTTGGTGCTGGAGTTGTTACCGCCATTGATGGTGACATCCTTTAGCTCTACGTTGGCGTTTTCGGCAATGGTTATCTTGTAATTGCCGGCGAGGGTGCCTGTGAGGATATAATTATCTTTAGCGGTGAAATCGGATGTAAGCGTTGATAGATCTATGGTTCGATATACCTTTAGCGTGTATTCTACTGTCTTTTTTTCGTATGCGTAATCGTCGGTATCGGCGGTAGTGGCGGTAATGATTGCTGTACCACCATCGATGATGCTTACATTACCATTGGCATCAACAGTTGCCACATCAGTATTACTTGATGAATATATAACCGTTCCATCGCCTACGATGGTGAGTGGGTTGGTAAAGGCGTCATCACCAAAACTCTTTATAACGTTGCTGGTGGCAAAGCTGATACTACCATCCTTCTTAGTCACTGTAACCTCCACCGTGGTGGTGTTTTCGCTGAAGATTTCGGTGCGGTAGTAGTCGTCCTCGCCCTGGGCCTTGATGGTGATGCGGGCGGTGCCGGGGCTGACGGCGGTGATGAGGCCGGTGGCGTCGACGGTGGCCACTGCGGGGTTATCGGATGAGTAGAGCAACACTACATGAGCCTGTGTAGAAGCCTGTATGGGCTTGCTCTCACCTACTTTCAGCGTTAACTGGGCTCTTAATACCTGCAAGGCAGGGGTAATGGGATTGTCGAGCATGTCGAACAGCTCGCCACAACTGGTCATCACAAGGGGCAACGAAAGCATCAGGCTCCACCCCAAAATCTGTCGGATAATACGTTTCATGTTGAAATTTAGTAATATCTTAATAAGTTAATTAATTTTGCCTGCAAATTTACGAAATAGTTGATAATCAGCCAAATAAAATCGGGAAAAATTTGGTAGTCTGGCAATTTTTTTGTATCTTTGCAATGGTAATAATACCACAAAACACATTTAATAAAAACACACAATTATGGCAACAAACGAAATTAAGTTGGGCATCAACTTGCGCCAGAACAAGAATGCCCGCAACTCGGGGTACGGTAAGTACTATCCCGAAATCGACACGCAGACCACTCTCTCGCTGCGAGGCTTTGCCAAGCACATGAGTGATCATGGTTCAATCTATTCGCTCGACATCATCGAGGGCGTGTTGAAGAAAATCACCCAGTGCCTGCCCGAACTCATCAGTCAGGGCGTGCCAGTACGCATGGAGCCCCTGGGCACATTCCTGCCCACCTGCGATGTTGAAAAGCCCATCCTGAACATCGCGGCCATGGAGAATGCCGATCCTAACGAGGTGGTAAAGGGTGTGCACATCCGATTCCTGCCCTACGGCGTGGAAGACGACAACATCACCTCGCGCCGTTTCAAGCAGGAGTTCTGTTCGCTCGAGTTCCGCAACATTGTGGATACGGTTAAGGTTACCGTGGATGGCAAGGAGAAGAAGGTTACCACGCTGAAGCCTATCGCCACGGCCATAGCCGAGTATAAGTCGGGGCACGAGGCCAGCGCGCCATCAACCGGCGGTGGTAGTCAGCCATCAACCGGCGGCGGTAACACCGGCGGCAATACCGGTGGCGGCAGCAGCCATGAGCCTATCGGTGATTAAAAAAAGAAGGCCGGGAGCTTATATAGCTCTCGGCCTTCGGAAATAAATACTTAAACAATTAGAAGAACAGGTAGCGGTTGTCTACCACACCAGCCTTCTGATACAATTCCTGCATGAAGATGCGAGCAGCCTGAGTGGCCTGCATCTGGAGCTGAGCCTCGGTCTGAGCAGCGTCGAACTTAGCGCCGGCGCGGTTGCTCTTCTTAACTACCTTGAACAGGTAAGCACCACCGTTACCCTTAACCACGTGCTTGCTGAACTCGCCAGCCTTAGCAGCTGCAACGGCACCAGCCAGAGCGGGCTCTGAAGCACCTGTGGCCTGTACGAATACAGGAGCCGAGAATGTAATCTGGTTAACTGAGTCGATGCGAGCACCCTTAGCCTTAGCAGCAGCCAGGTCGTTAACACCGGCCAGCTTAGCCTTGATCTGCTCGAACTTCTTATCGCGGATAACCTCGGCCTTAAGAACCTCCTTCAGGCTGCTCATGTCGCGGTAGCCTACAGGGTTGATCTTAGTGAGGGCTACAACCAGCAGGTGATCGTTGTTACCGCACTCGTACAGTGGGCTAACCTCGCCTGGCTTAGCGTCGAAGATCCACTTCATAGTCTCACGGGTAGAACGCAGGTTGGCTACGTTGTGCTCGTAGTTGAACAGATCCTGACGTGGAGTAACCTTGAAGCCGAACTTAGCAGCGTTCTTCTCCATATCCTCGATAGTCTTGTTCTCGCTTACAAACTGGCTGAACTTGTTGTAAGCCTCAGAGTATGTCTGCTTAGAGAAATCGATAGTGTGCTTGATAACAGCTGCATCGTACTTGTCAACCATAGCCTTGCGAGCGGTAACCTGCAGGATGATGTTGCCCTGAGTAAACTCGAGGTTCTTAACATCGTTTACAGCCAGGTTGTTGATAGCTGCGAGGTAGGTCTTCGACTCCTCGTCGATAGAGCTGCTGTTCTCGTACATAGCTGATGTGAGCCACTGCTTGGTGCCTGGCTGACCGTACTTCTGAGCCAGCTGCTCGAAATCAGCACCAGCCTTCAGAGCTGTGTAGATGCTGTCGGCAGTCTTCTTAGCGGCCTCTACGGTAGCACCGCCAACCTGAATCTGGCGATACTCGATAGAGTCAGGAGCCTGAGTCTTGGCAATCAGCTTAACAACGTTGAGAGTGTTATCGAAAGCGGTCTCGAATACAGCTGAAGTCTGACCTACAGCCATTGAATCGAGCTTAGCAGCGATGTCAGAAGGATAAGCGCGCTTGGTAGCAGCCATGCCAGTGTAGGCAAACTGCGACTGGGCCTTGCGAGCCACCTCGGCAGCGTTAGCACCGCTCTGCAGCTTCTGGGCTGCGTCGGTCATAGTCTTCATCAGCTCCTTGCGGTCGGCTGCTGAAGCTACTACCTGGAAATCAACATACTTAATATCGCGGCTCTCAACGTCCTGCTTAAACATCTCCTTCTCCTCGTCGTACTTAGCCTTCAGATCCTTGTCGTCAACCTTTACATCGTTGTCGTTGATTGAAGAGTAAGCGATAGAAGCCAGCTGGATGTCGCTCTCGGTGTTCTGACCCTCGAAAGCCATCTTAGCTGAGATGGGGTTAGAGAGCAAGCAGTTGCTGAGCAGAGCCTGGTACTTCTGAGCCAGGGTGTTGGTGCGCAGCTGCTTCTCGATGAACTGCCAGTACTTGTAGATGGTCTGGTAGCTCTCAGCCAGCTGAGGATTTGAGCCTGCCTTCTTGTAATCGTCCAGGAACTTGGTGAGCATGGTAACGTCGAAACGACCAGTCTGCTGGTTTACGAATGGGCTCTGCATCAACATGGGGTTTGTACCCTCCTTCATGATGTTCTGCAGCTCCTCGTCGGTAACTGTCAAACCAAGCTTCTCTGCCTCGTTGGCAATGATCTGCTCGTTAACGTACTGACTCCAAACCTGATCCTTAATCTGGTTCAGCTCCTCCTCAGAGAAGTTCTCGCGGTTCTGAGTAATCTTCAGAACGTCCTGATACTCATCAACCAGGGCCTGGAAGTCCTGAACATTGATTTTGTTTCCTAACACTTCGCCAATCTGCTGTCGCTGCTGGTTCTTGGTTGCTTCGCAAGAACGGAAAGCTTCCTCAGCAATGAAGGCGAAAAGGCCTAAGCCGATAATGCAAACGAGGGCTACGCCTCTTTTACGGATTTTTCCTAATGCTGCCATAATGTATTTAAATTTTTAATTATTATTCATAAAACGGGTGCAAAATTAATAAATTTGTTCGAAACGACCTAATTTTTTCGTATAAATTTTGGCTATTCGGTAATGTTTAATCGCACCAATTCGATTTTTGTTGCCGTATTCTTGATGATTTTAAACTCGTAGCGGCCCATTTTTACTACCTCGTTCAGTTTTGGGAACGACTGATACTCGTGCAGAATCAGGCCTCCAAGGGTCATGTATTCATCGCTTTCGGGCAGGTCGAGATCAAACATCTCGTTAATCTTGGCTATCTCCAGTCGGGCTGATAGCATGTATTCGTGGTCGCTCAGTTGTTTGGCCACGTGGTTAGTATTGTCGTGCTCGTCTTCAATCTCGCCTGTAATCTCCTCCATGATATCCTCGAGCGATACCAGTCCGCTGGTGCCGCCAAACTCATCTACCACCACGGCCAGCGAGCGTTTCTGCTGCATCAGCTGGGTCATCAGCTTCGATGCCAGCATGGTCTCGGGTACGAAAGAAATCTCACGTACCAATTGGCAATTTACAATGGACGATTGATATTTGTTTTTGTCCAGTCGGAACATGTCGCTGGAGTGTACATAACCGATGATATGGTCGATATCCTCGTGATACACCAGAATCTTTGAGTGGCCGCTCTCGATAAACACCTGTCGCAGCTGTTCGATGGTGTCGGTATCCTCTACCGCATCAATCTCGGTACGGGGCACCATACAGTCGCGAATCTTGGTCTCCGAGAAGTCGAGCGCATTCTGGAAAATCTTTACTTCTTCCTCGATTTCATCGTCGTTATCGGCGTTATCGATACTGGTCTGAACCAGGTAGTCGAGGTCTACTTTCGTAAACTCCTTTTCCTCGCCGGCACTCTTCATGCGGATGCCTATCAGGCGCAACAGTCCCTTCGACAGCAGCGTGGCAAAGCGCGATATGGGGTAAAGCACCACATAGCATATCCACGCAGGCACGGCAAACACCGTGAGCAATGTGTTAGGATTGTTCTTAAAGATAGATTTGGGCAGGAACTCGCCTGTAAACAGCACTACCAGTGTGGATAGCAGCGTATCGGCCGTAACCCTCACCCCGTCGCTTAGTGGCGCAAACAGTGTGGCGTCGAACAGCTGGGCAAACAGGATACCGTAGATTACCAGTGCGATGTTGTTGCCCACCAGCATGGTTGACACAAAGTTGTTTGGATGCTGGTAGAACACATGGATGATGCGCTGCGAAAAACGGTTTTTTTCGCGATCCATCTCGGCACGCAGGCGGTTGGACGAAATAAAGGCTATCTCCATACCCGAAAAGAAGGCCGAGAACAGCATCGAAACCAGTAGCCAGATAATCGTTGTAGTCATATCATCCGTTCTTTCTATGTTTCTGCAGCTGTGGGCGCAGCGATGGCTGTACCTGTGCGGTATCGGGCTGAGCGCCTGGTTTCTGCGTGGTGGTATCGTTCTGCTCGCCGGTCATATCCTCGCGCTGGAACGATCCCTTCGAGTTGCTGACGGTATAGTGCGTCATATGCTCGTCCGACAGGAAATAGGTGCCCTCCATGCTGCGTTCGGGGGTGGTAACCTTCGAGTATACGTTCGAGTACAGTTCGTGGCGCATACCGTCCCAAAACAGCTCCTCGCTCTCGAACAGCAGGCCGTTAATGTTACGTATGCGTACGCGACCGCGCAGATGCCACAGCTTCTTCTGATCGTAATACTTGGCTGAGTCGGCCTGGATATAGGCTTCTACGTGGAATTTCTCGTCGAACTGCTCGAAGAAAACACCCTTTTCGAACAGCCAGTACGAGGGATTCTTAACCACGTTCACATCCCAGCGCTCGGTTACAATCTTGTATTTGATCACGCCGCTGTCGCTAATCAGCGTATTAACGCCATACGACGTCATCACCGACACCGAATCGCGGTCGTGTATAGCAGCTGCCGTGTGCTCGTGCACCTCGGTACAACCGCCTAATATCATTGCTGCAAACGCGGCTACGGCTATTATTCTACCTTCCACTTTGCAAACCATCTCTCGTTGAATGTCAGACCGATGTTCAGGCGGAACATCGTTTCCTTAATCATATTATCAGCCGAACGGTTTACAACCTGTCCGCTGATATTCAGATACGAACGGCCATTGTAACCATTCATGATGGGGATACCGAAACCAATGCTGGCCGAGAGCTCTTTGGGGCCCTCTTTACCGTTAATATAATAATAAGGTGTGGCCATACCTACACCCGCACGATAGCGCACGCGCTGCAGGAACTTACGACCCATGGGGCGTGGTGTCCACTCGGCACCCAGGTTAAAGCGATAGCTGTCTTTCAGCAGGCCCGACTTCATGGTATAGGTCTTTGCCTGTGAGTCGAACGAAGGATAATCTACGCTACCCCACTTCTGCATGGTAAAGTCGGCACCCATACGGAACTGCTGTCCGTGGTTGTAAGCCAAACCAAAACCAAAGCTGGTAGGAATGCTCAGTGCATCGGCAAGCTTATAGGCAGTGGTATCGGCCTTGCTGATAGTAGAGTTGCTGTTGATGACCGAGCACTTGGCATCGGCCTTCAGTGAGTGGCCTGGTGTCCAGGTAGCACCCAGGGTGATGTTATCCAGCTTGCTCAGGGGCAGTTCCAGCTGCATACCAAAGTCGAGCTTGTAGCTGCTGATATCTGATGTGTACAGCATCTGCAGGGCGCTTACGTTGCTGGCACTGCTACTGCTGGTAATGCTGCGGTTGTAGTCGCCCCAAAGGTACGACAGGTTGGCACCGATGCTCAGGGGCTTGAACAGGCGGATACCGGTACCGATAAACAGCTGGTGCATACCGCCATCACCCTTGTTGGTGGTAGTCATCTTGGTGATGCTGGCATCGTTCAGATATTCGCTCTGTGAGTAGTTATAGCCGATGTTAGAGTAAGGCAGTACGCCGAAGGTAACACCCACGCCCTTAAAGGCACGGAACTGACCTACCACGTAGTCGAAACCGCCACTCTTACCATTCATTTTCTTGCCGTTTTCCTTATAGTTGGTAATCTGACCCGACAATCCGGCATCGAACAGCATGGTAAGTGAGTCGACAGCCGAATACGAAGCGGGGTTCATGGTGTTAACCTCGTTACCGCGACGCATGGCCAGGCCCACGCCGTTCATACCTTTATTAAAACCTACACTCTGATCAGTCAGATCACCTAAGCCGAACTGGCTATAGGGAGAATTAGTGTTGCTCTGGGCAAAAGCCGATGTCGTCATGGTTGCTAAGACGAAACTGGCGAGAATTTTATTCATATTTAATCTTTTAATTCAGTTGAAAATCTTTTCAGCGTGCAAAATTATCAAAAAAAAACGAAGAAATGGCTTTTTCTTCGAAAATATAAGTTATTTTTGCATCGTGAAACATTTAAAAATGAAAATTAAGAGCCTGCTAACCGCAGCTATCCTGCTGAGTGTCAGCTATATAACGCCAATTTATGCGCAATCGGCACCAAATGCCGAAAATGGCGCTTTTGTGGCCGTTGAGTCGAATATCGACCCGATGGACTCGGTTGAAGTGAGTTTACTGACCTGTTCGCCCCACGAAGAGATTTACAGTTTGTATGGTCATGCAGCCATCCGTTGGCATCAGGGCGACACCGATCTGGTGTTTAACTGGGGTATGTTCAGTTTCAGTAAGCCATACTTTGCCCTGCGCTTTGTGTTCGGACTAACCGATTACGAGCTGGCCGCCTACCCCTTTGAGCGTTTCTGGCCCTACTACCAGCAATGGGGCAGCAGCATTACCGAGCAGGTGCTGAACCTGACCAACGACGAGAAGCGTACCCTGCAGCGCCTGCTGGGCGAAAACCTGCAGGAAGAGAACCGCGTGTATCGCTATAATTTCTTCTACAACAACTGTTCAACCAAACCTAGAGATGTAATCGAGAAAAGTATTGAGGGACAGGTGGTTTACGAAGAGCGAAGTGACTATCAGCCAACCTTCCGCGAGATGGTGCGCGAGTGCAATCGCAACCACCTGTGGTCGAAGTTTGGAAACGATATGCTGCTGGGTGTAAAAGCCGACCTGGCTACCACCCGCGAGGAGCAGGAATTCCTGCCTATGAATCTGATGACCGACTTTGCGCATGCGCAGATATATAAGGATGGCGAATACCGCCCCTTGGTAAAGCAGCAGCGCCTGCTGGTAGCACCGGGCGTACAGGTGATCGAACAGGACTTTTTCCTCACACCCACCGAAATAGCCGTACTGCTGCTCATCATATCCGTATGTATTGCCCTCTACGAGTGGAAAAGTAGTCGCGTCGTGAAATGGTGGGATGTAGCGCTGATGACCGTTCAGGGACTTGTTGGTATCGTGCTTACGGTGATGATATTCTCGCAGCACCCCACTACATCGCTTAATCTGAACCTGCTGCTGTTCAATCCTCTGGCGCTGGTGTTTATACCCGCCGTTATCAAAGGCAAGCGCAACCTGTGGACCAAACTGCTGCTGGTAATGCTGATACTGTACGGACTGGGTGGCATACTGCAGAGCTATTCGGAGGGTATGTGGATTGTGGCACTATGTTTGCTGATACGTTGTAAGAAATGAAGAATAGATATCTATACGTCACGCTGCTTACGATGCTGGCACTCAGCTCGCAAGCGCAGCAACAGAAGGGAGCAAGCCCCCGGCTGGTGGTAAATATTACCATCGACCAGCTGCTTACCGACTATCCCGCTCTGTTCGACGATGGATTAATCTATGAGCAAGGTTTCTATCCCTACAGTCAAGTTGACCTGTCGTCTGCCATTTCGTCAGTCGTAACAGGCACATCGCCATTCTATCACACCATTACGGCCGATAGATGGCTCGACCGTCAGTCGTTGCAAACCGTAGCGGCTACCCCCGATGAAATCGCCGTTTCTACCCTGGCCGATGAGCTGAAGATAGCTACCAAGGGTGCCGGTAAGGTATGCGCCGTGGCTGCAAAAAAAGAGACAGCAGCGCTGCTTGCAGGGCATAACGTGGACCGCCTGGCATGGAACGATGACAAGCGTAGAAAACAGGATGCTACCAGTCTGACGGTTAAGGCTTTACAACTGGTTGTTGAAGAAAGGCTTGGGCAAGATTCTATCCCCGATCTGCTATTCCTGCAGTACGAGAAAGAAGATTACCAATCGGCCCTGCAAAAGCTGGCGGTTGAGATACAGCGCATGGTGGGCAAGCAGCACGCCCTGTTTGTGCTCACCTCTACCGGCTATCGCGATCTGAATACCGATGAATACGCCAAATATCACATCCCCACGGGTGTATATTATACCAACCGCACTGCCAACCTGCTGAACATGTACCTGGGTGCCCTGTGGGGCCAAGGCAAGTACGTTGAGGGCAGCTACCGTAACCAGCTGTACCTGAACCATCAGCTGTTGGAACAGAAGCGCATCGCCCTGTCCGACGCCACACAGAAGGCTAAGGAGTTCCTGCTGCAGATGGCAGGCGTAAAGCGTGTAAACATCCATCTGTACGAGGCCCACATGGGCGATCTGCAGGTAGAGTTGGCACCTGGCTGGCAGATGCAGAACGACGACACTCACGAGCAACTTAAAACCAAGCAGCCACTGGCCTGCTTCCCCATTATATTCTATGGTGCTGATATACCCGCACAGAAGGTGCAGGCACCCGTTAGCATAGAGCGTATTGCCCCCACAATTTCGAAGGCAATCCGCATTCGTGCCCCCAATGCATGTATGGCTACACCTCTTTTTTAATAAAAAGGCTTGGTGGTTAAAAATTTTTTTTGTAATTTTGCCGCCGTTTTATAACGACATACATCAACAATAAGTAAAAAATAAAAATTAAATATGAATTTCAACAAGTTATTGAAGTCGCTGTTTGGTGACAAATCCAGCCGCGACATGAAGCTTATCCAGCCACTCGTTGAGCAGGTAAAGGCTGTTTACCCCGAGGTACAGAAGCTGGATAACGACGCACTGCGCCAGCGCACTAAGACACTGCAGCTGCAAGTACAGAACTCTGCCCAGGAGCAGAAAGCCCGTATCGAAGAACTGAAGGCTACAATCGAAAACACCCCTATCGATGAGCGTGCCGATATCTTCGCTCAGATCGATAAGATCGAGAAGGAAGTATTGGAGATTTACGAGCAGGCCCTGAACGAGGTAATGCCCGAGGTATTCGCTATCGTAAAGGAAACCGCACGCCGCTTTGCCGAGAACGAGGAGGTGGTTGTTACAGCTACCGATTTCGACCGCGAGCTGGCTGGCGATCCTAAGAAGGACTTTATTACCATCGATGGCGACAAGGCTATCTACCACAACCACTGGACTGCTGGTGGTAACGACCTGAAGTGGGAAATGGTACACTACGACGTACAGTTGTTTGGTGGTGTTGTACTGCATCAGGGAAAGATTGCCGAGATGGCTACTGGTGAGGGTAAGACCCTGGTGGCTACCCTGCCTGTATTCCTGAACGCACTCACCGGTAACGGTGTACACGTAGTAACCGTGAACGACTATCTGGCTAAGCGTGACTCAGAGTGGATGGGTCCTCTCTATATGTTCCATGGCTTGAGCGTGGATTGTATCGATAAGCATCAGCCTAACTCTGAGGCCCGTCGTAAGGCTTATCAGGCTGATATCACCTTCGGTACCAACAACGAGTTCGGTTTCGACTATCTGCGTGATAACATGGCCGTATCGCCTGCCGATCTGGTACAGCGCGCACATAACTACGCCATCGTCGATGAGGTCGACTCAGTATTGATCGACGATGCCCGTACACCTCTGATTATCTCTGGTCCTATCCCCAAGGGCGACGATCAGATGTTCGAGGAATATCAGCCACTGGTTGAGAAGCTGGTAGGTGTTCAGCGCCAGTTGGCCACCCAGTATCTGGCCGACGCCAAGACCCTGATTACCGAGGGTAACAAGCTGATGGAGGCTGGTAACAAGAAAGAGGCACAGGAGAAGCTGGATGCCGGTTTCCTGTCGCTCTACCGTTCGCACAAGGCCATGCCTAAGAACAAGCCGCTGATTAAGTTCCTCTCGGAGGAAGGTATCAAGGCTGGTATGCAGAATACCGAGAATATCTACATGGAGAACAATAACCGCCGCATGCCTGAGTGTGTTGAGCCTCTGTACTTCGTAGTAGATGAGAAGATGAATAGCTGCGACCTGACCGATAAGGGTACTGCCTGGCTGGCTAAGCAGGTAAACGATAACGAGCTGTTTGTGCTGCCCGATATCACTACCGAGCTGTCGGCTCTCGAGGCTGAGACCGGACTTACCGATCAGGAGCGTCTGGATAAGAAAGATGAGCTGATGAGCCACTACGCTGTACAGAGTGAGCGTGTGCACACCCTGCAGCAGCTGCTGAAGGCTTACTGCATGTTTAATAAGGACGACGAGTATGTGGTTATCGACGGCGAGGTGAAGATCGTTGACGAGCAGACTGGTCGTATCATGGAGGGTCGTCGCTGGAGCGACGGACTGCACCAGGCTGTTGAGGCCAAGGAGCACGTAAAGGTAGAGGCTGCCACACAGACTTTCGCTACCATCACCCTGCAGAACTACTTCCGTATGTATCACAAGCTCTCAGGTATGACCGGTACCGCTTCTACCGAGGCTGGTGAGTTCTGGGATATCTACAAGCTGGATGTGGTTGAGATTCCTACCAACCGCCCAGTAATCCGTAACGACCAGGACGACCGCGTTTACAAGACCGCTCGCGAGAAGTACAAGGCTGTAATCGAGGAAGTAGTAAAGATGAGAAATCAGGGCCGTCCAACACTGATTGGTACCACATCGGTGGAGATTTCAGAGTTGCTGAGCCGTATGCTTGATATGTATGTGAACCCTGAGACCGGTAAGCGCGAGGGTATCCCCCATCAGGTGCTGAATGCTAAGCTGCACCAGAAGGAGGCCGACATCGTAGCATTGGCCGGACAGAGCACTAACGGTAAGGGTGCCGTTACCATTGCCACCAACATGGCCGGTCGTGGTACCGATATTAAGCTTTCGCCTGAGGTAAAGGCAGCCGGTGGTCTGGCTATCATCGGTACCGAGCGCCACGAGAGCCGTCGTGTTGACCGTCAGCTGCGTGGTCGTGCCGGACGTCAGGGCGACCCAGGTTCATCTGTATTCTATGTATCACTCGAGGATAAGCTGATGCGACTGTTCGCCTCTGAGCGTATCGCATCGGTCATGGACCGTCTGGGATTCAAGGATGGCGAGATGATCGAGAGTCCGATGATCTCTAAGAGCATCGAGCGCGCCCAGAAGAAGGTTGAGGAGAACAACTTCGGTATCCGTAAGCGTCTGATCGAGTACGATGACGTGATGAACAAGCAGCGTACCGTGATCTACGAGAAGCGTCGCCACGCCCTGATGGGTGAGCGTATCGGTATGGATATCGCCAACATCATCTGGGACCGCGTAGTAAATATCATCGAGAACTCTACCGATTACCAGAGCTGTAAGGAGGAATTCCTGCACATCCTCTCGATGGAGGTGCCCTTCAGCAGCGACGAGTATCTGAACCAGCCACGCGAGGTACTTACCGAGAATGCCTTCCAGGCTGCCATCGGTAACTTCAACCGCAAAACCGAGCGTATCCAGACTGTTGCCCAGCCTATCATCAAGCAGGTGTACGAGGCTCAGGGACAGATCTACGAGCGTATCATGGTGCCCATCACCGACGGTCGTAAGATGTACAACATCCCTTGCAACCTGAAGGAGGCTTACGAGAGCGACTGCAAGAGCATTGTGAAGGAGTTTGAGAAGAGCATCCTGCTGCATATCATCGACGATAGCTGGAAGGAGAACCTGCGCCAGCTGGATGAGCTGAAGCACTCTGTACAGAATGCCAGCTACGAGCAGAAGGATCCACTGCTGATCTTCAAGCTTGAGAGTGCCAAGGTCTGGGACGAGATGATTAACGATATGTACAACCGTATCTGCTCGATCCTTACACGCAGCGGTATCCCCGAGATGCAGCAGCAGGAAGTACAGGAGGCAGCCCCCGAGCAGCCCGCCCAGCGCCAGCAGTACGTAGAGACCAAGCAGGAAGTTGAGCAGTTGGTTGACCGCAACCAGCAGGCCGCTGCACAGCACGACACACGTGCCCAGCAGAGCCACGAGCCCATCGTAAAGGATAAGCTGCCCGGACGCAACGATCCATGTCCCTGTGGTTCAGGTAAGAAATTCAAGAATTGTCACGGTAAAGGAATAGTATAATACGATTATGATTACAATCAACCATTTGAAGAAGGCGTTTGGCAACACAGTTGCCTGCGACATTGAAAAGTTCAAAATCAACGACCGCGAGATTCTCGGCCTCGTAGGTAACAATGGTGCAGGTAAGACCACGCTCTTCCGCATGCTGTTAGACCTGCTGAAACCCGATGAGGGTGATGTAGCACTCTTCGGCATCAACCCCGCCCAGAGCGAGGAATGGAAGGCCGTTACAGGCTCGTACATCGACGAGGGCTTCCTTATCGATTTCCTCACACCCGAGGAGTACTTCGCATTTATCGGTAAGATTACTGATAAAACGCAGGAAGAGGTTGACGAGCGACTGAAGGACTTCGAGAAGTTCGCTGCCGGTGAGATTTTCGGACAGAAAAAACTGATTCGTAACCTCTCGGCTGGTAACAAACAGAAGGTAGGTATCATCTCTGCCCTGTTTAACAACCCCAAACTGGTGATTCTCGACGAGCCATTCAACTTCCTCGATCCATCGAGCCAGAACACGCTCAAGCATGTGCTTACCGAGTACAACAGGCGTACTGGCGCTACTATTCTGGTTTCGAGTCATAACCTGGCACACACCATCGACATCTCTACACGCATTGCGCTGCTGGAGAAGGGGCACATCGTTCGCGATCTGGCCAATGCCGACGGAAGTGCACGTGCCGAACTCGAAAATTACTTTGAGACAGAATAACCTATCATCATTTTTAGGTATTTTATAAAAACTTGCGACCTTTGCAATCGGGTTGCAAGTTTTTTTTCGTACCTTTGCACTCAAAATAAATAAGTTATGAAACTGTCGGAACTGAAAACAGGCGAAAAAGGTATAATAGTTAAGGTGCTGGGACACGGCGGATTCCGTAAGCGCATCATCGAAATGGGTTTTATTCGTGGTCAGGAGGTTGAGGTATTGCTTAACGCCCCGCTACAGGATCCCGTGAAGTACAAGCTGATGGGTTACGAGGTGAGTCTGCGTCACCAGGAGGCTGATAACATCGAGGTGGTGTCGGCCGATACCCCATTCGAGGCTACTACCTTTAATCTGGCTACCGACAGTAATCGCCATGAGGATGATTATATCCGTCATGAGGCTATGAAGGAGCGCCGTACCATCAACGTAGCGCTGGTGGGTAATCCTAACTGTGGTAAGACCTCGCTGTTCAACTATGCATCGGGTGCCCACGGCCATGTGGGTAACTATAGCGGTGTAACAGTGGATGCCACCGAGGCACATGCATCGATGTTCGGTTACGAGTTTAACCTCACCGACCTGCCTGGCACTTACTCGCTGTCGTGCTACTCGCCCGAGGAACTCTATGTACGCGAGCATCTGACCGAGAAAATGCCTGATGTGGTGATTAACGTCATCGACTCGTCGAACCTGGAGCGTAACCTGTATCTTACCACCCAGCTGGTGGACATGAACATACGCATGGTGTGCGCGCTGAATATGTACGACGAGTTTGAACGCCGTGGCGACCAGATTAACCTCGACACGCTGAGTACGCTGTTTGGTATGCCAATGATTCCTACATCGTTTAAGAGCGGACAGGGCGTAAAAGATCTGTTCCGTGCCGTCATCCAGGTGTACGAGGGTACCAGTAAGTTCTCGCGACACCTGCACATCAACTACGGTCATGAGATCGAGGACGGTATCTCGCATATCCAGAAGTACCTGAAGGCCGACGAACATATCACCCAGCACTACTCTACCCGATACCTCTCACTGAAGCTCCTGGAGCACGATAGTCAGGTGTTGGAGTATCTGGGCAACCACATGGCTGGTGAGCAGCGTATACAGGATTTCCGTAACCTGACAACCGAGCGCGATAAGGCATCGGCCCGTGTAAAGGAAGAGACAGGCAGCGACAGCGAGACAGCGATTATGGACGCCAAGTACGGTTTTATTAACGGTGCACTGAAAGAGGCTGGCTATAAGACAGGACATAAGAAAGATACCTATAAAGCTACACATAGAATTGATGGGCTGCTGTCGCATAAGTATCTGGGATTCCCCATCTTCTTCTTCCTGCTTTATATCATGTTCCAGACTACCTTTACACTCGGTCAGTACCCCATGGACTGGATTGAGGAAGGCGTACAGTGGTTAGGCGAAAAGATTAGCGAAGGCATGACCGACGGACCACTGAAGGCCATGCTGGTAGATGGTGTTATCGGTGGTGTGGGTTCGGTTATCGTGTTCCTGCCACAGATTCTGATACTCTACTTCTTCATCTCGTTGATGGAGGATTCGGGCTATATGGCGCGTGCTGCCTTTATCATGGATAAGCTGATGCACAAGATGGGACTGCACGGCAAATCGTTTATCCCCCTTATTATGGGCTTTGGCTGTAACGTACCTGCCGTGATGGCTACACGTACCATCGAGAGTCGCCGCTCGCGTATCATCACCATGATGATTCTGCCGTTTATGAGCTGTTCGGCCCGTCTGCCTATCTATATCATGATAGCCGGAACGTTCTTCTCGTTGCAGTACCGCTCATGGGTTTTGCTGTCGCTCTATGCCATCGGTATCGTTGTGTCGGTAGTTGTCAGCAAAATCTTCTCATCGCTTGTTATCAAGGGCGAGGACACACCATTTGTGATGGAGCTGCCACCTTATCGCTGGCCAACACCAAAGGCCATCTGGCGCCATACCTGGGAGAAAGGTAAGGAATACCTGAAGAAGATGGGAGGCATTATCCTGGTGGCCAGCATCATTGTATGGGCATTGGGCTACTTCCCACATAACGAGGACCTGCCACGCGAACAGCAGCAGGAGCAGAGCTATATCGGACGCATGGGTAAGACCATCGAGCCCATCTTCACCCCACAGGGCTTTAACTGGAAACTGGACGTATCGCTGTTGGCTGGCGTTGGTGCCAAGGAGATTGTGGCTTCTACCATCGGCGTACTGTATAGTGGCGACGACAGCTTTGGCGACGACGACAGCTTTAGCGACGACACCGAGAAGTACACCCGTCTGCGCCAGATGATGCTGAACGAGGGTATCACCCCACTGGCAGGCTATGCCTACCTGATATTTATTCTGCTGTACTTCCCCTGTATAGCTACCATTGCCGCCATCAAGCACGAAACAGGCTCGTGGCGCTGGGCCAGCTTTGCAGCCGTTTACACCACTGTGGTGGCCTGGATAGCCAGTATGCTGGTGTTCCAGATTGGCAGTTTGCTGATATAAGTAGAATAAATTTGGTACTTTCGATATTTCTTTGTATCTTTGTCGCCGTTAAAACAATTTTACTAACGATGATGAAAAGATTACAATGGTTATTGGCAGCACTCTTGCTGGGCACGCCAAGCATCGGCTATGCCCAGAAAGGAAATCTGCAGAAAGGTGACTATGGATTCCTGTATTGTCACATGAACGATCATGGGCGCGCATGGACAGCATATGCCTTGAGTCGCGATGGTTTTCATTATAAGGACCTGCTGAACGGCGACTCTATCTTCAGCGATGCTGAGCATGCCCGTATCGAAGGCGCCACACGCGATGCTTACATCTGTCGTAAGCACGATGGTAAAGGTTATCTGATGGTGTGCACCGATATGAACGTAGGTGCCCGCGACCGCTTGGGTAAGGTAGAGACTTGGGATAACTACGGTATCGACCTGTTGCGTAGCGACGACCTGATTCACTGGAAGTCGGTTACGTTCGACTATCGTAAGGGTACACAGATATTCTCGGATCCCAACGCTCCCAGCGTATATAAGGACTGGAGTACCATCAACCGCGTATGGGCACCACAGATAGTATGGGACGAGGATTATGTATGGCCTAACGGTAAGAAGGGCGGCTATATGGTTTACTACTCGATGCGTAACCGTGGCGAGGACCATTACGACCGCATGTACTACTCGTATGCCGACGAGACCTTTACTACTCTTACCCAGCCTAAGCTGCTGTTCGATTGGGGCTATGCCACCATCGATGCCGATATCAACTGGGTTGAGGCCGACCAGAAGTGGCACATGATGATTAAGAAAGAAGGTGGTAAGGCCGGTTTGTTTACCGCTACAGCACCTAAGCTTACAGGCCCCTGGAGCGAGCCGGTAGAGGACGATTACGTGAACTTTGAGGGCAACAAGGCTTGTGAGGGTGTGAGCGCCTTCCAGCTGCCAGGACAGAAGACTTGGGTGATTGCCTACATCGAGTACTCGTCGAACCCACGTAACTACCGTCTGTGCCTGGCCGACGAGTACATGCGCAACTTCCACTCACCCCGTAATATCGAGGGTGTGAAAGCGCCACAGCACGGATCGTTTATGCGCCTGACTAAGAAGGAGTACAAACGACTGGAGAAACTGTTGAAGTAATCGTTGTTATCCGAATACAAAACGCAACGAGGCGTACAGCTGGATAGCAAAGATATAGATGATAATCAGGGAAGAGCCCTGACGTAAACCATAGGAGAGGATGTCGAGTACATCTTCTCCTTTTTGTTTGTTGCCCGAGATAATGCCATACACCACCGAGAACAGTGTAATGCCAAAGCAGATGATAGGCACCAGACCACGACTGAATGCCGATGGGAACAGATGGCCGCTGAACGACAGAAGTATGGCATGGGGCATCAGGGTAAGCATGGAGATAACCAAGGCGTAGAGCGCCACAAAAACGATGGCTACACGCAGTGCCAGACGGTTACGGAACGATGCCTCGCCCCTGGCGGTGAAATGCCGCAACACCCCACTCTGCTTTAAGCTACCGCCAGCAATGAGTGCTAACAGTAGCCAAGCCAGCAGTGGATTGGCAATGATGTTGGAGAACCCGCCAAAGAACCAGCGTATGCCCTCGGATGAGAGCATAGAGCGTACACCCTCGATACGGGCTGCGGAGAGCAACCACGACACGATGACCAGCACACACTCGGCCACCAACAACCCCATGCATACACGACTACTCTTCATCGGCTTCGAGATTATCGATATCCAGAATACGCAGCTCTAAAGCACGTACCACCAAACGGGTGGCGTTGATACCGCTGGCACCCTCGGGGAACAGCTTCTGAATCAACTCGTTCTGACGCTTTTCCAGGCTCTTCACGCCAAAAGGCATGCCGCGCAGGTTGGTAATCTGCTCCTTGGTAAAACCTAAGGCAAGATGGCGCAGGAATCGCTCGTCGTACTCGTCTATCTCGTAGTTTACCAGGGCCTCCTGCTTAACCAGTTCGCCACTAACAGCACGCTTAAAGCGCTCTACAATCTTTTCGAGGATAGGCTCGTTGAACACCAGCTGTTTGCCATCCATCACGGCCGATACATCGCGACGTGTGAGCAGCTCGCCTGTCTTCAGGATGATACCATCGGCACCAGCATCGAGCACATCAACCCACAGCTTCTCGTTCAGTATCTCACCAGTAAAAATCAGCACCTTTACATCGGGATGTACCTCCTTGGTGTGGCGGCAGATTTCTACACCTACGGTAGTAGAACCACCCAGACCCAAATCGAGCAGCACCAGGTCGGGCTTCTGCTGCTTGATGAGGCGCCAGTAGGCCTGCTCGTTCTCGGCTGTTCCAATCACTTCGGCCTCGGGAATATCACTCTTCACGATGCCAAGGGTGCCCTTAAGCTCCAGGGGCACATCTTCTACTATTATTACTTTGAAGTTTTCCATACGCTTGGTAATGTTATAATCATATTTGTTGTATTGTCTTGTATAGTGGCATAGATACCGCAGCCACGGCGGTTGGTGGCCTCACCAAGGTCGCGTACTATCTGGCGGCACAGCAGGTAAGGCAGATGATCCTTCGAGGGCGTGAACAGATCGGCAGCCTGACTCTCGGTAAGCTTGAGTTGAGGCATGGGCACACGCACCTCGATATAACCGCCATCGCGTGGCGTATATTCGGGCTGCAGCTTGGCACCGGCCTGTTTGCGCAGGATATCAAAGAGATAGCGCACCAAAGTTTCGTCGCCCAGGATACTATGATGCAACGGCTTGAGATGCAAGCGGGTGCGCTCAGTTTGGCGTAAGGCCTGCTGCGACAGAACACCGTAAAGCTCACGGTAATAGGTGGTTACCTCGCCTAACGATTCCATGTCGCCCGTATCAAGCAACTGCTGGATGCGCGAGGGATAGTACATGGTTTCGTGCTTAAGAGCCGACAAGCAGTTGTCGAGTACGGCATTCGATACATGCAGGTTGCTATCGTCAAGCTCGGCACGGCGCAACTCATCGTCGAGCAGTTCCAGATCGGTAATACGCTGCTGCTCGCGTAAGAACCTGTCATACAGGCGGTGACGGTAATACAGCAGGTAATAAGCGGGCACGATGGATATCATCAGCAGTATCAGCAGGATGATAGCTATCGTTTTGTTGGTTTGCGACTGCTGCATGTTTCTACAGTAATCGCCCAATGTATTATCGGCCGACATCTCCTTAAACAGCTGCGTATAGATGCGGTTGTTGTAGCTGTAAAGTTGCCACTCGTGCAGTGCCAGGGCTGCCACAGCACTCTCGTTACGAATATCGAGAATAATATGATAGTTGGTTTTCACACTATCATGGAACCACTTGATTTCGGGGGGCATCAGCGATGGATTACCCATCCGTCGCATCAGGTATCTACCGCGTGGTACTTGCTGACGGTAATGCAGGTTCAGGTAGTATCTACAGGTATCGGCAAAGCGCAGTGTACGTTCGTAATTGCCGTTGATATTGCTGAAGTAAGCCGAATCGGAATAGATACTGGCCATACCTAAGGCGTCAATCTCAGGCTGCTGGGCCAGCATCTGCATGGGCAGCATCGACAGCAGCACAATAATCAGTCGGGCTATGCCGCGTGGCAGTCTGAAGAACAGTCGTGAGCCCTTGCCCAAACTGCTGGTAGCACCAATTTGGCACACAGAGAATATCTGACTGATCTTACGGTACTTCTCGATGATACCCTTACAGTTAAGCAATCCAAAGCCATGACCTTCGACTATTTTATGATCGAAGAGATGATCAAGCTGCTCCTGAGTCATACCCATACCGGTATCCTCAACAGCTATCTCAACATAATCATTGGTTTGCGTGGCTGATACATTCACCCTACCCTCACGGTCGGTAAACTTACGGGCGTTATCGGCCAGGGTGTTCAGCATAAACAGTGTCAGCACGCGGTCGGCCTTCACAACGGCCTCTGTGGACTCTACGTTCAGTTCTACGCCCTTCATCTGGAACGAGGTGCGTCCCTTAAGCAGCACATCAAACAAAGGCTGTAACGGGAAACTCTCGATGTGCAGACTGAGTTCGCCCTGGCGTAGCTGTATCCAGTACGTCAGCACATCGTTGTAAGAGTTAATCTGATTGATGAGCTCACGGATATAAGTTAATCGTTCCTCGAGGTTAGAACTATCAGTTTCCAGCTTAGAAACCTCGTGGATGATGCGATCGATGAATGGTGTGGTATTGCATACCAACGACACCTTAGCGCGCTGCTCCAGGTTGCGGCGCTCGTTGTTCTCAACCTGCAACAGCTGGGCGGCCAGTTGCTCGTTCTTTTGCTCAAACAGGTTATCGGGCTCATCAGGCTGCGATTTCTTCTTGTTCAGGTAGTTAAACAGCCACAACGAGAATAACAGCAGGATAATGGCAGCTACAACGAGTATGAGCATCAGGTTAAGCTGGGTAAGCTGTCGTTCGTACTGGTAGGCACGGGCCTCAAGCTGACGGTCCTGACGGGTAGTCTCCTGCAGGTCGAGGTACAAATTGCGGTTCTCGTCGCTCTGCTGCTTATCATCAATGGCAGCGTAAGCCACACTGAGTTGTTCGCGGATAGATGCCACCAGATCAGGAGCCTGATTGATGATGGAATCCGACAGAGCCTGCTCCAGATTAAAAAGTGCCGAACGGTAGTCGCCTATCTGTCGGAAACACGATGCCAGCGTACGGTAGGCACCGGCTATCTGGTACACATCGCCATAGCGCTCAAAGATATTCAAGGCATTCTCGGCCAGGAAGCCTGGCAGTACCTCCTCTTCTACCCCTAAGGGATTGATAAACTTGAAAGCAGGCAGGTTATCGTCGATCAGTTGACGACGATATGTGGGATCCATCAGATGCTCTGAAAGGGCCTCAAGGGCATTGGCGGCAAAATATGGGTAATCGCCTTTACGTGCCGTGAGGAAGCAGCGCATCAGCTTATCGAACTCCTCTTGGTTAATCTCCTGTTGGGTTCCCTGTGTGATAATACCACCGGCACCGATGTTATACAGATAGTTGAGGTATTGTGCTGTATCGCGCTGTACTTCTTCGGGATTGATGGCATTAAGCGCATCAATCGACTGCTGCTCGAGTCCTACATAATAATAGTAGGTAGAGTTAACGATGGCATATTCGGTTTCGGCATACAGCAGCAGACGTTCGTCGCGCTCGGTAAGCTGGTTGCGCTCTTCGTTGATACGCTGCATGGTACGGTCGGCCATCTCACGGAACTCGTGGAAAGCACGGTTATTAGAGCGGCGCTGACAAAGGCGCATCTGCTGAACGTAAGCTATCAGGTGCTGCAGCTGGTTATCGGTTGTTTCGATAACATCGTTTAATTGCTGTTCGGCATCATTGTAACGCATACGAACAATGTTGACGAAAGCCATATTGTTGAGAGCCTCTGCACGACCAGCTGGATAGTTGGCTGCCAGTTCGTACGAACGGCGTGCAATGGCTTCGGTAGAGTCGAGATTACGATAGTGATAGGCATAGGATTGAGAATTCAGCTTGTCGACCGCTTGCCTATCAGGGCGTGCACAAGCTGAGATCAAGATGGTTGATAATATGAATAGCCAGAATTTCATGTTAGTTAAAAAACGAATCCCCCTCGCTCACTTTTTCGGAGCGAGAGGGATGATATTGTATTAAGCACGGGCCTTAGCGATGTAACCGAGTGCCTCTTTGCACTTATCGGTAACATACTGCCAATCGCCGGCCTTAACCTTATCGCTTGGGAAGAGCTTTGAGCCCATACCAACGCAGTAAACACCTGCCTTGAACCACTTAGTGAGGTTCTCCTCCTCAGGAGCAACACCACCAGTAACCATGATCTTCGACCAAGGCATTGGAGCCTTCAGACCCTTAACCATGTTAGGACCTACTACATCGCCAGGGAATACCTTGGTGAGGTCGCAACCCAACTCCTGAGCCTTACCAATCTCGCTAACGGTCATACAGCCTGGGCAGTATGGAACCAGACGACGATTACATACAGGCGCAATCTCGGGGTTGAACAGAGGACCTACAACGAAGCAGGCACCCAGCTGCAGGTACATAGCTGCTGTGGGGGCATCAACAACTGAACCGATACCCAGAGCCAGCTCAGGGCACTCCTTATCGGCCCACTTTACCAGCTCGCCAAATACCTCCTGAGCAAAGTCGCCACGGTTAGTGAACTCGAAAGCACGAACACCACCCTCGTAGCAAGCCTTTACTACATTCTTACAAACTTCGACGTCCTTGTTATAGAAAACAGGAACCATAGGTGCTGCGGCAATCTTTGCCATCACCTGCAATTTATCAAACTTTGCCATAATTGTCAATCTTCAATTTTCAATTTACAATTAACGCTGTACACGTCCATTGGCATTACCACCAGCCAAACTCTCAACCTCGTCAACTGATACCAGATTGAAGTCGCCATTGATAGTGTGCTTCAGAGCCGAAGCAGCAACAGCAAACTCGAGAGCCTCGCCCTGAGTAGCCTTGGTGAGCAGACCATGAATCAAACCACCTGAGAAAGAGTCGCCACCACCAACACGGTCGATGATTGGATTAATCTCGTAGCGCTTGCTCTGGTAGAACTCCTTACCATTATAGATAAGAGCCTTCCAACCATTGAAGGTTGCGCTGTAGCTCTCGCGGAGTGTAGAAACAACATACTTGAAACCAAACTCCTGCATCATCTGCTTGAAGATGCCCTCGTAACCGGCTGCATCGGTCTGACCACCCTCTACATCAGCATCGGGCTTGAATCCGAGACAAAGCTCAGCATCCTCTTCGTTACCAATACAAACATCAACATATTTCATCAATGGACGCATGATTGAAATGGCCTTCTCGCTGGTCCACAGCTTCTTACGGAAGTTCAGGTCAACTGATACTGTTACACCATGGCGCTTTGCAGCCTCACAAGCCAGTTTGGTGAGCTCGGCAGCCTTATCGCTGATAGCTGGGGTGATACCACTCCAGTGGAACCAGGCAGCACCCTCCATGATAGCGTCGAAATCGAAATCTGAAGGATCGGCCTCAGCAATTGATGAATGAGCACGGTCGTAAATAACCTTTGATGGACGCATTGAAGCACCTGTCTCAGCATAGTACAAACCTACACGGTCGCCACCACGAGCAACGAACTGGGTGTTTACACCATAACGACGAAGTGCGTTAACTGCAATCTGTCCGATTTCGTGCTTAGGCAACTTAGATACGAAGTAAGCCTCGTGACCGTAGTTGGCCACCGAAATTGCTACGTTAGCCTCACCACCACCAGGGATGATGCGGAATGACTCACTCTGAATGAAACGGTCGTTGCCCTGAGGCGAGAGGCGAAGCATAATTTCGCCCAAAGTTACAATTTTTGCCATTGCTTTGTTTGATTTTTTTGATATATTTTCAACTTATTTTGTTCGTTTGTGAGGCAAAGATAGGAAGTTTTTTTGAGCCACGCAAATTTTTAGCAGGTTTTGTGCTAAAAAACTTACGGAAACGATTTCGAAGCAAATAAATGACTAAGAAATTTGGAAAATCAGAAATTATTTGTACCTTTGCACAAAAATCTGAGATTATGGCAAAGGAGAATATTACGATTAAGGATATTGCTGCACGCGCAGGAGTGTCGACGGGTACCGTTGACCGTGTGCTTCACAATCGTCCTAATGTGTCTAAAGCAGCATTGGAAAAGGTAAACAAAGCCCTGGAGGAAATGGACTACCGTCCCAATATGTATGCCTCGGCTTTGGCATATAATAAGGAATATACCTTCTATTGTGTGTTACCCAAGCACGAGCAGGAAGCTTACTGGGATGAGATCGAAGAAGGTGCAATGGCTTGTACCGAATTCCGTCGCGACTTTGGTATCAAGCTCAAGTTCATTTATTATGAGCGATTCAATCCACCTGCATTCACCAAGATGGTTCGCGAATTATTTACCGCCAAGATTGATGGCGTGATTATCGTACCAGCCACATTGGAGCAGACTGCCCGTTTTACCGAAAAACTAATCGAAAGAAATATCCCCTATGTGCTGCTCGACTCGTATATGCCTGATTTGAAACCATTGTCATTCTTTGGTCAGGATTCGTTTGCCAGTGGCTATTTCGCAGCTAAGATGCTGATGCTGATTGCCAATAAGGAAAAGGAGATTGCCCTGATGAAGCAGACACGCGATGGTATCGTGGGTTCTAAGCAGCAGGCTAACCGTGAGACAGGGTTCCGCCATTATATGGTCGATCACTTCCCTAAGATTAAGATTACCGAAGTGGATCTGCCTCTGGATGAGGATCACAAGGATTACGATGGTATTCTGGAGAAGTTCTTCTCTACCCACCCTCACGTACATCATTGTATCACCTTTAACTCGAAGGCTCACATCGTTGGTGAGTTCCTGCAGAAGAGTAATCGTCGTAATGTGCAGATTATGGGATACGATATGGTGGCTAAGAACGAGGAGTGTGTACGTAAAGGCAGCATTTCGTTCCTGATAGCCCAGCATGCTTACCAGCAGGGATATGCTAGTGTTGATGCACTGTTTAACGCTATCGTGATGAAGCGTGCCGTGAATCCCGTGAATTACATGCCTATCGAGATCCTGACCAAGGAAAACGTAGATTTCTATCGTAGAACAGCAATATAAACTAAAACAAAACAGTAAATAAAAGAATGGAACAAGCTACATTTTTAAAGATTAACCCTGCCGATTCGGTAGTGGTTTGTTTGCAGCCCAAAAAGAAAGGAGAGATTATTGAAGTAGATGGTAAGCAGATTACCGTGAATCAGGATACACCAGCAGGCCATAAGGTACTGATAAAGGACGTGGCAGCTGGTGCCGACATTATCAAATATGGCTATCCCATCGGTCACGCTATGCAGGATCTGAAGGCTGGCGACTGGGTGAACGAGAATAATCTGAAGACCAATCTGGCTGGTACTCTCGAGTATACATATAATCCTGTAAACGAGCAGCTTAATATCAAAAACGACAACCGTAGCTTTAAGGGCTATGTACGTAAGAATGGCGACGTGGGTATCCGTAATGAGATTTGGATTGTGCCCACCGTTGGTTGTGTGAATGGTATTGCCGAACGTCTGGTTAAGGAGTTGAAGAAAGAAACCAACGAGCAGGGTGTGGATGCTATCTATGCCTGGCATCATAACTATGGTTGTTCGCAGTTGTCGGAGGATCATGAGAACACTCGTAAGGTGCTGCGTGATATCTGCTTGCACCCCAATGCTGGTGCCGTATTGGTGCTGAGCTTAGGTTGTGAGAACAATCAGCCCGAGGACTTCATGAAGATGCTGGGCGATTATGATAAGGATCGTATCAAGCTGCTGGTAACCCAGCGTGTCGACGATGAGATGGAGGCTGGTATGGAAATGCTGCGCGAACTGTATCAGCTGGCCAGCAAGGATGTGCGTACCGAAGTGCCTGTTAGCAAACTGCGTGTAGGTTTGAAGTGTGGTGGTTCCGACGGATTCTCTGGTATCACCGCTAATCCACTGGTTGGCGAATTCTCTGACTGGCTGGTAGCTCAGGGTGGTACATCGGTATTGACCGAGGTGCCCGAGATGTTTGGTGCCGAGACTATCCTGATGAATCGTTGTACAACCGAAGAACTGTTTAACCAGACAGTTTCGATGATTAATAACTTCAAGAACTATTTCCTGTCGCATGGTGAACCTGTTGGTGAGAACCCAAGTCCTGGTAACAAGGCTGGTGGTATCTCAACCCTCGAGGATAAGGCGCTGGGATGCACACAGAAGTGTGGTAAAGCCCCTGTAAGCGGTGTGATGGAATATGGCGACAGACTGCAGAACCCAGGCTTGAACTTGCTTTCGGCTCCTGGTAATGATTTGGTAGCAGCTACTGCTCTCGCCTCTTGTGGTTGTCATCTGGTATTGTTTACTACTGGTCGCGGTACGCCATTCGGCACATTTGTACCAACCATGAAGATTGCCACCAATCCTGATCTGGCTTCGCGTAAGAAGAACTGGATTGACTTCTCGGCAGGTCAGCTCATCGAGGGTCGTACCATGCAGGAGCTGGTACCTGAGTTTATCGACAAGGTATTGGCTGTGGCAAGTGGCGAGAAAGCCAAGAACGAAGAGAACGATTATCGTGAAATATCAATCTTTAAAAACGGTGTAACACTGTGAAGAAAGGAATCATCGCATTATCACCCATCGTGGTGTTTATCTTATTCTACTTAGTCACCAGCATCATTGCTGGTGACTTTTACAAGATTCCCATTACTGTAGCCTTTATGGTTTCGAGCATCTACGCCATTACTGTATTTACCGGTAGGCCACTGATGCACAGAATTGACAGCTATAGCCGTGGAGCCGCCACCGAACAGATGATGCTGATGATTTGGATATTTGTGTTAGCAGGTGCCTTTGCGCATTCTGCCAAGCAGATGGGTAGTATCGATGCTACCGTTAATCTGGCATTAAGTCTGCTACCACCACAGATGATATTTGCGGGTATGTTTCTGGCAGCCTGCTTTATCTCGCTTTCTATCGGAACAAGCGTGGGTACTATCGCAGCCCTGACGCCCATTGCCGTAGGTCTGGCCCAGGAAACAGGGGCCGACTTGGCTATGATGACCGCTATTATTGTGGGTGGTTCGTTCTTTGGCGATAATTTGTCGTTTATCTCCGATACCACTATTATGGCCACCCAAACGCAAGGATGCCGGTTGAGCGATAAGTTCAGGGTAAATGCCTTTATTGTGATGCCTGCTGCTTTGGTGATACTGGTTGTATATTATTTCCTTGGTCAGGATACCATTGCTCCACAGCAGATTCCGGCTGTTGAATGGGTAAAGGTAATACCTTACTTAACGGTGCTTGTAACGGCTGTATGCGGCATGAACGTGATGGCTGTATTAACTATAGGTATCGTGCTGTGTGGTATCATTGGCATGTTTACAGGTTCTTTCGATATCTATGGATGGTTTGGCGCCATGGGCGACGGTATCATGTCGATGGGCGAGCTGATTATTGTAACGATGATGGCAGGCGGTATGCTTGAGCTGATTAAACAGCAAGGCGGTATCGACTTTATCATTAATATGCTTACACGTCGTGTTATCAGTAAGCGCGGTGCTGAACTGAGTATTGCCACACTGGTATCGCTGGTAGATGTTTGTACTGCTAATAACACGGTTGCCATCTTGACTGTAGGTGATATCGCCAAACAAATTGGCGATCGCTATGGTGTAGATAATAAGAAGTGTGCCTCGATATTAGACACATTCTCATGTACGGTTCAGGGGTTGATACCTTATGGTGCTCAGTTGCTGATTGCAGCTGGTTTGGCATCGGTTAATCCTGTTGCCATCCTACCCTATCTTTACTACCCATTTGCACTGGGTATTGTAGCCATTCTATCTATCTTACTGCGTTATCCCAAAAGATACTCATGAATATTATTCAGCGAAACTTTTTCAGACTACTTCGATGTGGTGCTTTCCAAACAACTGAGGTGCTGGAGCCGATGTCGGTACATAAATGGAACAAACTGTATCAGCTTGCCACTGTGCATAGTGTTCAGTCGTATGTATATCAAGGTCTTAAGAGCTGTCAGGATCAGTTCACTCTTCATTTAACCGATGCGCAGTGGAAACAATGGCTTACGGCTAAAGAGAACGATGAGGATAACGACGAAGATGAACTGTTGCGCCCCGATAAGTTGACTAATCCTTTGCTGAACCGACAGCTGCAGAATATTCTCGACGATGAACAGTCGGATATTAATACGCGTAGAATGTTAATCCGTATTATCAGTATAGCACGAAGAATCTTGAACGAGGGTCTGCCTTTGAAACTGCTGATTGAATTAGGTTTGACGCTTCGTGCAAACAATAGCAAAGCGGATTACGAGGTGTTGGGTAGCTGGCTGAAGAAATTGCATTTTGAGCAGATGGCACAGCTTGAGGCTACACTGCTGATGGATTTGTTTGGTTTGGAAGCAAAGGATATTCCTTTTGCCGAAAGTGATGCCGACCGCAAAACAATTGTTGTAGCAAAGGAACTGGCCGAATATACTAATATCCGTCAGGACTTTTATTTCTCACAAGGCTCGGATAGTATTTTTGTACACACCAGCAACGGCGGTGCCTTGATTAATCATATCAAGCGCTCTGCCCGTTATATGCGTTTCATACCTTCAGAGGCATTTACCAATTTCTTTGCATCATTTGCCCATTCGCTTACGCATATCGAAGAATGATACATTCTTCCCTACATGGCGTATGTGATTGAACCTGATTTCGCGCAATCCATGATTGCCCATGAATCGGCTTTTATCCACGCTTCCACGGATACCTACAATGCGTCCATGACTGGTGTATTGCCACATGGTGATATCGCGTCCGTCGGCCAATACGGGCTCTTCTTCGGTGTACATCGCAATCATCAGCTTGTAATCATTAATCTTGCCTACAAGATGCTTATTGTAGAAGTTACGGAACGTATATATCAGTGGTTGCTGATGATAGGCTTCTTCGATTAAATCCAGAAAAGCATACAGCGAATCGCAGAATTCCTCAGATGATAGTCCGCCTGTGGTCTCAACATCAATCATCGGTATCAGGTCCTGTTCGCCTGGTCGGCATTGTGTCATAAAGTTTTCAAGCTGAGTCAATACAGGCGTTTTAGGACGGAAGAAGTGATAGGAACCAACTTTCAGTCCGTGGCGGTGGGCTAAGTCGATATTGCGCTCGTATTGGGCATCTATGCGGTCGCCTCCCTCGGTAGCTTTCAGATACACATAAGCCATCTTGGTGTTCTCGCCTACTGTCTCCCAGAATACTTCGCCCTGGTAATGCGACAGGTCGATACCATGCACATGGCTGCACGTATCCTCGCATTGTAAGAATGGATCGTAATTAGGATCGGTAAGCAAACGTGGATCAGGACGGTATTGGGCTACCGCACGTTTCTTTGTTTTCTTACCTTTTTTATGCTTGCTCACCACTCTCTGTGTTCTGTGCTTAGAGTGGTGTTTGTTGTATCTTGAACGTTGAGCAAATCCGTCGTTGGCGCCGAGCATTAACATGCATAATGTCAGCAATATATATAGTTTCTTCATTATAATCCTTGTTTTGCGATGCAAAGATACTAAAAAAACAAATAAAAATGTAGGATATTACATATTTCTTTGTAACTTTGCCGCAAAATTTGATTTTATGCATAAGATTATTATAGGACTTTTAGGGATAGCGTTACTATGCTCGTGTAATAAAAAAGACGATCCGGAACCTACACCTGAACCAACGGTTTACGACCGAACTGTACTTGTATATATGTCAGGCGAGAACGACCTGACAACAAGCGGCTTTATGGCTGATGATTTGCTGGAGATGGACGAGGGTTCGTATCTGTTGAACGATAACCAGCATCTGATTGTATTTATCGATTCGGTAGGAACAACCAATCCGCCACATATTATTGAGATTGCAAAAGGTAAAAGAAAGGTGCTGTATCAATATAACAGCGAATTTGCTGCCAGCGATCCCAGTAAATTCCGTGAAGTTATACAATGGACGATAGATAACTATCCGTCGAAGGATTATGGCCTGGTACTCTGGGGCCATGCTACAGGATGGGCAGTAGATGCCGATTCTGTTGCCAATGTTCAGCGAACCAGAGCCTATGGTTACGATTACGGATATGATTCGTATATCGGTAGAAAGGCCATGAATATTACGCAGATGGCTAAAGCGCTCGAGGATATGCCAAAGTTTAAGTATATCTTTGCCGACTGCTGTTGCTTTATGTGTGTAGAGAGTGCCTACGAACTCCGTAATGCAGCTGATTATCTGATTGGTTCGCCTGCCGAGATTCCTGGCGCTGGTGCACCATATGATAGGATCATGTCGTCGCTTTTCTCTAACTCAAACACTTTCTATCAGAATATCTGCGATATATATTACGATTTCTATCTTGATGCTTATAATTCAAGTACTTATGATTACTTGAACTTAGATGGATACAGTGTACCTATGTCGGCAGTAAAACTCTCAGAGATGGAATCATTGGCTCAGGCCACAAATCAGATCTTGGCTACCATTTCTTCGGAAATAACCAGTCCTGCGGTATTAGACCTCTCTAAGTTGCCATTCTACTTTGCAAGTACTACTTACACCGATATGAAGGTGATGTACGATATGTCGTCGGTATTCTACAAATATGCTTCAGTAAGTGATTATACCCAATGGTTGACGACATATAATAAGGCTGTGCCCTACTCTCTCGTATCAACCAAATGGCAAACAGTTTATAATACTCTTTATAATAGCTTTGATAGTTTTCCTGATAACAACGCTATGTGGGGAGGTCTGAGCATGTACTTTCCTCAGCAGGGATACGATAATTTTAACTACAAATTCAATACACGCATAAAAAACTACCAGTGGTATTATAGCGTGAACTGGAGCAAATACGGCTGGTAGAAAGATTGCTAAAATAGATGTTTTTGCAAAGTACCTAGAGAATTTTTGCGCTTTAGGTACTTTGCATATGAAAAGTACTTAGGAAATATTCTCATGGATTACAACTTTAATCTTCGAAATACGATGACCATCTAACTCCGTAACCTCGAAGGTAAAGTTCTTGTAGTCCAAACGCTCGTGCAGTTCGGGGAAATCACCCTTTATCTCAAGCAGCAGTCCTGCCAGCGAATCTGCATCACCCTCAACATCTTCGAATGTCTCGTCATCGATGTCCAGAATCTTGTAGAAATCGCTTAGCAAGGTCTTTCCCTCGAATATATAGGTGTTGGCATTAATACGTGTGTACGACTTCTCTTCCTCGTCGTACTCGTCATTAATTTCGCCTACAATTTCCTCCAGGATATCCTCGAGCGTAATAATACCGCTAGTACCGCCAAACTCATCTACCACAATGGCAATGTGTACCTTGTTCTCCTGGAAATCGCGCAGCAAATCGTCGATTTTCTTTGTCTCTGGTACAAAATATGGTGGACGTATCAATGACTGCCAACGGAAAGTGGCAGGCTTTGACAGGTGTGGCAGCAAATCCTTGATATAAAGGATACCGCGGATATTATCGATGGTATCCTGATAAACAGGAATACGCGAATAATTATTCTCGATAATACATTTCAATACTTCGGGGAAAGGCAGACTAAAGTCGAGGTCAACCACATCCTGACGACTGGTCATTACCTCTTTGGCAGTTTCATCGCCAAAGCGCACAATACCCTCAAGCATATTCTTTTCGTCCTTCAACTCCTCTTTATCGGTAAGTTCCAGAGCCTGCTCCAGGTCATCTACGCTCAGTGCACGATTCTCCTTCTGTACCACCTTCTCGGCGATGATACCCGAGCGGATGAGTACCGATGATAATGGATAGAACAACTTGCGCAGCACCATGATGCTACCTGCTACCCTACGGCAGAAAGATAAGGCACGCTGACCTGCATAAACCTTTGGCATAATTTCGCCAAACAGCAACAGCAGGAATGTGAGCAATACAGTAATGACTACAAACTGCAGCCAATAGGCACCGCCAAAATCCACTACATGTGCAAAGAAATAGTTGCAGAGCATGATAATGGTTACGTTTACCAGATTGTTAGTAATCAGTATCGTAGCCAGTGTACGCTCCGAATCCTCGCGTAATTGAAGAATATTCTTATCCGAATCGTTCTTCTCGTCGTTCAGCTCATTCAAATCGTTAGGCGACAGTGAGAAGAATGCAATTTCAGAGCCAGAGGCAAAACCGGAAAACAAAAGAAGTAAACCTGCTATTATAATAGCTATCACAGCACCCATGGTTGGTGCTGTGACAGTTACTTCACTCAGGATTTGTTGAAGATAGTCCATTGTCTGATTTTGGTGAAAGCATTTCCATATTATCCGCCCATATCTCGGTGGCATAACGACGCTGACCTTGTTTGTCATCGTACGTAGTATAGCGGATGCGGCCCTCTATATAAAGCTTATCTCCCTTATGTACGTATTTCTCTACAATCTCAGCCAGTCGACGCCAAAGAATTACATTATGCCAATCAGTATGATCGGGCACCTGTGTGCCATTCTGCAGCGTATAACCACGTTCGGTTGTTGCTAATCTGATACGAGCAACTGCTACACCTTGGTCAACATATCTTACTTCGGGGTCTTGGCCAACATTGCCAATAAGCATTACCTTATTCATAATAGGAGCGTTTATATAGATTGATTACTTAGCTTTGCCGAGAAAACGGAACTTAAAGTTCTTACCCTTAGGTGATGGGAACTGACTACGCGAGTCAACACGGTCGCGCAGATAGTCGATCATGCGCTCATAGCACTCCATACCCGAGAATGCCTTTACACGAGCAGCAAACTGGGTGTCGCGATACTGGAACTTACCAGTACCAGGTACTAAAAGAACGCGCTTAAAGTCTAAATATCCTTCGTACCATCCTTCGTTAATCTCATTCAGTCGCATCAAGGTAGGTGTTACCTTCGAAGGTTGTTCGTTCGACTCTGCCGAATGAACAGCTTTCTTATCTTTGAAGTCCTGCATGGTAGCAGCTTCGGTCTTTATAATGATAAAATAAACACGAGGATGAACTTTATATCTTTTGGGATAGAAAACGTCGCTTGATGCATACTCACGAATATCTGCTTCAAGAAGCGGATTCATCTCAATCTCGTCTATCGAACTTAAAAATTCTATAGCCTCGTCTACGGTTGGTACGAGAGTTTCTCGATCAAAATATCTTAAGTATAAATTCATGTTTGTTTTGAAAAAGATGTTGTTTTCCTATAAAGAAGAGCGGAAAACGGGACTCGGACCCGCGACCCCAACCTTGGCAAGGTTGTGCTCTACCAACTGAGCTATTTCCGCAAGAATGTCAATTTAAAAATGGTGAAGAGGAGGAGACTCGAACTCCCACGTCGCAATTGACACTACCCCCTCAAAGTAGCGCGTCTACCAATTCCGCCACCTCTCCAACATACGCTGAATAAAAAAGAGTGCCCAGAACAGGACTCGAACCTGCACGCCTTGCGGCACACGCACCTGAAACGTGCGCGTCTACCAATTCCGCCACCTGGGCATTTTGTCATTAAGGCCATTCCTTAACGTCTCTTTTTTGTTCAACAAGTGAGCGGAAAACGGGACTCGGACCCGCGACCCCAACCTTGGCAAGGTTGTGCTCTACCAACTGAGCTATTTCCGCGTTGTTCTCTTTATCAGAGGCATCTCTCTTGATTGCGGGTGCAAAGGTAATGCTTTTTTTTGAACTGACAAACTTTTCAGCGATTTTTTTTCGAAAAAAGTGCCATTTTATCGATTTGTTTACAAAAACAGCACTAATCCATGCGATTTCGGTAGTCTTCGTACCCAAAACTGCGTAAAATCTCTAATTTGCCATTTGCATGCAACATACCTATAGCTGGATGTGAAATTCCGTTAAAAGTGCAAGTTTTTACGGTTGTGTAGTGAATCATATCCTCGAAAATAATTTCTTCGCCAACTTTTAATTCGTGATCAAAAAGCCACGAACCCATAAAATCGCCACTCAAACAACTGTTACCTCCCAAACGGTAAGTCATAGGTTCGGTAGCTTTTTCCATCTCTACTATCTCGGCACCTCGTACTTCGGGCATGTATGGCATCTCCAAACAGTCGGGCATGTGGCAGGTAAAGCTTACATCAAGAATGGCAGTTTTAATACCTTTGTCTTCTACGATATCTACTACGTGCGATACCAAAGGTCCGGTTTGCCATGCAAAAGCACTACCTGGTTCCAGAATAATCTTCAACCATGGATAGCGTTTCTTAAAGTCGTGTATGATTTTAATAAGCAGTTCTACATCGTAATCTTTGCGAGTCATCAGATGACCGCCACCAAAATTAATCCATTTGAGTTGTGGAAACCACTTGGCAAATTTCTCCTCGATGTGTACCAGTGTGCGCTGGAATACATCTGGTCCGCTTTCGCAGAGTGTGTGACAGTGGAAGCCTTCGATGTCGGCAGGTAACTGCTCGGGTAATTTGTCGGCAGTAATACCAAAACGGGTACCAGGTGCGCATGGATTATATAATAAGGTACTAACCTCGGAGTATTCGGGATTAACACGCAAACCTAATGATGCCGATTTGGCTTGCTCGTGGAATCGCTCATATTGCGAAAGCGAGTTGAATGTGATATGCGATGAACATTTCACAATCTCGGGGAACTCCTCTTCGGTATAGGCTGGCGAGTATGTATGGGCGGGTGCCTTAAACTCCTCGAATGCCAAACGGGCCTCCGACAGCGAACTTGCTGTGGTGCTGTTAATGTACTCACGGAAAATGGGGAATGTCTTCCAAAGGGCAAAAGCCTTGAAAGCAAGTATAACC
The DNA here is from genome assembly GCF_000701965.1 of Prevotella sp. RM4. Taxonomy (NCBI): domain Bacteria; kingdom Pseudomonadati; phylum Bacteroidota; class Bacteroidia; order Bacteroidales; family Prevotellaceae; genus Prevotella; species Prevotella sp. RM4. The sequence continues at coordinate 94,042 of NZ_JNKG01000010.1, forward strand.
TCAATATCGGCTTTCGCCGCAACTTCAGCAATCAAACTGAGGTTACGGCGAAGCTTTGTTTCTTCTATAATATAAATAGGTGTATTCATTATTTCTTTAGTGGAACAGTAAAACTAAAAGTACTACCTTGACCTTCGATAGATTCTACATAACAATCACCGCCATTCTTACGGGCAAAGTCCTGACAGAGTTGGAGTCCAAGTCCCGAACCTTCTTCGCCGCCGGTTCCGTAGGTGGTGTCGCCCTTGCGGAAAATAGAGCCGATACGATCGGCTGCGATACCCACACCATGGTCGGTTACGCTGATCTTTGCGAAATCACCTTCGGCAACCATGCTGATCTCGATGGTAGAATTCTCTGGTGAGAACTTGATGGCATTCGACAGAAAGTTACGCATCACTGTTTTAAGCATATCGTTATCAGCAGTTACAATCAGATTGCTTGCTGATGGCTGAAGAACTAACTTGATGTGCTTGGTTTGTGCAATCATCTCGAATATCTCAACCACACCAGGAATGATATCGTTCAAATCCAGATCCTGAACTACCACGCTCAAACGACCAGTCTGACTCTTGGTCCATTTCAGCAGATTGTCCAGCAGGTCGTGAACATCTTCTGATTCACGATTGGCTTTATCAAGCAGTTCGTAAAGTTCGGCGCCTACGGTTTCGGGCGAAGTTGATGCAACTACCAGATTCAATACCATTCGGATGCTGGCCATTGGCGAACGAAGATCGTGAGCAATTACCGAGTACATCTTATCGCGGTTCGAAAGTGTGGCACGCAGGTCGCGGTTCTGCTGTTCGATGATACGCTTGGCGGCTACCAGCGAAATCTGCTGCATCACACGCATAACCAGTTCTTCCTTATTAAAAGGCTTGGTCAGGAAGTCATTCGCACCAACCTGGAATCCATGTACCAGATCCTGAGGTGTATTCAATGCCGTGAGGAAGATAATGGGAATATCCTTTGTCTCTTCGTCTTTCTTCAGGATTACTGCTGTATCAAAACCGCTGATATCGGGCATCATTACATCAAGCAGAATCAGGTCGGGATGTTCCTTCTTGGCCTGCTCAATACATGTGGTGCCGTTATTGGCGGTACATACCTGAAATTTCTCGTTAGTCAGCAATATCTTCAAAAGTAAGACATTACTAACAACGTCGTCTACAATAAGTACTTTGTACTCACTGCGGTTTATTTTGGATTCAAGTGTATCTGCTACGTCCATGCCTGTAGGGTCAGTAATTGTTGATATTAACTTTGCAAAAATAGTGCAATAATTTGAAATAACCAAATTATTACACCATTTTTTTGCGTTTTAGGGCGAATATAGGCCTTTTAGGCCCCTATTCTACCTATATTCTGACCAAGATTTGATACCAATTTCGTTCAGTTTAATGCTACAGAATGCATGGATAAATGCACTTGCCAGTCGACTGTTGGTAATCAGTGGCACGTTCAGATCAATGGCTGCACGACGAATCTTGTAGCCGTTGGTAAGCTCATGGGTAGTAAGATTCTTAGGAATGTTCACTACCATGTCGATCTTGTGCTCATGCAGCAGATCGAGTGCCTGTGGCTGGGCGTTGTCAGATGGCCAGTGTACCAGTGTGTTGGCAATGCCGTTGTCGGTAAGGTACTTTGAGGTACCGCCTGTTGCATACAGCTCGTAGCCGTTTTCAACCAGCTGTCGGGCGGCATCCAGCATCTCTGCCTTCTGCTTGGCCGAACCTGTTGAGAGCAGAACTGTCTTCTTTGGAATGCGATGACCAACGCTGAGCATAGCCTTGAGCAGTGCAGTGTTGGTGTTATCACCGATACAGCCTACCTCACCGGTAGATGCCATATCTACACCCAGTACGGGGTCGGCCTTCTGCAGACGGTTAAAGCTGAACTGCGAAGCCTTGATACCTACATAGTCGAGGTCGAACAGGTTTTTCTTGGGCTTCTCTACAGGCAGACCGAGCATAACCTTGGTGGCCAGATCGATGAGGTTCAGCTTAAGCACCTTGCTTACGAATGGGAAACTACGCGATGCGCGCAGGTTACACTCAATAACCAGGATGTCGTTCTCGCGAGCCATATACTGGATGTTGAACGGACCATTGATGTGCAGGGCCTTGGCAATCTGGCGTGAGATACGCTTGATACGGCGAACGGTCTCAACATACAGTTTCTGTGGTGGGAACTGGATGGTAGCGTCGCCTGAGTGTACACCGGCAAACTCGATATGTTCGCTGATGGCGTAGGCCATAATCTCACCGTCCTTAGCCACGGCATCCATCTCGATTTCCTTGGCGTTCTCGATGAATTTCGAAACCACTACAGGGTGATCCTCTGATACGTTGGCTGCCAGCTGCAGGAACTTCTCAAGCTCCTCCTTGTTTGAACAAACGTTCATGGCAGCACCCGAGAGTACGTATGATGGACGAACCAGTACAGGGAATCCTACACGGTCAACAAAGTTGTCGATATCCTCCATCGATGTGAGTGCGCTCCACTCTGGCTGGTTTACACCAATCTCGTTCAGCATCTGCGAGAACTTGGCGCGGTCCTCGGCGCCATCGATATCAACGGCCTGTGTACCGAGAATGTTCACGTGCTGCTCATCCAGATATACTGCCAGGTTGTTAGGAATCTGACCACCGGTAGATACAATCACACCGTGAGGCTGTTCCATATCGATGATATCCAATACACGCTCGAATGTAAGCTCGTCGAAGTACAGACGATCACACATGTCGTAGTCGGTAGATACCGTCTCGGGGTTGTAGTTAATCATCACGCTGCGCCAGCCTTCCTTGCGGATAGTGTTCAGAGCCTGAACACCGCACCAGTCGAACTCTACCGACGAACCGATGCGATAAGCACCTGAACCAAGTACGATGATACTCTTTTTGTCGTTCTCAAACTGTATGTCGCTGGCTACACCGCTGTAGGTTACATACAGATAGTTAGTTTGCGCGGGGTATTCGGCAGCCAAAGTGTCGATCTGCTTTACTACAGGCAGAATACCGAACTGCTTACGACGGTTGCGAACCAGCAACGAGGCATCGTGCATGTTGCGGCTCTCGCCTTCCAGACCAATAGCGCGGGCAATCTGGAAATCGGTAAATCCGTAAACTTTAGCCTGGCGCAGCAGGTCCTTCTCAATGGTGTTGATATTCTGTTTCTTCAGCTGCTCGTCGATGTCGATAATGTGCTTCAGTTTCTGCAGGAACCACTTGTCAATCTTGGTCAGCTCGTGAATACGATCGATATCGTACTGCTTGTCGTGCATGGCCTTTGAGATGACGAAGATACGCTTATCGGTTGGCTCGCGCAGGGCAGCATCGATATCGTTAATCTTCAGTTCCTTGTTCTCTACAAATCCGTGCATGCCCTGACCAATCATACGCAAGCCCTTCTGGATAGCCTCCTCAAAGTTGCGACCGATGGCCATTACCTCGCCTACCGACTTCATCGATGAACCGAGCTCCTTATCTACACCATGGAACTTTGAGAGGTCCCAACGTGGAATCTTACAAACCACGTAGTCGAGAGCAGGCTCGAAGAAAGCACTTGTTGTCTTGGTAACCGAGTTCTTCAGCTCGAACAGTCCGTAGCCCATACCTAATTTGGCAGCTACGAAAGCCAAGGGATAACCAGTGGCCTTTGATGCCAGTGCTGATGAACGGCTCAAGCGGGCATTTACCTCAATTACACGATAGTCTTCCGACTGTGGGTCGAAAGCATATTGTACGTTACACTCACCTACGATACCGATGTGACGGATAATCTTGATGGCCAGTGCACGCAGCTTATGATATTCTGAGTTGGTCAGAGTCTGTGAAGGAGCGATAACGATCGACTCACCTGTGTGGATTCCCAGGGGGTCGAAGTTCTCCATGTTACATACGGTGATACAGTTATCGTATTTATCGCGTACTACTTCGTACTCAATTTCCTTCCATCCCTTCAGCGATTTCTCAACCAGCACCTGTGGCGAGAAGGCAAAGGCTTTCTCGGCCAGCTTGTTGAGCTCCTCTTCGTTGTCGCAGAAACCAGAACCCAGACCGCCGAGTGCGTATGCTGCACGCAGGATAACTGGATAGCCCAGTGCCTTAGCGGCCTTACGTGCGCTCTCGATATCAGAGCAAGCCTCGCTCTTGATGGTCTTTACGCCAATCTCGTCGAGCTTCTTTACAAACAGCTCGCGGTCCTCGGTATCCATGATAGCCTGTACAGGTGTACCCAGTACCTTTACGCCATACTTCTCCAGTACGCCGCTCTGGTAAAGCTCAACACCGCAGTTCAGAGCAGTCTGACCACCGAATGCCAGCAGGATGCCATCGGGGCGTTCCTTCTCGATTACTCGCTCTACGAAATAAGGCTGAACAGGCAGGAAGTAAATCTCGTCGGCTACACCCTCTGATGTCTGCACGGTGGCGATGTTAGGGTTAATCAAAACTGTTTTTACACCCTCTTCGCGCAGTGCTTTCAGAGCCTGCGAACCACTATAGTCAAACTCTCCGGCCTCGCCTATCTTCAATGCGCCGCTACCCAGCAACAGCACTTTCTTTATACTATTATCTTTCATAATGTCTCAATAAAACGGTCAAACATAAATTCTGTGTCAACGGGGCCTGAGCAAGCCTCGGGGTGGAACTGGCTCGAGAACCAGGGCAATGAGAGATGACGGATACCCTCGTTCGAACCGTCGTTCATGTTTACAAACAGCTCGCGCCAGTCGTTACCCAGTGTGGCAGCATCTACAGCGTAGCCGTGGTTCTGTGATGTAACGTAGCAGCGGTTGGTGCCTACCTCGCGAACAGGCTGGTTGTGCGAACGGTGTCCGTACTTCAGCTTGTAGATGGTTGCGCCGCCGGCCTTAGCCAGCAACTGGTTACCCATACAGATACCGCAGATAGGCTTGCGCGATGCCGACATCTGTTTTTTCAGAATCTCTACAGCGTCCACGCACATGTCGGGATCGCCAGGACCGTTAGCCAGGAACAGTCCGTCGAACTCCATGTTGGTGTAGTCGTAGTTCCAGGGCACGCGGATTACCTCAACGCCGCGGTTAACCAGGCAGCGGATAATATTGTTCTTTACACCGCAGTCAACCAGCACTACCTTGCGGCCAGCGCCTTCGTTGTAGCGGATAATGTCTTTGCAGCTTACTTTGTCTACCCAGTTGATGCCCTCGTACTCGGCTGTAGGGATGTTGTCGGGCTCGTCGTCAAAAATAATCTGTCCCATCATCACACCGTGTTCGCGCAGTACTTTGGTAAGTTCGCGTGTGTCGATGCCTGTAATGCCGGGTACACCCTCGCGCTTCAGCCAGTCGGCCAAGCTCTCGGTGGCATTCCAGTGTGAGTACTGCTCGCTGTAGTCGCTCACGATGATGGCCGAAGCATAAATCTTGTCGCTCTCCATAAAGGTTGCCAGTCCATTATTTTCAATGCTGAATGGTGGCACTCCGTAGTTACCTACCAGCGGATAGGTAAGTGTCATCAACTGTCCGGCATAGCTGGGGTCGGTAAGGCTCTCGGGATAACCCATCATAGCCGTATTAAATACCACCTCACCAGCTACGGGTTTCTCGCTACCGAAACTCTTGCCGTGAAATTTAGTTCCGTCCGAAAGGACCAGTGTTACATCTCTCATATTCTTTCCTTATAATCTAAATATATTCTTTATAAAAAAGGCGAAACGTTTAAAAACGAATCGCCTCAAATATCATTCAACTGTCACCGATTTTGCTAAGTTTCTTGGCTGGTCAACGTTCTTACCTTTGCAAACGGCAACGTGATAAGCCAACAGCTGCAGAGGAATCGTTGCAACCAGCGGTTCCAAACACTCAAGCACGTCGGGAAGTTCAATCACCTCGTCGGCAATTTTCGCAATGGTGTCGTCGCCCTTCGATACGAGCGCAATCACCCTACCCTGACGGGCTTTTATCTCCTGAATGTTCGACAGCACCTTCTCGTACATCGCGTTATGGGTGGCGATAACCACTACAGGCATGTCGGAGTCGATCAGGGCGATAGGTCCGTGTTTCATCTCGGCTGCGGGATAACCCTCAGCGTGGATGTACGAAATTTCTTTCAGTTTCAAGGCGCCTTCGAGTGCTACCGGATACGAGAATCCGCGACCCAGATACAGGAAGTTGTGTGCATAGGTAAACGTGCGGGCCAGGTCGGCTACCTTATCGTTTGTCTGTAGCACCTCGCGAATCTTCATAGGTATCTCGCTCAGACCTTTTACTATCTTCAGATATTCATCGCGCTTAACGGTTCCCTTTGCCTCCGAGAGTGCCAGGGCAATCATCGTGAGCACGGTTACCTGTCCGGTAAATGCCTTGGTTGATGCCACGCCAATCTCAGGACCTACGTGGATGTAAGTACCTGTATCGGTAGCACGGGGGATTGACGAACCGATGGCGTTACATACACCATATATAAATGCGCCTTTTTCTTTTGCTAACTGTACGGCTGCCAGTGTATCGGCGGTCTCACCGCTCTGACTGATGGCGATTACTACGTCGCCTTTGCCTACTACTGGGTTGCGATAGCGGAACTCAGAAGCGTATTCTACTTCTACAGGAATACGGCACAGACTCTCGATAATCTGCTTACCAATCAAACCGGCGTGCCATGAAGTACCGCAAGCTACGATTACTACGCGCTTGGCGTCGAGCAGCTGGCGGCGGTAGTCGATCAGTGCCGAAAGAGTTACATGGTCGGCCTCTACGTTTACACGTCCGCGCATGCAGTTGGTCAGGCACTCAGGCTGCTCAAAAATCTCCTTCAGCATGAAGTGTGGGTAACCACCCTTCTCAATCTGGCCCAGGTCGATGTCTACGGTCTTAACGGCCAGCTCCTGATCTTCACCCTGGATATTTACCACGTGCAAATCCTGACCGCGACGGATAACGGCGATGTTACCATCCTCCAGATAAACCACCTTATCGGTATATTCTACGATAGGACTGGCATCTGAACCAAGGAAGAATTCGTCTTCGCCGATACCTACAACCAGCGGACTCTGCTTGCGGGCGCAGATAATCTGGTCGGCATCACGCTTGTCAAGTACGGCGATGGCATAAGCACCAATCACCTGGTACAAGGCTACCTGTACTGCTGTGAGCAGGTCGAGATTCTTATGTTCCTTAATATATTCTATGAGCTGAACCAGCACCTCGGTGTCGGTATCCGATACAAAGTGTACACCCTTCTGCTGCAGTTTCTCCTTCAGCTCGGCGTAGTTCTCGATAATACCGTTGTGGATGATGGCTAAGTTCTTACTTTCTGAATAATGTGGGTGTGCGTTACGCGATGATGGTTCACCATGAGTGGCCCAACGCGTGTGCGCTATACCTATAGTACCGCTTATATTCTTGTCGTTGCAGTATTCACAAAGATTGTCAACTTTTCCTTTCGACTTGTAAACATTCAAGTCGCCATTGTCATTAATCAAAGCTACGCCAGCGCTATCGTAACCACGATATTCCAGACGGCGCAAGCCTTTAATTAGTATGGGATAAGCTTCCTTATTCCCGATGTATCCTACGATTCCACACATATACTGTTTTGTCGTTTTGTCGTCTTTGATTCAAATTCGGCTGCAAAATTACAACAAAAATCTGAATCTACAAACGTTTTGCCCAAAAATATTTCTAAAAACTTACACAAGATAATATAAAACAAAAATCCACCAAGATTCACATCTTGATGGACCTCTGCGGTGCGTACGAGATTCGAACTCGTGACCTCCTGCGTGACAGGCAGGCATTCTAACCTACTGAACTAACGCACCATTACTATGGAACGAATGAAAAAAAACTTTTTAGCGGTGCGTACGAGATTCGAACTCGTGACCTCCTGCGTGACAGGCAGGCATTCTAACCTACTGAACTAACGCACCAAAGAACGCTTTTTCTTATTTGCGGGTGCAAAGGTAGTGATATTTTTGGAACTACCAAAACTTTTTGGCGATTTTTTTGCGATTTAATCGCATTTTTTCTGAAATACGTACTGAATTAGCACAGAATCGCGATATTTTGCTCCATCGAACAGCCAATCGCCTATTTTTGCGCATACTTTGTAACCGGCTTTTTCGAATAGGCAAAGTGATGCTTTATTCTCACAATCCACGTAGGCATAAAGCTGATGAAGATGCAAAATGCGCTGGGCGTATTCGGCCAAAGCCTGCAGCATGGCAGTACCATATCCCTGTCGGCGATAGCTGTTAAGTACTATCAGTCCCACCTCGGCGCGACAGTTGGCAGGGTCGAAATTCACCAGATCGGCCACACCTACTACCTCGCCTGCCTGGTTTTCAACCATCATACGAACCTGGCGGTCGGTATAGATGTCGTTTTTGCAGTTAGCTACATAATCGTGCAGCAGGTAACGTGAGTATGGTACATTGGTGTTACCCACGTTCCAAAGCTCTACGTCGTTTTCTATACGGTATAGCAGATCGAGATCTTCGGGTTCGATAGCGCGCAGTGTAATCTGTTTCATCCTAAATGCAGTTTTTTACGTACGATATCAACTAATGCCAGCGAGGCGCGGAAGTAGATGGCCACTTTAACTGGCAGCGAAAAAAAGAAACTGAGGTGACTGTAGTGCTTGTGGAAGAATATCAGCATGGCCTGATAGAACACATGCACATAGCGGAAATCTGATTTGCTGGTCGACAGGCCTTTGTAATGTACAATATCGTAAGGCAGATACCAGTTCTGCCATCCGCCTTGAAGCAGACGATACGACAGGTCGATATCTTCGCCATACATAAAAAAGTCCTCGTCCAGCATGCCTACCTCGTAGATGGCCTTGTGTCGCAGCAGCATAAAGGCGCCGCTCACCACTTCGATCTGTGCAGGCGCATCCCACGACAGGTAGCTCATATAGTAGCGCTTGGTGAAGCCTAACATCTTACGGGCAGCGACAAAAGGTGTGGGAATAGCACGTCTACTTTCGGGTGCCAGGGTGCCATCGGCGTTGTGCATTCTTACGCCTGCCCCACCCGCCTTGGGATGCTGGTCCATAAAGTCGATAACACCTTTCAGTGTCTCCTCAGCCACCACGGTGTCGGGGTTCAGCAACAGAATGTACTCACCTTGTGCCTGACGGATAGCTATGTTGTTGGCCTTCGAGAAACCTAAGTTCTCTCTATTATTAATAAGGTGTACCCACGAGTAGTCGCGACTGATTACCTCTACACTATCGTCGTCGCTATGGTTATCTACCACAAACACCTCGCTCTCGATACCCTCGAGAGCGCGCTGTACGCTGTCAAGACATGCCGTAAGGTACGGGCGTACGTTGTAGTTTACGATAATAACCGATAGCTTCATATTTTTCTTTTGGCGGTGATATTATTTATCGTCTTCAACCTCGGCCTCGCAACGGCTCATGGTTGGAAACACAAATGGTAGGCACAGCAAACCGATGATGGCCATATAACCAAAAGTGGTGTTCATATATAAATAATATAAATATGTATTAGCAACCATGGGTGCCAGTATCATTACCAGGCGCAGGGTGCCCCACTTGCTTAAGGCATTATGCTTTTTGCTTACCAGTTCGGCGTGCACCTTATTAAACTTAAACAGGCGTAAGCCCAGGAACACGCAACCCAGTGTGAGCAGTTCCATAAAGGCGGTCCAGAAAAACTCCGATTGTGTTTCGCCTGTATACAAACCTGCAGTCATGGTATCGGTCTCAAACAGAACTACAATGCCCAGTGCAAACACTACGGCAAAAACCAGAATGGTCATCAAATGATTTCTTGTTTCTTTCATATCTCCCTATTTTTCTTCAAACAATGTTCGGTTAGTAATCGATCGGCCCAGCGTAACCTCGTCGGCATACTCCAGTTCGTTGCCCACGGCTATGCCTCGGGCTATCACGCTTACTTTTATGCCAGTAGGCGCCAGTTTTCGGTAGATGTAGAAGTTGGTGGTGTCGCCTTCCATAGTTGGACTCAGGGCTAATATCACCTCCTGTACCGTGCCCTCGCCTATGCGCTGTATCAGTGAGTCGATCTCGATGTCGGCAGGACCCATGCCGTCCATGGGCGATATCACACCACCTAATACGTGGTACAGACCATTGAACTGTTGGGTGTTCTCGATGGCCATCACATCCTGTATGTTCTCAACCACGCACACCGTTGTTTGGTCGCGGCGCTGGTCGGCACAGATGGGACAGATGTCGGTATCGCTGATATTGTGGCACACTTTACAGTACTTTACGCCGCACTTCAGCTCGTTTACTGCCGCAGTAAACTGTGTTACGTCGCTATCGTCCTGACGCAGCATCCAGAGTACCAGGCGCAGGGCGGTTTTCCTGCCGATGCCCGGTAGCTTCGAAAACTCCTGTACAGCCTTTTCGAGCAGTTGCGATGGGTATTGTTGTTGTATCATATTTCTGATAGTTCCAGCCAGCGCATGCTCTTCTCGTCGAGTTCGTCGTTAAGCACGGGCAGACGCTTGCTCATTGTTGTTATTTCCTCAACCGATGTGGTGCCACCACAAAGGGCTTCTTCTATCTGTTTCTTCTCAACCTCGAGTGCCTCGATGTCCTTTTCCAACTGCTCCAACTCGCGCTTTTCCTTAAACGTAAGTTTGCGTTTCTGCTGCGGATTGTTGGCGGGCTGTTTTGTGGCCTTTTCGGCTTTTTGCTCTTTGGCTTCTTTAGGCTCATCGGGCTGCAGTTTCTCCCATTCGCGATACTGTGTGTAGTTGCCTGGGAAATCCTTGATGTCGCCCATGCCTTTAAATACCAGCAGATGGTCAACCACCTTATCCATAAAGTAGCGGTCGTGACTTACTACAATCACGCAGCCTGGGAAGTCCTGCAGGTATTCTTCCAGAATCTGTAAGGTTACGATGTCCAGGTCGTTCGTAGGCTCGTCGAGCACCAGGAAGTTGGGGTTCTTCATCAGCACTGTACATAGGTACAACTTACGGCGCTCGCCACCGCTCAGCTTGTACACATAGTTGTGCTGCTGTTCGGGTGTGAACATGAAATGCTGCAGAAACTGCGAGGCAGTTAAGTGCTTGCCGCCACCCATGTCGATATACTCAGCTATATCCTTTACTACATCGATAACCTTCTGTGTATCATCAAAATGCAGACCTTCTTGCGAGAAATAGCCGAAGCGTACGGTGTCGCCGATATCAAACTTTCCGCTATCGGGTGCCACCTGGCCTAACAGCATTTTTATGAAGGTAGATTTGCCTGTACCGTTATTGCCCACGATACCCATCTTCTCAAAGCGTGAGAAGTTATAATAAAAGTCCTTGAGTATTGTCAACGGTTCGGCTTCTGGGCGCTCAAAGGCCTTCGATACATATTGGCACTCAAAGATTTTTGAGCCAATATATACGTTGCGGGATTTCAATCGTACTTGGCGTTCCTCTATGCGCTGCTTGGCTATCTTCTCTAGTTCGTAGAAAGCTTCTTCGCGGTAACGGGCTTTGTGACCACGGGCCTGAGGCATGCGACGCATCCACTCCAACTCGGTGCGATATAGGTTGTTGGCGCGTGCTATTTCGGCACGGCGGTTGTCGATACGTTCCTGGCGTTTCTCTAAGTAGTAGCTGTAGTTGCCACGATAGGTATAAACAGTCTGATCGTCCAGCTCCAGGATTACCGAGCACACACGGTCCAGGAAAAATCGGTCGTGTGTTACCATCAGCAGTGTTTTGTTGCCACGGTTCAGGTAGCCCTCCAGCCATTCAATCATCTCCAAGTCCAGATGGTTGGTTGGCTCGTCGAGTATCAGAAGATCGGGATCGGTAATCAGCACGTTGGCCAGTGCCACGCGCTTCTGCTGTCCTCCGCTCAGCTGGCGCATAGGCTGTTCCAGGTCGCGTATCTTCAGCTGTGTCAGCACCTGCTTGGCTTTCAGTACCTTCTCAGGGTCGCCTTGATGATTAAAGCATGCATCCAGCACACTCTCGTTAGGGTCGAATGCGGGACTCTGCTCCAGCATGCCCACGCGCAGGTCGCGACGGAAGATAATCTCGCCCTCGTCGTAACCTTCCTTACCGCTCAGGATAGATAGCAGCGTACTTTTACCGGTGCCGTTCTTGGCTATCAGTCCTACCTTTTGTCCTTCGGCTATCGAAAAGCTTAAATCGCGAAACAGCACCAACGATCCAAACGACTTCGTTAAGTGCTGCACGTCTAAGTATGGATTTTCTTTAGCCATTATTCCTTCAATCCTTTATTAATTTGTTCAATGTAATCCAGTACCTCGTCGCGGCCCTGTTTCTTTTCCGATGAGGTAACAAAAATCGGGGGCAGCTCCTCCCATGTTTCGCTCAGCACCTTCTTGTAAGCATTCAGGTTCTGAAGCACCTTGCTGGCGCTCAACTTATCGGCCTTGGTAAAAATAATGGCAAATGGCACGCTACTGGTTCCCATCCACTCCATAAACTCCAGATCTATCTTCTGGGCCTCCAAGCGTATGTCAATCAGCAGAAACACGTTTACCAGCTGCTCGCGCTGCAGTATATAGCCGTTAATCATCTGCTCCAGCTTCTGCACCTCTTTTTTCGAGCGCTTGGCAAAACCATAGCCGGGCAAATCTACCAGGTACCACTCGTTATTAATAATAAAGTGGTTAATGAGCAGTGTTTTACCGGGTGTGGCACTGGTCTTAGCCAGATTTTTCTTGCCGGTAAGCATGTTTATCAGGCTCGACTTACCCACGTTCGAACGACCAATAAAGGCGTATTCGGGTTTGGTATCCTTCGGGCACATCGACTCCATCGGAGCGCTTAATGTAAATTCGGCTTTCTTAATTTCCATAAGTTATATCAATTTTGGGTGCAAAGATACGAAAAGTCGAGAGCAAAACAAAAGAATTAATTCTTTTTTTTGCCGAGACGGAGTATCTTCGCGGTTTTTAGCGCAAAGATACGAAATTTTTCCGAAAAAGTTTGGTGGTTCGCAAAAATATGCGTACCTTTGCAACGATTTTTCTAATCAGTGCTTCCGTTCGCGAAGCATTTCCACAAAATCTTTTCAGAATCATAAATGTAATTTAAGTACATATTGTATGTATACAAAAGAAGAATTAGAATCTATGGACATACCCCAGCTTGTGGGTATTGCCGACGAGCTTGGTATTAAGGTTTCGCCCGACGACCAGCTTACTGACGTGGTGTATGCCATACTCGACAAGGCTGCCGAACAGAGCGCCACAGCCGAGGATTCACCTAAACGCAAGCGTACACGTATTGCAAAGAAAGATACCAGCAAGGTTTATACAGTAAATGGCGAGGACGGTGAGAATCTCGACTCGAAGAGCAACCGTACCCGCAAAAAGGCCGAGCAGCCACAGCTGTTTGCCGATATGCCTGCTGCTCCCGCTGCCCCTGCCGAGGCTGAACCCGAAGAAGCACCTAAACCTAAGAAGCGCGGACGTAAGAGCAAGGCCGAGAAAGAGGCCGAAGAGGCTGCTGCACGTGCTGCCATCGAGGCTGCTGCTGCCAAAGCCGCTGCCGAGGCCGAGGAGTTTGTTGTGCCCGAGGCTGCCCAGTTTGCTGTTGGTGCCGATGATGCCGACGATGAGGTAGCATCTAACGCTATCGAGCAGCTGCGCGAAAAAATGGCTGCTACAAAGGTTGCTGCCCCCGAGCCAGAGTATGAGCCCGAGGAAGAGCCTGAGCAGGCACCTGAAGCCCAGGAGGTTGCACCCGACCCAATGACCGACGAGGTTGATGAGAATGGTGTATGGATGGGCGACCCAGGCGATGGTACCGATTTTATTACCATTCTGGATATCCCCATCGAGGACCAGAGCGCTATACCTACACTCGATATGTTCGACCGTCCGGTAGCACCCGTTGCCACTCCCGAGCAGCCCGTTCTTAATCGCAATGCCGTGCCCAGCTCGCAGCCACGCTACGACTTTGCCGACCTGATTGATGCTAACGGCGTATTGGAGATTCTTACCGATGGCTATGGTTTCCTGCGTTCGAGTGATTACAACTATCTGTCGTCACCCGACGATGTATATGTAGCTCCTCAGCAGATTAAGCGCTACGGTTTGAAGACTGGTGACGTGGTAGAGTGCACCGTTCGTCCACCACACGAGGGCGAGAAGTTCTTTGCTATGACCGATGTTCGTAGCATCAATGGTCGTCACCCTGATGAGGTTCGTAACCGTGTAGCCTTCGAGCACCTTACACCACTGTTCCCCGAGGAGAAGTTCACCCTCTGCGGCGATCGCGCCACTACCAACCCATCGGTTCGTATTGTCGATCTCTTCTCGCCAATCGGTAAAGGTCAGCGTGCCCTGATTGTGGCCCAGCCTAAGACCGGTAAAACCGTGCTCATGAAGGATATCGCCAACGCTATTGCCGCCAATCATCCTGAGGCTTATATCATGATGCTGCTGATCGATGAGCGTCCTGAGGAGGTTACCGATATGGCCCGCACCGTAAATGCCGAGGTGATTGCATCAACCTTTGATGAGCCTGCCGAGCGCCACGTAAAGATTGCCGGTATCGTGCTCGAAAAGGCTAAGCGTATGGTAGAGTGTGGTCACGATGTAGTTATCTTCCTCGATTCAATCACCCGTCTGGCTCGTGCTTATAACACCGTAGCACCTACCTCTGGTAAGATTCTTACCGGTGGTGTGGATAGCAACGCCCTGCAGAAGCCAAAGCGTTTCTTCGGAGCTGCTCGTAACATCGAGGGTGGCGGTTCGCTCACCATCATTGCAACAGCTCTGGTTGATACTGGTTCTAAGATGGACGAGGTTATCTTCGAGGAGTTCAAGGGTACAGGTAACTCTGAAATCCAGCTTAACCGCTCGCTGGCCAACAAGCGCATCTTCCCAGCTATCGATATCGTGCTGTCTTCAACACGCCGCGACGATCTGCTGCTTGATGATACCACACTTAACCGCATGTGGATTATGCGTAAGTTCATTGCCGATATGAATCCTATCGAGGCCATGAGCACCGTTCGCGATCGTCTGGTAACCACCCGCACAAACGAGGAGTTCCTCCTGTCGATGAACGGATAAATGATGAAGAAGATTCTTTTCGTTTGTCACGGTAATATCTGCCGCAGTCCGATGGCAGAGTACGTGATGAAATACTTAGTAGAACAGGCGCAGCTGACCGATCAGTACATGATCGCGTCAGCTGCAACTTCTACCGAGGAGATTGGCAATCCCGTATATCCACCCGCACGCCGCAAGCTGGCCGAGCACGGCATCAGCTGCAATGGCCACGCCGCCCGTCAGATGACCCGCGCTGACTACAGCCGTTACGACCTGTTGATAGGTATGGATTCTGCCAATCTTCGTAATATGACCCGTATAGCCGGTGGCGACCCCGAGGGAAAAATCCGCCCCCTGCTTTACGATAAAGATGTTGCCGACCCATGGTACACCGGCAACTTCGAAGCTACCTGGCAGGATGTCCTCCGCGGCTGCCAAGCGTTACTCGAAGAACAAATTCAGTGTATTTGATGATCAAATTCAGTGAATTTGTTGACCAAATACACTGAATTTGTTTTTAAAGATATTAATTCTTTTAGTCTTTCTTCAGAAAGTCTAAAGGATTTATTTCCTCAAGTTTCTTTTTGATGAGTTGGCGGGCTTGATCCTCGTCGAGGGTGTACACGTGGTTAAACACACCTACGGATACCATGATAAACTCGCCATCGTAATCTACAAAGCCAAGGCTGTAGAAGCGGTGGTCGCGAACCAGGAAGTTGGTGTTCAGGAACTGATCAACGGCTGTGGTGGCGGCTACCGAGGCTATCGAGCCAAGCGGACCATCGATGTTGTTTTCGCGCAATTCGGCACTTACAGCGCCTTTCATGACCGATTTAATGGTATCAACATGCTGCTGACGATCGGGCGTGGTGACCATCAAACCTAATGCAATGGCGCCTATAATCACCAAAAAGATAACTAACTTTTTCATAACCTATCTAAAAAGTAACTGTTATTCGCAATACGTTTGTGGTTTCTTTGCTTACACAGAAACGGTTATCTGTGCGGCGACCGATTAGCCACATAATGGCGCCTGTGGCATCGGTTACTACCTCCTGGTGGCGCTTATCCAAGATACTTACCTTCTGGTCGGTAAGATAGTCGCTCACCAGTTTGCTGCCTTTCATACCAAAAGGTACGAATCTGTCGCCCTGCTCTACAAGGCGCACCGTGAGCGGGAACTGCACCTTATCGGCATCGAGCGTAGCCACATAGGGCTCACGTGATACGGTGGTATCGGTGGTTATCTCGAACTTAAAGGCCGTTTGGTCTTCGTCACGATAGGTACCTGTCTCGGGTATTTTAAGCGGTTTAATCGGATCTGTAATAGGCTCAACCTCAAAGAATTCACGATCAACCACTAACCTATGTGTGGCCGAAAGAAATTCACGCCCAGTCTCGTTCATGCAATCAAGTATCTGCTCGGTTTGCGTAGAGTTAAAACCAAAAGGCGACAGCCACTCGTGAAGTATCGACGGCATCGACGGTGTTATGTCTGAATCTTTGTAGAATTTATTATCAGATATGAAGTTATCTTTATAATCTTCGATTTTCTTATTATATACCTCCTCGGCCTCGCGCAGGTAATTGGCGGTTTTATAGATGTTGGCCATAGCGCCAGGGGCGATTTCTTCGAGAAGCGGCAACACCATAAGACGCAGTTTGTTACGCAGCACGTCGGCCTCGAGATTGCTTGAATCAGTAACATAAGGCTGACCGATGGAATCGAGATATTCTAGGATCTCCTGTCGATTAATACACAACAATGGACGTCGCACGATATCGTTCTTAGGACGGATGCCTGTAAGTCCGTGTATGCCAGCACCACGTGACAGGTTCATCATCAGCGTCTCAACAGCATCGTCGCGATGATGGGCGATACACACATCTGTGGCTCCGATATCCTGACAAAGCTGACGGAAATAGCCGTAGCGCAAATCGCGTGCAGCCATCTCAATACTTACTTTATGTAGTGCAGCATATTCTTTTGTGTCGAAATGAATTACATGAAGCGGAATATCGTGCTGCTTGCAAAGGTTACGTACAAACTGCTCGTCGCGATCGCTCTCTTCGCCACGTAAACGAAAATTACAATGTGCAGCCTCGATTCTATAGCCCAAATCCTTTAAAATCAAGAGCAAGGCTACTGAGTCGGCTCCACCGCTCAGGCCTACCAAATGCAGATCGGAGCGATAAAGAAGCTTCTCGCGCTCAATAAACTTTCTAACCTTATTCAACATACAGCACCAGTCCTTTCAGATACTCGCCCTCGGGGTGATAGATGTTAATAGGATGGTCGGCTGGCTGGTGCAGCTGGTGCAGAATGCGAACCTTGCGGCCTGCCTGGGCTGCAGCTGTGAATACGGCGTTGCGGAAGTGATCCTTGGTAACTACCTGCGAACAGCTGAACGTAAAGAGTATGCCGCCTGGCTGAATCTTCTGGAACGCCTTGTTGTTCAGGCGGGTGTAACCCTTCAATGCATTATGCAGGGCACCACGGTGCTTGGCAAATGCAGGAGGGTCGAGAATAATCAAATCGTAATTGTTGCCTGCCTGCTCAAGGTACTTGAAGGCGTCTTCGCAGAAGGCCTCGTGGCGGTTGTCGCCCTCAAAGTTCAGGGCTATATTGCGGTTGGTAAGCTCGATGGCCTTAGCGCTGCTATCTACCGAGTGTACCAGTTTGGCGCCGCCGCGCATGGCGTAAACCGAGAATCCACCGGTGTAACAGAACATGTTAAGCACGCTCTTGCCGGCCGAATAACGCTCGAGCAGCGAACGGTTGTCGCGCTGATCCACAAAGAATCCGGTTTTCTGTCCGCGCAGCCAGTCTACGTAGAACTTCAAGCCGTTCTCGAGTGCCACGTTGTCCTCGCTGCCGCCATATACAAAGCCGTTCTCCATATCGTCCATAAACGGCAGTGTGGTTTCGCTCTTGTAATATACATTATCAATACGGCTGCCCATTACCTTTACCAGCTGCTCGGCTATCTGCTTGCGCTGCAGGTGCATACCAATACTATGAGCCTGCATAACGGCGGTGCGGTCGTAAACGTCGATAATCAGTCCGGGCAGGTTATCGCCCTCGCCGTGTACCAGACGGTAGGTGTTGTTCTTGGGATTGTCGGCAATGCCGATGGATTGGCGCACTTTGAGTGCCGAGGCCAGTCGAGATGCCCAGAAATCGGCATCGATATCAACATCGCGGAATGAGAGGATACGTACGGCGATAGATCCCATCTGGAAGTGACCAACAGCGATGAAATCGCCATGATTGGTTAATACGCGCACCAGGTCGCCATCCTTCAAATCGTCGTCGGCCTGTGCAATGGCACCCGAGAATACCCATGGATGGAAACGCAATAAACTCTCTTCTTTACCTCGCTTAAGATATAGTTTCTTCATTATTCTTAGTTGTTATTTCTGGTACGATAACCAGTTGATAATCATTATTTTCAATCATTCTTTTAAACTCATTATAAAGCTGTACACAGGCCCACGCATCGGTGGCTGCATAGCGCTTCTGATGGTCGTCGAGTACGTCGCGCTCCCAGTTGGTTAGCTGCTCGCGTTTGCTGATGCGTTCGCCAAACACGTTGGCGTAGAGCTTAGCCAGACTCTGATCCTCGATACCTATCTTGCGGGCCATATCCTGCAAATCTACAAACTCGCCCATCTCAAAATCGCCTAACTGGTGCAAGCCTAATGCATCGTTTCGCCATGCCAGGCCCACCTTGGTTACGGTGTTGTCGGCCAACAAGCGCTTAACGGCAGGGCAAAGACCAATGTGATTCAAACGGAACAGGAAGCAGCAGTTCTCGGTGGATACCTGCAACAACGAGCACTTGTGGTGTACGCCCTTTTTAAAGCTGGGGCGCGTTTCGGTATCGAACCCAAGCACGGGTTGAGCCAGCAGGTAATCAACTGCTCGCTCGGCTTCGGCTTGCGACACCACTACCACAATCTTTCCGTCGAAAGTGGCACGTGGAAATTGCGAAATTGCCTTCTTATCTACCTTGTTTTGTATTAACTTTTTCATTTCTGCGTGCAAAATTATAAAAAAAATCCCGATTTATGATGAAATATGAGCGATTTTAGCTACTTTTGCACGAAAATATCATAAACTATATGAAGAAAGGAAAGAAAAAGAACTCAAACAACGAAAATAAAGAGCGCTTGAGCTTTATACTCGGTGCCATCATATTTGGTATTTCTATCTACCTGTGTTTCGCATTCGTGTCATACTTTACAACGGGTGCGGCCGACCAAACCCTGATAGAGGAACCGCGTGCCGGTGAGGTGATGAACGAACATCATGAGTTTGCCAACACCTGTGGCTCGTTGGGTGCCTATGCATCGTGGTTCTTTATTAAGCACTGCTTTGGCTTGCCGGCATTCCTGATTCCGGTACTGCTGTTCGTGGTTGCTATACACCTGATGAAGGCCTATCGTGTAAACCTGCTTAAGTGGGCACTCGCTTCGATGCTGCTCATGATTTGGGCATCGGTTGCACTGGCCACATTCCTGGAGCCATTGTTTGCCAACGCTAGCTACAATCCTGGTGGCGATCACGGTTTGTATATCAGCAGCTTTATTGGCAACTTGGTGGGTGCACCTGGTCTCACAGCCTTGCTTATTCTGGTGGCTGTGGCTTTCCTCACCTACTTCAGTGCCGCTACAGTTATCTTTATCCGCAAATTGCTTAACCCCGCCATCTATTATAATAAGGTAAAGTTTACCGTTAACAAGGGCGGTGAGCAGACGGATACTAATGAGTATGAGGACGAGGAAGCCGAGACACTGGTGTTCGACGATCCTGCCAAGCAGGAGGTTATTTTCGACGATAATGGCGGTGCTGTGGTTATCGACGAGGGCTACCAGAACGAGGATATCAACATTAAGGAAGGTCCGATGCCTAAGCCTGTCAAGCCCGAGCCTAAGCAGCCCGAAGCTGCTGGCGAGATTGAGATGGTGGTTGAAGAGGCTAAGGGCGATACCGAGGCTGCTAATGCCAAGACCGTGGCCGATGCTGTTGAGAGCAACGAACCTTACGATCCCAAGCGCGATCTGGAGCACTATAAGTACCCCACCCTCGACCTGCTGAAGAAATACGACAACGATGGCAAACCCTATATCGATATGGCCGAGCAGAATGCTAATAAGAACCGTATCGTGGATGTGCTACGCACCTTTGGTGTTGAAATCAGCAGCATTAAGGCTACCGTTGGTCCTACCATCACACTTTACGAGATTACATTGGCACAAGGCGTACGTATCCAGAAGGTGAAGAACCTTGAGGATGATATCGCCCTGAGTCTGGCTGCACTCGGCATCCGTATCATCGCTCCTATGCCTGGTAAGGGTACGGTGGGTATCGAGGTACCAAATGCCAAGCCTTCAACTGTATCGATGGAGTCGATCCTGAACTCTAAGAAGTTCCAGGAGTCGAAGATGGAGCTGCCTTGTGCTATTGGTAAAACGATTACCAACGAGGTGTTTATGTTCGATTTGGCCAAGGCACCACACTTGCTGGTGGCTGGTGCTACCGGTCAGGGTAAATCGGTTGGTTTGAACGCCATCATTACCTCTTTATTATATAAGAAGCACCCAGCCGAGCTGAAGATTGTGCTGGTTGACCCGAAGAAGGTGGAGTTCAGCTTCTACGAGCCTATCTGCAATCACTTCCTGGCACAGGTGCCCGACGAAGAGGCCGATCCTATTATTACCGACGTAACCAAGGTGGTACGTACCTTGAACTCGCTGTGTAAGGAGATGGATACACGTTATGACCTGCTGAAGGTGGCCCGTGCACATAACATCAAGGAGTACAACCAGAAGTTTACAGCCCGTCAGCTGAATCCTAACAACGGTCACCGTTTCCTGCCATACATTGTGGTGGTGATCGATGAGTTCGGTGATCTGATTATGACTGCCGGTAAGGAGGTTGAGTTGCCTATCGCACGTATCGCCCAGCTGGCACGTGCCGTGGGTATCCACATGATTATCGCTACCCAGCGTCCAACAACCAATATCATTACCGGTACCATCAAGGCCAACTTCCCAAGCCGTATCGCCTTTAAGGTTTCGGCAGGTATCGACTCAAAGACCATTCTCGACCGTACAGGTGCTCAGCAGCTGATTGGTCGTGGTGATATGCTGGCGCTGGTAGGCGGCTCAGAGCCCGAGCGTGTACAGTGTGCCTTTGTGGATACTCCCGAGGTTGAACGTATCAATGAGTACATCAGTGAGCAGCAGAGCTACGGTGCACCATTTGAGTTGCCCGAGCCCGATATGCCCGAGGCCGATATGGGTGATGCTGGTGATAGAGATGTGGATATGGCTCATCTCGATCCGCTGTTCGACGATGCAGCCCGATTGATTGTTATGAATCAGAGCGGTTCTACATCACTCATACAGCGTAAGTTCGCTATCGGTTACAACCGTGCAGGCCGACTGATGGACCAGCTCGAGAAAGCCGGTGTGGTTGGTGCCGCTATGGGTTCGAAACCTCGCGAGGTACTGATTCAGGATGAGAATAGTTTGAATAATCTTTTAAATAGTTTACGATAAAAATGAAACGATTAAGTATGATGCTGGTTGCTGCGCTGCTGGCCGTAGGAGGCTATGCGCAGACAGCAAAGAGCGTATTGGATAAGGCTGCTGCCACCATCACTGCCCCACAGGGCGTAAAAGCAAACTTTAAGATGAGCGCCACCAGTGGTAGCACCAGTGGTACCATCGCCATCAAAGGTAAGAAGTTTTATGCTACCACACCTCAGGCCACCGTATGGTTCGATGGTAAAACACAGTGGACCTACATGAAGAATAACGATGAGGTGAATGTGAGCAATCCTACCGAGGCGCAGTTGCAGGCCATCAATCCCTACAACTTTATCAATCTGTACAAGCGTGGTTATAACTACACTATCAACACGGCTGGTAAGGATTATGTGGTGCATCTGCTGGCCAACAGCGGTGAGCGCAAAATCAAGGAACTGTTTGTTTCCGTTGATAAGAAGAACTATCAGCCCAAGCAGGTTAAGATGTTGCAGGGTAAGAAGTGGACCACCTTCGATATCAGTAACATTAAGAAGGAGAAGCTGGCCGACGGTCAGTTCCGCTTCAACTCAAAAGACTTCCCCAAAGCCGAAATCATCGATCTTAGATAAAATCAAAACTTAAACAATGAACAAATTTCAACTGTACCGACTGCTTCGTAAGAACACTAACCTGAGTTATAAACGTAGTCCTGCCTTCGAGCAGAATAAATGGGCCAAGTTACTTATTTATTTAGGTGCTGGCATGTTTGCCCTTTACCTTATTATGTATGGTTGCATAGTTGGTATGGCAGCCAAAGGCGAGGCTGGCATGATGCTGGCTTTTGCGCCTTTTTATATGGCCATCGATTTCCTGCTGCGTTTCATCGTGCAAACCACACCTGGCATGATGGTTAAACCCTACATTCTGCAGCCCATTTCGCGCTATACCGCCATCGAGTGTTTCTTGATTGGCGAGCACGTGAGTGGCTACAATCTGCTGTGGCTTTGCATGTTTGTGCCCTACTCTATCATCCAGCTGTTTGCTGGCGAGAGCTTCCCACTGGTAATGCTCGAGTTGGTAACCTGCGAGCTGCTCATGATCTTGAACAGTCAGATTTATCTGTTCTTCCGTACACTGATTAATCGCAGCGTGCTGTGGCTTATTCCTGGTTTGGTGTTCTACGCTCTGCCATTTACACCGCTGATGCTGTCGCCAAAGGCCGACACCTTCGATAAAATGGTAGATATGATTATTGCTCAAGGTTTGTCGTGGTACGCCCTGCCTATCGTGCTGCTGGTTATCTGCGGTTTGTTCTTTGTAAACCGCCACATGCAGTTTATCTTTGTGTACGAGGAAATCTCGAAGAAAACCGAGCGTGCACTCAAGCATGTGTCAGAGTTCGCATTCTTTAATCGCTTCGGATTGATTGGCGAATATCTTAAAATCGAACTTAAGTCGAACATTCGCAATAAAACCATGCGTACGCGCTGTATCTATAGTCTGTGTGCCGTGATTGCTTTCTCGCTGCTGGTGGCTTATACCACTATTTACGACAGCGAGCTGATGCAGAACTTCTGGTGCCTGTACTGTTTTGCCCTTTATGGCGTAACTGCCCTGATTAAGATTATGGGGCAGGAAGGCAACTATATCGAACTGCTGATGATGCACCGCGAAAACATCATCGCCCTGCTGCGTGCCAAGTTCATTTTTTATAGCGCTGTGCTCATTATTCCATTTGTTATCATGTTGCCTGCCGTTTTCACTGGCAAGTACACCATACTGATGCTGTTTGCTTACATGTTACTAACGGCCGGATTCCTGCATTTCGTCATCTTCCAGCTGGCGGTTTACAATAAGCAGACTCTGCCTTTGCAACTCAAGGTAACAGCTAAGGGTAACTTCGAAAATGGAATGCAGTTGGTCATTGAGTTGTTTGCACTTTTTGGTCCTGTGCTCATTACTGGTCTCGGATATTTGTTAGTGGGTCTTACATATACCTATATTTTTATGTGTATTGTGGGTTTGGCATTCATCATTTCACACCCCATTTGGATTCGCAACATTTACACTAGAATGATGAAAAGAAGGTATGAAAACCTCGAAGGATTCATGAATACACGCGATTTCTAGGCTTTTTTTGAGTTTTTTGAAAGAAAATCGCGAAAAAGTTTGGTGGTTTCAAAAAATAGTCGTACCTTTGCACCCGCAATTCAGCAAGAGAGCTGATACAAAGCAAAAAATGATGCACCCGTAGCTCAGTTGGTAGAGCACCTGACTCTTAATCAGGGTGTCCAGAGTTCGAGCCTCTGCGGGTGTACTTTTTGCAAGAAAACAGGCCCTAAAAAGCCACCAAAATGATGCACCCGTAGCTCAGTTGGTAGAGCACCTGACTCTTAATCAGGGTGTCCAGAGTTCGAGCCTCTGCGGGTGTACTAAGAATAAGGAGATAAGTTATATAACTTATCTCCTTATTTTATTTTTGTATCAAACCAGATAAAATATTCATAAATCCTTGGAGGTCTCAAATAATTGTCTTATCTTTGCAGCCAGATGTATTACAATTGAATTACAAAGTATGGCAACAACGACGATTAGAAAGCCCGCTTCGTTCAGACTTAGGGCTGACCTCTTGGAGGGATTAAAGCGAAATGCTGCACGAGAGAACAGAACACTCAATAACTATGTTGAGAGTGTGCTGCTTGGTATTGTATTTGATGAACCTAACGAGGTGACTAAAGCCGCTATCAAGGAGGCTAAGTCAGGTAAGAACCCCAATAAGGTTTATGATGATATTGATGAACTCTTTAAGGATTTAGATTCGGATAAATGAAAAAACTACAACCTACAACCCAGTACAAGAAGGACTACAAGAAATACAGAAATAATCCAAAGAAGGTTGAAGCACTAAAAGAAGTGCTGAAAATGCTGATGAATGAGCAGCCTATTCCCGCAGAGTACAAACCACACATGCTACTCGGCGAATATAAAGGCTGCATGGAATGTCATATAGGAGGCGACTTCCTTCTGATATGGATTGACGAAGAGATCGACACCATTGAACTTGTAAGACTTGGCTCCCACTCTGAGCTATTCAAATAAGAGTATTTATATCAATTACAATCAATAATAAATCCATCAATAAATGAAGAAACTTTTATCAACTATTGTGCTGGTCATTGTTGCAACTGCCGGGTGGGCACAAACTCGAATATGGAATAACATTGTTACAGGCTATTCCAATGTACCATTTGTTAAAATAACCAAGGTTGTACTGAGTGCCGACAGCACTGAGGTGTTCATGCATTTCGACATGCCAGAACGTGCTGCAGGCCAGGAAGGTGTATTGGCTGCGAAATCGCTACTCCAGGCCGACGGTAAGACCTACGAAGCAAAGAACGCCGTAGGTATGAAACTGGGGCAGCCCGTCAAGATACCTAAGGACTGTAAGGTAGACTTCTCGCTGGTGTTCGATGCCCTGCCAGCATCTACATGGCTGTTTTCTATAAGTGATCCCGGCATGTGGATAATTAATGCTGTACGCGATGCTGATGCGAATGCTGATGCTGATGTAACCCCCGTTGGCATCACCGACACCTATTGGCGCAACACGCTTACGGGCGACTGGTTGATAGGATTCGCCCAGCACCACGTTATATATAATAATAAGGTGTGGGATATCCTGAATCAGACCGAGCAGAAGGACACCTACGTGCTTACTCTTAACGACGGACTAACCATCAAGGTGGGCAAACTCAAGAAAGGCATCCGTCCCATCACCATCGGTACCGGAAAGGCCATTGCCTGCAATCCGATAACCCAAGAAGCCCTACCCGACTATCCTACCAAAGACACTCGCAAGGGATTTGTTGACAATGGCTATCGTGAGGGCGACAGCGTAACCATCGTAGGCTGGCTGAAGGATATGCCCGAGCAAGCTTGGAAACAGAGCGGCGAATTTGAAGTCTGGACAAGTAATTTTATCACCGATAAAACAGAAAGCTTTACAGCAAAGCTCGACTCGCTAGGTCGATTCACCCTCCGTATGCCCCTGCTCAATTCTGCAACCGTTACGCTCGCCCCGCGCCAATCATGGGTACATCCTGTATTAGAGCCAGGAAAGACCTACTTCTTCCTCAACGACTTCAATACTGGTCAGAAACTGTTTATGGGCGATGACGTACGCCTGCAAAACGAGCTTGTGGCTTGTCCTGCAACATGGCCGGAGACACGCATCAATCCAAGCGAGAGCGCCATGCAATTCATGGAACGCGCGAATAAAGTCTTTGATGCAATCATAACCAAGATGCAGGCGGATATCACTCATCGCCCCAACCTATCGCAGCGCTATATTGATTATATTAAAGGTCTGTTTATGGCTGGGCAGGGCTATTCGATGATGCAGGCCCGCTTTGATGTACCAGGCCGAAGTCTGCCCAAGGAGTATATGGATTATGTCAACACCAAGTTGTGGCAGCCCGCACCTAAACCCTATACGCTCTATTCTGAATTCCCGCGATTTATGCGCGACTATCTTGACCAGCTGAGAGATGAGCGCCACTCTGTGAGCATTGATCCTTACAGAATAACGTTGAACGACGGTGCCTATCCCATCATTTTACGCCAGGCTAGGGCTGATGGCAAGGTATCGATTACCGACGAGGAGCTTGCCCTAATGGAGCGTTATGCAGTGGAATTTCACAAGGAGTATGCCAAACAAGCCAAGAACCAGAAGATAGATAGTCTAAACATTGATTTGGCTGGTACCGATTTAGATAAGCTTGGCATTGCGGAGCAGTATCTTGCCATTATGGAGCGTCCTGATGTGAAGAAGGAGATAGAGCAAGAATTCTCGTTGATAGATTTGTATTACCAAAAGCAGGCTATCGAATCGGCAACTACCGATAGGGCATTGATTGATCTGGCCTTGGCTCGCAAATTCTATTGGAAGCTTAACTCGTTCCGCAAGTCGCTTGACCCTTCTGATTTGAATTTCGCCAATAAAGAAATCAAGTTGGCATCGGCACTAAACTTTGTTTTGACCGAAAACGATAAGTATGTAGCTTTGGAGCATCAGGACTTGGCTAATGCAGCCAGTCTGCGACCGTCAACCGATGTGGCGAACATGACCGATGGCGAGAAGATGCTGCGTAAGATCATCGAACCCTATAAAGGTCGCGTCATCTATCTCGACGTGTGGGGCACATGGTGCGGCCCTTGCAAGCAGAAACTCAAGGATTCGTGGAAAGTGAAAGAGGCACTCAAGGATTACGATATCGTATATCTCTACCTCTGCAATGGCAGCAGCGACGCATCGTGGAAGAATGTCATCAAGGAGTACAACCTGACAGGGCCAAACTGCGTTCACTACAATCTGCCCAAAGAACAGCAGAGTGCCATCGAGCATTACCTGAGTGTAAACAGCTTCCCCACATATAAGATTATCGATAAGCAGGGAAACATTCACGACCTAGGTTGGCTCGACGATCAAAATCTGGAGGCATTCAAACAGACTATGGGAAAATTCTGCAAGTAATGAGAATCATTTTCATTCATAAAGATGTACATTTCAAAAATTGAGAACGGGATCATCGTTCCCAGTGTTGGAGTATTCTATCGTATTATCAACGCTCTCGGACTGAGAGTAGAAGTGGTAAAACCACTTTATTAAGTTATAAAAGACTTTGGTTATGAATAATAAATAGGATGTGCCCCAAAGGCACATCCTATTTATTTTAGTTTTCAGCCTTATAAAACATATTCCCTTTGATTACGACCCTAAGATGGCTGAGGAGATTGCACAGGAGAAGAATGTTTATTCTCGCGAATTTAATATGAATGCGGTGAACGAGTTGCACGACAAACTTAACATCAGCCCTACTGACTCAATTTTACAGCCATCCCCT
This sequence comes from Prevotella sp. RM4, assembly GCF_000701965.1. NCBI lineage: Bacteria > Pseudomonadati > Bacteroidota > Bacteroidia > Bacteroidales > Prevotellaceae > Prevotella > Prevotella sp. RM4. The sequence goes on from NZ_JNKG01000010.1 coordinate 121,503, forward strand.
TCGCTGCTATCTTCGATAAAGACGGCAACCGTCGTGAGGACAAAGATGTGCAACAATTGTTGGAGGAGATAAAATAGAACCAACCGCATAAAAAATGAGTTAGATTTTTTTTCTAACTCATTTTTTATAACCATACTCATAGCAAACTATTCTACTTTATACCCTTTTACGATGATTGGTGGGCAGGCTGGAAGTTTTTTCATCTTACCCTTTACGGCGTTGCGGGCGTAGCTGCTTTTAAAGTTGGCTGGGAAGAATAATCCACCATTACCTTTATGGTCAACCACACTCACACTGATACAATATTTCTTTTTACCCTTAAGCACGATGTGTTCATCGGGACTTACGCTGAATTTCTTGCCATCGTCTGCGGGTGATATATGTTTGTATATGGGTTTGTTCATGATGTTGATAAACTTCTTGCCCTGTAGCTCATAGACATTGAAACTAAGCACACACTCATCATATTTACATTTAGCTATGGTCAGAAGCATCTCACTTAGTACATAGTCCTTGTTGTTCTTGAATATCGGCCCCCACTCCGTGTCGCCGTTTATGTTTCCTATGAATCCTACTGTCCCTATTCTTACAAGCGAACGCCCCGATAACGTGTTCGTTTTGTTTTTCTTGCCGATTACCACCTCAGCCAGTTCTATCACTTTATCCTTTAGTACTACCTTCAGATCATTTCCTTTGCTGTAGGTGGCATAAGGCACGATAGCATCCTGATACGACACATGCGTGAACGATAAGTCCTTATTTCGTCCCGCAGGTATGGTGAGCGTAAAGTGCCCCTTCGCGTCGGAAATCACGCCCACACTATCCTCATCAAAACCAATGCTGACATATTCTACAGCCTCGCCGTGTTCGTTTACTACGTTGCCTCGTACAATGGTCTGAGCACTCGCTGTAATCATCAACTGCATAAATACAGTTAAGAGTATGGTCTTCTTCATTTTTTTGTAATTATAAGTGTTGCAAATTCGCATGCAAATGTAGTTATTATCCCTGAATTACTCGTCGTTTTTCAAATTCTTTGTGATATGTTTTGATAGTTTCAGGTTTATGATGATGTTTTACCACGTTTTATTTGTACCTTTGCAACCCGAGATGTCTATTACAATATGATATGAGTAATATAATGATTAGGAATATTGCATTTGATTTGGGCGGTGTGGTTGTAGCCCTGAGCTATGAACAGGCTGTTAAGCGATTCGAGGAGCTTGGTCTCCGCGATGCCAGGAAGCATCTGGATGCGTTTTGTCAGAAAGGCATTTTTGGCGATCTGGAGAAAGGCATGATATCGCCTGAAGAGTTCCGTGCAGAGCTGAGTCAGCTTGTGGGTCGTGAGTTGTCTCACGATGAGTGTAAGTATGCCTGGCATGGTTATGTTGAGGCTGTACCACAAAAGAATCTGCAGATGCTGTTGAGATTGCGTGAACTCGGCTACAAGGTATGTCTGCTCTCCAACACCAATCCGTATATGATGCAGTGGGCCAAGAGTAACGAGTTTGATGGCAATGGCCATTCTATCGAATATTACTTCGACCATCTCTATCTGAGTTACGAGTGTAAACAGATGAAACCATCGGCAGAGATTTTCAGGATGATGCTCGATGGCCAGCAATCTTCAGCCGAAGAAACGCTCTTTATTGATGATGGACAAAAGAATATCGAAGCAGCGAAAGCACTTGGTATTCATACGCTCTTTCCTGAGAATAATGAAGACTGGACAGAGCCACTCGAAAGATTATTAGGCATAGATAAATAATACTATATTACGAATATTAAAAATGGAATATTTACCCAAAGATCCCGCTATATTGGTTTCGAGCGTGAACATGCTCCTGAGAGATGAGGAGTTTGACACGCTGGAATCACTTTGCTATAATTTTGGAACTGAACCCGCAGATATCAAAGATTACCTGTTCGGTCATGGATATGTGTATAGCGAAGAGCAACGTCAGTTCCGCCCTATTGGATATAACTCAGAGCAAAATGATAACAAAAGATAGTATCGAGACCGCCTATAGTTTCCTGCATCAAAAGCAGCGCATCTATGTTCACTCCACGCTCGACTGGCAGAAGGATGACATTGAGATGGCTATTGCTGCCTATGCCGACGATATGAGTCAGGAACTGTTTGAGGCCGTCAGTGGTGGCAGGGCTGATTTCTTACACGATCATAAGCAGTTTCAAGATGATATCACCAAGGCGGTAGAGATACTCGAAAACATGCTATAATTTTAATAAAATCAAGAATATGAGTTTTTTAGATTTAGTAAAGCAGAGATATAGCTGCAGAAGCTATCAGGAGAAGAGTGTGGAACAGGAGAAGCTCGACTACGTGATGGAGTGCGTACGCTTTGCTCCTTCGGCTGTGAACAAGCAGCCTTGGATGTTCCGTGTGGTTAAGAACGATGCTGAAAAAGAAAATCTGCGTGAGTGCTATAGTCGCGATTGGTTTAATACAGCACCTATGTATATTATCTGCAGTATCCTGCACGATGAGGAATGGGTTCGCAAGGATGGCAAGCATCATGGCGATATCGACATAGCTATTGCTGTTGAGCATCTGTGTCTGGCTGCAACAGAGCAAGGTCTGGCTACCTGCTGGGTATGCAACTTTGATGCCGAGAAATGCAAGCAGCTTTTTACTTTTGCTGAGAATGAGGAGCCTGCCGTGCTGATTCCTATCGGTTATGCAGCCGACGAGGCGAAGGAAAAGAAACGCAAGGATATGGATCAGATTTGCAAATAATGAATAGCCGCCATCGTTGGTGGCTATTTTTATTATAACGAGAAAAGGCTCGCTTCACAGCGAACCTTTTCCGTACAATTACTTAAAAAACTAAATTAATCAACCATAAACCTTAACCATATTATCTATGCTGCAAAAGTACACATAAAACGGGAAATCAATGTTTGTTTATCGTCTATTTATGTTCAATCTACATTATTTGGCGCAGATTAAACAAAATTACACCGATTTTAAACATCGCCAGTCTATGCTACTACATGCTTGATGTGACGCGCTGTAGTTTTGTTGGCATCGTAGAGAACGGTTATCTCACGAGTGCGTGGATTGTACTTGGTATCCTTCACACCGTTGATACGCTCTGCCCGCGCCATCATCTTGGTAGGAGAATCGTGACGACTCAGCTTGAATGTGCAGATTCTCATCTCAGGATGATATGCATGTCTCTTGTCGAAGTGAGCAGTATGCTTATCAACCCTGTCGAAGTGCGTCTTTTTCTTGTCAACTACTGCAACCACTTTCTTATCGCGGTTGTTGTGATGCTTATTACCTGCCATTGCTGGCATTGCTGCTGTCATTGCCATCATCATCATGGCTGCTATCAGCCGACTAGTGCTAACTATCGTCATTTTCATAATCGTAATCTTTAAATGGTTCAACATTAAGTTATTATTCACATTGCAAAGATATGACGATTATGTGGAATATGAAAATGAAAACTCCTATACTTAATGGGGAAATACCCTATACTTGCGTAGGATATTCCCTCATGAGTGTTTTTATGAGTGGTACATACCATGTTTTTGTTTCCTGTTCGGTTGGCGTGTGGGCGCCGGGGAAATGGAATGCGTGCTGGTAGTGCTCTAAGAAGAGCGGTTCGAAGTGGGCCAAGGTATCTTGCTCGCCAAATAGGCCCCATATACGTTCGGGATTACGGCATGAATCGTTAGAGAACTGCTGGGCTTCCAGTTCAGCGAATTCATTGATAAGTGCTTCGTCGATAACAAAATCCTGATTACCATTGGCACGTGGCGATTTGTATTGCTGGGCGCCGATTCGGGGTTTCAGAAACTCGGTCATCTTGAAATGTGGATTACCAAGCAAAGCGGGAATGCCGATAGCAGGCGCAATCATCTGGGCGTAGAACGATCCGCAGCTGTTACCTACCAATACATCGGGCTTTTCGCGGTCGCACATATCGCGGATAAACGCCAAAGCCTCTTTGGGATGCAGGGGCAGATCGGGAGTCAGTACGATAGCCTCGCCATCGAATGCCTCCCTTAGTGCCTTTGCCGGCACGCATTGGCCACTGGCGTAGAATCCGTGTAGGAATAGAATCTTTGGGGTATCCATTGGATGCTTGGTAGTGTTATGAGATACCTAAGAGTTCGATTTCGAAAATGAGTGTTGAACCACCGGGGATGCCAGGCTGCGAGAACTTACCGTAGCCCATTTCGGCTGGGATGTAGAGTTCCCACTTGTCGCCCACATGCATCTGCTGGATAGCGATGATCCAGCCCTCGATCAGGTCGCACAACCTGCAAGCCAGAGGCACACCACCACGACTGCTATCAAACTTCTTGCCGTTAATCGTTCGGCCTGTATAATGTGCTGTGATGATACTGCGAACCGTTGGTTGGGCACTTGTCTGATCGCCCTCGCTTAATACCTTATAATATATACCCTTGGGCAATGCCTTTACGCCCTCCTCTTTTGCTTTAGCCTCCAGCCAATCCTTGTTGGCCTGGATATATTCACGTTTTCCCATATTTTATATCTTAATTTTTCTTGCAAAGATAGTAGATTTTGCTGAATATTCGAGTTTTATGTGTAATTTTGTGCCCAAAATTAACAAATTATGGGATACATGGATAAATTCACGAAGTCGGAAGACTTTCGTCGCGAAGAGTTGATACGAATAATCGAGCACTCTGTAGAGCACTTGACTCTACAGGAGCTCGAGGCATTATATTATGATATGACCACCAAGAATTTTATTAATGATTGAGGCGTTACCCCCAATCGCTGGTAGCTATTCTCTTCTTAAATTATAAGGATACGACAGTTTCCAGGGGGAATCTTCGAGTTTGAACTTCTTGGCGCCCTCTTGTGTGGCAGGAGTGCGTACAAGGGGAATGTCGGAGAGGTCCATCAGGTAATAATAATAGGCGAACAGCTGGGTTAAGCCGCCTTTTACCGAATAGCGTGCCGAGATGTATTCGGGTGTGATGGCATCGTTGCCACGTATGGCTTCTACCTCTTTATTGTAGGCTATCAGTTTGGCTATGGCATTTTTATAGGATGTTAAGGTTGCTGTTGGCGATTTCTGAATCCAGCGCTGTAAAAGCTTGCGGTTGTACTGGGCTACAATCTCGCCCTCGCGCTTACGTCCTTCAACAAACCAATCGGGTGTCTTCTTAGGATTCTCCGCTGCTACTCGGGCACGCAGTTCGTCCTCGATGGCCTGCACCTGCTTGCACTCAGCCGACCCGAACCACTCTTTAATTATCTGCTTTACCAGTGGTGAATAAATATTGTAATAGAATCGTGGTGCACCGCCCTGTTTCTCGAGCAGCCACGATCCTCTGTCGAAATCTGCAGCCTCGGTATGAAGCACAATGTCGGTATTCATTTTGTAAAGCGATGTAATAACAGCTTTCATCTTGTCGAGCACCTTATTATATTGGGGCCATTTCTTGTCTACGTGAATGGTATCGAATGGCTGACCTTTGCGCGCTTTCTTGGCAATCTCCATTCGTAGCTTATTAAATCTGTCGCTTTCGGCTTTCAGTTCAGGTTCGGGCTCGTAATTCTCCACGCCCTCGTTCAGTGGTCCAACTACACATACTGTATAGCGGGTCATTTTCTCACGTGTGTCAACTTCTGATGGATTAGGCAGTACGGGCAGATTCTTGTAAGCTTCCTCGTATGTGCTATACGAGTATTTCTCTACCAATGCCTTATGCTCCTCTTTACTGATTTTAAAGTCGGTTTGCAAGCCATTTCCTTCTCTGGCGGTATAGTCCCAGAACATGTGTCCACCCAGGTTCTGTGCGTAGTTACGCTCCTCGGGTTCTACATAAAGAATGTTAGTTTTTGTTGTTGTACCTTTGCCTTTGCTTTTGGCTTGGGTTTTCTTCTGTGCCTGCATGGGAGCAGCTCCCGCTAACAGTAAAGCAGCAACACAGATGTAGAGATGATGTTTCATAAAACTGATTAATTGATTCTTGTTTCTAAATATTTTTTATATCGACTGCAAAGATACTAATAAAAAGTGTAATTAAAATATCCTATGCCACCTGACGAACATAAAATATGAAACAAAGAACATTGATTTCTCATTTTTTATGTCTACTTTTGCACCCGACAACGTGAAATATCGAATATTATATGGATATCAAGGACTTAAAACCAAGAACTGGAGCAGGCAGCTTACGAATAGCCGACAGCGACGAACTGGTGGTTATGGAGCACTTTGGTGGCGTTCCAGCTGGCAGGGTACGTCCCTTAGATCATGGTCTTGTTATTATCTGTACTGCCGGTGTGGCTCAATTTGAGTACGACGGTCATACTGTACAGTTAAGTAAGAACGACTTGTTTTTATTAATGGCCCACTCGGTGGTTGAGAAGTTTATGTCGTCGGTCGACTTTGATTGTCGCGAGCTATGGTTCTCGCGCGGTGAAATGTGGAATATGAATATGTATGTAAAAAATAGTTTGGCCGATCTGTTGCCGCTCAAGCATAATCCTAAGGTAACACTGAGCGACGTCGATGCAGCCCTGTTCGAGACTTACTTCAAGCAACTTAGTTACCACATACGTAACAGTTCGCAGCTACTTTATCCCGAGATTACGCATTCTATTGTTGGTGCCTTCCTACTCGAAGTTCTATCGGTACTGCGTCGCGGCAATAATATGCTGAAGGATAACCATCTAATTAATAATAGCGGACTGCACGGCAGGAAACTGGCCGACCGCTTTGTACAGTTGGTTGAACAGAGCGATGGACGCATACGTCGCGTGGATGAGTTTGCCCAGATGCTGAATGTTACACCCAAGTATCTGTCGAAACTGCTGATGGACACCATGCACCGTAAGCCCAGCGTGATAGTGGCCTTTTTTACGCTTCAGGCCATAGAGAACAGATTGCGATATACCGATATGACCATGCAGCAGATAGCCGATGATCTACACTTCGCCAATGCCTCGTTCTTTGGCAAGTACTTCAAGGAACACTCGGGCATGACGCCGATGGAGTATCGCATCAAATATCATCAGGACGAAAAGAAATAATCCTACACCTATTATATAATAATACACGAAAATTAATTTATGGCTCTTATTAAACAGGATATCGAAACACTTTTGAATTTAAAATTAGTTGAGGCTGATGCCATTCGCGAGCGCAAGTTCCATGTATGTGTTGATGCAGTTAACTCTGACGATTGCATTGTTTTGGCAGAGTTGTTCCGCGCTCTTAACGTTGATTTTCTGATGCTGCAGAACGATAAGTATGGCATTTTGAATCGTACTAGAAAGGATGGGTTCGACCTTGGTTTGGTGGTTGATACTCAAACCTGCAGTTTGTCGATTATTTGCGAAGATGGCACTATGTTTGGTCAGGACTATACGCTGGTTGCTGTGGCCGACTACGTGCTTGGCCGTACTCCAGGTCATACTGTTAGCAGTCTTAATTGCACGCGGGCATTGCACGATATAACACTGAAACATGGTGGCATCCACTACACATCAGCCGTAGGTCAGACCAGCGTTGTGGAAAAGATAAAAGAGGTGGGCGCTGTAATTGGCGGCGAGGATAATGGTGGCATCATCTATCCCGAGTACAGTTACGAAAGCAGTGTACTGGTGGGCATTGTGCTTTTTCTCAGCAGCCTGGCTCAAAAGCAATGCACGGTTAGTCAGCTGCGCTGTACCCTACCCAACTACCACATCGTAAAAAATCATATCGACCTTGCACCCAGTATTGATGTAGAATCAGTACTTAAGAGAGTTGAGAATCGGTTTGTACACGACGATAGCGCACAGATAAGCGATGTTGACGGACTAAAGATTGACTTCCCTGATCGTTGGGTATATCTTCACAAGTCGGCTGCCACGCCTGCTATTAGCGTATATAGTGAAGCCAAGAGCTTTGAGAATGCTGATAATCTGGCCAACCAACTGCTGCTGTTTATCTACAATCTGCAGAAGGATATTCTGTTAATCCGTAAAATACATATATGACATAAAAAATTTAAGGGGTATTCTCACGAATACCCCAAAAATAGACTAACCAATTACTAACTAAAAACAAATATGAATTCTTACTTTATTATTCCACGGTTTTTGATCGTGGCATTGAGAATGGCCATGTACTTACTCATCTGTTCGTCGTTAAGTACGTAGCTCATATGCTTCACATCAGTATCGATAGCGCGCTTAACCATAATCTCGCGCTCGCTACTGCTGTACTGTGTAGCATAACTCATCTCAGTATTAAACATGTTGTAGATGTTCTCTACAGCCTCTTTCTGATCGTTTGTCAGATTCAGAGCGTCTGAGAGTCTGTTGATATTGATGTTCAAATCATAAGCAGCAACGTTTGTTGCCTCGGGGGCAGCTGCTTCGTTCTTTGCAAAAGCTGTAGTCATACACAGCAAAGCAATCATTGTCAAAAATATCTTTTTCATCTTTTTACCCTTTCTTTTCTTTACTCGGAACGGTCTTTTTTGCCGCCCTACTTTTACCTATTGTAGTTATCCTTTATGTCTTTCGACGATGCAAAGGTACGACGTTTTTTGATTTATTGAGCATACTTTGTGTGTTTTGTGTGCGAACACAGTTCTTTTATTGACCAAAATCAAAACATTGATTTATCTCAACAGTGTGCTGATTACACAAAAAATCAGGCTTAAACGAAAAAAAAAGGCGTAAAATTTGCAGGTACCAAATAAAAATGTTACTTTTGCACCCGCTAAAGGAGACCTGCCGATATGGCTCAGTTGGTAGAGCAACGCATTCGTAATGCGTGGGTCGCCGGTTCGAGTCCGGCTATCGGCTCTCCTCAGCAAAAATCTGTGATCTTATTCAGTGTTGCGGAATTAGCACATCGGTAGTGCACGGGCTTCCCAAGCCTGGGAGGCGGGTTCGATTCCCGTATTCCGCTCATAGATGTAGAGGGCACTGAGCCCCCTACTATTTTTTTATCTTAAGCGCAGACCATCACCCACACGAATCTGGTAGTCGGGCGTCAGATGGTTCATCTTATACAGATTCTTCAAACGGATACCGTACTTCTGGGCGATAGTGTACATCGACTCGCCATCGCGCACGTAGTGCAGTCGACCCTTATAATCCTTTGGTGCCTTGCGCTGTTTCTTCTTCAGCCAGATAATCTCGCCCTCTTCCAACTTGTCCTTGCGATAACGCTCGTTGTATTTGGCTATCTTGCGGTAGCTGATGCCAACCTCCTCGCCTATCGACTTGAAGGTGTCGCCGCGACGGGCAATCATATAATAGTTCTTATTAAATATCTTGATGGAGTGCAGCGAAGCACCGCCCACCTCCTGATCCTTGGTGCGCTGAGCCATAAAGTGATCGTAGCCCCTGGCGCTGTCATACTGGTAGAGCTTATACATCTGTATAATCTCAATCAGCTTCTCGGCATAAATGGGATTGGTGGCATAACCGGCAGCCTTCAGTCCGCGAGCCCAACCCTTGTAATCGGTGGTTTTCAGATTAAACAGCGAACGGTAACGTTGGTTGGCAGCCAGGAATTTCGAGTGGTCTTCGTACGACTCGTAGGCATTGCTGTACACACGGAAACAGTCGTTACGCGCATCATCATCGTGATACGTACGTGGACCCGTCCAACCGTTATTGCACTTAATACCAAAGTGGTTATTGCTGGTGCGGGTGAGCTCGCTTCTACCAGCGCCGCTCTCCAACAAACCCTGCGCCAAAGTAATAGATGCAGGTATGCGATAACGCTGCATCTGCTCGATGGCAATGTCCTTATATTGATCTACATATTGTTGATAGGCTTGATTCCATCTGATCTGCGAAAACGCCGAAACCGACAGGAAAAAAGCTATGAATACTATAAATTTTCTCATATTATGCATTTTATTTGTGCAAAAGTAATGATTTCTCTCGAATTATTTGTATTTTTGCAGAAAAATATAGGATTTTTATGAGAGAACTGGAGCTAAAGTCGGTTATTAAAGTGTACGCCATGGAAGAACTGAGTGCTGAAGAACGCCACTTGGTAGAGCTTGCTATCGAGGCTACAAGCCGCAGCTATGCCCCCTACTCTAAGTTTTGTGTAGGTGCAGCAGTACGTTTGGACAATGGTGTTGAAATTATAGGTTGCAATCAGGAGAATGCAGCTTATCCATCAGGCTTATGTGCCGAGCGTACCGCCTTGTTTGCAGCCGGCGCTCAGTATCCCGATCAGCCCGTACGTATGCTGGCCATTGCCGCTCGTGGTACTCATGGCGATCTGGAAGAAGAACCCGTTGGTCCTTGTGGCTCATGCCGTCAGGTCATCATCGAATCTGAGACCCGTGCCAAAGCCCCCATACGCATTCTGCTGTACGGAAAGAAGTACGTATATGTGATTGATGGCGTAAGAGAACTGATGCCGCTCACTTTCTCAGAGTTTTAACGATAACATCCCAATCCCGCCGCTGTAGATAAAGCATCGAGGTGGAAATCGTAGTCAAGGTTGTCTTCATCAATCTTGATGAAATGGGCTTTTCCTTGAATCTCATCATTGGGCGATTCCCAGATGATATCGTTGAAATGGGCTGTATCGTCAATCTTTGGTGTTCGTAGCAAACTATGGGCAAACGTATAGTTAAACGCTGCACTATCTTTGGCCTGTTCGCCTATCAGCACATCATCGTCGTAACCTGTGATGATGGTTCCCTCGCACATTATATTATATAAAGGTGATGTTTGGTTGGTAAAACGCAAGGCAGCCCCGCGCCCACCTGTAAAGGGATAGAATTGCGCCAAGGTGCAATACACTATTTCTACCATTCCACCGTTAATATTCAGGCAGTCGCCCATCGCATTCGTCAGTTGACAGTTCTCCAAGCGCACGTGCGCATTGGTTAACTTTACGCCGTCGCCCTGACAATTATGTACCACGCATTGCTGCATTTTAAGGCGATAACTTACGCTGTCGATGGCTGCAGAATCGCAAATTAAACCTTGATTTGGATTGCGTATCTGTGTGGTGTTCAATACGTTATTGTTTGATGTGTTATAGAATCTGATACCCCTCCACTGACCAGGTACCCGATCGTATGGTAGATACGAGAACATACGATCCAGACGGTCGCCACGCATGGTGCAGTTGTCGGTATGCAGTGTTCCATATACCTCCATCCCAGCGTCGGCATGGAAGTAAAGTGTGGTGTTACGGATGGTGAGATGTGCTCCTTCCTTTACGATGAAATCGCCGTAAATCACCAAGGGCTTATCTGATTCTATCACCGAGTCGCGCTCAATCACAGGCTGCTCGCACTTGATGGCATCCCAAGCCCATGCCTTCAAACAAACGCTTTGTTCGGTACCGCTCTCCATTAAAAACACCAATTCATCGGTAATCTCTTTGGGCGTAGTCTGATAGGTTTCATACGGCGTTATCTCTACAACCACCAGAACGCTGTCGTTCTTACGAATCTCTATATCGTTGGTTTGCGAACCATTGTTGTTGTCCAGATACATGCCATCCACATTTACGCGAAAGCCGGTCTGGTTGCCGCGTTTCAAGCGTACGCTTTGCAGTTTTACGCCATTGTCATTGCGGTTGTTTACCCAGAAGGTATAGGTAGAAGATGCCGTACGACTGAATACGGTATCGAGTTTGATAGTGTCTGAAGGAAAATCGAGGCGCAAGCCTGTACTGGTCGAGAACGAGTCGTCATCGGCGCAGGCCACCAGGCCTAATATCAGTGATATAAAAAAGAAAATCCGTTTCATCTTAATGATAAAACGGATTATTCTTTAATTTATTGTGTAGATTACTTGCCAAAATAGCGTTTCAGCAGTCCTGCAAAGCCTGCACCATGACGGGCCTCGTCCTTAGCCATTTCGTGAACGGTGTCGTGGATAGCATCGAATCCGGCAGCCTTAGCGTTCTTGGCAATACGGAACTTATCCTCGCAAGCACCAGCCTCGGCAGCAGCGCGCTTCTCCAGATTGGTCTTGGTGTCCCATACGCACTCGCCCAGCAACTCAGCAAAGCGTGAAGCGTGATCGGCCTCCTCGAAAGCATAACGCTTAAATGCCTCTGCAATCTCAGGATAACCCTCGCGGTCGGCCTGACGAGCCATAGCCAGATACATACCAACTTCGCCGCACTCACCATTGAAGTGTGCACGCAGGTCGTTAATCATCTCTTCTGATACCCCCTCGGGCTTACCATCGCCAATACGATGAACGGTAGCATAAGTTACGTCGCCATCGTCCTTCAGCTCAGAGAACTTAGAGGCAGGAGCCTTACAGATTGGACACTTCTCGGGAGGATTCTCGCCTTCGTAGATGTAACCACAAACAGCACAGATAAATTTCTTTTTCATAATTGTAATTTGTTTAGTTATTAATACATGATATTGTGTTAGCACAATATTCTTCTGCTGCAAATATAAGCATAAAAAATAAATCCCGCAAGTATTTTGCAGAATTTATTTTAAAATGTTGCGCAATTATGTTATTTCTTACGATATTTACTCAGTATGGGAACCTCTTGACAGAGTGCATCGGCCAGCAGATTGGCTACCACTCTGGCGCCATATATATTATAATGTGTATTGTCCTGCTTGCCCTTTGGCTCCGATGGCTCTTCGCCGGGTCGATACCACATGTGCAGCTTCTTCGACGCCTCGGTTCCCAAACCCTGCTCCAGGTTGTGGGTAATGGTGTTGGCATCTACAAAGTGGCAGTTCATGCGGGTGGCCACATCCTTTGGTGCCACACGATACAGGCCGTGGGTATCGTAAAGCGTGTCGCCCTCAATCATTTTTACGCCATCCTTAAAGGTTGATGTGCGCAGCTTCTCGTCGTCGTCGTTCTGAGGTGCTACCACAAAAAAGTTGCGGCGCACCACCGGGTTCATCAGTACGGGGATGCCGCCACGCTCGCGGGTTTCGCGCACGTATTTGGCCAGATTGTAGTCGAACGTAGAACCTGGATCGGTATGGCGGTCGGCTTTGGGCTTCTCGTCGTTATGCCCGAACTGGATAATCACATAGTCGCCTGGTTTGATACGCTCCAGCACCTTGTCCCATCGGCCTTCGTCGATGAAACTCTTCGAGCTGCGACCGTTCACAGCGTGGTTGTCTACCACAATGTAATCGGCATCAAAGCACTCCTGTAGCATCATGGCCCACCCGCGCTCCTGCTTACCACCGGTTGTATCCTTGTTGGCAGCTGTCGAGTCGCCAATCACAAAAATGGTGGTATGCTTGTCGGGAGTCATCGCTGTAAAGAGCAACAATCCGCCCAAAAAGAATAAAAAGGTAAGTTTCTTCATTGTTTTAATTGTTTTAGTAGTAATCCCCCTCCAACGTGCGGAGGGGGATTGGATAGTTATATCAACGATTAAGCAAGAATCGTTTTGATAATCTCGTCGATAGTGATCAGGCTCTGCTCACCAGTCTCCATGTTCTTCAGTGTCAGCTTGCCGGCAGCCATCTCGTTTTCACCAGCCAGTGCTACGAATGGAATCTGCTTAGCGTTAGCATACGACATCTGCTTCTTCATCTTGGTCGAATCAGGGAATATCTCTGTGCGGATGCCAGCCTCGCGGGCCTTAGCAACCGATGGCAGACAGTAAGCTGTCTCCTTTTCGCCAAAGTTGATAAACAGCAGCTGGGTGCCGTTGGTAGCATCCTTTGGATAGCAGTCGAGTGCGTTCAGCACGTCGAAGATACGGTCTACACCAAAGCTGATACCTACACCCGAGATACCAGGCATACCGAAGATACCAGTCAGGTTGTCGTAACGACCACCACCTGTGATCGAACCAATCTGTACGTCGAGTGCCTTCACCTCGAAGATGGCACCTGTGTAGTAGTTCAAACCACGAGCCAGTGTCAGGTCGAGCTGAATCTCGTTCTTCAGTCCGAGTGTCTTCAGTGTGTCGAGGATAAAGCGTGTTTCCTCAACGCCCTTCAGTCCAGTCTCGCTGGTAGCCAGCACCTCGGCAATGGTGTTCAGCTTCTCGTCGTTGGTGCCCTCGAGCGAGATGATAGGCTGCAGCTTCTCAATCTGCTCGTCACTCAGGCCGTCCTCGCGCAGCTCCTGGTTCACGTTGTCGAGTCCGATCTTATCCAGTTTGTCGATAGCAACGGTGATATCTACAATCTTCTCGGCAGCACCGATTACCTCGGCGATACCAGTCAGAATCTTGCGGTTGTTGATCTTGATCTGAACACGTACGCCGAAACGGCTGAATACGGTATCTACAATCTGCATCAGCTCCACTTCGTTCAGCAACGAGTCGGAACCTACGATGTCGCCATCAAACTGCCAAAACTCACGGTAGCGACCCTTCTGTGGGCGGTCGGCGCGCCAAACGGGCTGCATCTGGTAGCGCTTAAAAGGCAACTGCAGTTCTTCGCGATGCATCACCACGTAGCGGGCAAAAGGTACGGTAAGGTCGTAACGCAAACCCTTTTCGCAGAGTTTGGCTGCCAGTCGCAGCGAGTTACGCTCAGCCAGTTCCTCGGGGGTAACCTTCGAGAGGTAGTCGCCCGAGTTCAGCACCTTAAACAGCAGTTTGTCGCCCTCTTCGCCGTATTTACCCATCAGTGTGCCGAGGGTTTCCATAGCGGGGGTCTCTATCTGCTGAAAGCCGTAGAGCTGATACACCTGTTTGATGGTATCAAAAATATAATTGCGCTTCGCCATCTCCATTGGCGAGAAATCGCGCGTGCCTTTTGGAATAGAAGGTTTCTGTGCCATTTATTACTTTCTTACAATTGTTTGATCGCGGTCGGGGCCGATAGAGATAATCTTGATAGGAGTCTCTAACTGGGCCTCGAGGAATTTGATGTAATCGTTGAACTCTTTGGGGAACTGATCCTCGCTGGTAAACTTGGTCATGTCGGTCTTCCAGCCTGGCAGCTCCTGATATACGGGCTCGATACCATCCTCGATGTTGTATGGGAAGTAATCGATCTCCTGTCCATTCTGCTTGTAAGCCACGCAAGCCTTGATGGTGTCGAAACCATCCAGCACGTCGCTCTTCATCATAATCAGCTGGGTAACACCGTTCACCATGATAGAGTACTTCAGGGCTACCAGGTCGATCCAACCGCAACGACGCTCACGACCGGTAACAGCACCGTACTCGTGACCCAGGTCGCGAATCTTCTTGCCTGTCTCGTCGAACAGCTCTGTGGGGAATGGACCAGCACCTACACGTGTGCAGTAAGCCTTCATGATACCGTAAACGTCGCCAATCTTGTTGGGACCGATACCCAGACCAGTGCAAGCACCAGCGCAAATGGTGTTAGATGATGTAACGAAAGGATACGAACCAAAGTCGACGTCGAGCATAGTACCCTGAGCACCCTCACACAGCACGCTCTTACCGCTCTTCAGCAGGTTGTTCAGCTCGTGCTCTGAATCTACGATGGGGAACTGGCGCAGGTACTCGATACCCTCCAGCCACTTCTTCTCTACCTCAGTGATGTCGTACTCAAAGTTGAGCGACTTCAGGATAGCCTCGTGGCGGGCCTTTGCCTTAGCGTACTTCTCCTCGAAGTTCTCAAGGATATCACCAACGCGCAAACCTGTGCGGCTTACCTTGTCGGTATAAGTAGGACCGATACCCTTACCGGTAGTACCTACCTTATCCTTACCCTTCTGAGCCTCGTATGCAGCATCCAGCACACGGTGGGTAGGCATGATAAGATGGGCTTTCTTTGAGATGTGCAGACGGCTACGCAGCTCGTGTCCGCTTGCCTCGAGTGCCTTGGCCTCTTCCATAAACAAGTCTGGAGCCAGCACTACACCATTACCGATAATGTTTACCTTGT
Organism: Prevotella sp. RM4; assembly: GCF_000701965.1. Lineage (NCBI taxonomy): Bacteria > Pseudomonadati > Bacteroidota > Bacteroidia > Bacteroidales > Prevotellaceae > Prevotella > Prevotella sp. RM4. Next base: position 137,316 of record NZ_JNKG01000010.1, read on the forward strand.
CGCCCTGGAAAATACCTGAAGGGATTGAGCGAAGCACATACTTCTGACCCTCAAACTCCAGTGTATGACCAGCGTTAGGACCACCCTGAAAACGGGCAACCACATCGTACTTAGGGGTCAGCACGTCGACCACCTTACCTTTTCCTTCGTCGCCCCACTGCAAGCCCAGCAGGACATCAACTTTACCTTTGTTCATTTTTCAGTTTTATTCTTGTTGTTACTCTTTTTTGTCGTGGTTGTTGTCTTCTTGCGCTTTGTCATCTTAGTCTGACAGGTACTGCACACGCCGTAAACATACAGCGTAAAGCCGTCTTTTCTGAATCGTTTCAGATGCATATTTTCCACAGCAGCTTTGATCTCAGGCGATTTAACCTCAGTAACCTTACCGCACATGGTGCAAATCTGATGACAATGACTTTGGTTATCGTAGCAGGCCTCGTATTTGGTCGTACCTTGAAAACGGTGCCTAACTACCAGTCGGAGCGACATAAACAGATTCAGCGTATTATATAAGGTAGCCCTGCTAACGGGGAAATCCATCTCCTGTGCCAGTCGGGCTTTCAGGTCGTCGAGTGTAAAGTGCCCGTTGATGCTGTAGATGGCTCTGAGGATGGTGTATCGCTCAGGTGTCTTGCGATGATTGTTCATCTCAAGATAGTTGTCCAAAAGCCTTTCTACGGCCACAATTACACTTTCTTTCATCTGAATCTATCAAGAAAACCGCACAAAGGTACGCATTTTCGGGCAGATAAAAGAAACTTTATTTAAAAAAATTCTAAATTAGCCCTTTTTAATGCACTTTTTGCAAGACGTTCGTATACTAATCCAAGTTCTGCAAATCTAATCATGGCATTCATGGCTGCTTTCTTCACCATCAAGCTGTCGCCTTCGAGGGCAGCCAATGCCTGATCGATAAACTCGTTGATGCCACGCTCGTTAGGCTCCTGTTTATTCATAAACAGACGCGATAGAATATGGAATCCGCACAGCTGATACAGCTCCTTATCCGATGCCATCCAGGTGTAAGCCTTGTCGGCAGCATAAGGCAGATACTGATATAAATTAAATGAAGCTTGCTCTGCAATCTCCTGACTATCAGTTTGTTCCATCCAAATATCTACTACTTCAGGCAGCATCTTGTCGGCTGGCATCAGCATGGTGGCCAATATCTTGCATTCGCGCACGTTCTCCTTCCACAACGCTATTGCTAAGTCATATTGATTAAACATTAAACATGAAACATTAAACATTTGTTTCAGTTCTTCTGCTTTATCTCTTAGCCTGGGAAGGGTGGCACCCCAGTTCAGTTTGTAGTTGGCGCCTTTATTGCGCATAGAAGCAGCAACCATTCCGTCCATCATCAGGCGGAATGATTGCTTAATCTCTTTTATCTGTTGGTTTAAATCCATTAATCTTAAAGTATAATGTTTAATCTTTAATCTTTAATGTTTAATGTTTAATGTTTCATCAAATCAGCGTTCCGTACTCCGCGCTGTAGCGCAGCATCTGGTGGGCATAACTTTCGCTGTAGCTTACCGTAATGTCGCTTATTTCGCCGTTTTCATCGTAAACGGGCATCAGCTGCGGATTGATAAAGCCCTTGTAAGGTGCCAGGTTCAGCTTCTTGTATCTGTCTAATACTTCAGCGTGCAGCTCGGCATCTACCTTTACGGCATAACGCTCCACCAGATCGCGGGCAGCCTCGTAGTCACCCTCGCTCTTAATACGCTGAATCTCAGCCAGCAAGCGGGCAATCAGCGAGCGCAGTTCGGCATAATCGCTGATTTCAACGTAGGTTTTACCCTCGCGCTTCACCAGCTTGATTACGTCGCCGTTCTCGTAGCACCAGTGGGCTATCAGTGCGCGGTTACGCATGTGCGCCTCCTCCAGCTGGTTGCCTGGGGTAATACGTATCAGCTGTGTCATCAATCCGTTCATCATATACGTGTAATACTGCGATTTGTATGCCTCTTCATCGGGTACCAAGCCTAACTCTACCAGCTTCTTGTCGGCTATATAGTACAATCCGAACAGGTCGGCTCTCGCCTCCTCTATCGTGCTGCTGTAAGCCTTCAGCGCATCGGGATCAACGCCAGGCAACAACTGTCCGCTACCATGACCCAGGCACTCGTGCAGGTCGGTATGCAGGTCGTCGCACACGTCGCCGTATTTCTCAATCAGGCGCAGCGTCTCTTCGTCGCTTACAAACTCCTCCTTGAAACCGCTGCCCTTCGAAGCCTTGTTATACGCATCGGTAATATTGCTGATGGTAATGCTCTTACTGCCGTAAGCAGCACGAATCCAGTCGGCGTTAGGCAGGTTAATGCCGATGGCTGTAGCGGGATATTCGTCGCCACCCAGCATAGCGGCACAAATCACGTTGGCCGACACACCTTTTACTACAGGCTTGCGGAAACGCGCATCTACTGGCGAGTGATCCTCGAACCACTGGGCGTTCTGGCTGATGGTCTGTGTGCGATGAGTGGCCTCTTCGTCGATATACTCCACCAAGCCTTCCCACGAACCTTTCAGTCCTAATGGGTCGCCATACACCTCGATGAATCCGTTGATAAAGTCGATTTTCGACTCCTTATCCTGCAGCCATTCTATACAATAGTGATTAAAGAACTGCAAGTCGCCTGTCAGATAATACATTATCAATAAAGTAATGCTTGATTTCTGCTTATCATTCTCGGCCACATCGTAGGCTTTTCTTAACCAATATATAATATGGCGGATGGTGTTGCCGTACTTGCCGTCGGCTTTCCACACCTGCTCCTTCACTTCGTCGTTCTCCTTTACCAAGGTAGAGTTCAAACCGTACGAAGGTGGTGTGTCGTGCATCTTGTTCTGCTGCTTCTGCTGCTCGTAAAAAGCTTCGGCTTCGGCCTGTGTCACACCATCGTAGAAGTTCATGGCCGATGTCAGCAGCAAATCCTCGCCGTCGGCCTGATTCACGCGTTTGGGCATCACCTCTTCGTTGAAGATCACAGGGAAGAGTTCGTCGCACATCTCGTCGATGGTTTCGCCCGATTTCAGTGGCAGCTTGCATGCTTCAACCTGATGCAGTGCCTCGCGCAGATACTCGGCCGAGAATCCTGGCTTGAACTTTTCGCAACCATAGTGGTGGTGAATACCACTTGAGAACCACACACGCTTCAGATACACCTCAAGCGCCTTGAAGTCATCGTTATCGTGCGGCATATTCATATCAACATATACAACCTCCAACATCTTGCGGATGCGGAGGTTGTATTTACCAAACTGATCAAATGTAATGTCTCGTCCGAACAGTGTTGCTTTCGACAGGTAGTAAACTAACTTTTTCTGCTGTAACGATAGCTTTTCAAACCCGTTCAAACGATAACGGAGCATTTGCAGATCTGCAAAACGCTCGTCTTGATAGTTAAATCCCACGCTTATTTTGCATTTTTGGGTTTGCGACCACGTTTTACGTTTGTTGCCTTCATGGTTGGGTGCTGCTCCAGGTGCTGCAGACGGTAGTCGCGTGGAGTCATACCCATCACGCGATAGAACGAAGCGTAGAACGACTGGCGGTTAGCAAAACCTACCATATCACTCACCTCCTCCATGCGCAAATCCTGATAGCGCTTGTCAACCAGAATACTCATAGCCTCGTCGATTCTATACTTATTTACAAACGAAGTATAGTTCATGTGGAAACGAACGTTTACCACAGCCGAGATGTAACGTGTGTTTGTGCCTAAATCCTCGGCAAGCTTCTTTGCCGAATAATCCTTGTCGCGATACTTCTTCTGCATGACGATGATGTTCATGATTTTTTCCTGCATCTCGTCCATCATTTTGGGGCTTACCAAACTTCTGTAAGCCGCTGCCTTCTCTTTCTTTTCAATAATGTTGTACTTTGCCATTTGCTTTTTTGACCTTTATTTTTAACGATGTGCAAAGATAAAAACTTTTTTTCATTTAACAAAGACAAATACCGAAAATTTGCAAAAAAAGTATTACCTTTGCCGAAAAATTGAAAAAATATGGATATTTTTGGCATTTTACGACAATATTTCGGCTATTCTTCCTTCCGTCAGAACCAAGAAGAAATCATCCGCCACGTGATTGCGGGCAATGATGCGTTGGTGCTCATGCCTACGGGTGGAGGTAAAAGTATTTGCTATCAGATTCCCGCTTTGGCGCTGCCTGGCATCACCATCGTTATCTCGCCGCTCATCAGCTTGATGAAGGATCAGGTCGAGACGCTGCGTTCGAATGGTATCGAGGCCGAAGCCCTGAACAGTGGAAACGACCCCACGCTGGATACCGTGATTCGTCGCAAATGCTTAGCCGGACAGATAAAACTGCTGTATATATCACCCGAGAAACTGCTTGCCGAGATGGATTATTTTATGCAGCATCTGCAGATATCGCTCTTTGCCATCGACGAGGCCCACTGCATCAGTCAGTGGGGTCATGATTTCCGTCCCGAATATACCCAGTTGGGTGTGCTGCGCGAAAAATTTCCCAATGTGCCCATGATGGCATTAACGGCCACCGCCGATAAGATTACCCGCCAAGATATTCTTACGCAACTTAAACTAAGGAACGCGCGCGAGTTTGTGTCAAGCTTCGATCGCCCCAACCTTAGTTTGTCGGTAAAAAGAGGCTACAAATCGGCCGAGAAAATGCACTTTATTCTCAACTTCATCAAGGCGCGCCCCAACGATGCAGGCATCATCTACTGTCTCAGTCGTAAAACCACCGAGAAGGTAGCTGCCGACCTGCGTAAAAAAGGTATCAACGCCGCTGCCTATCATGCCGGTTTGTCGTCGTTAGAGCGCAGTCAGACGCAAGAGCAGTTCAAGAACGATCAGCTGCTGGTGGTATGCGCCACCATCGCCTTTGGTATGGGTATCGATAAGAGCAACGTGCGCTGGGTAATCCATTACAACATGCCCAAAAGCATCGAGAGTTTTTATCAGGAGATTGGTCGTGCCGGTCGCGATGGTGCCCCCGCCGATACCGTGCTGTTCTACTCGCTGGCCGATATCATCCAGCTTACTGAGTTTGCCCGTCAGAGTGGTCAGCAGGATGTGAATATGGATAAGCTGAAACGCATGCAGGAGTATGCCGAGTCGAACGTGTGCCGCCGCCGCATACTGTTGAACTATTTTAGTGAGCAGACCGACCACGACTGCGGCAACTGCGATGTGTGCGACAACCCACCCCAGCGCTTTGACGGCACCCGTTATGTGCAGATGGCCCTGAGCGCCGCCAAACGTGCCAACGAGGATATCCGCATTTCAACCATCATCGAGATTCTGAAAGGTATGCGCTCGCCTGCTGTGATGCGCCAGGGGTTCGACCGCCTGAAAACCTTTGGTGTGGGACATGACCTGAGTCTGACCGACTGGCAGGACTATCTGTTGCAGATGCTGCAGATGGGCTTTATCGAGATAGCCTATAACGATGGCAACAAGGTAAAGGTAACCGCCATTGGCGACGATGTGCTTTACGGTCGAAAACCCGCCCAGCTGTGTGTGGTAGATCATAGCGCCAAGGAGGCACCCAAGAAGAAACCCAAGTTGCGTTTGGAGATACCCACCATCACCATCCCCGGATTGCCCCCAACCACCGGTATCGAGGATCCCAAACTGTTCGAAGCCCTCCGTCAGCTGCGCAAGCAGTGTGCCGAAGAAGAAGGTTTTCCTCCATACATCGTTTTCAGCGATAAGGTGCTCCATTCATTGGCCACCATCAAGCCCTCCTCGCTGGCTCAGTTTGGCAACATCCAGGGCATCGGCGAGCACAAAAAAGGCAAGTATGGCGAACGTTTTGTATCACTCATTCAAAAGTACGTTTAAGGGCGTTTTTTACACCTTATTTATAATAAAAGCAACAAAGAAACTAAAAAAAGGGGCATAAAGTGCCTAATTTTTGCTAAAAACGAGCACAAATTCGCATTTTTGTGCAAAAATATTAGTACCTTTGCATGGTAAAATCATCCAAAGATGGCTAAAAAGAAGATACTATTTATCAATCAGGAGATCACTCCTTACGTCCCCGACAATGCATTGTCACTCATGGGAAAGAACCTTCCAAAGGTTATGCAGGAACGCAGTCACGAGATTCGTACCTTCATGCCAAAGTGGGGTAATATTAATGAGCGTCGTGGTCAGTTACACGAAGTCATCCGACTTTCGGGTATGAACCTTATCATTAACGACACCGATCACCCTCTTATCATCAAGGTTGCCTCAATCCAGTCTGCTCGTGTGCAGGTGTATTTCATCGATAACGACGATTACTTTGGTAAGCGCCTGATAGAGCGCGACGAGCAAGGTGTAGAGTACGACGATAATGGCGAGCGTGCTATTTTCTTCGCACGTGGTGTACTCGAAACCGTTAAGAAGCTGCGCTGGGTGCCCGATATCATTCACTGTCAGGGTTGGATGGCTGGCGTAGTGCCTTTCTATGTAAAGACCGCCTATCGCGACGAGCCTTCGTTTGCCGAGACCAAGGTTGTAACCTCGCTTTACAATAAGAGCATCGAGAAGGATTTCGGTTCTGATTTCAAGCAGTTCATGGAGTTCCGCGATGCCAAGCCCGAGTTGCTTACCGATTATAAGGATACATTCGACTTCGACGAGTTAGGTAAGTTGGCAATCGACTATAGCGATGGTGTTATCCAGGCTGCGCCCGATGCAAGCAAGGTGCTTAGCGATTATGCAGCAGCCAAGAACAAGCCACTGCTCGGTTATCAGGAGGACTTTGGCGATGCCTACGAGGCATTCTATGAGTCGCTGTATGCCGACGAGGCCAAGTAAGAGAAATAAAGTCCAAAACAACGATACATGAAACTTAGATTGTTTACAGCGATTGCAATCACCGCAATGGCGATGGCATCTTGTAGCGAGGATACCGAAACTATCGGCTCGTCGATTACCAACGAGAGCGATAAGATGGTGTTCTCTACTGGTGTGTACCAGGCTACATCACGTTCCATCATGGCCGATTCGGTTTACTCAAAAACCTTTGATTGCTATTTCGGAAAGGTAAAGGATCCTGAGACTAACTCGTACGTAAAGAACGAGTTTATGGCTCAGTTTAATATGCTCGAAGGCTTTTCTCTGCCCGATAAGAGCACCATTCTTGGCGAGAGCGATGGTGATATCGCTGCCGACTCGTGCGAAATCTGGCTCATCTTCGACCGTAGCAAGTGCTATGGCGACTCGCTCACACCACTCAAGGTAAAGGTTAAGGAGCTAGCTGTGCCCGTCGAGGATGGTTCGTACTACAGCAATTTCGACCCCGTTGTCGAGGGCTATGTACGTAAGGATGGTATCAACAAGAGTTCGTCGTTCGCACTCTCAAACCTGCACTTCTCCGATAGTCTTCGCAGCACATCAGGTTACGCCGAGTTTGCAAGCATTTCGCTCAACGATCCTTATACCGATAAGGACGGCAATACCTATAATAACTTTGGCACCTATCTCATGCGCCAGTATTATTCTAACCCTGAGAAGTTCAAGAATGCCTACACCTTTATCCATACATTGGTTCCTGGCTTCAACTTCGAGGTGTCGGATGGTCTGGGCGTGATGGCCAATATCAGTCAGATCGACCTGGTTTCGCAGTTCCGCTATAAGGAGGAAGATTCTACTTACACAGCCTCTATCTATCTGTCGTCGACTCCCGAGGTATTGCAGACTTCACATATCGAGAACGATAAGGCTGCGCTTAACCGCCTGGTAGCCGACAACAGCTGCACTTACCTCAAGTCGCCTGCTGGCATCTTTACCGAGGTAACACTGCCAGTTGATGATATCTCGCTGGCTCATGCTAACGACTCACTGCTGTCGGTAAGCGTTACTTTCGAGCGCGAGAACAGCGGCGTACAGAACACCAAGTACCCCATCGGCACCCCACAGAATATTCTGATGGTGCAGAAGGATAGCCTGTATTCGTTCTTCGAGAATAAGACCATGTACGATTACACCACATCGTTTATGGCCACACTCAGCTCCAATGCTTACACCTTTAGTAATATTGGTAACCTGATTACACAGATGGCACGCCAGAAGGCCGAGGGCCTGAAGAGCGATGCTGCCTGGGAGGCCAAGCACCCCGATTGGAACAAGGTAGTACTGGTACCAGTTGCTACCACCAGCAAGACATCTTACGATAGCTACGGCTATAGCACCACAGTCATCTCGGATGTTCACAACCAGCTCGGACTCTCAAGTACCAAGCTTGTTGGTGGCGCTAACTCACCTATCGAGGTAAAGGTAATCTATGCCAAATTTAAGCAGTAAACAGATATGGCCGACGGATTTTTAGAGAAGCATCACGAGGATTACGAAGCCCGCAAGGCGGCTTGGATCCGTAAGAAGAAGCATCTGCCGAAAGCCGGTAAAAGACAAATAGAGCGACCCGATGACGAGTCGCTCTAATTTTTTATATGCCTGGCGTAGGCCTTAACCTATCACCTTGAACTTAGCAAATTTCAGCAGCAGCTGCTTGGTACCCGCATTGGTAAATTCTACCGTTGCCTTGGTGTTCTCACCCGTACCCTCTATACGTACCACCGTACCCACACCAAAGCGCATGTGCTCTATACGTGCCCCCTCGCGCAGGTCGCTTGCACTCGGGTCGCTCGCCATGGGTCGTGGTGCCACCGCGTTATACACACGCTTAAAGTTGGCTCCAAACGGGTTCACGGGCTTTTCTGGCTGTCGTGGAGCCACCGCTCTCGGCTTCGGGTCGGCCTTAAACTGCGTGGCCACCGGGCGCGGGTTCTGCATCCACTCTGGGCCCTCGCTCTCATACCTGCTGCTACGGCTGTAACCACCTGTGGTACCAGTGCCGTAAGCCCCGCCGTCGTAGCGGTTGTAAGCCTTATGCTGGGGCGCACCAAAGCTGCCTGCCCCACCCGCCTCGCTGTGTACCTGCAGCAGTTCTGGGTCGATATCACGTATAAAGCGCGATGGTGTGTCGTACTCCATACGTCCGTAGCGGAATCGGTTCTGTGCACAGGTCAATATACAGTGCTTCTCGGCTCGTGTAATCGCCACGTACAGCAGGCGTCGCTCCTCCTCCAGTTCGCGCATCGAATTGGTACACATCGGACTTGGGAAGATGTTTTCTTCCAGTCCCACCACAAACACCGTTGGGAACTCCAGTCCCTTGGCAGCGTGTACCGTCATCAGCACCACCTTATCGTTGCTGTCGCCATCGTCGCTGTCCAGATCCGTCAGCAGCGCCACCTCCTGCAGGAAATCAGGCAGATACACCTCGTCGCCCATATCCTCCTCGCGTCGACTCTCCACAAAGTCCTGCATACCACCTAAGAACTCCTCCAGGTTCTCCTGTCGCGATATGTCCTCAGGGTTGCGTCCGCTGTAGATGTCCTTGCTGATGCCCGAGTTCATAATGATATCGTGGCCCAGCGTGTAGGCATCCTCCGTTTGCAGGCGCTCTATCCAGCCCTCTATCAGCTGGCGGAAGTTCTGTATCTTCGTCATCGTGCCCTTGCTCACGTCCATCGGGAACAGCACTGGGTCCTTTATTACCCGCCACAAACTTACCCCGTAAGCCTGCGCCGTTTGTATGATTTTGCCCACCGTGGTGTCGCCAATGCCGCGCGCCGGGTAGTTGATAATGCGCTTAAAGGCCTCCTCGTCATCCGGGTTCGCTATCAGGCGGAAGTAGGCTATCACGTCCTTTATCTCCTTACGCTGGTAAAAGCTCAGTCCGCCGTAAATGCGGTATGGTATGCCGTCCTTGCGCATCTGCTCCTCAAAGCTTCGGCTTTGCGAGTTTGTGCGGTACAGTATCGCAAAGTCGCTCCAGTTGCAGTGGTCCTGTCGTTTCAGCTTCTTAATGTCCTGTGTCACTATCAGTGCCTCCTCACGGTCGCTGTAGGCAGGCTTCAGCTGCAGTTTTTCTCCATGCTCGTTTTTCGAGAACACGTTCTTCGGTATCTGTCGCTCGTTGCGTCGTATCAGCGAGTTCGCCGCCTGTACTATCAGCTGTGTCGATCGGTAGTTCTGCTCCAGCTTAAACAGCTTGGCATTGTTATACTGGCTTTGGAAATTCAGGATGTTATCAATGTTGGCACCACGAAAGCTGTAGATACTCTGCGCATCATCGCCCACCACGCACACCTTCTGTCGCTCCTTGGTAAGCTGATACACAATCGATTGCTGCGCGTAGTTCGTGTCCTGATACTCATCCACCAGCACAAACCCGAATTTCTCTACGTATTTCTGTCTTACCTCCTCGTTCTTCTCAAACAGCACCCATGTCTGTACCAGCAGGTCGTCAAAGTCCATCGCATTCGCCTGTCGGCAACGCTCCGCATACCTTATATATATATTGGCTACCTGCGGGCGCTTCTGTGTGGCATCATCCGCAGCCCAGGCACTCTGTTGGTACGCTTGCGGTAACAGCAAGTGGTTTTTGGCCAGCGATATACGGTCCGCCACCGACGATGGCTTGTACACCTTGTCATCCAGTCCCATCTCTTTAATGATGGTCTTCACCAGCGATCGTGCATCCGTTTGGTCGTAAATCGTAAAGTTCGCGTTGTAACCTATCTTATCCGCTTCGGCCCTCAGTATGCGTGCAAACACACTGTGGAAGGTGCCCATCTGCAGGTAGCGAGCCTGCTCCTCGCCTACCAGCCGTCCTATACGGTCCTTCATCTCGCGTGCCGCCTTGTTGGTAAATGTCAGCGCCAGTATCTGCCAGGGCTTCATACCCTGTTCCAGCAGCCAGGCAATCTTATACGTCAGCACACGTGTTTTACCCGATCCTGCACCAGCAATCACCAGACTCGCACCGTCGCAGTACTCCACTGCAACGCGCTGACTGTCATTTAGTTCACGTAGTATATCGATGTTCATTCTTATCCTTTCTTGTATTGCAGATGCAAAGATACGAAAAAGTCGAGAGCAGAACAAAAGATTTTCAATCTTTTTTATGCCGAGCGTGAGTATCTTCGCGATTTCTATCGCAAAGATACGAAAAAAGCCACGCTGTTACAGTGTTACGCGGTTACGCAGTTGCACAGTTGCATTAGGAATTTGCGATGCGCGGTTGTAAGAGACTAAAATCTCAATATAATATTTATATATATTATATATTATAATATATAATATATATAAGATAATAGTCAACTTTTTCAGGCTACTTCGTTGAAAGCAAATGCAACTGCGCAACTGCGCAACTGTGCAACACCGATGAAGAAGTCTAAAAAATATTTTTGATTTTATGAAAAATAATCGAGGGGAACTATTGTTTTATATTTGAATTTTTAGTACCTTTGCATTGTCAAATTGAGAGAGTAAGAGCAGCGGCATTAAGGCTAAAAATTCTTGGACAAGCCAAGCGAGCATAGCTCGAGCGGCGAGAATTAAATCTAGAAATTGCGCGCATTAATAGTAACAATTGAAAGTACTAATAGCGGCTAAAACCTGCACTCCAAGGCGACAAAACGAGATTATTGAAAATATTAAACATTATACATTAAAGATTATGAGTAAGAAGGAAACATTGAAATTCATCGTGCAGATGATAGCATCGATCGCTACGGCGATTGTAACGGCACTGGGCACCACGAGCTGCGTTGCAACAATGTAAAAATGCAAAAATGCAGAAATGTAATAAACCTCAGGTTTCTATGCGAAGCCTGAGGGTTTTTGTATTCCTGATAAGGTAAATGCATTATTCGATAGCAAAATGCATCTCTACGGGACTGTTATTGCATGGCAGCTGTTTGTTGAACTTGATCCAGCGGCTCCAGCCGGTTGCCTTGTCGAATGCTAACTGCTCGTAGGTGGCCTCGAGGGTGGATGGCCAGGTGGTTACTTCTGGCTCTGCTACGCCACTCTTGTAAGTTTCAAGTTTGCCGTCGGCATGGTAAATTTTGTATCCTTTCAGAATCTCAGGTTTTTCCCTATCATAGTCGTAAAAATAGTAGCTACCCTCTACGCCTAACATGATGCTGCAATCTACCGACAGACCTTTGTTCATCAGGAAATCGCTGCAATACTGACTTACCAGACAGTTGTTGAAAGCTGTTCCTATCTCGAGAGCGAAATGATCATCGTAAACGTCGGGCAGTGCATCTACTATGCTCTTGGCGTAATCTACCAGATCGTAGCCCGGACGCTCGTTGTTAACCTTGAAGGCGTATTTGGTGATGGTATCAATCTTTGCCTTATGGCTTTCGTCGGCATAAGCGGCCACGAGTTTATCGGTAAACTCCTTGAACTTTGCACCAAAGGCATCGAGGGCGCTGGTGCGGGTAACGGTCATGTCGTGATAGTCCCACTTGGAATCTGTACTTCCCTGTGCAGCTTGTTTGGCAGCATCGTTGTCCCACTTATCGACGCTGGCTTTGTTGAAGTTCTTCAGGGCTGTTTCTATGTCGCCAGTGTTCTTTGCCAGCTCGTCGATCAGTACCGAATAGCTGCCGCCAGCTCCAGGCACTGTGAATGATGACAGGATAAAGTAGTTGGCAAGTTCCTTGAGTTCGAACTGATACTCGATGGTATTCATGAGGCAGGCATCGAGATAAATCACGTCCATGTGAGCATTAGCACGACCGATGGCATACTTTAATGACGATGCGGTGAAGTTTTCGTTAGGCTTGTGGCTTTGGTCGTAAAGCACGCCTCTGGTTTGTGACGGCGCATTAAATGGCAGGTCGTCGTGTGGCTGATAGCCGCCACCATGGTCGCTCACAATCAGAATGTAGTGCTTGGCAGGACAGGCTTTGGTGGCCCAGTTGATGAAGTTGGTGAGCGAATCGACATTGGCCACGTAGTTGTCCTTGGGGCCATAAATATACTCCTTGTTCAACAGAACATTTTCATCGGGGGCATTTACGGTATTGTCGACGACGAAACGTACGGTCTGCAGTTCCATATCCTTAATAGCCTTTACGGTCTCGTCAGGCAGTTTTTCGTTAAGCATGTCGAACCAATACTTCTGCATATCTTCGGCCGACGAGTACTTGTACTGGCAGGCTATCTTTACCTTACCGTAGCTTTCGGACTTGGCTTTGTAGAAATCCATCATGTTGCCCAAGATACCAATGTCGAGATTGCGACCTCCATAACCATATAACAGGATGGCATACTCGGTTTGCCCTGATGGACGGTCGGAACCAGCAGAATTATCATCATTTACACAAGCGGTCATCACCGTCATAGTCATTACGCAGCAAAGAACGGCTGCAAGGGTTAATAGGTACTTTTTAGTCATAATCATAAAAGGTTAGTTAAACTTATTTTTCTTCGTTTGAAATCAAGTGTACATCGCACTGAGGGAAGGCAATGGTGATGCCCGCGGCGTTGAGGGCCTCGTAGATCACCTCCTTGGCACGATCACGATAACCAATCTGCTCGGCCACCAACACATACTGCTTCACATTGATGTCAACAGCACTGTCGCTCATATTTCCCACAACCACATAAACACCGTACTTGGGATCCACAATATCCCGTCCGTATTTATCCTTGGTACACATCTTCTGCATCGCCTCAACCAACACCTCACGCACATGCTGCACCGAGGTTCCGTAAGCCACACCCACGGTGATAATCGTCAACTCATACGAGTTGTTACGCGTCAGGTTGTTGAAGTTCTTACCAAACAGCGACGAGTTGAGGAACGACATCTCCGTGCCCTCGATAGTCTCGGCCTGCACACACTGGTAATTGATGGCCGTTACCTTACCACGGATACCATCGCACTCTATCCAGTCGCCTACACGCAGTCGTCCACCCATCAGCTGTATGCCGTAAATAAAGTTGTTGATCACATCCTTGAGCGCCAGACCGACACCAGCCGACAGACCTCCCGCTATCAGTCCTAACGACCCCGTAGGAATCTGCCATTCCGTGATAACCACCAAAGCAAACACCATCCAGATAAACACACTGATGATACTGTTGCCCAACGACAGGTTGATTTCGTTCGGACGGATGGAATCGCGGTTATGCTTACGCATAAAAGTAACGTAACGGGCATACTGCCAGATGGCGTGTACGGCCCTGCTGGTGTAACGCAAGACGTAGAAGAGTATCAGCAGATAGATGATACTCTGGGCCGATATGCTCAACGTCTCCACATCGTTCATGTCGGTGAGATGGATAAACGGTCGTTCGTAGAAGCGTACAAAAAGATCGTCGAAGTCGAAGATGCCCAACGACAGGCGCACACACAACGGCAACGAGAGCAGCACAATGCAGGGGATGGCCACCTGACGGATCAGGTCGTAGAACCACGTAGCACCAAACAACAGCTGTTCGCGGTCGTCGCCCGATACGTAGGTGATACGATTGCGCAGACTGTCAACCCGCTTGTCGATCCAGCGTTCCTTGTAGCGGCTCATCAGGTCGCGTATGCACACCACGGTGAGCCAGGCTGCCAACAGGAAATACCACCACACCAGGATGAGCAATGCCACAAAGGTATAGCCCATAAACGCGAACCCAAAGGCCACCAGATAAACGGCCAATGCCCACCAGCCCAAGGTGCGGTCGATTGATGTGGCCTTACTGCCCAACCAGATACAGCAGCACAACTGCCAGATAACAATTAGCAGCAGGATGGGTGGAAACAGCAGCACCATCAGCTTGTCGGGCATAAAGGTGATACGGCAAGAGATAATCATCAGCACCACCAGGAAGGTGGCCGAATAGAGCATGATGCCCTGTCGGAACTGCTCGGGCCTTACGCGCAGCAACAACGAGCCCGTGATGGCAATCAGCAGCCACAGGAAGGTGTTGATATGCGCCACACCCAGATTGATATATTCGTCGCCATACAGCGAGAATCCGAACACCACGAAGTAAATAAAGGTGCCTAGCAGTATCGAGATGATAGACAGCTTGCGCTTCGGCACATAGCGCTTCAGCCTTGTATAACGGTAGAGCAGCCATAGTATCAGCAGCGCCAGCAACCAGAATAATACCAGTCCCACCAGCTGTACGATACATACGACGACCAGCATGGTATTCTCGGCCTTACTCGAAAAGTGTTGTAAGAACGCGATATCATCCTCGTCGTCGTCATCCAAATCGCTTTCATCCATCCCGTCGCTCAGTTCCTTCAGGCTGTACTGTCCCCGCAAGTCAACTTTGGTTTTATTCCAATAATAACCAGGGTTGGCCATAATGTCCAAAAACGGCGTCTGTCCGTCCACAAAGATATAGCGTTCCAGTGCCTGATAGCGCTGCTCGGCATAGTCGTAGGTCTCCTTCAGTCGCAGGTATGCCTCCTGATAGTGCGTACTGTCGGCCACTATGGTAGCACGGTTACTGGCGTTCATCTTCAGTATCTCTGACACGAAGAAGATACACGAGTCGCGATATGCCTCGCCTATCGAATCCAGCACAAAGGGGGCAGATAGCGAATCCTTGAAGGCAATCCTGATAACCTCTTTTTCCAGCAATGAGAGCGAGTCGGAAAGATGCACATCGAGCGAGTCGTTACGGTACAACAAGCTGTCGGGCAGTATCTCCATCTCTATCTCCTTCATCATCGGCGGCAGTCGTCGCAGGGCCTCAATCAGTCGGGCATTGCGGTCAATCTCGTAGTTCAAACCGTTCACAATCCGGTCGTACGGGCGTCGGTCTTTACTGAAGTCCTTGTAGTTGGCCGTCACCTTCTTCAGCGCGTAGGCCAGATCGAACGTCATTTCCTGTTCCTGGGTGTAGAGCAGGATCGAGAGCTCGTTCGACTCGGTAATCACGTTGATCATCCGCTTATGCTGACGATCAAAATCCTCGTTAAAGCGCTTCTGCGCATCCGAGCGCTGCATAAAGGTTGCCTGCAACTCCGTACAAAGGTCTTTCAGCGTGTTGGTCAACGACCTTCCGCTCACCACAGCCATCAGCGGCAGCGAGCACACGCACAGAGCTAGAATGATTGTGAACAGTTGTTTTTTCATTGTCAGAAATATTATTCTAATTTACCGCCTTCTGTTATTAGTATCACGCCGCAAATATAAAGAATTAATTCTAAAGTTCCAAGTTTTTGTGGATAAAAATATTGCTGCCAGGAGCTGATGCCTGACATCAAATAAAACATCACCGCTTCAGGGCGGTGATGATATTCTGGATGAGTTGGGGTGAGTTATAGGGAGTGGCTGGGTTGATGCCTCGGACGACTGCATACGAGAAGTTATCGGCCATGCACTCCTCGGGAGAGATGACATATTCGGTGTTGTGGCCTACAACGGTCCAGAAGTCGCTGGCTTCGGTGACATCGTAAACCTTGCTCATATCGTCGAGTGGCACAAGGCCTGGCTTTACAAATTGGAAGAATACAATCTGGTTACCCTTTTCGGCGCTGGCTTCGGCCTATGATTTATCGTAAAGCAGTATGAGCTCGCAGCGGCGCTTGGTGCCGTTGATAGTAAAATAGGCATAGTTGTCGAGGTGCTCAACATCGGGGTTGATACCCATGCGCTGTGTGATGGCATCGGGGAACGTGATGTCGTGATCCATCACCGTAAAGCCTATCAGGGCATACATCTTCTGACGGAATGCTGGTGAGTTGCGTGTTACGCAGTGGAACAGCTCGTGGGCCACCAACTCGGTAAAACGCATCAGCGCAATCTTATTTATTTCGGCTGTTCTTTCGGCGTTAGGCAGGCACATGCCCATATACGTCTCGTTCAGGAATATGATGTTCTTGATGGTATATCCTGCCGAACCGCCTTCTTCGGCCTGGGTGGTTTTGGCGAATACAATCTCGGAGGGTACGGGCAGTTGGCATCCGATGCTGTTCAGGCTGTCGGTAATCATACCTACGATGGTAGCCATAAATTCACGTTCGGCATCGGTCCAGTCGCGTGTCTGCTGCCAGGCCATCGTCTGCAGTTCGGCGAGTGTACTACCCTCTTTTCTTACTCGCCAGTCGATATCCATCTGATTCATCTTGGCGTAGTACTCGGTGTTGCTCTGCATCAGTTTACGTGTTTCGTCGGCCGAGGCTAAGCGGTAGTTAATGGTGGTACCCTCAGCAAACACATGGGTGCTGTAGATACTAAGGATGGCGACTAACGCCGTTTGAAAAATCTTATTCATATTTATTATGGTTATAAAATTAATTTGCGTGCAAAAATAGTAAAAAAAGTTGGAATGGTGTCATGTTATTACGATTTTTTGTATCTTTGCAGGCAAAAATTAGATTAGTAGTATTAACAAGACATAAGTTATGAAAAAGGTATTATTTGCAGCGGCTATCATGATGGCTGCAGGGGCTAAGGCCCAACAGGTTAACTACACCATCAGTGGTGTGAGTAAGGATAATGGCGCCAAGGTGGTAGTGATTGACGCTCAGGCGCGTAAGATGGAGAACGCTACGGTTGAGAACGGCAAGTTCAGCATTAGCGGTACAGCCGAGAAGAATGCGTTGCTGATAATCAGAAACAGCAGCGTTAGCTGGATGATGCCCATTATCAACGATGGTACACCTATCACTGTGAACCTGAACGACACTACCGTAACTGGATCGGCCCAGAACGAGCGACTGGTGCGCTACGATATCGACATGAATGCGGCCTACGGCAAACTGGGTGTAAAGGCTGGCCTGGAGAAGATTTATACCGACGAGGTGAACACCATGATTCCTGTGGCTTTTGTGGAGCAGTATCTGGAGGAATTCGGACTGGAGAAGCTGCAGAAGACGATGGCTACCAAGCCTGTTTGGGCTAATCACCCCGCCGTGCAGAGTGCTATCAAGGAGTATGAGTTTGAGCAGGCCGACAGAGCCAAGAAGGCTGCCTACATTGGTAAGCAGTTTACCGACCTGGAGGAGCCCGATACCGACGGCAACATGCACAAGCTGAGCGAGTATGTGGGTAAAGGCAAATGGGTGCTGGTAGATTTCTGGGCTTCGTGGTGCGCACCTTGTCGCGCTGAGATGCCTAACGTGGTAAAGGCTTACGAGAAGTATCACGATAAGGGATTTGACATCGTAGGACTCTCGTTCGACAACAGAAAGGAGCCTTGGGTAAAGGCTATCACCGACCTGAAGATGCCTTGGACACATCTGTCGGACCTGAAGGGTTGGAAGACTGTGGCTTCGGGACTGTACGAGGTGAACAGCATTCCTGATAACCTGCTGATTGACCCACAGGGTAAGATTGTGGCTCGCGGCTTGCGTGCACAGGGACTGCAGGACAAACTGAAGGAGATTTTCGGCGAATAAAAACCAACGGCATGCTACATCTGCAGAAAGAACACGACATCATTGCCTTCTCGACTGAGCGAGGCTTTGTGGATATGGACGAACCTTACCAGGGGTTTAACATTACCTGGTATACCGACGACGATGCGCAGCACGTAGCCGATTGTCGACGCGACATGTGCCAGATGCTGGAGATAGACGACCAGCATCTGGTGCTGCCACGCCAGGTACACGACACCAAGGTGGCTGAGGTAACAGCCGGGAACCTGGGCGACCGCTTTGAGGGTATCGACGCCCTGATAACTACCCTGCCCCGTACCTGCATAGGCGTATCAACAGCCGACTGTGTGCCTATACTTATGTATGATGCACGCACGCGCGCGATAGCAGCTGCCCACGCGGGATGGCGAGGCACTGTGGCACGTATCGGCCGCAAAACCATCGAGGCCATGCAGCAGCGATACGGCACCAAACCTGAAGACCTGAAGATAGTGATAGGCCCCAGCATCGGTCCTGATGCCTTTGAGGTGGGCGACGAGGTGTATGACGCCTTTGCGCAGGCGGATTTCGACATGAACCGCATAGCCTTTAAGCGTAACGGCAAGTGGCACATCGACCTTTGGCAGGCCAACGCGCTGGATATGCAGCTGACGGGCGTAGATGAAAAACACATTGAAACAGCCGCCGTTTGTACCTACGAGCACTACGACCAATTTTTCTCGGCCAGGCGCCTGGGTATAAAAAGTGGAAGAATTTATACGGGAATTATGATAAAATGAAAGTAAATGGCTAAAAATTCTTTCAGAAATTTGGCCATTTGCTTAAAAACACTTACCTTTGCAGCGCCAGTGGATGAAGCCCTGCTTGTTTAAGGGTACCGCTAAAGGCAAGATAAATTGCATAGGAATATGAAAGTATTGAAATTCGGCGGAACGTCCGTAGGTTCCGTAAAAAGCATTCTTAGCTTGAAAAAAATCGTTGAGACAGAGGCTCGGACGCAACCTGTCGTAGTAGTAGTTAGTGCGCTGGGCGGTATCACCGATAAGTTGATTGCCACATCGCAGATGGCCCTGAAGGGTGACGACAAGTGGCGCGAGGAATTCGACGCTATGGTGACACGACATCACCAAATGATCGACACCATCATTACCGATGACAAAAAGCGCGTAGATTTATTCAATAAAGTGGATCAGCTGTTCGACCAGTTGAAGAGCATTTATTATGGCGTATATCTGATTCACGATCTCTCGAAAAAGACCGAAGATGCGATTGTAAGTTACGGCGAGCGTTTATCGTCGAACATCGTGGCCACACTCATTAAGGGTGGCAAGCGCATGAACAGTCGCGACTTTATCCGTACAGAAAAAAAGAACGGCAAGCACCGTCTGGTGGCCGATTTGACCAACCAGCTGGTTCGCGAGGCGTTTAAAGATATGCCCGAGGTGGCTGTGGTGCCTGGCTTTATCAGTAGAGATAAGGACACCAGCGAGACCACTAACCTGGGACGTGGCGGTAGCGATTACACAGCCGCCATCATTGCTGCAGCACTGGATGCCGAGGTGCTGGAGATCTGGACCGACGTGGATGGCTTTATGACGGCCGACCCACGTGTGATTAAAACGGCTTACACCATCAACGAATTGAGTTATATCGAGGCGATGGAGCTGTGTAACTTTGGCGCCAAGGTAATCTATCCCCCAACCATCTACCCCGTTTGCGTAAAAAACATTCCCATTAAGGTTAAGAATACATTCAACCCCGAACACCCGGGCACGCTGATTAAGGATCATATTGAGAACGATCAGAAGCCTATTAAGGGTATCAGCAGCATTAAGGGTACCACGCTGATTACGGTTACCGGACTGTCGATGGTGGGTGTGATTGGTGTGAACCGACGCATTTTTACCACGTTGGCCAACAAGGGTATCAGTGTGTTCATGGTATCGCAGGCATCATCAGAGAACTCAACCTCAATCGGTGTGCGCGACGAGGATGCAAACGATGCTGTAGAGGTGCTGAACGACGAGTTTGCCAAGGAGATTGAGACGGGCGCCATGTTCCCCATGCATGCCGAGAGCGGACTGGCCACCATCGCTATCGTGGGCGAGAACATGAAGCACTCGCCTGGTATCGCCGGTAAACTGTTTGGCACATTGGGTCGCAGCGGTATCAGCGTGATTGCCTGTGCACAGGGTGCTTCGGAGACCAACATATCGTTTGTAGTGGATGGCAAGTTCCTGCGTAAGTCGCTGAACGTGCTGCACGACTCGTTCTTCCTCTCTGAGTACAAGGTGCTTAACCTGTTTATCTGCGGTGTGGGTACCGTGGGTGGCAAGCTGATTGAGCAGATTCGCAGTCAGTACGAAACGCTGATGCAGCGTAACGGACTGAAGTTGAACGTGGTGGGTATCGCCTCGTCGAAGGCTGGTATCTACGACCGCGATGGCATCGACCTGGAGAACTACCGCGAACTGCTGAAGGCACCCGAGGCGCAGGGCAAGAACCTACGCGACGAGGTGATTGGCATGAACATATTTAATAGCGTGTTTGTGGATTGTACCGCCAGCAAGGATATTGCAGCGCTGTACCAATCGTTCTTAGAGCATAACATCAGCGTGATTGCAGCCAACAAACTGGCGGCTTCGAGCGATTACGCTAACTATATGAAGCTGAAGAAGACGGCTCGCGACCGTGGTGTGTGGTTCCGTTACGAGACCAACGTGGGCGCTGGTCTGCCTATCATCGGCACCATCAACGACCTGCGTAACTCGGGCGATAAGATCCTGAAAATCGAGGCCGTGCTGAGTGGTACGCTGAACTTTATATTTAACGAGATAGCTGCCGACGTGCCTTTCTCGGAGACCGTACGACGCGCCAAGGAGCAGGGCTACAGCGAGCCCGACCCACGTATCGACCTGAGTGGTACCGACGTGGTGCGCAAGCTGGTGATCCTGACCCGTGAGGCTGGCTACAAGGTGGAACAGGCCGACGTAGAGAAGCACCTGTTTGTGCCTAACGAGTACTTTGAGGGCAGCGTGGATGACTTCTGGAAGAAGTTGCCTGCACTGGATGCCGACTTTGAGGCTCGTAGAAAGAAGTTGGAGGCCGAGGGTAAGCGTTGGCGTTTTGTGGCTACGATGGAGAATGGCGTAACGAATGTGGCGCTGCGTGAGGTGGATATCAACCATCCGTTCTATCGTCTGGAGGGTAGTAATAACATCGTACTGCTAACCACCGAGCGCTACAAGGAGTACCCGATGCTGATACAAGGATACGGCGCCGGCGCCAGCGTAACAGCAGCCGGAGTGTTCGCCAACATCATGAGTATCGCAAATATTTAATTTAGGCACGGATTACACGGATTTATATATGAAACACATAGTTATTTTGGGAGATGGAATGGCTGACCTGCCGGTTGAAAGATTGGGCGGGAAGACGCTACTACAATATGCGGCGAAGCCGATGATGGACCAACTGGCAAAGGAGGGACGCTGCGGGCGACTGATTACGGTGCCCGAGGGATTTCCTCCAGGTAGCGAGGTGGCTAATACAGCGATTCTGGGTTACGACCTGAATAAGGTGTACGAGGGTCGCGGACCACTGGAGGCAGCCTCGATAGGCTACGAGATGGCCGACGACGATCTGGCACTTCGCTGTAACATTATCAACCTGCAGGACGGTAAGATTATTACGCATAACGGTGGTAATCTGGAAACAGAAGATGCACGTCTGCTGATTGACTATCTGAACGAAACCCTGGCCAAGCCCATAAACGAGCGTCAGGGCTGCGAGCGCGTAAAGTTTATTACGGGCATACAGTATCGTCACCTACTGGTAATCAAGGGCGGCAACAAGCATATTACTTGCGCCCCACCCCATGATCATCCTAACGAGGAGTGGCGCCCACTGCTGGTAAAGGCTGATATACCCGAGGCACAGGAGACAGCCGAACTGCTGAACGAGCTGATTCTGAAATCGCAGGAGCTGCTGCCTAAGCACCCTTATAATCAGGCTAAGGCCGCTAAGGGCGAGCGACAGGCTAACAGCATCTGGCCTTGGAGCGGTGGCTATCGTCCGTCGATGGAAACGCTGATGCAGCAGTACCCTGAGATTAAATCGGGTACAGTGATCTCGGCTGTGGATTTGATTCGCGGCATTGGTCACTATGCTGGCTTGAAGATTGTGGAAGTGGAAGGTGCTACCGGTTTGGCCGATACCAATTACGAGGGAAAGGCGCAGGCAGCTATCGAGGCGCTGGAGCACGACGACTTTGTGTTTGTACACGTTGAAGCCAGCGACGAAGCCGGTCATGATGGCGACCTGGAACTGAAGTTGAAAACCATCGAGTATCTGGACCAGCGACTCATCAAGCCCATCTACGAGCACATCCTTAAGATGAACGAGCCCGTATGCCTGGCAGTACTACCCGACCATCTGACGCCCGTTGAGATGCGCATACACGTGGGCCAGCCCGTGCCATTCCTGATTTGGCACAAAGGTATCGCCCCCGACGAGGTGCAGCAATACGACGAAGTTAGCTGCGTCAGTGGTTCATTCGGTTTGCTAAAACTCCAAGAGTTTATGCAAACCTTCATGAACATTGATAAAATGTAAAAATGATAAAATGCAAGAATTAATTTTTACATTATTAAATTTTTAAATTGTTACATTAACGAAATATCGAAAATATGAAGTACTATAGCACCAACGGCAAGGCTCCTATTGCCGACCTGCACAAAGCAGTAGTTAAGGGACTGGCTGAGGATCGCGGACTGTATATGCCCGAGCGTATCAACAAGCTGCCCCAGGAGTTTTTCGACAACATCGAGAAAATGAGTTTTCAGGAGATTGCCTACACCGTAGCCAGCGCTTTCTTTGGCGAGGATGTAGATCCTGATGCCCTGCATGATATTGTGTACGACACCTTGGCATTCGATTGTCCAGTGGTGAACGTAAAAGACAATATTTACACCTTGGAGCTGTTCCACGGTCCTACCCTCGCCTTTAAGGATGTGGGTGCCCGTTTTATGGCGCGCTTGCTGCAGTACTTCATCAAGCAAGAGTCAGGTCATAAGCAGGTGAACGTGCTGGTTGCTACCAGCGGCGATACCGGTTCGGCTGTGGCCAACGGATTCTTGGGTGTTGAGGGTATCCACGTGTACGTGCTGTATCCCAAGGGCAAGGTAAGTCCTATCCAGGAGTGCCAGTTTACCACACTGGGTAAGAACATCACCGCTATCGAGGTGGATGGTGTGTTCGACGATTGTCAGGCGCTGGTAAAGAATGCCTTTATGGATGCCGAACTGAACGAGCACATGAAGCTGACATCGGCCAACTCAATCAACGTGGCCCGTTTCCTGCCCCAGGCGTTCTACTACTTTAATGCCTACGCCCGCATGAAGGAACAGGGTAAGGCTGACAATCTGGTGATGTGCGTTCCTAGTGGAAACTTCGGAAATATCTGTGCAGCGCTGTTTGGCCATGAGATGGGACTGCCCATCAAGCGATTCATCGCAGCCAACAATGCCAACGATATCTTCTACAAGTATCTGCAGACAGGCAAATACGAGCCCAAACCATCGAAGCAGACTCTGGCTAATGCGATGGACGTAGGCGATCCTTCGAACTTTGCCCGTATCTACGACCTGTACGATAAGAGTCACGAGAAGATTAGCGCGCTGATTAGCGGTGCTACCTATAGCGACGAGCAGATTCGCGAAACCATGCGCGAGTGTTACAAAGCTTCGGGTTATATCCTGGATCCTCACGGTGCTTGCGGCTATCAGGCTTTGGCCGACGGACTACAGGCAGGCGAGTTTGGTGTGTTCTGCGAAACAGCCCACCCAGCTAAGTTTAAGGAGAAGGTGGATGAGATTCTGGGTATCGACGTAGAAATACCTGAGCGCTTGGCTGCCTTTATGCGTGGCGAAAAGCAAAGCGTGGCCATGAGTAAGGACTTTGCAGATTTCAAAGATTATCTCATGCATCAATAATTTAGCAACGGACAACAGGACTAACAGGTTGGATTTATCCTAAGAAAAAAAATCCTAAAGTCGTGTAGTCCGTTGCAAAAAAATCAAAGTGAAATCAATAATTTAGCAACGGACAACAGGACTAACAGGTTGGATTTGTCCTAAGAAAAAAAGCCTAAAGTCGTGTAGTCCGTTGCCAAAAATCAAAGTGAATCGAGGCGGTCGGAGTATAATGCTCTGGCCGCTTCGTTTGTTTCGTCATCGGTCATATCAACCAGCGGATGCATGTTGATCTCATCGAGGTTGATACCAATACGATCCAGATTCTGGTTGGTAAACGTGAGCTGTGCACCAAACAAACAGATGGTCCACGATATCTGTAGCCACAGCATAAACAATGGCAGGGCGGCAAACGATCCGTAGATGGCGTTGTAACCTGTTACCCAAATCTGCGAGTGGATGTAGAACAACTGCAGCAGCTGCATGGCCACACCCGACAGGATGCCTGGCACAATGGCGCTCTTAATCTTTACGTCGGTATTGGGCATATATACGTAAAGACCTACAAACAGCAGCGAGAGCAGCAGATAAGGTGAGAAATCGAGCAGATAGCGTACAGCGCGACCCAAGATAACCACACCATCGGTATGCTGCGCAATGGTGGCCATGAAGATAGAAAGACCCATCGACACCACAATGATGATGGGGAATACAAAGAACATGGCCATATAATTGGTAAGCGATCGCATAATGGGGCGCGCATTGCTTACCTGCCATATCTCGTTAAACGTTTCCTCAACATTGTTTACCAGCATCAGTACCGTGTAGAGCATAAACAGCAAGCCCACACCCAGGAAGATGCCACTCTGCGTGTGGATGAGGTAACTGTTGACAAAGTCGGTCAGGATATCGGCCACCTGCGGCTGCGACGATAAGGCATCGCGAAACCATATCTCGATATACTTATTATAACCAAAGCCGCGGGCAATGGCAAAGATAACCGCCAGGATGGGTACGATGGCCAGCAAGGTGCTGTAAGTAAGAGCCGACGCCTGCGTCATCACTCGTTTCGTAGTAAAGAAACGAATGGTGAGAACAAGTGTACGGTATATCTTTTTGAGTGTCATAATTATCAAAAAAAAGCACTGCCCCTATAAGCCGGGTTCTGTACCATGCAGGCATGGCGTTTGTCATTTATCTAGTCCATGAGTCACCCCATGGCTCAAGCGTTCTACCCTCCATCGTGACTTGCGTCGTTGGGCAGGCAACCCTCAGACGATGGTATACATGAACTTGCAGCCTCCAGTCGACACAGCCCAACGATCACCCGCTGGCTGGTGGTCTCTTACACCACCTTCTCACCCTTACCTCAAAAAACTGAGGCGGTCGTTCTCTTCTGCCGGCACCTACTGTCACCAATAGCTTCTACTTTCAGAAGTGGAGCGCCTTATGCTGCCCGGACTTTCCTCTCGCGCGACCTTTCAGAAGCGCCAGCGACAAACCGTTGCAGTGCGTTTTCTGCGTGCAAAGTTAGCAATAAAATTCATAAATCACGAATAATATGCACAAAATTATACTCATAATTAAAAATAAGCAACTAAAAACATAATAAATACTTAAATTTGTCAGTAATTTAAGATTTTAAGTGTTAATCGCAAATGCTCGTTAAGCTTTTATGCCTAATTGTTAAATTGGGACAAATCTTTGCGTCAAATTGTCAGTATTTAAAATAATGCACTTATTTTTGCACCATCAAAACGTGAAAGGAAACCTGAATGTAGAATTTAAAACATTAAAAAAATGAATGAGAATATGAAAAAGATCGTAAATGCAGCAACTCCCGCAGTATGCGCTGTTGCTTTGACTCTTTCAGTAGTAGCATTCGCTAACTCTAACGCAGCTACTGCTCCAGCTCCTATCGTTACATCGGCTCCAGCAGCACCAGCTGGTCAGCCAGTAGACCTTACCTATGCAGCCGAGAAAGCGCTGCCAGCGGTGGTTTACATCAAGAACACCCAGAACTCAAAGATTGAGACCGTTGAGTATAGCGATCCGTTTGAGGATTTCTTCTCTGATCCATTCGGCGGTTTCTTTGGTCGTGGTCAGGGCAACGGTGGCCGTCGCCAGCGCCAGGTTCAGACCCCAAAGCGTGTAGCAGCAGGTTCTGGTGTGATCATCTCGGCTGATGGTTATATCGTGACCAACAACCATGTGGTGGATGGTGCCGACGAACTGATGGTTACCCTCAACGACAATAAAGAATATTCAGCCCGCATCATCGGCGCTGATGCCACAACCGACTTGGCACTCATTAAGATTGATGCCAAGAACCTGCCTGCCATTGTCATCGCTAATAGCGACAACGTGAAGGTTGGAGAATGGGTACTGGCCGTAGGTAACCCACTCGGACTGAACAATACTGTCACTGCAGGAATCGTCTCTGCAAAGGCACGTTCAATGAACGACCCACGCGACAAGCGTACTGCCAATCTCGTGTCGTCGATGATTCAGACCGATGCTGCCATCAACCAGGGTAACTCTGGTGGTGCACTGGTAAATACCCGTGGCGAACTGATTGGTATCAACGCCATGCTCGCTTCACCTACAGGTTCTAACATCGGTTATGGCTTCGCTATTCCTACCTCGATCATGAACAAGGTTGTTGACGACCTGAAGAAATATGGAAACGTACAGCGTGGTATGATTGGTATCCAGGGTGGCGACGTGAAAGATTATGTTGACGCTCAGAAAGAGGAAGGCAAGGATGTCGATCTGGGCACCATGGAAGGAATCTATATCGGAAAGGTAGTAGAAGATGGCGCTGCCGAGGATGCCGGCCTGAAGGAAGGCGACGTGATCACCCACATCGACGGACAGAAGGTGACCAAGTTTGGTGAGCTGACAGGCATCATCGCCCAGAAGCGTCCTGGCGACAAGATTACCGTCACCTATCTGCGCAACAAGTCTAAGAAGACTGCCACACTGACCCTGAAGAACGAGAAGGGCAACACGAAGGTGGTGAAGGATGCTGATATCGACGTGCTTGGCGGACAGTTCCGTGCCGTCACCGACTCACAGAAAGAGCAGCTCAACATCGGCTACGGTCTCCAGGTGCTCAAGGTCAGCGGCGGCCGACTGAAGGAGGCTGGTGTGCCTCAGGGCTTCATCATCCAGCGTGTCAACGACCACAGCGTGAAGAGCATCGCCGACCTGCAGGAAGTAGTGAAGGCAGCCTCGAAGTCGAAGGAGCCCGTGCTCTACATCCAGGGTATCTATCCTACAGGCAAAAAAGGCTATTTCGCAGTACCTTTGGAAGACGAATAAGCACAAATAGATAAAAAAGAGCCACGAATGATTAAAATTCGTGGCTTTTTTTTGGTTGTTTCAGGAAAAAGTCTTACTTTTGCGGCCAACTTAAACATATTATTACCACGATGAGACAACTAAAGATCACTAAATCTATAACCAACCGTGAGAGTGCGGCTCTGGAAAAGTATCTACAAGAGATTAGTAAGGAGACCATGATCTCGGCTGAGGAAGAGGTTGAATTGGCACAGCGCATAAAAAAAGGAGACACTAAAGCGTTGGAGCGATTAACGAAGGCTAACCTTCGTTTCGTGGTATCTGTGGCTAAGCAATATCAG
The DNA here is from genome assembly GCF_000701965.1 of Prevotella sp. RM4. NCBI lineage: Bacteria > Pseudomonadati > Bacteroidota > Bacteroidia > Bacteroidales > Prevotellaceae > Prevotella > Prevotella sp. RM4. The sequence goes on from NZ_JNKG01000010.1 coordinate 165,115, forward strand.
AATCAGGGATTGTCGCTGCCCGATCTGATTAACGAAGGCAATTTAGGATTGCTGAAAGCGGCCGAACGTTTCGACGAGACACGCGGCTTCAAGTTCATCTCGTATGCCGTATGGTGGATACGTCAGAGCATTCTGCAGGCCATCTCAGAGCAGAGTCGTATCGTACGACTGCCCCTGAACCAGGTGGGATCGGTAAACAAGATCAATCGTGAGATAAACCGATTTGAGCAGCTTAACGAGCGCCGCCCATCGGTAGATGAGATAGCCGAGAAAGTGGATTTGCCACAAGAAAAGATTGACGAGGCGATGGCCATTAACGGGCACCAGATTAGTGTGGATGCACCGTTTGTTGAGGGCGAAGACAACAGCCTGCTCGACGTGATGGCCAACAGCGATGCCCCACTGGCCGATAACCAGTTGGTTGAGGAGTCGCTGAAATCGGAGATACAAAACGCCCTGAGTGCCCTGAACGAGCGCGAGCGCAACGTGGTAGAGGCATCGTACGGCATTAACCAGCCCGAGCTGACACTCGAGGAGATTGGTACCAAGTTTGGATTAACCCGTGAACGCGTACGTCAGATAAAAGAAAAGGCTATCCGCAAGCTAAGAAACAGCAAAGCGAATAAATTTTTAAAGACATATTTAGGATAATGAGATTATTTAAACAGCTTACACTTGCCATCGTGCTGATGGCTGCCGGCACCGCTAACGTGCAGGCACAAAATGTGAAGGTTCCACATGCGTATATGTTCGGATTCGTTGCTTCGTTCAACGATTCTACCGTATATTTTACTAATATCCAGAAGGTTGACAGCGTTTGGGTTACCAAGAAAAAGCAGATGCTGGCTGGCAGACATAACTACAGCTATCAGCTGCGCGAGTTTTTTGCCAATCAGCGTAACCTGCCCAACCGTACTTGTGTGGTAGTGGCCAACGTTGACCGCAAGAAGGTTGAGAAGAAGTACACCAAGATGAAGAACAAATATCTGGTTAAGAGCAAGAAACCCTACGATGTGCGCAACGTAGCCGAAACGGACTTTAAGTTCACCGCCGTAGATATGAGTAACGATTAAATAAAAAAGCCCTCGCAAATTTGCGGGGGCCTTTTTGTTATCGGGGATTATTGATTTCGAACACCTTCATGCGTTCCTCGAGTTGCGCGTATTGGTGATCCTCGATAAACGAGGTACAAACACGCAAGCCTTCCTGTTCGGAACCGCAGGTTATCAAGCAGATAGCCGATACACCATAGTACATCAACTCCTTAGCCAACTGGCCAGATGTCATGCCGGGATAACCAATGGTAAAGTAGAATCCGTCGGCAATAGGTTCGTCCAAATCCTTATCGTAGACCACATAGAAATTGTGGCGACAGAAAATCTCCTTCAGTTTCTTGGCACGCTCGCCATATACGCTAATCTCCTTGCGGAAATCGTACTTACCCTCGTAAGCGGCCTTGAGCATAGCGGCCATTGCATACTGGGCACTATGACTGGTACCCGAACTCAACGCATACAGCATACGGGTTGAGAATACAGGACCGAAGGGCAAACCCTGATAACGGGCAGCCAGATCGGGAAAATGGCGATGGAACAGCTTATCGCTGATGCAAACCACACCAATACGCTCGCCAGCATAGCTGAATGCCTTTGAACCTGAGATGAGCAGCATATAATTATCGGTATAACGGGCTACTGTGGCCTGATAAGGGGCCTCGAAGGGTTTCGAGAGATCCTTACGGAAGTCCATAGCAAAGTAAGCCAGATCCTCCATCACGATGGCATCGTACTTGGTGGCCAGCTCGCCGATAATCTGCAACTCCTCTTCGCGCAAACAAATCCACGAGGGGTTGTTGGGGTTTGAATATACGATAGCGCAGATGTTACCATTGCTCATATAGCTCTCGAGCTTGCCACGCAGCTTGTCGCCACGATAGTTATACACGTCGAAAGTCTCGTACTTCACGCCCATCACCTGCAGCTGCATCTTCTGTACTGGGAATCCTGGGTCGATAAACAGCACTGTATCCTTCTGTTTGTCGCACTGTGAGCAGGTGAGGAACGAGGCGAAAGTGCCCTGCATCGAACCTGTTACAGGTACGCAGCCTTCGGGTTTGATATCTACGCCGATAAAGGCTTTTACAAACTGCGAAGCAGCCTCCTTGAGCACGGGCGCACCCTGGATGTCGGGATACGAATGGGCAATGCCACCTTCGAGGGCTTTTATCTGGGCATCAACGCCTACCTGAGCGGCGGGCAAACCAGGAATACCCATCTCCATCTTGATGAACTCTACCCCACTCGCTTTCTCGGCCTTAGCAGCTACCTGCTTCACCTCGCGGATGGTAGCCTTGGCAAAATCCTCAATGCCAAGCTCCGCTACCAGCGAGTCAACTATTTCTCTTTTAATCGGAGTTTCCATAAAAATTATTTTTTGGCACGGATTAACACGGCTCTTTTTCAAAGAGACACTGCTGTTTTTATCGCAGTAAATCCGTGTCTTTTAATTTATTAAAAGCCGCGTTAATCCGTGCCTAATTAATCATTTTTGCGCTACTTTACCGATGGCGAGGGCTTTGATGTTAGCCTCTACGATGGCATCGCCTTTGCGGGCGAAGACACGACGGATGGCATCCTCTAACTTATCGTACTCGATACCCAAGGCCTTCTGGGCTGCACCCAGCAGAATCACGTTGGCCGAACGGGGCACACCATTATCCTTAGCAGCCTGCTCGATATCCAATACAATCACATTCTTTACACTCTCCAAATCCTGCTTAATCTTCTCGATATCAGGATAGTTGGGGATATTTACGAAAGGAGCACTCGAAGTGATAATCCAACCATCCTTAGCCAAGAATGGCAGATAACGCAGAGCCTCCATGGGCTCCATCGAGATGATCACATCGGCACCACCCAGCGGAATCAGATCGCTGCTGATGGGGTTGCTCGAGATGCGCAGATTCGACTGTACGTCGCCACCACGCTGACTCATACCGTGTACCTCGGCCTGCTTGATATAGAGGTTCTCCTTCATGGCAGCCTCGCCTATGATGGTAGCAATCGAGAGGATACCCTGACCGCCTACTCCACAAAGAATTATATCGGTTTTCATCGTTTTATTTTTTATTTTCTGCTATTATTATTTATTGGCTTTCTTTTGCTTGAGGTGGCGCTGCAGCGTTTGCATGCACTCACGACGAGGAATAATCACACTCACACCGTGATAGTTGATCTCCTCGCGGATGGCTGCTGTAATCTCGGGCATGTTCTTGGGGATGGGGTTAACCACCTTGAGGTGATCCTCTGAAAGGCCCAGACCCTTACAGATAGCCTCGAACTTATTGGTACCAGCCGAATCCTGTCCGCCTGTCATAGCGGTGGTCAGGTTGTCGCTGATAATCACAGTGATGTCGGCATTCTCGTTGATAGCATCCAGCAAACCAGTCATACCGCTGTGGGTAAAGGTTGAGTCGCCGATGATGGCTACTGCAGGCCACTGACCAGCGTCGCTGGCACCCTTGGCCATTGTGATAGATGCACCCATATCTACGCAGCTGTGGATGGCTTTGTAAGGAGGCAGGAATCCGAGTGTGTAGCAACCGATATCACCAAACACGCGGGCGTTGGGATACTCCTTCAGTACCTCGTTCAGGGCGGTGTAAACATCGCGGTGACCGCAACCCTGACACAGTGCAGGTGGACGTGGAGTTACATCCTCGCAAGGTGCATAGCTCTCGCTGCTCTCAAGACCCAGTGCCTTCTTCAGGAAGTCGGGATTCAACTCGCCTGTACGAGGCAGCTCGCCTGTTAAGCGACCCTTGATGACAGCGTTGCCGGGCATCACACCACGAACCTGATCCTCGATGAATGGCTGACCCTCTTCGGCTATCAGTACCTGCTCGCAATCGTCGGTCATACGTCGGATAAGCTTCTTGGGGATAGGATACTGCGAAATCTTCAGCACGGGGAAAGGACAACCTTCGGGATAGCACTCCATCAGGTAGTTGTAGGCAATACCGCTGGCGATGACACCCAACTTGTGGTCGGCGCCATCGATATACTTGTTATATTTGCTCTCAACAGCCATCTGCTCCAGCAAAGGCTGCTGGCTGGTTACTACTACATTACGCTTGCGGGCAAAGGCGGGCAAAAGTACCCAGTTACTGGCCTGGGCATTGTAGTTAAGCTCGTTCTGTGGGCGGGCCTCGTCCTTCACCTCAACTACGGCACGACTGTGAGCCATACGGGTGGTAACACGCATCAGGATGGGCAGGTGCAGATTCTCCGACATATCGAAAGCCTCCTGCATCATATCGTAGGCCTCCTGCTGCGAGCTGGGCTCCAAGGTGGGAATCATGGCAAACTTAGCATAGAAACGTGAGTCCTGCTCGTCCTGCGATGAGTGCATCGATGGGTCGTCGGCTACCAGAACCACAACACCACCGTTGGTACCCGTCATAGCCGAGTTAACAAACGGATCGGCACAAACGTTCAAACCTACATGTTTCATACACACCAGCGCCCTCTTGCCCATATACGACATACCGAGTGCAGCCTCCATAGCCGTCTTCTCGTTGGTGCTCCAACGGCGGTGGATGTTACGCTCTTTGGCAATGGCCGACTCCTGGATATACTCAGTAATCTCCGTTGATGGAGTGCCGGGATAGGCATATACACCGCTCAGACCAGCATCGATAGCGCCCTGAGCAATAGCCTCGTCTCCCAATAAAAGCTTTTTCATCTGACTAATTTATATTTTACAATTTTACGATTTTCAATTATGTGATATTATCTATCAGGGGCAAAGGTAGGCATTTTTGAGCAAACAGCCAAAAAAATACGGCTTAATTTGCATAAGCCGTATTTTTATTCATATAAACTTTCAGTTTTTTAATTTCTACAATCTAAAATCTTACAATTTTTACATTTTCTAATTGTTACATTTTTACATTATCAGAAAGTGTATCCGATGGTAAGCAAACCTTGGCTGCGCTTGTTGCTAACCTTAGTAACACCTGTGCTAACGCTTGTTGAAGAAGCGAGACTCTGATAGTCCTGGAATGGGTGGAACTCACCATCAGTATTGCTCAGCTGGTAAGCCAGGTCGATGTTCATCTTGCCTACCTTGAAACCTACACCGCAGGTAAAGCGATTAGTATCCTTCCAGTTTACATAGTCGGTTGTAGAAGCGTACATAGTGCCTGGGCTGTCGACAGTCATATCGCGAACACCATCCATCTTGTAACCGCTGGTGATGTAGTTGTAGCCTACACGGAATGCTACTTCAGGAACGGGCTTGTACTCTGCACCCAACTTCAGGGTTGATACACCCTTGAGCGAACGCTCGGTATTGGCCTTCATGGCTACATCCTTCGAGGTCTCGGCATTGTCGTAATAGTCGTAACCATCGATGATGCGGTTCTGGCTGGCGCTGTAGTCGGTGTACTCGTAACCTGCACCCAGAGCAAACTGGGTACCGATGGTGGTTCCAAGGCTCAAACCAAACTTCCAAGGTGTGTGGTAAGCAAAGTCGTAGCTCTCCTGACTCTGACCCTTATCCCAAGAACCGTAAGGGGTGTTGTTAACCATAGCGCTTGAGTTGCTCGAGGTAAGCTCGTACCAGGTTGGTGTGTGGATGTAAGCACCGATGCGGAATGGCGACTCCTCGACAGGACGGAAGATAGCACCAAACTTCAGGTTGATACCAGTACCGGTAATCTTACGCTCGTCGCCATAAGCCAGCGAACCAGTTTTAATACCCTGCGAATCAAGGATGGTCTCGGCATACTCCGAATAACCCTTATAGTGTACATCCTGTACGCCAACAGTCAGTCCCCAGAAGAAACGGTCGTTGTAGTTACCGCTCAGGTTGAAGTCGTAATCGGCAATCCATCCGCGATGTGCACGATCAAAGCTGTAGGCACCAGCCTCGCTCCAATAAAAGTACTGATCATCAGGATCGAGCAGGAACACGTTGGCGTTCATATAGTCGGCCTGATTATAGCGGTATGAGCGATAGTCGCCCTCCCATCCCATCACTTCGCCTTGCTTGTTCTCGTCGAACTCATAAAGTCCGCGAGCGGCCTTTTCGTAGGTGAGTCCGTTCTGTGAGCAACCGCGCAATGAGTTGGCAGCCGACAGAATCTGGTCGAAGTTCTTACTCTTGTGGTAGTTGAAGCCCACATTAATAAAAGAGGTGGGACTAACGCGAGCCGAGTAAACAAATCCAGCCTGATCAAAGCTCATATTGGTTTTATTCAGTCCGTCGAACTCCTTAGCGTCGGCCTGCGAAACCACGCCGAAACTCAAACTGGCTGTTGAGTGGCGGAAGAGTCCGATACCAGCAGGGTTAGTACCCATGGTTGAGATATCGGCACCCAAAGCCTCCATTGCTCCACCCATACCCACATAGCGGGCGGTTCCGTTCAGATCGCTACCCAGCAAGCGGGCGCTCTCGTATGTATCCTGTGCAGCTGCTGGCAAAACTAAGCCCATAGCAATCGCTGCCAATAAAATCTTCTTCATAATGGCAATATAATGTTTAATGTATTAATGTTCAATGTCAACGGCGTCCTCCCATACGGCTACCACCGCCGCCACCGCCACCAGAGCTACGAGAGCCTCCGAAGCTACCACTGCTACTGCTGCTGCCAAAGCTACCGCTGCTTGAGCGTGATGGACTGCTGTAAGTAGAGTTAGAGCGAGTTGGTGACGAGTAATTATAATTAGAATTAGAGTTGTTACCACCACGGCGACCGCTGAAGTTACCAGAGCTGCTGCGCTGTGTGTTACCGCTGCTATATACACGGTCGCCACCCATTCTGCTGGCGCGATCTCTCAGGCTGCCCATACGCGAACTGCTGTTGGCAACAGAGTTGCGGTATGAAGGTCGACGACCTGTGCTGCCCTTGATGTCGATAGAACCGGCATTGCCAGTGTGACCGTAGTAGTGTGTTCGGCCACCGCCGCCGCCACCATAGTAATAGGGATAGCCCCAGTAGCGATAAGGCGAATACCAGCTGTAGTAGCTGTAGTAGCCATAATATGGCCAACCCCATGTGCTCCAATATGGATCGTACCAGCCGTAGTAGTAAGGATCCCACCAGCTCAGGTAGTATGGATTGTTCCACATTACGCTGCTATACCATGAACCATAGTACCAGGGATCGTACCAGCCGTAACGACTGTAGTACCAAGGTGAGTGCCAACCCCAAGTGCTTGAACCGGCACGATAACCAGTCCAGAAAGCAGCATTGCTGCTCACGTCGTAGTCATCAAAGCGAACCATGTTCTTGGTCAGGGCAAAATCCTCAGCCTCCAGCGTGTCGGCAGGATAAACACCCTTTCCTTCAGTAAAGTCGATTACATCTAACTTGGTAGTATCACCGTCAATCACCTCGTAGCTGCTCTTGGCTTTTGACTGCGGAGCCACCACGGGGGCGATATCCTTCACATGCTCTACCTGTGCCTTCTTCTTCTTTGGTACGAAGTAGAGGTCGTCGTCCTGAGCCATCATCGAGAGAGGCATGGCTCCGATCAGCATTGAAATTAGTAACAGTTTCTTCATTTTCTTCTAAGTTTAATGATTCACGTTGCAAAAATACAACGAATTTTGGTGCAAAAATAGGGAAAAACCCTAACTTATGATAGGATTTTCCCTAATTTTTGTAATTTTGCCTCAAAAATTAACGATTATATGAAGTATTTTGAGGTAGAATTCACCATTTCACCCTATTCGGCCGATGCTGCCGACCTGTTTGCGTCGCTTGCTGGCGAGGCTGGTTTCGAAACTTTCGAGGAAACCGAAACAGGCTTGAAGGGTTATGTGCAGCAGTCGCTCTTCGATGAAGATGCACTGCGCGAGTGTATCGAGGATTTCCCTTTCGAGGGTACCTCTATTATATATAATGTACGCGAGGCCGAGGATCGCGACTGGAATGAGCAATGGGAACAGGAGGGGTTTGAGCCCATCGTGATTGCCGACCAACTGGTGATTCACGACGGTCGCCATCTGCCCGAGGTAGATAGTAAGGTACAGATCGAAATCGATGCCAAGCTGGCCTTTGGTACCGGTACCCACGAAACCACACGTATGATTTGCACCCAGCTGCTGAAGTTGGCCAAAGGTCGCGTGCTGGATTGCGGTACAGGTACGGGTATCCTTTCTATCTGCGCCCTGAAATTGGGTGCAACCGAGGCTGTAGGTTATGATATCGACGAATGGAGCGTAGATAATGCCCGCCATAACGCCGTGATTAATCGTGTTGACGATCGATTCACTTCGCTTTTGGGCGACGCTAAAATACTCGAAAATATCGACGAAAAATTCGATATTGTGCTGGCTAACATCAACAGAAATATCCTTTTGGCCGACATGCCGATGTTTGTTAGCAAGATGCACGAGGGCTCGCTGCTTATCCTAAGTGGCTTCTACTCAGACGATTGCGAAATTCTGATAGAAAAAGCCCATTCCATCGGACTAAAGTTGGTATCGAAGACTACCGACCATGATTGGGCTTGCCTGGTACTGAAGCATTAATATGCAGATAATATAAATATTGTTAAGAATACACCGAAACATTTGGTGATTACATTTTTAATCAGTACCTTTGCACTCGATTTTAATGGTTAAGGTTTATGGTTGATTAATTTAGTTTTTTAACGAAAGAGGCTAGCAGTGAATGCTCGCCTCTTTTTGTTTTATAAAAAATCGCAGAAAAACGCATTTTCGTTTGGCGGTTAGCAAAATTTGCCTTATCTTTGTCGCCGATAATTCATTTATCAACTATTTTGTACAACCAATTAAAACTTTTCAGAAATGAAGAAACTAACAATGATGATTGCTGCCCTTGCAATGGCTATGACTATGCAGGCACAAACCAAGTTCCACGACGTTGAAGCTAACGAGGCTAAGGGCGCCGTTAAATCAATCAGCATGACCGTGATGGGTATGCCACGTAACACCACCTTTACCGAGGACGGTAAGATGCAGCAGGACGGTCTGACCGATGCCAAGTACGACGAGAATGGCTACATTCAGAGCGCCAAGATGAGCATGCAGGGCCAGGAGGCTGAGGTTAAGTTCACCTGGGAGAATGGCAAGCTTGTCAGCCAGACCACAAACGTTATGGGGCAGGAGATTAAGCAGGTCTTAGTTTACGACGAGAACGGACTGGTAAAGGCTCAGAAGATGAACATGATGGGTCAGGATGTTGAGGTCCCCCTCACCGACTATAAGTTCGACGATAAAGGTAACTGGATTAGCCGTAAAATGAGCATGATGGGTCAGGAAATGGAAATGACCCGTACCATTACTTATTACGAGTAAAACGCATAAACATTTATTTTATATCTAAAGGGCTCACTTTTTAATAAGTTGGGCCCTTTTTTTAACACTTTACAAGACGCTGTTTTTGGAAGTTTAAAATAAACTTCGTATCTTTGCAAGCGATTTTATGCAATCTTCAAAATAAAAACCAATACGAATATGAAAAAAGAACTGAAAAAGGTGCTGGTTCTCGGATCAGGTGCCCTGAAAATCGGACAAGCAGGAGAGTTTGACTATTCAGGCTCTCAGGCCCTAAAGGCACTTCGCGAGGAAGGTATCAAGAGTGTACTCGTAAACCCTAACATCGCAACCATCCAGACCAGCGAGGGTATTGCAGACAAGGTGTATTTCCAGCCGGTAAATACACACTTCGTAACTGAGATTATCAAGAAGGAGCGCCCCGACGGCATCCTCTTGGCATTTGGTGGACAGACCGCGCTTAACTGCGGTACTGAGCTTTACTTGAACGGAACTCTGAAAGAGTATGGTGTTGAGGTACTTGGTACAAGTGTAGAAGCCATTATGAACACCGAAGACCGCGACTTGTTTGTAAAGAAACTGGGCGAGGTTGATCTGAAGGTTCCTGTAAGCCACGCTGTAGAGTCGATGGAAGATGCCCTGAAGGCAGCTCACGAGATTGGATTCCCTATCATGATCCGTTCGGCTTATGCGCTGGGTGGTCTGGGTTCAGGTATCTGTCCCGATGAGAAGAAGTTCATCGAGTTGGCCGAGTCGGCCTTTACTTTCGCTCCACAGATTCTGGTTGAAGAGAGTCTGAAGGGCTGGAAGGAAATCGAGTTTGAGTGCATCCGCGATGCTAACGACCGTTGCTTTACCGTTGCCTCGATGGAGAATTTCGACCCACTGGGTATCCATACTGGCGAATCCATCGTAGTTGCGCCTACTTGCTCGCTGCGCGAGGAGCAGGTTAAAATGCTGCAGGAAATCACTATTAAGTGTGTAAAGCATCTGGGCATTGTGGGTGAGTGCAATATTCAGTTCGCATTCAACGCTGAGACCAACGACTACCGTATCATCGAAATCAACGCGCGCTTGAGCCGTTCTTCGGCTTTGGCATCTAAGGCTACTGGCTATCCCCTCGCCTTCGTTGCTGCCAAGATTGCGCTTGGATATACACTCGATCAAATCGGCGAAATGGGCACTACATCAAGTGCTTATGTAGCACCAAGTCTCGACTATATGATCTGTAAGATTCCTCGTTGGGACCTGACTAAGTTTGCAGGTGTGAGCCGTCAGATTGGTTCGTCGATGAAATCGGTTGGTGAGATTATGAGTATCGGTCGCAGCTTCGAGGAGATGATTCAGAAGGGCTTGCGTATGATTGGTCAGGGCATGCACGGTTTCGTGGGCAACGACCACACCAAGTTTGATAACCTCGACGAGGAGTTGGCTAACCCAACCGACCTGCGTATCTTTGCTATCGCTCAGGCTCTCGAAGAGGGCTACACCATCGAGCGTATCGAGCAGCTTACCAAGATTGACGTTTGGTTCCTGGAGCGCCTGAAGCATATTGTCGACCTGAAGCACGAGCTGCTGAAGTATAATCAGCTTGAGGAACTGCCCGATGAGCTGCTGCTGGAGGTAAAACGTTGCGGTTTCAGCGATTTCCAGATTGCCCGCTTCGTTCTCAAGCCACAGGGTGGAAATATGGAGAAGGAGAATCTGGCTGTTCGCAAGTATCGTAAGCAGCGCGGCGTAGTGCCATCGGTTAAGCGCATCCCAACAGTTGCCTCTGAGCATCCTGAGCTTACCAACTACCTCTACTTCACCTACACCCATGTTCCAGCATTCGGAAATCCCGAGGGTGAGAAATATGTAGCTGCACACGACATTAATTATTATAATAATGAGAAATCGGTGGTAGTACTCGGTTCGGGTGCTTACCGTATCGGTTCGTCGGTTGAGTTCGACTGGTGTTCGGTTAACGCCATCAACACCGCTCGCAAGCTGGGTTACAAATCTATCATGATTAACTACAACCCTGAGACCGTTTCGACCGACTACGACATGTGCGACCGCTTGTATTTCGACGAACTTTCGTTGGAGCGCGTGCTCGATGTGATCGAATTGGAGTCGCCTCGTGGTGTCATCGTTTCAGTGGGTGGTCAGATACCTAATAACCTGGCAATGAAATTGCATAGACAGGGAGTTCCCGTGCTTGGAACCTCGCCTGTTGACATCGACCGCGCTGAGAACCGCGACAAGTTCTCGGCCATGCTCGACAAGCTTGGAATCGACCAGCCAGCATGGCAGGCACTCACCAGTTTCGACGATGTGAAGGATTTTGTGGCCAAGGTGGGCTACCCCGTTCTGGTTCGTCCTTCGTACGTTCTTTCGGGTGCCGCCATGAACGTTTGTTACGACGAAGCAGAGCTGCTTCGCTTCCTGAATATGGCTACCGAGGTATCAAAAGAGTTCCCTGTAGTAGTATCTAAGTTCATGACAGAGACTAAGGAGATAGAATTCGACGCTGTAGCCGACAAGGGCGAGGTAATCGAGTACGCTATCTCTGAACATGTGGAGTATGCAGGTGTTCACTCGGGCGACGCCACGATGGTTTTCCCCGCTCAGAACATCTATTTCTCTACCATCCGTCAGATAAAGAAAATTGCACACAAGATTGCAGCCGAATTGAACATCTCTGGACCGTTCAACATACAGTTCCTCGCCAAGAACCGCGAGGTTAAGGTTATTGAGTGTAACCTGCGTGCCAGCCGTTCATTTCCATTTGTGTCAAAGATTTTAAAGCGTAATTTCATCGAAACAGCTACAAAAATCATGCTCGACGCACCTTATCAGAAGCCTGACAAGAGTGAGTTCGACATCGACCGCATTGGTGTGAAGGCCAGTCAGTTCTCGTTCGCCCGTTTGCAGAATGCCGACCCAGTTCTGGGTGTCGACATGAGCTCAACTGGTGAGGTTGGTTGCTTGGGCGACGACCTGAACGAGGCCCTGCTCAACTCGCTCATCGCAACCGGTTACTCTATTCCTAAGGATGCCGTTCTGATTTCTTCTGGTGGCGCCAAGGGTAAGGTAAGCTTGCTGGAGCCAGCACAGCAGTTGGCCAAGAAGGGTTACACCATCTACGCCACCGCTGGAACCGCTAAGTTCTTTAATGATAACGGTGTAAAGGCTGTAGCTGTAGCATGGCCCGATGAAACCGGCGAAAATAATGTGATGGATCTCATCAGTCAGCACAAGGTTGGTTTGGTTATCAATGTACCAAAGAATCACACCAGTCGCGAGCTCACCAATGGTTACAAGATCCGTCGTGGTGCCATCGATCATAACATACCTTTGATGACTAACGTGCGTTTGGCCAAGGCATTTATCGAGGCCTTCACCGCTATGAGCATCGATGATGTGAAGATCAAATCATGGCAGGAGTATAATAATTGATTGAACATTGACCATTGACGATTGACCATTATTGCTGCGCCTTTAGAGACAGTACAATATAAATGGTCAGTGGTCAATGATAAATGGTCAATGTTCAATGGTCAATGTTCAATGATAAATGATTGACGAGTATAAAACACTAAAAAGCGGAGGTGAGGGATATTACACTGAAAAGCGTAGCAAGTTCCTCGCCTTCGCTCATCATGTAGAAACCCTTGACGAAATCAAGGAATTATTAGCCGGATATCGTAAGAAGTACTACGATGCCCGCCATGTTTGCTATGCGTATATGTTAGGTGCCGAACGATTGGAGTTCCGCGCTAACGACGATGGCGAACCATCGAGCACAGCCGGCAAACCCATTCTGGGACAGATTAACAGCAACGAGTTAACGGATATCCTGATAGTAGTGGTGCGTTATTATGGTGGTGTGAACTTAGGTACATCGGGTTTGATTGTGGCCTATCGCGAAGCAGCTGCCGATGCCCTCGCCCACTCCGAGTTTGAAACCCGTCAGGTTGAGGAGATTGTGACCTACACTTTCGCCTATCCGCTGATGAATGATGTGATGCGAATTGTGAAAGAGATGCATCCACGTATTGTTTCGCAAACCTATGATAATACCTGCGAAATCAAGCTCAGCATTCGTAAATCGGAAGCCGAGCAACTGCGCAACCGACTATCTAAGCTGTCATTCGAATAAAAATCGCATTTTCCGCAAAAAATGTTTGGTGGTTTCCTAAAAAAGCATTACCTTTGCACTCGCAAATATAAAACGAGTACATCGATTTGCTTAAGCTTGATTGGAGAGTTGGCAGAGTGATCGATCGCGCTGGACTCGAAATCCGGTATACCCCTTTCGGGTATCGGGGGTTTGAATCCCTCACTCTCCGCAAAGAAAAGAATAAGGCTTCGGAATTTCCGGAGCCTTATTTCTTTATTATCCCTCTAATGGAGCATCTTTGAGTTTCTCAAGTGCCCGGCATAACTGATCGGGGCACGATGTACCTTTGGCACCACAACGAATGCCGTTGATCTTGGGTATCACATCGTCAATCTTCTGTCCGCGTACCAACTGGCTTATTCCCTGAAGGTTGCCGTTGCAACCTCCAAGGAAAAACACCTGCTGTATCACGTTGTTCTCATCGGCAGTCACGTCGATCAGTTTCGAACATGTGCCCTGAGTTTCGTACTGTATATGCTTAGTCTTCATCGGCTTAGCTCAACTTGTGAATTACCAGTCCTGAACGCAGCTTTGGCTCGAACCAGGTTGCCTTTGGTGGCATAATCTTACCGCTGTCGGCAATATCCATAATCTGCTGCATTGATACGGGATAGAGAGCCAGCGCAGCACGCATCTCGCCTGAGTCAACACGGCGCTTCAGCTCTTTCAGTCCACGCAGTCCACCTACGAAGTCGATGCGCTGTGATGAGCGCAGGTCGCCGATGTTCAGAATCTCGTCCAGAATCAGGCGGCTTGAGATATCCACATCCAGCACACCGATAGGATCGGTATTATCGTATGTTCCCTCCTTGGCCTTCAGACTGTACCAGTGCTCATCCAGATAGAGCGAGAACTCGTGCAACTGCTGTGGCTTGTAAATCTCGGTACCCTTATCCTCAACCTCGAAGTTTACCTGCAGGGCAGCCAGGAACTCTTCGCTCGACATGCCGTTCAGATCCTTCACTACGCGGTTGTAGTCCAGAATAGTGAGCTGCGATGCCTGGAAGCAAACTGCCATAAAGTAGTTATACTCCTCGGTACCATTGTGGTTGGGGTTCTGCTTCTGCTTCTCGGCACCAACCAGAGCGGCAGCTGCCGAACGGTGGTGACCATCGGCGATATACAGCGATGGCATCTGGGCAAACTGCTCAGTGATGGTCTGCATATCCTTAGCGTCGCTGATTACCCAGAACTGATGACGGAAGCCATCGATAGGAGCTACGAAATCGTACTCGGGCTCTGTTGCAGCATAACGCATTATCAGCTCGTTCAGTACAGTGTTGTCGGGATAAGCAAAGAATACTGGCTCGATGTTAGCATTGTTCACACGAACATGCTTCATGCGGTCCTCTTCCTTATCTCTGCGGGTCAGCTCGTGCTTCTTGATGTTGCCCTTCATGTAGTCATCTACATAAGCGCCAACCACCAGTCCGTACTGCGTCTTTCCGTTCATGGTCTGCGCATAGATGTAATAGTGGTCGTCGGCATCCTGTACCAACCAACCCTTATCCTGGAACTTCTGGAAGTTCTCGGCAGCCTTTTCGTACACACGTGGGTCGTACTCCGAGGTACCAACAGGGAAATCAATCTCTGGTTTGATAATGTGATAGAGGCTCTTCTCGTTGTCGCCAGCCTCTGCCCTCGCCTCTTCACTGTCGAGCACGTCGTAAGGACGGCTCTCAACTTGCTCTACAAGTTCTTTTGGTGGGCGAATACCCTTGAATGGTTTGATAATAGCCATGTTATATATGAAACATTAATGATTAAACATTAAAAGATTAAAGATTGGCCTTGATTTTTTCGATCATCTCGGCATATTCGGCGTCGGTAAGATATACCTTGCCTGGGTTCATCTGGAACACGCCGCCGTAGTCGGGGCCATCTACATATTTGGGAGCCAGGTGGAAGTGCAGATGCGACAGCTTGTCGCTATAGGCACCATAATTGATTTTCTCGGGGTTGAATGCTTTCTGCATGGCACGAGTCACCTTGGCCACATCGGCCATAAAGGCATTGCGATCTTCGTCGCTCAACTCGTTCAGATCATTCACGTGGTCCTTATAGGCCACCAGGCAACGACCGCGATAGGTCTGCTCCTTAAAAAGAAAAGCTCGCGACACCGACAGTTGAGCAAACTCAATCATCAGGTCGTGAAGCGTCTGATTATTCGTGCAATACAAGCACTGTTTTGGATCACTTTGCATAATTAAAATAGGTTTTAGGAAAATACAAAAGTGCACAAGTAGGGCTTAAACCCTCCTGTGCACCTGATATGTAAGTATATTACTTGTTTACCTGGAACTTGGTGTCGCCATCCTTGAAGAAGGCGTTGATCTGCTTGGCAGCAGCGATACCAGCATTGATGTTGGCCTCGGCTGTCTGAGCACCCATCTTCTTAGGAGTTGAGAAGTAGCGACCCTCGAACTTAGCGAACTCATCGTTAGCATCTGGCATGATGTCGGTCACGAACTTCAGGTCCTCACGCTCAGCCATCAGCTTAATCAGCTCGGGCTCGTTGATAACCTCCTTACGGGCTGTGTTAACCAGCACGCCACCCTTCTTCATCTTGCCAACCAGCTCGGCATTGATGCTCTGCTTGGTCTCAGGAGTAGCAGGGATGTGGAGTGAAACAACATCACAAGTCTCGAACAACTTCTCCTGGCAGCAAACAGCATGCACGCCAGCTGCCTCGATCACCTCTGCAGGGCAGAAAGCATCGTAAGCATAAACGTCCATACCGAAGCCCTTGGCGATGCGAGCCACATTGCGACCTACATTACCGAAAGCCAGGATACCCAGCTTCTTACCCAGCAACTCACTGCCGCTCTTACCGTTGTAGAAACCACGAACGGCCATCACGAGCAAACCGAATACCAACTCGGCTACAGCGTTTGAGTTCTGACCAGGGGTGTTCTCGGCCACCACGTTGTGAGCAGTAGCAGCAGCCAGGTCGATGTTGTCGTAACCAGCACCGGCACGAACCACAATCTTCAACTGCTTAGCAGCGTCCAATACCTCAGCATCCACCTTATCACTACGGATAATGAGTGCGTCGGCATCAGCAACGGCTGCCAGGAACTGAGCCTTTTCTGTATATTTCTCGAGCAGTACCAGCTCATTGCCGGCTGCCTCAATCTCTGCCTTAATACCATTAACAGCAGCTGCTGCAAATGGCTTCTCTGTTGCAACTAATACTTTCATCTTAATGTTTAATCTTTAATGTTTAATGTATTAGTGATTTGCTTCGAATTCCTTCATGCAAGCTACGAGAGCGTTGCAGCCTTCGATGGTCTGGGCGTTGTAGCAAGATGCACGGAAACCACCAACTGAGCGGTGACCCTTAACACCAACCATACCCTTTGATACTGCGAAGTCGAGGAAGTCCTTCTCCAGCTCCTTGTACTCGTCGGCCATTACGAAGCAGATGTTCATCAGCGAACGATCCTCAGCCTTAGCTGTACCTACGAACATCTTGTTGCGGTCGATCTCGCCATAAACAATCTCTGCACGCTGCTGAGCCAGCTTATCCATAGCCTCTACACCACCCTGGGCCTTGATCCAGCGCAGATTCTCGAGAGCGCTGTAGATAGGAACTACAGGAGGAGTATTGAACATACTGCCCTTATCTACGTGTGTACGGTAGTCGAGCATGGTTGGGATCTCACGTGGAGCCTTACCCAGAGCGTCGTCCTTAACAATCACGATAGTAACACCGGCCATAGCCAGGTTCTTCTGAGCACCAGCGTAGATGGCATCGTACTTAGCAACGTCAACAGGACGGCTGAAGATATCTGATGACATATCGGCAATCAGACGAACGGGAACGTCGAGGTCCTTACGGATCTCAGTACCATAGATAGTATTATTTGTTGTGATGTGCAGATAGTCAGCATCAGCGGGAACAGTCCAATCCTTAGGGATGAAGGTATAGTTGGCATCAGCTGAAGAAGCCACCTCTACTACCTCACCGAAAAGCTTTGCTTCCTTCATAGCCTTCTTAGCCCAAACACCGGTGTTCAGGTAAGCAGCCTTCTTAATCAGGAAGTTATAAGGAATCATACAGAACTCCAGACTGGCACCACCACCAAGGAAAATCACGGAGTAACCCTCGGGAACGTTAAGGAGTTCCTTTACGAGAGCTACAGCCTCGTCAACTACAGGCTGAAAGTCCTTTGCACGATGGCTGATCTCCATCAGAGAGAGACCTGAGCCGTTGAAATCAAGACACTGCTGTGCGGTCTTCTCAATCACCTCGCGAGGAAGCATCGAGGGACCGGCGTTAAAGTTGTACTTCTTCATTTGATTGTTTATTTATTAAATGGTTTATATTCTATGTCTTTGAAAAACGCTGCGAAATTACACTTTTTATTTTAATCCACCAAATATTTAAGCAGAAATTCACAATATTTCCTCTTTTTCTTTCATTTTGTCAACTCAATATGGCATTTTTCTACCGCTTTTGATAGATTGCTACACCTTATTATATATTATGACGTTGCAAAGATACTGAATATTTGGCACGAATTACACGAATTAACACGAAAATAATTATTAATTCTTTAAAATTCGTGAAATTCGTGTAATTCGTGCCTTAAAATAGCTATCTTTGCAATCGTTATGATACAGAAAGAACATTATATTATTATCAGTCTGGCTTCGAATATCAATCACGAGGCCAACTTAGAGGCTGCCCGCACCCAGCTCACCCAGCTGCTCAGCGAGGTACATTTCACCTCCGCTATCTACACCGAACCCGTAGGAAATGGTCAATGGTCCGCTCCAGCTCTGCTGGCTTGCAAGGCAAGAATGGTCAATGGTCAATGTCCCAAATATCTTAATCAGTTGTGCAAAGGCACCACTGCCTTGGGTATGAACCTGCTGAACGAGGTGCTGAAGGAGATTGAGAAACGTCTGGGTCGCACGCATAACGAGGATGGTATTGTAACCGTCGACCTTGATTTGCTGGAGTACGATGGCGAGCGTTTTCACCATCGCGACTGGGAACGAAACTACGTAAAGGATTTAATTAACGAATTATGAGAAAATTGTTTATTATCAGTGCGTTACTTTTGTCATCTTTTAGCGCACAAGCACAGAACTTCGACGATTATTTCGAAGATAAAACCCTGCGATTAGACTATACTTTTGCAGGCGATGCTACCCGTCAGCAGATATTTGTCGACGAGTTGGTAAGCTTGCCCCGCTGGTACGGTCGCAAGCAGCATCTGGCCGAGCTGCCACTCAAGGGCAACGGACAGATTACGGTGCGTTCGCTCGCCGATGGAATGGTGATTTATCGCCACTCGTTCTCAAGTTTGTTCCAGGAGTGGGTATCTACCGCCGAAGCCAAACAAACGCAGAAATCGTTCGAGAACGTGTTTCTGGTGCCCTTCCCCAAATCGCCCGTCGAAATTAAGGTCGAGCTCTTTGATTACCACGATCAGGTCATCACACGTCTTACCCATAAGGTAGATCCTAAGGATATTCTGATTCGTAAGGCTGGCGAGCGCCAGATTACACCCCATGTCACCCTGCAGCAGGCTGCCGATACCGCACGCTGCATTCGTGTGGCTTTTGTGGCCGAAGGCTATCAGCAGCAGGAGACGGACGTGTTCCTGAACGATTGTCGTATAGCGATGGAATCGCTGTTCGAACACGAGCCCTTTAAGCAGAACCAGCTGAAATTCAATATGGTAGCCGTGATGCCGCCATCTGTTGAGAGCGGCACCAGCGAGCCCAATAAAGGCATATGGAAGAATACCCCACTCGGCTCGCATTTCGACACCTTCTATAGCGAGCGCTACCTCACTACCCTGCACCTGAAGAAGCTGCACGATGTGCTGGCAGGCATCCCTTACGAGCACATCATCGTGCTGGTAAACACCGATCGCTATGGTGGCGGCGGTATCTACAACTCTTACAACCTTACTTATGCCCACGGCAAGCACTTCCGTCCCGTTGTGGTTCACGAGTTTGGTCATTCGTTTGGCGGTCTGGGTGATGAGTACCCTTACGGCGACGACGATCCTATGTATTTTGCCGATACCGAGCCTTGGGAGCCCAATCTCACAACAAAGCACGATTTCAACGGCAAATGGGAGAACCTGATTAAGGATAAAAAGGCCGGTTTTATCGAGGGCGGCGGTTACCTCTCAAAGGGTGTTTGGCGTGGTTACGAGAACTGTCGCATGCGCACCAACGAGGAACCCGAGTTCTGTTTGGTTTGCCAGCAGGCCCTGCAACGTTTAATTGATTTTTATACTAAATGATTACTGAAATACAATCCTTACAACAGCCTGACATTGAGGTGTTTGGGACGCTCACTGAAGCGCAGCTCCGAAACAAACTTGATGTCGAACGCGGCTTGTTTATTGCCGAGAGTCCTAAAGTGATACGTGTGGCCCTGCAGGCTGGCTATCAGCCCCAGGCGCTGCTTTGCGAGCGCAAGCATATTACAGGCGATGCAGCCGATATTATTGCCGCCTGTGGTGATATTCCTATCTATACTGGCGAGCGCGAACTGCTGGCCCAACTTACCGGCTATACCCTCACCCGTGGCGTGCTCTGCGCCATGCGTCGCAAACCTGAATTGAGCGTACAACAGGTGCTGGGTAGCATTCCCAGCGGTCAGAAACATCGCATCGTGGTGATCGATGGCGTGGTTGATACCACCAATATCGGTGCCATTTTCCGTAGTGCAGCCGCTCTGGGCATCGATGCCGTATTACTTACCCGTAACAGCTGCGATCCCTTGAATCGCCGCGCTGTGCGTGTATCGATGGGTTCGGTATTTTTAGTTCCCTGGACTTGGCTCGACTCTTACGATACCCTGCGCTCATTGGGCTATCAGACAGCCGCAATGGCCCTCACCGATAAATCCATCTCGCTCGATGATCCTGTGCTGAAGCAGCAGGAGCGCCTGGCATTTATAATGGGTACCGAGGGCGACGGTCTGCCCCAGCAGACTATCACCAACGCCGATTTCACCGTGCGCATACCGATGTCACACCAAGTTGATTCACTCAATGTGGCAGCGGCAGCGGCAGTGGCTTTCTGGGAACTCAGAAAGTAAGTACTTATTTATCAGATAGTTTATCTACGTATTTCATCTCGCGCATAATCCTTCCTTGGCGCTTGTACATATAGCCCGAAGGATTCTTGCTCGAGAATTTACGTGGATTAGGCAGTGTAGCTGCAATCAGGGCGCATTGGGCCTTTGTTAGCTTCGATGCATCGGTATTAAAGTGCTCTTCGGCAACGGCCTGTGCACCATAGATACCATCCCCCATCTCAATCGAGTTCAGATACACCTCCATAATTCTCTCTTTACTCCACATCAGTTCGATGAGTGCTGTAAAATACACCTCGAACCCTTTACGCACCCACGAGCGTCCAGGCCAAAGGAACACATTCTTAGCCGTTTGCTGCGAGATGGTAGATGCACCCAGCTTACGTTTCTCGGGGTGCTTGCTGTTACGTTTGGCAGCCTTTTCGATAGCCTGGAAGTCGAAACCGTGATGCTGCAGGAATTTAGCATCCTCGCTCGCCATCACCGCCATAGGCAACGATGGTGATATCTTGTCCAGCGATACCCAGTGGTGTTTCAGCTTCAGGTCCTTACCCTCGCTAATCTGCTGCGAACAGCGTATAAACATCAGAGGTGTAAAGTAAACCGGCAAGAAACGTAGTGCCATAACAGCAAGAATAGTGGAGGCAAAAAATACCACCACTATCCATTTCAGAGTATTCTTAAGAAACTTCAATTTTTAAATTCTTAAAGTTTTTAATTGTTACATTTTACTTGGCTGCCTCAGCGTTAGCATCCTTAATCATCTGCTCCGAAGCGTACATGTAAACCTCAACGCGACGGTTCTGCTTGCGGCCCTCGGCTGTGCTGTTGTCAGCAACTGGGTTGGTAGAACCCTGACCGTCAACCGACTTGATCTGTGAAGCAGGAACACCCAGCGACTTCAGATAGTTAGATACGCTCTTAGCACGGTTAACCGACAGAGGATTGTTGATAGCATCGCTACCAGTATTATCGGTGTGACCGTAGATAGCAACGTCGCAAGCGCTGTTGTTCTTCAGTACGGTAGCAAACTGCTGCAGTGAGCTCTTTGACGAGGCATTCAGGTCAGCCTTGTTAGTAGCAAACAGAATACCCGAATCAAATGTAACCTTAACAGCCTCAAGTCCGTTAGCGTCGGTGATAGTCTCAACCTGAGCGTTCTTAACGGCCTCAGCCTCCTTCTTAGCCTTGTCCATCTTCTTACCGATGATTGCACCAGTACCAGCACCTACAGCACCACCGATAGCGGCACCAACAGCTGTGTTACCTGCAATCTTACCAATAATAGCACCCAGGGCAGCACCGCCACCAGCACCAATCATTGTACCCTTAGCTGTGTTACTCATGTTACATCCAGCCAGCACCATCGAAGCGCACAGTGCTACGGCGATTGATTTCATACTTTTCATACTCGTTCTAAATTTGTTAATTAATCGTTTACTATTGTTTCTGCGTGCAAAGATAGTACATTTTTTTAAAGCGAGTATCATTATATCGTTATTTTTTTGTATTTTTGTTCCGATTAATGATTTTTATGTAGAGAGATGCAGGATTTTACTCAGCAGTCGATTTCAGACTAAAGCAGAATGGCTTGTTATAGTGGCGCTGCGAATAATAGGTAACCGAAGGGTGCTTCAGGTTCATCACCATGGTCCACGCTGTGCCCAGGAACCCTTCGCGCTGTGGTTGCGATACCGATGCAATCGCGTTAGTAAGCTGTTCCATGTTCATTACACCGCTGTTTTCGGCATATCGCTCGCATAGCATGTCGTAACGCTTATCGCCAGGCTCCAAACCCGCATTCAGTTTCTGCTCGCACAGATAGTGGTTAGCCACAGCAGGCGATTCTACCACCACCATTTTATTGTCCACATACTCCACAACTACCCTTTTGCCCGTTGCATCGGCCATTGCGTAATGGTGGGCCGAACCTATGTCCGAGTGCATATCTATACCCTCCAGCAGTTTCAGCGCCTCGTCAACGGTAGCAGCATTTTTCAGCATATAAGGTATGGCGGCCGTTGTAGTCAGGTCGGGTTTGCTGGTGTTCTGGTGCGTCTGCACAGTGTCGCCAGCCATCAGGTCGGCAATGGCCAGTCCCTTCTCGTTAATACCGTCCAGCGCCACAAACAATCCTGTAAGCGCCATATACTGATTCTTAAATCCCTCGGGTTTATAGTTCTCGCCAAAGTTGTAGAACTCCACGTTAAAGGTGGTGATTGTTTCGTAGCCTTTATCGGGAATGCAATGCAATATCACGCCAATGGCCGATGGGAAATCAAAGTTGCGCCCCATCAGAATGTCGCCCTCAGGCGTGTTTACGGTTAGTGCCGAGCATCCGTATGCCTGCTTCGATGTGCTGATTTCGGGCTTGTAATGACCCTTCGACAGGAATTCGATGGCATATCCGGCCAGCTCGTCGGCTTTAGCTATGCCCCCCTTGGCCATCAGTCCGTCAAACCCGTCGTCGCCTTTGTACTCCATGTAGTACAATCCGTCGTCCAGTTTCACACACGAGTTTGCACCTTTAACCAGATGGCCGAACTCCAACCACACGGCAATTCCCAGTAATACAACCAATCCCATGACGCTGAATAGCGCAATTTTCAATACTTTCTTCATTAGTTTATAGTTTATAATTAACGTTTTCAAATTTATGTTTGATGCTGCAAAGATACAAAAAAGTATCTTCTAACTTGCATTTTTCCGAAGAAATTCTTAATTTTACACCCGAAATCTATAATTTGCGAAGAATTAAATATTACTATGATGAAAGAAATAAGCCATGCTCTTGCGCACGACGGCTATGTAGGTGGCTGGTTTAATAAAGATATATGCTTATGAACGAAGAAATACAGCGAATTAATTTAGACGACTATATCCAGACTGGCGAGGGCGGTACTGCTCTTACCTACACCCATAAGGATGGCCTTTCGCTGGCCAAGCTTTATAATCCTGGATTCGAAGCCGACAGAGCCAAAGCCGAGTTTCTTACCGCCCGCGCCGTGTTCGAGTTAGGCATACCATCGCCCGAACCTTTCCGATTGATTACCGATGGCCAACGGAGCGGCGCCGAATACGAACTTATCAAAAACAAGCGCTCATATACCCGTATTATTTCCCAGGAACCAGAACGATTAGAGGAGATATCGCTCAAATTTGCACGTATGGCTAAGGAGCTGCATGCCAAGCAGGCCGACACCACGCGCCTTCAGTCCTATAAGCAGAGAATCGCTAACTTCTATCACGAAAAGGATATGGTACCCGAGGATTACAAGCAGCGAGTATTGCAATTTCTGGATACTGTACCCGATACCCCACGCTGCCTGCATGGCGATCTGCATATCGGCAACATCATTACCGACGGCCAGCGCGACCTTTGGATAGATTTAGGAGAATTTGCTTATGGTGTACCCGAGTGGGACTTGGCGCTCCTCTGGACCATGTGCCACAATATGCCAGGCGATCGTGTTGAACACATATTTCATATTACACATGAAACGATGATGGCCCATTGGGACATATTCTTCCCAGCCTATCTTGGCACCAGCGACCCGCAAGCCATCCACGAGGCCACCCAGCGCTTGCTTCCTTATTACGCTGCAAAGGTGCCCTACATCTTCCACATGGTATTCAATCGTCCCATGCCCGATGCTGCCCTGCAGAACATCGGGAAGCTTTTGTAATCTTCTTTTTGAAAACGTCTTTGTGCGGGAGGTGCTTAGGTATCCAAGGCCTCCTTTTTCTTGTACTTTGGATGATGTTATATAAAAAGTTTGTTAAACAGTTCTTCGCTGTTGACTTCAATTCTCACAGTTGGGAATAATGTTGCTTCAGCCAATTGAGATTTTTGAGCAAGAAGAGCATCCAACGTTTGGTCGAAACAAGTCATGCCATCAATGACTGCCATCGGATAATAAACAAATACATCTTTTGTTTGTCCAATTCTGTATACTCTATCTGTTGCCTGTTCTTCCTTGGCTGGATTCCAATGTCGCGAATAATGAACCACATGATTAGCACCAACAACATTCAAACCCATACCGGCCGCTAATGGAGACATTATGATAACATTGAAGCCATTTCTATTTTGGAAATCATCTATGGCTTGTTGACGAGACATCTTTCCATTTCGGAATCTTTCATTCTGCATTGTCGGTGTGTCGCCATTTATGATATGAGTATCTAAATGATAACGAAACTTGACTAAGCGTTTTAAAATATTCTGAGTTTCTCGACGTTCAGCAAAGAGTATTACTTTTTCATTTTTCGACTGTATTTCATCAAGAAGTGGTATGGTAGCTTTCATCTTAGCAGATGAATTAATGAGTTCTTCTATCGAATACGATGTCCAATCCTCACCCAGATATGGATGGTCAGAAATTTCTCGAAGCTGCATAATACACTTCAACATATAGCCAGACTCTTTGTTAAATTTGTCTTTTTCTTGTTGAGCAGTAGCAATTGCTTGACTATATCTCTTTCGTTGTACCTCTGGCATTTCAACTGGGATGCGCCTAATGCTCTTTGTTGGTAAGTCTTTTGCTACATCCTGTTTCAATCTACGTAGAAAATAAGAGCCCATTGCCTTACGGACCTGATTACCGAGTTCTAAAACATCTGTATCAGCAGATTTCAAGGGCGCTTGATACTTATGAGCAAATTCGCGGCAATTGCCAAGCAGGCCTGGCAATGAAAAGTCCATAATACACCAAAGATCTACCAGAGTATTCTCTACAGGAGTTCCCGTCATAGCAACCTTAAACTCTCCCTTAAGAGCTTTAGCAGCATTGGTCACTAGGGCTCCTGGTGTTTTGATTTTCTGAGCCTCGTCCAATATGATCAAAGAATAGTTTACAGCACAGAAACTAAACTGGAAAGATCTAATAGTCTCATAGTTCGTGATGATAATCTGTCTTTTCTGCAGATATGCTATTAAGCTTTTATCAATGCCCTTACCAAAGTGACGAGATAAAACACTTCCCGTTAACGAACATACGGGTATACGTGGGGATGCAAAGAACTTTTCATACTCTTGTTGCCAGTTCTCTATCAAAGAAACAGGTGCAACAATTAAATACGGATTCTGGTTATTAGGGTAGCTTTTATCATACCAATCAATCAGCGACAAAAGTTGCAATGTCTTTCCAAGACCCATGTCGTCAGCAAGAAGACATCCTTTACTTTTTGCTGCAATCAAGCTTTGCAACCACGCAACACCTTCTATCTGGTGTTTCTTAAGCTTAATTTCTGGCTTTAGGCCAGGAATATTGTGGAATATGTATTTACCTTCATCAATAGCATGTTGAGTCTCAACAGAATATCCAAGGTTTTCTGCGTTCTCCTCAACAATGAGTACTTTCTTTTCCTTTTTTTCTTTAAGATTATGTTCCTCTAGTTTTTTACGAGCATCCTTGGCAATTTGATATCCATCTTCCACATTGATCATGGTGTCTCGGTAAGAAACCGCACTTTCTCCTTGCGTACTTGCTCGATCTAGAACTTTCTCAAATTCATCAACTTCTTCTATTGTTTCGAAACTGATATTTGTAGTACCATTTACACGGTCCTCCACCGTATATGAAGGTATCCAAGAAGACTTGTATGGTGATACGAAAGGATATACTTTTGGTTTGTATAGACCAATCTCAATAACTCTATCACTATAAAACTCTGAAATATCACAATGATCAACATCAAGGAAAAGAGCAGGATTATCTACTACCTCTTTCAGCTTTCTGGCTGAAACTCCTTTATAGTTTTTCCTGATTTTACGAATAATCTCCTGCTTCTCCTCGTCGATTACGACTCGTGTGCGGTTATTGTGATCATCGCTAACTGCAATGTTATCAGGAACTTCGTTTCGTGATTCTAGATAGCGAATAAATTGGTCAGAATAGGCAGAATCAATAGATGGTATCAGTTCATAACAATCCTCTCCGCACTTCTCTATTTCAATTTTTAATTTTGCAGGAACATAAACATCCTCACTCTGCAGATACTTATCAAGAACAGCTTTGGCTTTTTGCGATAAGTCCTTTAGGCGTGAAAACTCTATGAGATTTCCATTAAGAGTCTTGCTGTCAAAAGAAAGATGGTTATATTCATTAATTGCTTCAACCAACTCAAACTGGTGCTTATTTAGAAGATACTTTTTACTTCCTGTATCGATAATAGCACCTTGACGTTTAACATTAAAACGCCGTCCCAACTTTGACTCTCTATACGCAACCGAATACTGAAAAGAAGAATCTTTTAGTAAGCCCTTTGGTTGAACATATATGGTAAAAGGATATAGCTCAGGTATTGAAAGTACATTGCGTTCATATGTGTTTAAGATATATACGGCATCATAAGATAGTTCGCAACCTGACTCATGAACAAAAGCTTGTCCATTGTCCACAAATTCACTTACGATATCACTATAAACGGATGCTTCTGGATCATCCTTCCATGCTGAATAAGGCATTGTTATGCCCTCTTTGATATATTCCAGACAGATACAGTCTGTTGTTGCTGATACTTTTACCATATATTCTGTATTACGCGATGTCGTTCCATCCATTTTTCAAGGGTGCCCTCCCATCCTTTATGATGGTCTATTTTGCCTTCCTGTTTCTCGACATAGAAACTCTGAATGGTTTCTACTTTCATTCTCTTGATTTCATCGAAGTAGAAGAATCTTTTCGACGCAATCTGCGAACCATAGATGCTATTCTTTCTATATATGTATAGGCATCCTACATCAGAGAACTCAATAAAGTAATAGTTGCCTACAGACATAATCAGAGCTGACTTATCAACCTTTTTTTCATTGTCTAAAACATAAACCTTCGTTATTAGCATGTCAGCTATTCGTTTGTCTTGTTTCAGAATTGACATCGTAAATGGAGTGGTCCATATTTCAAGATCTTCTATAAGGTCTATATGTTCCAGCCAATATTTTTGTCTTGCAGGCTCATGCATGCATTTTTCAAAGAAAATGCTGATGAACTTACGTTTTAGCCATTCGTTTAATATTTGGCGTGCCTCCTGTAGGTTCGAGTTCTCCTCAGGTGATCCATTCCGTAAAGACCATTTAGATGCCAGTTCTGGATTACCAATCATTTTTACCGCAATAGATCTTAGGTACTCTTGATTAGCCTCATTCACGATATCCTTGTTTTGGATGATCATAGCTGGAATAATGCGTTTGGGCGTAGCATCATAGTTATGACTTTCAAGGACATCTTTAAGCATATCCAATTTCTCGATAGCATTTCTCCCGAAATAAGAGGTTATAACCTTTGAATAGTACTGAAAATCAATGTTGTTTGATGACAAACCGAAGAAAACAGATGGAGCTGAGAATATAGAACAACTTTTAGTTTGTCCTACATCCATTTTTCGCAGAGTCATACCTAATAATTCTGCTCCATTTAGGGTTAAGAAACGAGCATTCTGTTTCAAAAGCAGATATTTATCTCGTTTTCCATTATAAGTTTTCAATTGACGCTGAAACACATCAATTATCATTTGCAATCTATTGCTCCCTGTTATATCCCAACATGATAGAAGGAAATAGAGCAACCCATTAAAAAAGCGATTTCTCCATTGTTTATCAAGCACTTTGGCAAACGTCGATACCATAGTATCGTTCTCAAATTTATGAAGGCAATAAATCAGCGCTCTTATTTCTCGCGATGAATAGTCTTCTGCATTCAATTTGGTGTAACCATTCTTGAACTTTCGATATGCGGCATCGATGGTAGATTGATTGGGTTGTTTTTCTTCTGCAGCAGCACAATGACGGGCTATAGTGCGTTGTCTATTGGTGGCATTATCAATGATTTTCTGCTGCGCACTACTTATGCAAGATTTTGCCCCAAGCGTAAATGTATTGGAGTCAAAATAAAAGCCCATAATATCATTTATACTATTGCTCATTTCTATTTCTTGCTATTTCTTCAAGTTTCCGCTCTGCATTTGTTCTTATTCTAAATTCAACACGACGAGATCTATCAGGGTTTTCTGATCCATCTGGATTCGTGATTATATGACTATATGATAAGCCATTGGCTGTAGCCTTCGATATTGCCCAGTCTTTCTTAGTTTCATCCAGCAGATTGAAACAATACTCCAACACTGTTCTCGTCCTGTCTTGCGATAGTTTCATATTTGTAAAATACTCGCCAGATGTATCTGTATGTCCCTCTATTCGTATTTCTTCAATGTCATCACGATATTTGGGGTCATTCAGTAACGCAATGTATCTGGGGAAGAAGTCGTTCAGGATTGATTTGAATTTTGGTTTTAAATCATCTTTTGCGAAATCAAACAATGTTGATGGTTCCTGAAAGCGCACACTTAATTGGATAGAATCGATTTCTGCATTCCAGACTTTAAGACTATCTTTAAATTCTTCCTGGAGGTCAATGTATAACTGAGTTTTAACTCGGTCATACTCCTGTGTGATAGCAGCTTCCTTATCCGACTTTGTCTGTACTTTTAGCATTGTCGCTGTCAGCAACAATATGAAAATGAATAGTAGACCAGCCATCAAATCACCGATCGACATAGCGAAAGGGTTTTCTTCCGTCTCATTTATCTTCCTACCTGTTGCCATTATTTCAATCTTTTGAACTTGTCGATGCTGTCACTTAACTCTTCTGCCGACTCCTCCAATGCAGCAGCAATATTCTTCAAACCTTCTGTAGATTTTGTCATTGCATCCGAGTATTCTGCCAAAGCTCCACCTGTACTTTCTCTCAGTGTAGCACTGTAATCTTTTAATCCTTCATTGATACCCTTGAATACCTCCTTCATGCCTTCTTTGAGCGTCTCAAAGTCTGAAACATAACTATCAACCATACTTTGAGCATTTGACAATGCTGTAGACAGCTGGCTGATGATATTAAGGTTCTCCTGCTGCATCTCTACAAATCTGGCAGTAGCTTCTTTTTGTTGATCAGTAATTGCTGTTGATGCAGAATCAAGGCTTACAGCTAATGTTTTGAGTTTGTCTGTAGATTCGTTCAAATTGTCGCCAGCCTTCTTGATTGAAACAAGCATTTCTGAGCTTTCAGAATTAGCATTGTGCATATTGGCAACGCTCTGTGCAAAACCTTGAAGTAGACGCTCAATTTCTCGGGTTGATCGAGCATGTGTATCCGACAGACTGTTCTGTTGCTCGTTAAGCCCTCCCACAGCCTTCTCCAACTGAGTCATTACCGAATGCATAGTAGCATCCATTTGTTCACTCATCTTTGTTAATACCGACTGCTGTAACGAAGCCATCTCGTTAAACTTCTGCTGGAAGTCATTTGTAAGCTGGTCATTAGCAATCTTAGTATTTTCAATTATATCAGATTGTTGTTTAGCGACATTAGCCTGAATCTTACCAACCACTTGGTTAACTTCATTGAAGCTCGCCGTAACTTTTTCAGACATCAACTGCATCGTCATCGGTAATGTATTCAACAACTCACCCGATTTGGAAAGATTATTAGCGAGTGCCTCGATTTGTGTAATTGACTGTTTGGAAATAGAATCCCTAAACTCATTAGCCATCGTCAGCATCGAAGATTTAAGTTCTCCAACTGCAGTGGTAACGAAATCAGTAGCTGGAGATTGAATATTGTTCGACAGATTTTCTATCTTGGTATTCATTACTTCATGACTCTTTTCAAGATTAACTATCAATGGCACAATTGATGATTCCATTGTCTTGCCCAAAGATGCATTAAGTTCATTTGATAAATCTGTTGTAAACGACTCCAATGCTTGAGATTGCTTTTCAGATTCTTCATATAAGTTCAACATCATTGTTCCAGCTGTAATACTGGCACCATCTTCATCCAGAATGGTAAGTGCTTCCTGTATTGCATTAAGTTTTTCGTTTACCTCTTTCGACTTCTCGATTGCAGATAGTCTATTTAATATTTCTCGTTTTGTCTTTTCATTTTCAGAAATAATAATTTCGTCAGCTGAAATATGAAACTTCTGATCCATTTGTCTATCAAAAGCTGCTATCGCATTGTCATAGTTATTGTAGTATTTTTTAGAGAAAATTATATAAATGGCCGACAATGCCATACCTATCAATGACGTAATAAAGGCAGTTCCCATACCTCCCAAAAGCGTCTTGATACTTGTCATGATAGCGGCAGAGTCAGAACTGTCAAAAGTTGCAACGCTAAAAGTTAAACCAACAAAAGTGCCAAGTACTCCAAGTCCTGACAACACGCCTGGTGCCGAATTAATATGCTTTAAATTGATTCCTTTTGCACGAGCTAACTCTGAGTTGTTGAAGAAATCTTCAGCTTGGTGTAATGTTTTCTTTTCTCCGTCCTTATCAATAGTTCGGGTACTATCGTAATCACTACATAAGTCAGACAGGAATGTGCATCTTTGGGACAAGTCACTAAAATCCTTTGATTCTTTAAGAGTTTTAGCATAGTTCCTGAGTCGAAGAAGTGGTCTTGAATAGCATATAGCTACAGATACTATTACCGCTACCGCTACAATTGTTATAATAGTCATGAGATTTATTAATTATTTTGTTTCTTACATTAAATTTTGCCTGCAAAGATAATGAAAATATTTCAAATCCTTCAATAAAATTAAAAAGATTCAGTTAAATAGAACATTTTCTCAAATTTTAGTGTTTTATGAATAATAAGAATGGTCGAAGTACAACAAATCCTCTTAGTATGATTAACCAAGAGGATTTGTTTTTGTAAGTAGCTCTACGCTTGTATAAACGCGACTTTGCGTCGATTACTGAATGGACGTACCGCAAAGTGCAGCCAGATAGCACCGTAGCGGTTCTTCTCAATCAGTAGCTCGTCAAAGTCCTGATGGCTCTCATCCGCATAATCCAGCAGTATGTTTGCATAGCGTATTAATTGCTCTGTGCCCAACACCCGGATATCAACGGCGCACCCCGTAGATAGCACCGTAGCGGTTCTTCTCAATCAGTAGCTCGTCAAAGTCCTGATGGCTCTCATCCGCATAATCCAGCAGTATGTTTGCATAGCGTATTAATTGCTCTGTGCCCAACACCCGGATATCAACGGCGCACCCCGTAAGGTGGTTACTGCCAGCTACTCCGCCAACCTTCTTATTTAACTGCGGGCTGCGATACCCAGAGTTAATGCGGATGGGCTCCTCGCCTACTCCATATTT
Source organism: Prevotella sp. RM4 (assembly GCF_000701965.1). NCBI lineage: Bacteria > Pseudomonadati > Bacteroidota > Bacteroidia > Bacteroidales > Prevotellaceae > Prevotella > Prevotella sp. RM4. The sequence continues at coordinate 196,824 of NZ_JNKG01000010.1, forward strand.
ATTATTATACCGCTTCCTTAACTCTTCCAGCCAAACACACAATCGCTTCATATTAGCAATCGCCTCATGGCTGGGGATGTTATACACTTCAGGATACTTGCTCCTGGTGAACTCCCCGAGCACAAAATGCTCGGAGAGGTTTGTTTTACTATTCAACTGTACTATTTCCATATTTACATTTTCTCATTTTTAATTTCTACATTTTTCCTTGTATTTATCGCTCTTTTTGTAACTGTAATCTGTAATCTGTAATACATACTTTCTGAATACCCACTGATGTATCATTCTGGCACACTTGCGCTTATCAGTTTGCAGACCTTGTTTAGCACGTGCCTGCATTGCATCATTAAGCGTAAACTCATCGGGCAGCAAATCTAACAGATTCTTAGGACCGGGCTGCTCTCTATATTCGCCTTCATGGTTTGCCTTTTCAATATCAGCACCGAAGAACTGCATCTTGCACCACAGATCGTACTGCAGACTCCAACGAACAAAATCTTCAATCGTCTTTTCCCATTGGCAGCCATTGGCCACATACAGCACACAGGCCTTTAACCAGGCTATCACAATGGCACGATGCGACAGGTTCCAGTAGGTTTCGTCCTGCGACAATCGGGCAAATTCAGCACACTCCTCCTGTAGCTTTTTAGCCAGTTTGAAGGCCTGCGGACAATCAACTACACCATGAGCCGACACAAGGTTGTCGATATACGTTTTCAGTTCAGCATCAAATGCCTCGTCGTACTTGCCATAGATGGGCTGCTCAGCTCCAATCTCCATCTCTGGGATGGTACAGAAGTTGATACGGCTGATAGGACCATCGGTGAGTACACGACTGAAGAAGCGACGACCTTTTTGGATAGTAGTACAGGCGTTCCAGTTGAATCTACACTTAGGTCTGGCTGTTACACTCTGTGTTCCAATACGTGTTTGACCGAACTCCGCACCCGGGTCGAAAGCCAAACACATCAGCTGAAAATGCTGCTTGCCAGTCTGACCTTTCAGCTGCTCAAACAAGTCAATCTCGTTCAGCTTTACATATACAAAGTGTCCCTCGGCTTCGTCCATACGGGTAACCAATGCAGGCTTGGTCATATCGGGATCAATCTCCTGTATCACCAGTCCTTCGGGTCGAACCTGCTTATCCTTATTGGCGCCCTTCTTTTGGCAATCCTTTTTCCACTCAGCCTCACGGCGGGTGTTCTCCGCATCGCGGGCTTTAATATCGGCCATAATGTGGCGGATGGGCTCATCTATACAGCCTTTACCTGCGCCCGTATGCGCCATCAGACAGTTCATCAGCGTGGCCTCATGCTTCACGTAATCGGTGTACTCAAACTCCACTTCTTTCAAGTGTGTTCCAAGCGATGGGAACACCGCATGCGCCACCGCAGCTTTGTATTGGTTGGGGGTATTCTTGGTAAGTAGTTTAATCAGTTTCGGCAACTTCGCTGGCATCTCTGGTGGTATAGGAGTTGAGTGATCACTCACTTCTGATTCTTTATCATCTCCCAGCCTCCTACTCTTCGTAAATATTGCCTCTTCATCCTTATTCAGTTTTCGTTCAGGATTGTAATACTTAGCATAAAAATCACTCAGGCATTTCTGTACATTCGCATCAGCCCAGTGTTCAGGCATCAGTTCAGCCAAAGCCCCATTCGCCTCCTCCTTACTTAGCAACTGGTTACAGCCACTCAGGAATATCTTCACCGCATTGTGTCTACCACCAATATCCGTAAAGTCCGACTTCTCCAGCCCCTTAGCCTTCAAAACCGCCTCCATCACAAACCTCACCCGCTCATCGATGGGTTTATTTTGCAACGGACTACAGGACTTTAGGATTTTTTCTTCAGTAGGATTTTCAGCAGCAGAATCAGACCTGTTAGTCCTGTTGTCCGTTGCTAAATCATCTTCCCACGGCTTATAATGCTTCCTCGCCTTCTTGGCCCCAGCCGGCACCTGCTCTTCACCTTTACGCTCGCGCTCTTTCAGGCGGACGTATTCGGCTTCACACTCCTGTTCGGTCATGGGTTCACTAAACAGTTCTTCATCAAGATAAAGTAAATCTTTTTCATCACCACTTGTTGAGTAAACCACCCTTTGCAAATCATGCACATTAGTATCCATCTCAATCTGCAGAATGGTCGCAATGCGCACCTGGTTCTCTAAGATGGTAGTACCAGGCTGGCGTTTACAAACCAAATGGTATCCCCCACTCGCGCTCTTCTCCAGCATCATCAAGCCTATCTCATCTTTCTTGGCCAATATCTGCTGTGCCATTGCCGCACTTTGGTCGGCATCATAGCAATCCACATCGTGAAAAAAGTAGCTACCAATGCTCTTGCAACCAGCCAAAGCCGAGCTTTTCAACACACCAATATTGTACGCAAACTGCACCAACTGGGCCTTAGCTTTCTCGTCACCTTTGCGAGCTTTAGCTAAGTTCTCCAGATTCTCCTTGGTGTTTCTAAGCGTCAAGAATTCTTCACGATTCTTTACCAGATAAGCAAACTTCTTACCCTTATTAACTATGCGGTAAATCATTTACTAAATCCTTTCTTTTGCAGGTGTTTAATGATTGGGCAAATACCCTTACGCAATATGGTGGGTAACTGGGCGCGCAATTCGTTAGGTACCACAAATGTTACGCGATCGTTACCATCTGCGCCAAACGACAAACTAGCGTAATCCCCTTTAAATTCAGGCTTATGGCGTAATCGCTTGGTACGAGTAAACTCAAACGATCCATTGCTAAGCAACCGGCCTAAGCCTCGCCCGCAAAATGCGCCTGTTTGTCCTAAACTCGGATTATCTGGCAGGAACTGCACATAATCCATTTCTAAATCACTCTTTGTAACGGCCATCATGCCGTTAACAGTCACGGTCTTGTTTAATTTGTTATTTGTTTTCATTTTGTTTTTGAGTTTTAAAGCGAGAAGAAGTTTCGGATTCCTTGGCCATTTACTCGAGAATATCCTCCCAGCTTCAACTCAAATAACTAGTAATAATATGAAATAAGGAATGTTTAATCTTTCCAGTACTTTCTTCCAAGCCACTCTTCAAGATAGCCTACGCGGATACTCCATTCACCTTTATTTGTGATGTCGATCTTATACTTCTTAAGAATCTCATTGAACTTATTGAGTACGGTGCGACGCCACTTAATGAAGTTCTCGTCGTTTTTCTCTTCATTAGGATTAATCGGCGTCTGGTTATATGCCTTAACGCACTCTCGGGCACATTTCACATAGTCCTCGTTAAACTGGTGACCTATAAAGCCATACAGCATGTCAATCATATACGCCTCTTCGCATTCCAAAACTCCAAGCACTCTATTACCTTTCTGGTAGTGATTCCATGCTTTGGTAAGCCCTTTATACAGCTTGCCCAGATAAGTCAAGCAGTCTTCTACACTTGAATCCCGACTAATAGTAACGGTTGGCACACACTGGGCAAGATGGTCCTGCATAGGTAGCCAGTCATAATCTATTGCCTTATCCACTTGATTGTTTCTTACAGCCTCCAGCATCATACATGTGCTGCGGAGGTTCATCTCCATTGCTTTAATTGCTTCACTTAAATACATAACTTTTTTAATCTTTAATGTTTAATCTTTAATGTTCAACGTTTAATCTTTTGGATTTCGTTTGCAATCACGTCCATGTACACCTGTCCGTTGTGTTCTCGGGTTCTGAAGCTCATGCTACAGGCAACCAACTCTCCCTCGGCCCACTCGATGGTGGCCAAACTGCCCAGGGCTGTTACCACAAAGCTGTCCTCATACTTGCCACCCAACATCTGCAGTACCAGTGTACGCTTGTCAAGTACGCCATTCTCACTTTTCTCACTCTGTACGGTAGTCATTACCCCGCACTTTTTCACTCTTAAAATCATTGTGTTCATAATTGCTTTTGTAAATTTAAATGTTAATATAAATTGAATCAAAATTTGAAACTCTTACGAATTCCTCTCTTATTTCTTCGATACTTTTGCGGGTAATACGGTATCCCATATCCACCGCCTGTTGCTCTTCAGCTCTCACATCAGCCAGGTATCTCAGATACTCTATCCGTTTCACCCGACCTTCTGATCTAATTTTAATTTTTACTTTTTCCATTTTAATACTTTAATTTTTATCAGACGACTATCATCTGATTTCCGACGGCAAAAGTAGAGTTCAACTATTCAACTCAAAAATTAATTTCAGTTGAGTTTTCAGTTGAACGGACAAAAATGCCCGCAAAGGCCTTTGTTTACAGACAAGAAAAAAATCAAAAAAAATTCTACTAACATTCCTATAGAATGCCAGTAGAACTTTTCAGTTGAATTTTAAGGCTTAAATCAGTCTTTCACATAGTTGAAAATCCAGTCTGCAATATCCCCTTTCTTACCCCTACCCATATACACGGCAAAGGTTTTACGATCTGTGTTATCATCGCCCACAATAGCCGATGCAATACCCAAGTCGCTGCCTTGTATTACGCCAGCCCTTTTCAGACCATACACTACAGCAGCCTTCAGTTGGGGCCGCTTGCTGGCTATTTGCCATTCGTCAGCTATAACGCTTCCTATCTCCGACTTCATCAGATTGCTCACCAGCTCATCACGCCACATGGTAGTATATTTCTCCTTATCAACCGATACTGCATCAAACCAATCCTGCTGCAGCATCCGGGTTATGGTATTATAAGGTGCAAACAGGGTTGTATCCTCCAACTGTCCTGTTTGTGTAGGTTGTAGCACATTTATCAGTTCTGGGTTCAGTCGAGCCATCTCCTTGTGTATCAGGTACAGCTTCATGTCGAGTTCAAAGATGGCTTGCAGCTGCGTATCGCTAAAGTCGTAGTAATGATTCTGGATGTATTTCCCATATTTCTTGTAGTCGATAATAAGTATGGTGTCGCTCCAATGCATAAACTGCCGCCACTGGGCACATGCTACACAAAAATCGTCACTCATCACAAAATCATAAGGCAGAAATCCCTTCAGATAGTCCAGCCGAACCTCGTTCAACTCTTTCTGCGACGGCACAGGCGCAAAACTCATAATACCTTTTGTAAGCGATTCGGCTACCACTTTGGCCTGCAGTTCTCTCAGTTTGTCGATGGTTACACACAGGTTCTCGTAACGCCATTTCTCAAATCTCTTCGATATCGCATCGCCACTGTAGTTCTGCTTTTTGGCAAAATAGAATTTCTCAAACATGGCAGAATCGCAATGCATCAACGCTTTCTCAGCCTCAGCCAATAACGTTTTCAGGTCTTCGATGTAGCATTTCAGACTCTCGTAAAAGCTTTCACCTTCCATGTCGCTACAGATCCTTTCACACCTCAGCCAGAACAAATCTTTGCGATGCAACCCCGACGAGATGCTGAAAGCCTCCATGCACTTACCACGTTTCAGGTCTTCGATATACCCCGGTAGTAACTTCACGGCACCTTTCAGTTGTCGCATAAAGAACCGAGCAACAAAGGCTCTAATTCTACTGTTTTCAATAGATACCACACAATATTGGCTGGCTATTTCCCTGGCAAGGTTGAGGTAATTTTTTAAACTTGGCAGGTAGTCAAGGGGCGCTCCGCAGCCAGCAGCCGAAGCTGCCCCAAGTTGAGCTCTTTCAAGCTCGTTGTTGATTGTTTCCATCGTTTTTCAAATTAATTTAATGTTGTTTATTAGTTAAAAAATCGGCTGCAAATATAATACTTCTCCAGTAATCAAAAGCAAAAATATTAATCTTTTTTATTCGCGAGCGCCACTAAATTTTTAGCGTATTTCCTTGGTTTTTCCAATAGATTCACTATATTACAACAGTTACCTGCTGCGA
>NZ_JNKG01000011.1:0-183526 GCF_000701965.1 Prevotella sp. RM4
TACCTTCTTCACTACCCTGGAGAATGAGCCCGGCGGTGCTCCCAAGAAGGAGGAGTTTAATGTGGGTAAGAACCTGAAGGCTCTCCACATCCGATTCATGCCTGAGCAGGAGCAGGAGATGAACATCTCAAGTCGTGAGTTCCTGAAGAAGGCCGAGTTTGTGAATGCCGAGAGTCTGCTGAGCGGCGATGGTGAGAAGACCACCAACGGCGGTGGTAGAAGCCAGGGCGGCAATACCGGTGGAAACACCGGAGGCGGCGGAAATAGCGGCGGTGGCAATAGCGGTGGTGGAAGCCACGAGCCTATCGGAGACTAAGGGCTGGGGCTTAGGCCCCACCCTATTCCATTGACCATTAACCATTGACCATTGAGTAATAACCTTTTAAAGATTAACCATTATGACAAAGAAAGAGACATTAAAGTTTATCGTACAGATGATTGCCAGTATCGCAACTGCGATTGTAACTGCCCTTGGCGCCACGAGTTGCATGGGCCTATAATAGAATCAGGGAGTGTTTATGTACTCCCTGATTTGTTTTCATAAGCTCTATACGCTTTTTTTAAATCATCCACCTCACATTCCGTTTCTGAAATTAGTAATACCAATTTGCTAGCGTCAGCAAAATGGTCCTCAGAATACCATGAGCTATCCCATAGCATCTAGGCATTGGTATCGTTTTCCTGACGTCAGGAAAATGGTCTAAAACACTATAGACGACTTTTCCATCTCATATTTCGGGACTGTGAAGCCCTGCGAACAGCCAAGGACCTGCACTTGCGCGGCCCGCCACGCATACTGCAGCAGGCATAATCACCCCCAGGTTTCCAACACGAAGCCTGAGGGTATTTATTATAAAGCCAGGCAGATCATTCATCAAACTTTATCTCCTTAATTACCTCCATATGGTTAAATAGATGTTTCTTACCATTCACCCCCACTGTATCTTTATGCTTTTTACTGACGCCATAGATGGTACGTCCATCCCACTTTAGTTCTCCTTCTGGATAAGGGCATGATATCGTTTTCTTCTTAAAATCAAACTCAGGGTAGTCGGTCATACCAAATCCCCAGCCATCCTTATTATCATTATATGGAGGATAGTCTATGAGCACAGGACGTCCTTCTACAATACGATACACATCGTAACCATCGTGATATCTAACAGCCATAGACTTGTGCACTATAACCAATTCCTCTTTTCCGTCGAAATCCAAGTCCATAAAGAAGAAAGGTGCATACATCGGCATCAAGCGATCTTCATCCTTATACATATGATAATCAGCCTCTATCGTCTTGTTTCTATACTTTCTGAATAATTTAGGATTTTCATCCTTAAAATCCATTCTTCCTTTACAGAACATAGTATCTCCAAAACAACTTGTATGCAGTTCAAATGAATGTCCGTCTTTCGCAAAGGTTAAATCGGCAGAGATTACATCAAAATCAGACACCAAAAACTTAGCCACAGCCTTAACCATGTATCCATTTACAGGTTGCTTATAGACAACATTAAAACTATCATTCCAAAGCGAATCAAGATCATGTTCCTCATCTATCGAGACATTCTCATCTGCTACAACTTCTTGTTCAGTAGTATCTTGTACTTCAGACATAGGCCTCTGACTAGCGTAAAATGTCATCACTATAATTAAAATGATAAAAATCGGTATAATTTTCTTCATATTTTTGGTATTAATCTTTATCTAACCTCACATTTCGTCTTTTATAGAGCTTACTACTTTTGACCATTCTAAAAGCAACTGTGAGGCAGCAGCCTCCATGTGCAGTTTCTTATTAGAATCAAATGAATTCTCTAACATTCTCCATTGTGAAGTCCAATTCTCAACCAATGGTTTAAACCTATACTGATATTCTTTGGTTTCTTTTATCGTTGTCTTATAATGCAAGAAAGATTCTTTGTCTATCTTCTTCAATTCCTTTTGCCAATCCCCTGATTCTTTTAGAAGATCGAGTATTGAATTATGTAATTGTTTTAATAATACGTATTCTGCATTGTTCAGGCTTTCATTACTACTGTTGCTATATTCACGTTTAGCCATCTGTATCATAGTCTTATACATAGCAATACGAGCACCAGACAACTCTCTATGATGATAAGTACAGAGAGGTCCAACGATGCTGCCACCCCAATAGTTTAAAAATGTGATTTCTGTTATCAGAGCTTCCATAACAATATACATTTTTACGTACTGTTCACATTCGTGATAAACAAGTTTCTTTTGTATATCATTAGCACAGCAATTAAGTAGTTCGGATAACAGTCTGTATTCTCTACAAACATTAATAGCAGAGCAGGATATGTTGTTGTTTATCATCCCTACAGTTGTCTGGTCGCTACTATTATCACAGCACATTTCTGCTATGTTTAAAACAGTATCTACTTTTGCATAGTCAGAAAGGTTCTCATCCAACCCGAGACAATCGTAATAAGCACATAACTTTTTACGAAAATTCATCATCCATTTTTCCTCCTTTACGATGTTTACAGATCTCTTATTCCCGTTATTATCAACATGACGAACAAGTGTATTAACAAGCGATATTAGCCCAGCACTATCAGTCAATTCAAAGCTTTTAGCATTGTTGGTAAAATTGACAGAATCGTTGCTACAATCAATTGATACCACTCTGTTTTCTGTATATGATACAGGCTCTTTATATGTAAACAAATCCAAGAACATCTTCACTCTTGCGAAGTATTCACGAATACTGGTAATAAAAGCTCGCCGTGCTTTTGGCATTTCTGCATTATATGCCTGAATGTTCTCCACATCCAGCCCAAGATGCTCTGCCTGGTAAATGGCTCGCTCATTATGGAACTCCTGAGATATTATCGTAAAACTCTTCAAACCAAACACCTTGTTGGCATTAATGATAGAGTTTATCGTTCTATATCCCTTTCCATCCAAGATGATAGCACTTGCTGGCACACCTCGAGCCACCAACGAATCCCTCATACATTCAGGCTCATTGACACCATCAAGACTATTCTCATCGCCACTAATTAGAATCTTTTCAATCTTTCCTGACTTATACAGCTGCTCAGCTGCATCAATACGATAGGTAAAGAACTGGTTTGAAATTCTTGTTATGCGAGCCTGCGGAGTGGTACCCAACAATAGTCCCACCTTATTATACTTGATGCTATCGATGTTAGAGAACACCTTACCCTCTGCATTGTTCACAACGATCTGATTGCATATCAGCATTAATGCCAGGCTAGTTATCATTATAGCTACAACGGCAACTATGATAAACTTTATCTCCCTCTTCCCCATAATTAAATCTAATTGAACGCCCTTATAATTAACATATTAAAGACCTCTCTTGCCCTTAGGATGCTTTATTATCCCCAGAAGGTTTCTTGACATATCTAAAGAATAGGCATTTTTACTTAACCAACTAGCAGCCTCTTCAAAATCTGTTATAGATTCCAAAAACACCTTCAAATCATAATTCTGATCAGTACCATCAATAACTTCTAGCGTCAAGCATTTTAGTTGTTCAACTGTAATTGATGAACTATCTTTTATACCAAGTATGTATTTAATCAAGGTACTTTTTGTAGCAGCTTCGTTTTTGTTCAATATAAGTTTTGACCAATAAAATTTTTCCATCTTTTCTTGTCTATTATATTATTATCAGTTTCTTCTTTTTTTCACTAACCTACTACCACGAACCTGATATGTCACACGTCGTTCGCTATCAGTTTTCGTGTATTCCTTGATAGAATCTAAAACGAAAGGTAAGCCAAGCTCCTTGTTATATTTGTCAAAATCAAAATAACTCGCACTGGCTGAATAGAATTTTGGAATATCTTTAATTGCAACTCGCCGCTTCTTAAATGAGAAAAAGAATTCAGCTTCATCATAGGCTCCATCATTCTGATAAATCGTTATGGTCTTATTCTTAAGATCAATCTTGTCCATATTCGTCAATCCGTCTAAAGGCATATAGGTCACTTTCTGCAAGCCATCCTTAGAAAGTTTATACACCACATAGTTGTTGCCAGCCCGTCCTTTGCACATATCAGATATGAGAAGTTCATCATTCCCATCAAAATCTACATCTAAGAACTGAAATGACGAGTAATAGCCAATAGGCGAGTTATCATTATACTCCTTGTATATATCAATCGTATCAGGGGAAGTATAGTTGAAATAGTGTATATCTCCATTTTTATGCCCTTTGAAATCCTTGGCAAAAGAAATATCATCAGTATCAAACGAATGGTATTTTTCGCCAAAGTACTGAAATTCAGTTCCTTTTTTCTTATGATGGAAATTTATAACCACATTTCCAGTTTCTGCTAACTTATCGTATGGCATCCATCTGCCTGTCACCTCATATCCCTTGACTGCCTGGGTATATTTGAAGTATACATTAAGCAGCGTATCGCCGTACTTATAATCCGGGAGTGCGATTTCATTCAGTCTCTCTACCCATTGAGGTGTAGGATCAGACACATATTCCTTCTTAGACGAACAACCTCCAATAGGGGTAGTCTCTTTCAGGCTATCTCGCGGTTGTTTGTTATTACCACACCCAAGGAGAAGCAGGGAAATACAATATATCTTTATCTTTTTCATCTTATGCTTAGCTCCTTTGTTGTTTCATTTGTTCTACATACTTCAACTCGCCTTCTGCAAATTCCTTACTCATTGGATTGTTCAACATCTCCTTAAGTAGGGTCTCCGCTTCGTCATACTTCTCCAGATCAATAAGCACATAAGCTTCTCTCCTGTTCAGGAATGCGTTACGTGTTTGAAATGCTTCAGAGTTTAGGTCTACATTGTATTTCTTTTTCTTCGCATCTTTGATAACACTCAATGCCCTTGGATCCCTACTATTCACTAAAGCATTAATAAACTCTTGTTCGTAAGTGTCTAAACCTGCATTATTTGCCATATCCAAATAGAACAAAGCTTTTTCATGATTCTGAAGTTCTTCATAGCAGAATCCAACACAATATGCTGATCTGTAGAATAGTTGTTTCTCTTCATCCGTCAACGTCAATCGCTTAACAGATAGTTTTTTATAAATAAAGAGGTATGCCATATGTGCCTCATAGAATCTATTCTGTCTCACACAATTATTGGCATAGTCATATATAGTATCTAAATTATCCTCACCAACAAGTTTTGGGTCATCAACTGATGACATAATGAAAGATATACTAATTGGATCGTTTGTCTTTGACATATCATGTTTATCATCATCATTGGTGAAGTTTGGAATCATAATGTTTACTCGTACCAGCTTCTCTGCTTCGTTTGCGAAGTCCACATATATTATGATAGACGAGGCATGGCACAATATAGACTGATCATCTTTATCCCCAGTAGCATAGTAGGCTCTTGAATATGAGAGTACTATGGTTGTTCCTGGAATGAGATATTTATATAACCTCTCGTTCCTAATTTGTTCTTTATCCACAATGGAAGAAACTATACCATCAGGTGTAATTACATTCATTCCACCAATTTTACTTTCTTCAATATTGAGTAATCTCATCAAAACAAACCCAAGTCCCAAATCAGAATAGAAAGCGACTTTATCAGAACGTTCCTTGTCTTCATCGCAATTATTCTTATAAAGATTGTATACTTTATTATACCTTTCTTTGGATTCTTGGGGCCATTTGTCAAAATCTTCGCCATGTTTCTTCACCAGATTTGCACATAACAAATCTATTGATCTACTATCAGCTATTGCAACCCAGAAATTCTCATATTCATCGTCACTGACTACACCTCCGCTATATGCCAATGAATAAAAATAACCCGCCGATTCATAATGATTGTGATGCATCAGGCATCTTGCAAGAATCCTACATGCCTCATAGAAATCGTTATTGATATCATCTTGTTGAGATATCATCGCATTTATGCCCCTCATCAATATTGCGCTGGCGTCATCGTATCTTTTGTTCTTATACAGATATTTACCATAGCCATAGAAGTGAGAAAATGGCTGGAACTCTCCTAATCCAAAATACAATTCTGCATCAATGTCATCTCTTAGGCGAACGCCATTCTTAATGCAGCTCATAACTCTTTCTTCAGCTTCTTCATATTCCTCAAACTGCTTAGGATTATCTTTTTTGTCACAAGCTATCAAGAAACTCGTCATTGTAGGTACGCTATTCGATTTGGAAGTTCTCAAATCATCTTTTCCTACTTTAGCAGGAATCATTAATGTAATGCGAATGTAGACTTCCTCAAAGCCAATAGCCATACCTCTGGCAAATAGCACAATATATGGCGGAACATTCTCCCCTTTTGTTCTAATTATGAAGGTGATATTGGAACCTGTTACTGGATAAATGTTACCATCTTCTTCATTCTTAAATGAGATATTCCAGAAAATATCATATGCAAGAGCACTTTCAGCATTCGTGATATGTAGATGTTTAGTCTCAACCTCATTTACCTGAACAGTATGAAGAACAGTTACGCTGTCTATCTTCGATACGACTTCTGGGAATAACTTTGTCAGAATATCGCCTAAAGGTACACCCGTTTCTGACTTATAGCGTGGAAGGACAATCTGCTGGTGACGGTATGCTGCCTCGTTGCGATAAAATGTTTTCCTCGACATATCATCAAATATGTCTGGCTTCGAATCGTCTTCATTAATCCTATCCTGATTAACTCCACTTTCTACATTGCCACTATTTACATTTGGCTCTGCCTTATCTTTTTTCTTTTTAAGAAAATCAAATATGCCCATATTTTTTTACGTTTTTTAGTTTTTACACCCTTCCATACACAATTTCACCAATAGAAGAATCTTTCTGCAATGTTATTCTCCAAAACAAATCGTTGTTTGGCTTCGACGCCAAATTAGGCTCTGCCAGTATACATTCATACACATCGTTACCTTTCATTCTCCATTTAGGTTCTATTTGCTTCATGGCATTTTCAATCTGCATAATCACAGACTCACCTATTGGCTCATTGAATTCTACGATAACCTCACCACAGTAGTCACCTGTAAAATCCTCCAAAGTTTCCTTACATTCCTTAATGGTGAATTCTGGAAGTTGGATTTTTGCAATCTCTTCTATTCCTTTCTTTGAAGTGTGGTATGAGTCTGGTGTACACGGATAAGGAGTGCGGAGTCCCAATTTTCCCTTGGAAATAGCATCTTTATAATCCCTGCCGAATTTTTCTATCATCCGTTCTTCTTCTCTTTTGTCACTTCCTCTAATCAGCCACACAAAGAGTAAGACTATCAGCAACACTGTTATGCCAATAATCCACCATACTATTGGAAAATACATCCCCAATATAATGATGCCAATAATTATTATCCAAAAGACCAATTTCTTCATCTTCTAAATGGATTATTATTTATCACTACAATTGGATTATTCCTATTCAGCCCTTAAATTACATCATCACGCCTCTGTCTAAAATCCCTTTTCATTATGTTTTTTCTCTTCACTTCTTATAAAAGCATAAAAGAGAATACCTAATGGAACAAAAATGACAGAAGCTAAAGGTAGAAAATCCCCATGCTTCATAGAAGAACAAACTGGCAATACCACTATTACGAGGATGAATAGTAACATTACAGCCAATCCACAAAATATCTTTATATACTTCATACACCTAATCTTTTACGTACAACTGTTCATTAATGCAAACACAGCAGCTAATAGTATAAAGAAAACTACAACCGCAAGTACAGATATACCTCCAGAACTCTTTGCATTAGCAATTGATCCATAGATAAGGACTCCAAATAAAAACAGCATATATAACACCGCTCCTATAAAACCTACAATAGCAATTGTCCCAAATATTGATGAATTGAAAACATAATCGCCTATCACAATATACAATCTTATGAATATATATATCAACACAACGAACCCAGCAGCACCTACGACAAGTAATATACAACTTTTACGTTCATTCCCTTGTCTTTTCTTCTGCCTTTCTGCATACGATATTTGTGGTTCTGATTTTTCAATTTTTTCGGATGTGGGCGCAGACTTACTAACAGATGAATGTTTTTCATCCATCATTCTCATCTTTTCTTGCAATTCAAAGAAAATGTTCATAGGCAATATAAGCTATTCGTCATGTCAGAACTGACCCTTGGCATAATGTGAATCATATTTTAAAAGTGTCATACACTCTTTAATCTCAATTAAACCATTTCTCATCTATCTTTTCTAATGACAGGAATCTTTTTCCATCCATTTTACATACAAATGACATGCACCCAGAATAGAACCCTTGTCCTCCCCGATTTTCATAGAACTCGACTTTTAGTTTTTTAGAGGAATAAATGACAAATGCTCCTAACGTTGTATCATAAATACATTTTTCATTTCTTTCCTCTGTTTTTGGCGAAGAGACAACAGACACAAGTCTTTTTCTATCATCTTTTCTCTTATCGTAGTTGTCCCAATGTTTCATTTCTATTGCCATCAAATTATGTTCAGCATTCCTTTTGTGAACAATTAGATCTGCCACCATTGGAAGAGGCACTTTTTGACAGCTCTCCCAATTCTTACTTGTCCCATCGTTTTTTCTGTTATACTCAACATCTGTATAATATTCATTGTAATCAATCATTCCATGCATGGTATTCTCCATGTGATGTGCTAGTCTAGCACAAATATTACGTTCTGACACACCATTCTTTATATTGAAATAATCAACTTCGTACAAATGATGCAAAGATGACACCAAAATATCATATATTATAATAGACCTCTTGTTTGTTTTCATCATCATTTTACTTCTCGTTCTTATTTATTCTAACTCCAATATATCCAGCCAGGGCGGCCACTGGCACGCCAAACGCTGGAATTACATAGATTAAAATGAGTATACCCCATATAACGGATCCCCATATAAGTACCTTTAGAGCTTTCCATATCCAGTGATCTTTCTTCTTTGTCGATGCGTCAGTAGATAGTATTTCTGTTCCAGCCTTAAACTCATGCTGTTTACCCAGCTCTTTGATACTCCTATAGACATAATCAATTGCACCATCTACCCACTGTACGATTTTCCACTTCCCAATAACCTTCAATAAAAATGGTAATAATAGGTACACAATCAAAGGGATGGCAATATACTGGAATACAACATTCTTTGTGTCATCATTAAAGTACCCTCCTTCTCCTATGAAGAAAAAGAACAGGCAATAGATAACATATATCGCCAAGCACTTTACGTTATACGAGGATAGCTTCATAACTCTATGAATTTTATACTTATATGTAAATTAACCAAATAAGTTCTTAAAGAAATGTCTAATACCTTTGTCTTTCTTTGCAACTTCTTGACGTTTCCTTTTATATTCTACCAAACAGTCATTACAAATATAATTACGTTCAGCAATATATGTTATGGACGTTTTTCTGCGAAATATTGTACCACCAACCATACTCCTTGAAACCACATCTGAATGGCTTTCTGTTTTATATTTATTGAAGGCATTTGCTTCTCTAAATGGTATTGTTTTGTTGCACATCGCACAAGAGACAGGGATTGCATCCAAAGCCTTAGAACACTCTTGAACTGTCAGAAAACCGGCATCTGGTTTGTTAATTTGATACTCCAGTTCATCAATAATCTCATATTTTGATAAACCACTATCATTCATTAGCCAATTGACAAAAGCTTCTGCTTCGTAATCGCCTAATAAAGTCCAGTGCCCA
Source organism: Prevotella sp. RM4 (assembly GCF_000701965.1). Taxonomy (NCBI): domain Bacteria; kingdom Pseudomonadati; phylum Bacteroidota; class Bacteroidia; order Bacteroidales; family Prevotellaceae; genus Prevotella; species Prevotella sp. RM4. The sequence goes on from NZ_JNKG01000011.1 coordinate 9,708, forward strand.
AAGGTATCTCTTGCTGAATCTTTAGTAAAATATTCATTTACTGTTTGCATATTGTGAAAATAATTTTTCGAATTATATTATCATCTTCGTCTTATTCTGTGTTCTCTATGTTTATCTTAATAGAAAAGAATGATGTCATCAATTGGCTATTCCTTCTCGTATTCCCACTTTACATTATCATACAAATATGTTCATACTTACTTCGAAGACACCAACAAATACTCACATCCACATCGAGATGACGCGTCATCTCATAACGTTTAAGCATCTTTTTCAATTAAGAATTTCATTCTATCTCTTTTTTCTTTTATTTAATTCTTTCAATTCTGCTAATGCTTGATTGGCTTGATAATAACCGTGTTTTTTTGCTTTTTTGAATTCTTTCTTTGCATTTTTATAATCTCCTAATTCTTTAAACACTACCCCACGATCATAATACATTTGGGCATTATAAAAATCTGTAGATAGAGCATAATTTGTATAGGTGATAAATCCATACTTATCCCCATTATTCAAAGCTGCATAAGCTTTACTACTATACTCTTTAAAACTCATAGCCCTTGATCTGGCTGCTGCCATCATTAAATCTGTAGAAAAATCGTTTTGGGCGCCCTGAGATCCAGAATAAGAATTAATCACATAGTTCGGAGTATTCTTTTCTCTCACCCTTACATCCACATAGTGTGTATTTTGAGCATGTAACTCAACAATAATTGTACAAACAATCAAAAATAAGAAAATTCTTTTCATAATCAACATGTTTTAAAATTTACTCAGAATGTACATAATCCATATTAGCAATGACATATTATGCCATAATTTTGTAATTTAATGAAACTAACAATTCTCTCACATCCACGTGGAGGTGGCGTGCAATCTCATAGAGTACTTGTTCAAACAGGCATTGTTTTTCCATATCCATTCGTTTTAGCTATTGGCGCCATTCATTAGACGTATCGTGTACAAATATACGAAGAAATATTAAATGAAATGTGTTTTTGAACAGAAAAATATATATAATTGCACAAAACTGGCTAATTGTGAAGTAATTATGCTTAATCTGACTCTATCAACAATGGTACATTGGTACATTAGTACATTTACGAAACAAGAGTTTATGCAAGGTTTAAAAAGTAGTAAAAACTTTGGTATTACAAAATATTGTTTTATCTTTGCGCCATAAAACAAAGCGCAATGAAAGAAAAAAGATATCCACAAATCGAAGAGGAAAGCAATACCAACATGGCATGCGAACCTACAGCTGCAGCAGCAAGCGTTGCTTCGAACTCGGTAGATGGCATTACTGCCGTCCACGACTGGATTGACGATCTGAACTGGAAAAAGTATCCCATCATTGGCCCTTCATCAGAAAAAGAGGCTATTGAAAGTATAGATAAGTTTGAAGAGAATTTAAGAAACGGACAGGTACATTGGACTTCTTCCGAGGAGTTTGATAGACAGCTTTTTGAGGAATTTCCATGGTTAAGATAGAATGGAGTGACGAGGCAAAACAGGCCTTCAGAACACACTTAAGAAACGCAAAGTTAGAAGTAACTTTGCCAGCGATTTTTCGGTAAAGACAAATAACAGACTATTTATGAAACGAAACACGATTCTTGCCGTCGTTGCCGGCATTATGTTAGCCATTGGCTTTGGACCGTACTTACTGTTGCTGCTGGTTATCGCCCCCTTCGCTTACTTCATCATCAAGCGCAAGGAGCGGACGGCTGTTCCAAGGGTGACCTACGCCACGGTAGAAGAGGCAAAACAGAGATACGGAGAACCCGACGGCGTGGTGGTGCTGGATGCCTCGCGAGCCAACGAGCTCCCTGCCCTTATCCTATTCTATCCCAACCATGACATTGCGATTATCGCCGGCGAAGAGCTGAAACTCAGCAGTCTGGAGTGCGTGATGTCAAAGAACATGGCCACGCCCTACACCATAGACGAGTATGCTGTGATCATCGGTACCAACGACCCGCTTCGTCCCACTATCGAGCTCCGTGTGGGCTACGGTGCCGTACTGGCTGGCGACATTGCCGCACAGATAGACGCTTACATACAATAAAGGGAGTACATAACTGCACTCCCTGACTTGTAGTTGTATATAGGATTAAGTTTAATCCTGGAAATAAACGCGTTTTACACGGTTGCTGATGCCGGTGAGGACCTCGTAGGGGATGGTTTCGAGCACATCGCTGAGCACGGTAACGGGCAGGTGCTCGCCGAAGATCTCTACCTGGTCGCCCTCCTGACAGGGGATGTCGGTGACATCAATCAGGGCCACATCCATACAGATATTACCTACGTACTCGGCCTTCTGACCGTTTACCAGACAGTAGCAGTGGCGATTGCCCAAACGACGGTTCAAGCCATCGGCATAGCCAATAGGTATGGCAGCGATGACAGAATCGCGAGTCAGCTTGCCCTTGCGACTGTAGCCCACGGTTTCGCTCTTGGGCACTTGGTGCATCTGCAGAATGGTGGTCTTGAGGGTGCTGACGGTATGGAGGATGCGGTTGTCGCGCGAGTCGATACCATACAGGCCGAGACCCAAACGACACATATCCAACTGGCGATCGGGGAAGTGCTCGATGCCGGCAGAGTTGTCGATATGGCGCAGAATCTTGTGCGAGAAGGCGGCCTGAAGTTTCTGACTGCCCATCTCGAAACGCTTGAACTGCAAGGTTGAGAAATTATCGAAATCGTCGCTGTCGGAACCAACGAAATGACTGAACACCGAACGGGGGATAACAGCCTGCTGATGGGTGAGGCGATCGATAAGCTCATCCATATCCTGCTCGGGATCAAAGCCCAAGCGGTGCATACCTGTATCGAGCTTGATATGTACTGGCCAGCCGGTGATACCCTCCTTGCGGGCTGCCTTGATGAGGGCATCGAGCAAACGGAAGCTATATACCTCGGGCTCCAGGTCGTAATCGAACATGGTCTTGAAGGCGGTCATCTCGGGGTTCATAATCATGATATTGGCGGTGATGCCAGCCTTACGGAGGGTAACACCCTCGTCGGCCACTGCCACTGCGAGGTAGTCAACACGGTGATCCTGCAGGGTTTTGGCTATCTCGACAGCGCCTGCTCCATAGGCATCGGCCTTGATCATGCACACCATCTTGGTTTCGGGCTTCATGAACGAGCGATAGAAGTTGAGATTCTCGACCACGGCATTGAGGTTGACCTCGAGGATGGTTTCGTGAACCTTCTGCTCGAGCTGCTCGGTAATCTGATCGAAACCGAACTGTCGGGCACCTTTCAGCAGTATCATCTCGTTGCGCAAACCGGTAAAGGCATCGCTACCCAGGAAGTGGTTTACATCGGCAAAGAACTGCTTGTCGGCAATCTGGATTTTATCGGCCTGGGCAGTGAGCTGGGCGCCGATACCAATAAACTTGGTGATGCCACGCTTAACAGCCAACTCGGATACCTGGGCGTAGAGTTTCTCGGGCGAAAGACCCGACTGGAACATATCGCTGAGGATAAGGGTACGCTTCTTCAACTCCTCGCGGCGATTCATGAAATCGAGGGCGATATCGAGTGAGTTGATATCGGAGTTGTACGAGTCGTTGATGAGGATGCAACCACGCTGGCCTTCTTTAACCTCGAGGCGCATGGCCACAGGTTCGAGCTTAGGCATGCGGTCGGCCAGATCGCCAGGGGTAAGACCCAAGCGCAGGGCAACGGCTGCACAGGTGATACAATCCTCGATTGAGGCCTCGTCGATAAATGGGATATCGAAGCAGTTCTCCTCTTCCTTCCAAATATAGGTAATGTGCGAGTTCTCGACACTCTTAACATAGAAGGCGGCCTGCTGATCGCAGGTGCTCCACGAGATTTTCTCGCCTTTATAGTTCATACGACGGATGCAACGGCTCACGATATCGTTATCAGAGCAATATACCATGGCCTCGGTATCGTGCATCAGTTCGAGTTTCTCCATGCACTTCTCTTCCATCGAACGGAAGTTTTCCTGATGGGCGGCACCTAACGAGGTGAGCACGCCGATGGTGGGCTGGATGATATCGCGCAGGGCCATCATCTCGCCTGGCTGCGAGATACCTGCCTCGAAGATACCAACCTCGGTCTGCTCGTTGAGCAACCATACCGAGAGGGGCACACCTATCTGTGAGTTGTAGCTGCGAGGCGAACGTACAATACGCTGCGAGGGCAACAGCAACTGATAAAGCCACTCCTTAACCATGGTTTTACCGTTAGAGCCGGTGATACCTACGATGGGCAGCGAGAACTCGTCGCGATGGCGCTCGGCCAAACGCTGCAGGGCTGCCAATGTGTGAGGCACTCGCAAAAAGTTGGCTTGCGGATAAAGGGTTTCGTAAGCCTCGGGCACCTGTTCGACTACAAACTGGCGCACACCACGGTTATACAAGTCCTGAATGTAACGATGACCATCGTTACGCTGTGTTTTCAGGGCGAAAAACAATGTTTCTTCGGGGAAACAAAGACTACGACTATCGGTGAGCAACCAGCTTACCTGAGCCTCAGTGTTTCCATATCGTCGCGCTCCTATGAGCGTGGTAACCTTTTCTATACTGTATTTCATACTGCAAAGTTAGGGTATTTTTTTTGCAACTCGGAAATTTTTAACATAGTTTTATCCATAAATATGCGATATTCATCCGAATCGGGATTGAACGGCTTGTGATTAAGCGCGGCCTTGAGGGGTTGCCACTCCTTGAGGAATGCCTTGGCCTCGGGGCTGAGATACACCTCGGAGAATCGCTGCCAGATATACTCTACGGCCTGCGATGAGGGGTGCAGCATATCATCGGCATAAAAGCGGTAATCGCGCAACTCGTCGTTGATGATTTCGTAGGCGGGAAAGTAGGTGGCGGGCGCCACCTTATCAACGGCTAGGAGAAGCGTAGCTTTAGATAACTGGGAGCCGTGGTAGCCGTATTTGCGATAGCGGATGGGACTAACGGTGAGCACGATGCGCATATCGGGATTGGCCGCATGCAGGATATCGATGGCCTGTTGCAGGTAATCGGCACACTCATCTACCGTGAGTTCCTTCTCGGTAAAGAGCGACTGGGGGCGCTTTTGGCAGTTATCTACTATCTCGCCTGTTTCATTGAGAATGTAAACGTGATTGGTGCCGAGGGTCAAGAATGCAGTCTTGACGGATTTCAAATCGGGCTGAGCGGAGAGGCGCTGGATGGTATGGAGGATGGAGGCGGGATTATACATCACGCCAAAGGGATTAACGATGGTGCGGAACTTCTCATCAGTAAAGCGTGCGCCTATCTTATCGGCAAAGCACGACCCTACGAAGAGCATCTCCTCGCAAGCCCCTATCCTAAACCCAGGGTCCTCAATATCAACAATCGTTCTAAACTCCATAATTTTTATTTTGCAACGGACAACAGGACTAACAAGATGATTATCGCGGGTAAAAATCCTAAAGTCCTGTAGTCCGTTGCTAAATATCAACTTCTACTTATTTGCAAGCCTGTGGTAGAAAGACTCATATCCACAAAGCGAGCATTTTTACGGATGCTGTTTTCGGTGAGTATCTGCTTGATACGTGCGGCGGCCTCGGGATCCTTAGCTATCATATACAGATAGCCGCCACCACCTGCACCAGGCAGTTTGTAACCTAAGCAGAGGTCATCGATCAAGCTGGTGAGCTTAGCCACATCGGCTGGGTTGGTACCTGCATCGAGGGCCTGATTCTGTGCCCACGTTTTACGTACCAACAAGCCCATTCGCTCGAAGTCGTTCTGCTGGATAGCCTCGTACATGTCGAGGGTATGCTGTTTCATCTGTCGCAACAGGCGCAGCTCGCCACCGTGATTCAAGAACATGCGGCGCACAATCTCGGCCAGGATGCTCTTAGCCGTACGCGTGATGCCTGTATAATATAATAGGTGACAAGGGCGATATTCGGGTTGCGTCCACAGATCGGTGGGCAACCAGCGCACCTGTGGGTTCTGGGCAAAGCCCCTACCCGTTTGCAGCAGTTTTACGCCACCCAGCACGCCACCGAACTGATCCTGCCAACCACCACCTGTGGTAAGCATCTGTTCGAGCATCAGGGTGCGATGACCAATCTCGTTCTTATCCCAACCCAAGCCGCAGAAATCGTTGAGCGCACCCAGCACGGTAGCAGCCAGGATGCTGCTGGTGCCTAAGCCACTGCCTGCGGGGATGGCACTGAGCAGGGTGAGCTCGATACCTGCGCCAAAGGCAGCTAACTCATCCTTGAGCGAACGCTGACCGAAGCCAGCCAATACCAAGGCGGCCTTGGGAATTGAGAAGGGCGAGCCTACGTGCATAAAATCACGCAACTGCTCGCTGGTCTCTACTACCTCCATGGCACCCAGGTCGATGCTACGCAGCACGATACGGGGCTCCTGGCAGGGGCGCACATAGGTTTGCAACGGGGGCTGACCATTGAGCTCGATGGCCAGGTTGATGACATTGCCACCCTCCATCAGACAGTAAGGAGGGGTATCGGTCCAACCACCTGCGATATCGATACGCACGGGTGAACGACCCCAGACAATCTGGTCGTCGGCCACACTGAGCTGGGGTATCTGCTGATAATCGTTGGTATCGAGTAAGCCCTCACGTAAAAGCGCAAAGGCCTTTTCGCTTTCGCCACGGAACATGGCATCGTGGATGCGCGTCATCAGGGGGGCATCGGCATCGAGTGCAGGGGGCATCTCAATGTGCTGTTCGTCGAACTCGCGCTTGGCATCGGCCAGGTCGAGCTGGTAGAACACACTGTGGTTCCAGTTCTTGGCCAGCGCACTCCAGTTGAGTTTGCGGAAAGCCTTACGCTGATCGAACAAGCGATGCAGATTGGCCTCGGTACTAATCTCCTCGGCCGAAATCATACGACTGGTAACGAGTGCCAGGCCATCCAGTGTTTGCAGCATGCTCAGGGCCTCAAGGTCGGCCACTACAGGGAACTGCTGTTTCTGCTGTTCGGCACCAGCAAACTTATCGTCGATATGGTACAGGCGCACAGCATATTCGGTATCGCCAATGGGCACTACATCGATACACTCGCCTGGGGCTAGGTTTACCTTCCAGTGGTTCTGGGGCACACCTGTTATAATATTGTCGTGACTCAGGGTCCAGCCCTCGCTCACGTCGCTGTTTTCAATCCAGATATTGGTATTGTCCTCGGTAAACTTGTACTTGCAAACGGCATTCTGCACAAACAAGCTGGGGTGCGGTTTGCGATCGTGGTGCATAATCTCTCGCTGATCGTTTACCAGATTCTGAATGCGGAGGGTAGATGAGATCATCTCGCGCGAAGTACCGAAGTGGTAGAACTCGCCACCCTGCAGGGGTACGATGGCCACCTTGAGGTCAAGCAAATCCTCATCTGGCTTAGATGGGTTAGTGCCAAGGGCGCAGCCAAACTCGGAATACATATCATACTCCTTTAATTGACCATTCTTGCCTTGCAAGCCAGCAGAGCTGGAGCGGACCATTGACAATGGACCATTTGGATCTGCCATTGATTTTTTAGCCAATAGTTCAACGGCCTTGTCGCTCAGCATCCAGATGCCGATATCGGTGAGGTAATAATGATCTTTCTGAAGCTCGTTCAGGGTCTCGATGCTGGGTTTCTGCAGCATATGCTTAAGCACCTGGGGCGATTTGCGCGAGCTGACGAACACACCGTGGTTCTTGGCCACTGAGGCATCGAGCCACAAGCCATAGCACACCACATCGGCATCGGGGATGGGCTGCAGGGGCTGTGAGGTGCGCACCAGCACATCGCCACTTACCACCATGGTGTGGATGCCCTCGGGAGCCATATCCATCATCTGCTCGTAAAGGGGCAGCTGCAGACTGAGCAAATCCTGTGAGAGGCGCTGTCCACGCTCCCAACGGAACACCGGTACGGGGGTAAGGATCTTACCTGATGGGGCATACGAGGGCAAGCGACGACTCTGTCCGCCGGCATGCAGCAAGATACGCTTTTCGCGGGGCAGCCACTCGGCAAGCGAGGTGCCATCCTCGGTAGTCATACAGGCCTGTAACAGCCAGGTGGTTCCGCCACCACTACCCAACTTATGACCAACTGGATCGTTGGTACAGAAATACTCCTCACGACTCAATCCGGTTACATCGTGGAAACTGTCCACCAAGTTTGGTGGCAATGAGAGCAACTTTTTCATTGAACATTGAACATTGAACATTGAACATTCAGCTCGCCAAGAGCCTTAACCATTCTTTTTGCGGCGGTAGGCCATGAAGGCGGCTCCTGCCAGCACCAGTATCAGTATAGCATACGCTGTATAGGCAATCGTCTCGGTAGTATCAACCGACTTGGGGAAGAAACTGAGCACTACCTCGTGTTTACCTGGTTTTACATTGAGGGCACGCAGGATGTAGTTTACCCTACCCAACTCGGCAGGCTCGCCATCGATGGTAGCAGTCCAGCCTGGATAGTAAACCTCGGAGAATACCACTACACCACCCTTACCCGAGTTAACATCGTAGGTAAGCTGGTTAGGCTCGTAGCTCTTGATATCCACGGTGCTGGTGGTATCCTGTGCAACAGCATCACCCAGCTGTGCCTGGAACTTCTCGTCGGCCACAGCCTCGTGACGCAGGTCGATCTGACCCACCTTCAAAATCTCCTCGTTGGCATTCTTGGCATAGCTAATCTTATCAACAAACCACGCATTACCCAAAGCATAGGGGTTCTGGATGGGCACTGTCTGGCCACCCTGCAGTGGGAACACAAAGTAGCGGGTGTTGAGCATATTGATAACAGGACAGATGCTGTCGCCCTTAACCTGAGTCATATCGCCACCAGCCTCGGCCACAGCATTCATCAGGCGCTGCATCTCGGGTGAGATATACTGCTCTATCATCTCCTGATAACGGCGCAGCTTGGCGGCATGGTAACCACCAATGCTCTTATGGTAGTAAGATGTCTCGTTCTCGTTGAAGGTATTTGATGCCAGGTTGAGCACACGGTAATCCAGGGCCTTGTCGCGCAGGATGAGCTCATCGGTCTGCGACATCTGCTGGGGTGCCTCGCGCTCGCTCTGGGGCACAAACATCTCATCGTTCAGGTAACGCTTGTTTACCTGCCAAAGGTCGATGAGGCAGAGCACCAGGATAGCACCGATGGTATATTCGGCCTTGAGTTTGCGATATTTGTAAGCCATAAGCAATACCATGCCCACCACGATAATCCAGAACGAACGCCAACAATCGGCTGTAAACACGGCTGTACGCATATCAACCAGATTACTGATAAGTGGTTGGATGTGCTCCTGTGGCAAGGTGCTGAGAGCACGCATCTCGCTGGATGAAACAAAACCATCGAAGAAGGTGGTTGGCATCAGGGCAAACAACAGGCAGAAGCCGGCGGTAACACCAAAGCTGATGTAGATAGGCTTGCTGTACTTGCTAAAGCCCTCGGGCTCGTCGAACAGTTTTTTCAATGCCATCATGGCCAGCAAGGGGATGGTAAACTCGGCAATCACCAATATCGAGGCCACGGTACGGAACTTGGCGTACATGGGCACATAATCGAGGAAGAAATCGGTAAAGCCCATGAAGTTACGACCCCACGACAGGAGTATCGACAGGATGGTAACAGCGAGCAAAGCCCACTTCATAGGACCTTTGACAATCAGCAGTCCCAGCACAAACAGGAACATCACAAAGGCACCTACATACACAGGACCGCTGGTACCAGGCTGTTCGCCCCAGTACTGACCAATCTGCTGGTAGATGCTCTCGTAGGTAGGATCGGCTTTCTCCATGGCAATCTTACTCTCGCTCATGGGCACCGAAGCACCACCCTTGGTGTTAGGAATGAGCAGGGTCCAGGTCTCGTCGATACCATAACTCCACTGTGTGATATAATCGCGCTCCAAACCACTACTGGTCTGGTTGGCCGAATTCTTCTTTACCAGTTCGCTCTTACCGCGCATCGACTCCTGACCGTACTGCCAGGTGTGGTAGAGGTTTGAGAGGTTGATGCACACGCCAATGGCGGCACCTGCGATGCACACGGCAGTGGCCTTACCGAAGGCAGCCAACTGATGCTTGCGGATGGCATCTACCAACCAGGCAATCACCATGGCCAGGATGATAAACAGATAGTAATACGTCATCTGCACGTGGTTGGCATTGATCTCGAAAGCAGTGAAAATGGCTGTGAGCACAAAGCCCCACAGATATTTGCCCCTATAGGCCAGCACAAGTCCTGCAATCAATGGTGGCAGATAGGCCAGAGCCCACACCTTCCAGATGTGACCTGCAGCAATGATGATGAGGAAATAGGTGCTGAAGGCCCACACGATAGAGCCTAAGGCTGCCAGATGCTGACGGAAATCGAAAGCACGCAGCAAAATATAGAATCCTAACAGATAAGCAAACACATACCACACATTCTCGGGTAAGAACAGATGGTAGATCTTGGTCATTGTACTGAGTTTATCGGTAGAATGATACGAGGGAGCCATCTGGTAGGTAGGCATACCACCAAACAGGGCGTTGGTCCAACGACTACGCTCGCCTGTTTTCTGCATATATTCGATACCCTCCTGACCTGCTCCACGACCAGCTGAGGCATCGTGACGGTACAGGATACGTCCCTCGATATCGGCAGGGAAGAAATACGCAAAGGCCAGAACGGCGAATAACAACACTGCCAACATATCGGGCAGCCATTTTTTCAATAATGTCATAACTTGCAAATTATTTAATTTGCCTGCAAAGGTATTAAATTTTTGGCACGGATTACACGGATTTCACGGATTTTTTATAATTTTGCAGCAAAATATGGAAGAAACAATCATTACAAGCGTACAAAACGCCAAGATTAAGCACGTAGTAGCCCTGCAGCAGAAGTCGTCGCTCCGTCGTGAGGAGGGACTTTTTGTGGTTGAAGGCCAGCGCGAGATAGAGCACTGTAAAGCCTGCGGCTACGAGGTGGTGGAGGAGTACATCCGCGACAAGAACGTTTCGCCGCAGGTATATGAAAAGATGGCCTATCGCGGCAGTACCGAGGGCCACATTGCCGTGGTGAGATGCAAGGAGCACACACTGGAAAAGTTGCAGTTGAAGGAGAGCCCTTTGATTGTGGTGCTGGAGAGTGTGGAGAAGCCTGGCAACCTAGGGGCTATATTGCGTAGTGCCGAGGCGGCTGGTATTGATGCCCTCATCGTGTGCGACCCACTGACGGATATGTACAATCCCAACGTGATTCGTGCTAGTATCGGTGGTGTGTTCTGCGTGCCCACAGCCGTTTGTTCGTCGCAGGAGTGCATCGCCTTCCTCAAGGAGCACGGCATCAAGATTCTTACCGCCCAGTTGCAGGATTCGTACGAGTATTACGATTACGACATGACGCAGGGCACCGCCATTGTGATGGGCACCGAGAGCACGGGCCTTACCAACCAGTGGCGCGAGGCCGCCGATGCCCATATCCGCATACCCATGCTGGGCCGCCTCGATTCGCTGAACGTCAGCGTATCAGCCGCTATCCTGATGTACGAAGCAGTGCGCCAGCGCAATTGCAAATGAGAATTTAGCAACGGACAACAGGACTAACAAGACTGATTATCACAGGTAAAAAAATCCTAAAGTCCTGTAGTCCGTTGCAAAAAATAAATGTTTAATGTTTAATCTTTAATGTTTAATGTTTAACGTATGAAAGTTGGAATGATAGTAGCGATGGACAAGGAACTGAAGCAGCTCCGTCCATTATTCCCCGAAGATAAAGTGATTCTGCAGAAGAGTGGTATTGCCACTGTAAATGCCGCTATCCAGGCAGTAGAGATGATTCGCCAGTATAAGCCCGACGTGATTATCTCGAGTGGTTGCGCTGGTGGTAATGGCGATGATATCAACCTGCAGGATGTAGTAGTTAGTTCGGAGCTGACCTACCACGATGTGTATTGTGGTTACGCTATCGACGAAAGCACGGTATTTGGTCAGGTGCAGGGCTTGCCAGCCCGTTATCAGGCCGACCCTTACCTGCTTGAGAAAGCCCAGTTGGCAGGTGCCAAGCCCGGACTGATTGTTACAGGCGACTGGTTTGTGGATTCTAAGGAAAAGATGCGCGAGATAGTAAGTCACTTCCCCGAGGCCAAAGCCGTAGATATGGAGAGCTGTGCCATCGCGCAGGTATGCCACATCTATAAGGTGCCCTTTATCTCGTTCCGCGTCATCAGCGATATCCCCCTGCGCGACACCGATGCCTCGCAATACCACAACTTCTGGGATACCGTGGCCGAGAAGTCATTCCAAACCACCAAGACTTTTATCGAAAGCCTGTAGAAGAATGTAAAAATTGAAAAATGTAAAAATTAAAAAAATAAAAATGGAGGTCATACAGAGTTTTACGATTGACCACACGCACCTGAAGCCAGGTATTTACGTATCGCGTGTGGATAAAGGTTTTACCACTTTTGATTTACGCATTACCGAACCCAATAAGGAACCTGCTGTTGCCCCTGCTGCTATCCACAGTATCGAGCACCTGATGGCCACGTGGTTCCGCAACTCGCGCGCCAAAGAGGATGTGGTATATGTGGGTCCGATGGGCTGCCTCACAGGTATGTACATCATTATGACGGGTGAATACACCGTTGAGGACATGCGCCAGTTGACGATGGAGTGCCTGGAGTGGATACTGACACAGGACGAGGTGCCTGCAACACGTCCCGAGGCTTGTGGCAACTATCTGCTGCACGATCTGCCCATGTGCAAATGGGAGTGCGCCCGCTATCTTGACCGTCTGAAGAACGATTTCCACTGCGAGTACACCAAACTGCAGATTACACTCGAAGACGGTAAGGTGTTTGCCGATGCCTAATCCTTCAGCAACATAAAAAATAATCCCCACCTCGATTGAGATGGGGATTTTCTTTTCTTGGTTGTAAGTACGATATTACTTACGGAGACCCAGAGCCTTGATGATAGCACGATAACGATTGATATCGTTATTGTACAGGTACTTCAGCAACTTACGACGCTTACCTACCAGCATGGTGAGTGAACGTGCAGTGTTGTGGTCCTTGTGATTCTTCTTCAGGTGCTCTGTCAGGTGAGAGATACGGTAGCTGAAGAGTGCAATCTGAGCCTCTGCAGAACCAGTATCAGTAGTGCTCTTACCGTACTGACCGAAGATCTCCTCTTTCTTTGCCTTGTCTAAATACATAATTTTAATGTGATTAAAAAATTGTTGCAATAACATTTTTCAAACGCGATTCCCGCCTAATCACCAGTGGGTTTACGTCGTCAAATGCTCCGGATTTTCCGAAATGCGGCTGCAAAATTACAACAATTTATCCATTCCTCCAAATTTTTTGGCACGGATTTCACGGATTAACACTGATTTTTGATATTTTTTTGTGATATTTATTAAAAAATCCGCGTAATCCGTGTAATCCGTGCCTATTTTTTTGTAACTTTGCACCCGAATTTAAGTATTTTCGTATGCAGGATATCAGAAACATTGCAATTATCGCTCATGTTGACCACGGAAAAACAACCCTTGTGGACAAGATGATGCTGGCTGGACACCTGTTCCGTGACGGACAGAATCTCAGCAATCAGGTACTGGATGCCAACGACTTGGAGCGCGAGCGTGGTATCACCATTCTTTCAAAAAACGTCAGTATCAATTGGAAAGGCGTTAAAATCAATATCATCGACACTCCAGGACACTCGGATTTCGGTGGCGAGGTAGAGCGTGTGCTCAACATGGCCGATGGCTGCCTGCTGTTGGTTGATGCCTTCGAAGGTCCTATGCCTCAGACACGTTTCGTGCTGCAGAAAGCACTCGAAATCGGCCTGAAGCCTATCGTTGTAGTTAACAAGGTAGATAAGCCTAACTGCCGCCCTGAGGAGGTTTACGAGATGGTATTCGATCTGATGTTCTCGCTCAATGCCACCGAGGAGCAGTTGGATTTCCCCGTGGTTTATGGTTCGGCTAAGAACGGCTGGATGAGTGAGGACTGGCAGAAACCTACCGACAATATCACTTATCTGCTTGATAAAATCGTAGAGATGATCCCCGCCCCAAAGCAGGAAGAGGGAACACCTCAGATGCTCATCACATCACTCGACTACTCGAGCTATCAGGGTCGTATCGCCGTAGGTCGTGTACACCGTGGCACCCTGAAGGATGGCATGCAGGTTACCATTGCACACCGCGATGGCACCATGGAGAAGACTAAGATTAAGGAGCTGCACACCTTTGAGGGTATGGGACACGTACATACCGAGCAGGTAGAGTGTGGCGACATCTGCGCTGTAATCGGACTGGATAAGTTTGAGATTGGCGATAGCATCTGCGACCTGGAGAACCCAGAGCCACTGGCTCCTATCGCTATCGACGAGCCTACCATGTCGATGCTGTTTATGATTAACGACTCGCCTTTCTTTGGTAAGGAGGGTAAGTTTGTTACATCGCGCCATATTAACGACCGCTTGGAGAAGGAGCTGGAGAAGAACCTGGCCCTGCGTGTGACACCTTTCGAGGATAGCACCGATAAGTGGATTGTATCAGGACGTGGTGTGCTGCACCTCTCAGTGCTGGTTGAGACCATGCGCCGCGAGGGCTACGAGCTGCAAGTTGGTCAGCCTCAGGTAATCTACAAGGAAATCGACGGTGTAAAGCACGAGCCTGTTGAGGAGCTCACCATCAACGTGCCCGAGGAGTTCTCATCTAAGATGATTGATATGGTAACCCGTCGTAAGGGTGAGATGACATCGATGGAGAGTCAGGGCGAACGTGTAAACATCGAGTTCGATATCCCATCACGTGGTATTATCGGACTGCGTACCAATGTGCTCACAGCCAGTCAGGGCGAGGCTATCATGGCCCACCGCTTTAAGGAGTATCAGCCATACAAGGGCGAGATTGAGCGCCGTGTAAATGGTTCGATGATCTCGATGGATACTGGTAACGCCTTTGCTTATGCCATCGATAAGCTGCAGGACCGTGGTAAGTTCTTCATCGATCCAGGTGAGGATGTTTACATGGGTCAGGTAGTAGGTGAGCATGTTCACGATAACGACCTGGTAGTAAACGTATGTAAGGCTAAGCAGCTTACTAACGTACGTGCATCGGGTACCGATGATAAGGCTCGCATTATTCCAAAGACCGTGATGAGCCTTGAGGAGTGCCTGGAGTACATCAAGAGCGACGAGTTGGTTGAGGTAACACCAAAATCGATGCGTATGCGCAAAACGATTCTGGATCACGACCAGCGTAAAAAGGCTGCGAAACAGTGAGCGTAATGATGCTTGCATCGATTACCGAACGCAAGCAGGCTCGACCGTAGGTCAAGGCAAACAAGGTATAAGAAATATATCACAAAAAAAGCCTCGCCAATTGGCGAGGTTTTTTTATGCTTAGAAGTGAATGTTTACGTCTAATCCAACCTGGATAGGTGTTGCTCGCTGAGCAAAGTAGTGAGTTCCACCTACAGCACTCGATGCAACTGCAAACGTATTGTAGTGCGTGTTGGTGAGATTACGTCCCCAGAGTGAAACTAATACTGGTCCGAAGTCGTAATCAGCATGAGCACCAGCCACAGCATAGAACTTCTGTGCGTAGGTGTTAGCCTCGTCCCACCAAATCTTGCCCTGACCATTCATATTGGCACCAATGGTAAACTTACCGATGTGCCAATCAACCATAGCGCTCAGAGTGTGCTGAGGAACGAATGGCACATAGTTGCCATCGTAATCACCAGCGAATGTATCCGTATTTGGAGATGTTGAACCACCTACGGTATGCTGGTACTCATCAAACTTAGCATTGGTAAATGCATAGGTTACAGCCCAGTCGAGAGCATTGTCGGCTGCCTTTCCGCGCAGAGTTGCCTCAAGTCCGCATGAGTGACTCTTACCTGCATTGACCATTATGCGACCATAGTTGCTGTTTGGCTCCATGATCGACAGCTGCTGGTTGCGAATCTGCATGTAATACAGAGCCAAGTCGAAGTGAGTGCTACCACCAAACAGGTTGAGGTGGGTACCAATCTCATAGTTCCAACTCTCCTCTGGCTTATATGCGATAGTCTCGTTGATAGCATCATAGTCGGCAGCAGTGTGCTCCACATCATAGTCGCCACGCATAGCATCCTGCTGATGCGCATTCAACTCAGTCTGCAGCACATCGCTGAACATCTGGAAGTTGTAACCACCAGCGCGATAGCCCTTTGATACCAATGCGTAGATATTGCCAATTGAATCGTCGAAGGTATAGGTAAGACCAATCTTTGGCAACAGCTGGGTGTAGCTCTTAGAGCGACTGTCCTGTACATGCGATGTGAGGTGATAGGTAGCTGTAGCATTGGCTGTACCACCAGTCATGTTCATATAGGCCAGCGCATCGTACTCAATCTTCACCTTATCTATATTAAAGCGCAAACCAAGGGTAAGCTTCCAGTTGTCGCCCAACAGGATGTTACTCTCGTGGAAAGCAGCAAAGTTCCAAGTTGGAGTTTTGTACTCACCAGGCACAGCCATCTCAGCACTCATGTTTACTCCCATCTTTTCTACAGCAGCCTGAGCAGCAGCCCTAGCAGCCTCAGCACTCATTCCCTGCCCCATAAAGCGACCAATCATACCCTGAAGCATAGAGTTCTTCATGGCATTGGCAATCGCATTGCCGATAGGACCTGTGATGCCATCGCCAAAGAGCACGGGTGCATTGGTGTTGAGCCACTGGTACGAAGCGAACAAACCTGTAGCATGCTGCCAACGCCTGGGGAATATCTGACGAATCAAGCCCTTGTTGTTGCTACGCAGCACAAACTCCTGAGTGATGGCGTTCATCTTCTGAGCCTGACGAAGCTGCAGATAATCGCCTGTCATATAGTCCTGGTCCATCAGCATCAGGTCGTTCAGGTACTGATAGCTGGTGGTTGAGGTAAAGAGCAGGCTCTCTGTCTCGTAACCAATGTTCAAACCTGTGGTAAACATGTTACGCTTGTAACCATTCATAATGGTGGTGGCAGGATCCTCTACCTCAAGGCTGTAGGGCTTCACAGAACTATATGGTATTGGCTGGAACTCGCCATAACCAAAACCATTCTGGTTTACATACTGGTAATCAGCAGTCCAGTCGAACTTCAGTTGCTTGTTAGGCTGCCAAATCAGGCGCAGCTTACCACCAGCCTCGTTGGTCAGGTCGTTCTTCTGGTCGAAATTCTGGTTGTTGATAAAGCCCTTCAACCCGCTATAGAAACCAGCAATGGTCCAAGCCAGATATTCTGACGGACGATGGTGGTGAGCCACCTCTACATTACTATATAAGCCAGTACCGATACCCAAACGGATATCAGTACCCTGATAGTTCATTGGGTTCTTAGAATAGATACGTACCAGTCCACCCTCGGTATTCTGACCATAGAGCGAACCCTGAGGACCACGCAACACATCTACACGATCCAACATATAGAAATGGTTGTTGAAAGCCGACTTCGACATCATGGGGATGTTATCGTAATACACACCCACTGCAGGGTTGTTGATACGCGAACCTATACCACGTACATACATCGACGAGGTGAGGCGCGAACCATACGATGGCATCACAAACGATGGCACATACTGCGAGAGCTGACTCAAATCGTGAACATGCAACTGCTGCAACTGCTCACTACCAAACACATTACTACTAACCGGCTGAAGGCGCAGGCGCACCTGCTCCTTGGGTTGCGATACCACCACAACCTCGTCAAGGTCGATAACCTTACTTGAATCGCTGAGCTCCTCAGTATCCAAGTTTCTAAGAGGAGTGGCCATTACCGAGAGCTGACCACCCAGTGCCAAAAGCACGAAAACAATCTTCTTATTCATCAATTTTACAACTTATGTTCTTAATTGCGCTGCAAAGGTACGCAATTTTTGCAACTTGAGCAATCCACATTTATATGGATTTTCAGAAACACTACGACAAACAGACATACATCAATGCCATTTTGTCAGACAAAAAGCCTTAGGCATAAGCTTTGAACATTAAACATTAAAGATTAAACATTAAAATAGAAAGGAGCATATTATGACATTCGACAAGTTTACAATTAAAGCACAAGAGGCCATTCAGCAGGCGGTGAACGCGGCCCAGATGAATGGTCAGCAGGTGATAGAACCTGTACACATACTGAAAGGTGTGATAGAGAAGGCGAAGGATGTAACCACCTTCATCTTCCAGAAGTTGGGTGTAAATGCCCAGCAGATAGAGTTACTGGTAGATCAGGAGATACAACATCTGCCCAAAGTACAGGGTGCTGGTCAGCCTTATCTCTCCAGTGATAGTAATAATGTACTCGTGCGCGCGCAAGAGGTGGCCCAGAAAGGTGGCGACGAGTTTGTATCGGTAGAGCCTATTCTACTCGCCCTGCTGAAAGTTAATTCTACTGCCTCACGCATCATGAAGGATGCCGGCTGTACCGAGAAGGATATGCAGGCGGCTATCCAGGAGCTGCGCCAGGGACAAAAGGTGCAATCGCAGAGTGCCGATGATAACTACCAGAGCTTGGAGAAATATGCCAAGAACCTGGTGGATTTGGCCCGCCAAGGCAAGCTGGACCCAGTGATTGGTCGCGACGATGAGATTCGTCGTGTACTGCAGATTCTGAGTCGCCGCACCAAGAACAACCCTATATTAATAGGTGAACCTGGTACAGGTAAAACTGCCATCGTTGAGGGACTGGCTGGTCGTATTGTGCGTGGCGATGTGCCCGAGAACCTGAAGGACAAGCAACTCTACTCGCTGGATATGGGTGCACTGGTAGCAGGTGCCAAGTACAAAGGTGAGTTTGAGGAGCGCCTGAAGAGTGTGATCAACGAGGTGACCAAGGCCGAGGGCCGCATCATCCTGTTTATCGACGAGATCCACACCCTGGTAGGTGCAGGTGGTGGCGAGGGCGCCATGGATGCCGCTAACATTCTGAAACCAGCCCTGGCTCGTGGCGAACTGCGTGCCATAGGTGCCACCACACTGAACGAGTATCAGAAATACTTTGAGAAGGATAAGGCCCTGGAGCGCCGATTCCAGACCGTGATGGTAGATGAGCCCGATGAACTGAGTGCTATCAGCATTCTGCGAGGCTTGAAGGAACGTTACGAGAACCACCACAAGGTACGTATCCAGGACGATGCCTGTATCGCTGCCGTACAACTCTCAGAGCGCTATATCTCTGAAAGATTCCTCCCCGACAAGGCCATCGACCTGATGGACGAGGCCGCAGCAAAACTGCGCATGGAGCGCGACTCGGTACCTGAGGAGTTGGATGAGATTACCCGCCGACTGGCTCAGCTCGAAATCGAGCGTGAGGCTATCAAAAGAGAGGGCGACACCCAGAAGATAGCACAGTTGGATAAGGACATCGCCGAGCTGAAGGAGCAGGAAACCCAGTTCCGTGCCAAGTGGGAAGGCGAGCGCCAACTCATCAACAAAATCCAACAGGACAAGCAGGATATTGAGAACCTGAAGCTGGAGGCAGAACGTGCCGAGCGCGAGGGCGACTATGGTAAGGTAGCCGAGATACGCTACTCGAAACTGAAAGCACTTGAGGACGACATTGCACATATCCAGAGTCAGCTGGCCAATGCCCAAGGCGATAACTCTCTGGTTCGCGAAGAGGTTACCGCCGATGACATCGCCGAGGTAGTAAGCCGCTGGACAGGTATCCCCGTAACCAAGATGATGCAGAGCGAGCGCGAAAAGCTGTTGCACTTAGAGAATGAGTTGCACAAGCGTGTGATTGGTCAGGACGAAGCCATCATTGCCGTATCTGATGCTGTGCGCCGCAGTCGTGCTGGCTTGCAGGATCCTAAGCGTCCTATCGCAAGCTTCATCTTCTTAGGTACCACAGGTGTAGGTAAAACAGAGCTTGCCAAAACCCTGGCCGACTATCTGTTTAACGACGAGACCATGATGACGCGTATCGACATGAGTGAGTATCAGGAGAAATACAGCGTGAGCCGACTGATTGGTGCGCCTCCAGGATACGTAGGCTACGACGAAGGTGGTCAGCTCACTGAGGCCGTGCGCCGCAAGCCTTACTCGGTAGTGCTGTTCGATGAGATTGAGAAGGCCCATCCGGATGTGTTCAACATCCTGTTGCAGGTGCTGGACGATGGACGTTTGACGGACAACAAGGGACGTACCGCCAACTTTAAGAACACCATCATTATCATGACCTCGAACGCCACCCGTGAGCAACTCAGAGCCACTATGCGCCCAGAGTTTCTGAACCGTATTGATGAGATTATCACCTTTACACCTCTTACCAAGGAACAGATTGCCGACGTAGTGAAGTTGCAGATGAAGAAGGTTACCGATATGCTGGCACCTCAGGGCATCACCTTAGAGTGTACACCGCAGGCCATCGACTATCTGGCCGAGCAGGGTTACGATCCCGACTATGGTGCACGTCCTGTTAAGCGTGCCATCCAGCAGTTCGTGCTCAACGACCTGTCGAAGAAGATCCTGTCGGATGAGGTTGATCGCACCAAGCCTATCATCATCGATGAATATGGCGAAGGACTGCTCTTTAGGAATTAAGAAAAAGGGTTGCTCGAGTTATCGGGCAACCTTTTTTCTGTTATGGATATACACACCTTTCTGACGTGGTTCGCCTTGTAGCTGGCGCCCTTGCAGGTCGTACCAACGATTATCAGTATCCGTTACCTCGATAATCGGCTGGATACCCGATGTGCCACCCATAAAGTCGAATGATACCGTACCATCATCAGCTATACGGATATTGGTAATAGCCTTCGACATCAGCAGGGCACCTTCAGCATTCTTATTATGCACGGTAGATGCAGGTGTACTGCTATCATTCAGCACATCGTTTATCAACTGCGTTTCGGGATTAGTATAAGGATAAGTCGAGGTACTCAGGTACCTGTTACGCAACCAGTCGTCCATGGTATATTTTCCCAAATCCTTGCCATTATTCTTGGGATCCCAAGTCAGGTAATCCTTACCATCCGCATGGAACAAATCGTAACGGAAAAGGGTATCAGCGATATTTACTTCATTTAAATGCCACCTTTCCTGATCGTAATCTACATGAAAAATTGCTAAGCCATTGCCAGGAATACCATAATCCCACTTAGTTTGTCTTCGATTCTCCAGCAGATAGTACTCGTTTGTGCAGCCAGAGTTACGAATTAAATAGGTTGCCCCTCCCTCACTTACAGGCTTCATTTCTGTGATAGTAGTGGGTTCTGTCAGTTCGGTAGGTGTACCCCACCCCAAGAGCATTTTCTCCAAGATCGATAAGTTGGGTGGGCACCAACCCCTGTTGGTGTAGTTTCCCCCATCCATCAGGTCCCACTCATCCACCACCGAGAAATAGCTTGAGCCACTAGTAGGGTATATATCAGGCAGCCCTAAGCAATGGGCAAACTCGTGGCAAATGGTACCAATACCACATAGTGTCTTGTCTCTCCACAGTTCACAAGTTATACAGGTATTCACCATTTCCTTTTTTCCTGGGGCATTAAGAGTAGTATAATCTGTGTTAGGCCAAATGTAACCCGAAGCCTGGTTTCCGCAAACACCAGCTGCCACAAACAGCATCTGTTCAACCACACCATCTCCATTCCAATCGTAAACAGAGAAGTCTTGAGTGGTCAAGGTATCCAATGCCGCCAAAGCCTCTTCCATAGCATTAAAGCCATAGTTATTATAAGAACCTTTTGCACTGATGCCGACCTTAATAGGGCCATAGATGTCAAACTGCAAGTTAAAAAGTCCACCTGACTGATCGCGAAAATAATCAGCCACTGAGCCTAAACCATAACCCTCGTTATAGCCTCTCTCATTAAACAAACGCTGGTAATAGGCGGCAGGATCCTCCATCGAAAAATCGCAATCGGCAAAGGTTATCAGCACCACAGCCTGACGATACACTTTCTGCGGCTCCCAATCTTGAACGGGAAAACTAAGCACCCCGCGGGTCTTAGCTTTATCAGTGGGGATATTTAGTACACAAGGCTTTCGCTCTTGTGCGCTGGTGGCAACTGCCACCAGCAACACAAATGCGAACAGTATTATTTTGCGCAAGGTGTCCATGGCTTCAGGGTCTTGAAGAAGTCATTACCCTTATCGTCAACCAGGATGAATGCGGGGAAGTCCTCAACCTCAATCTTCCATACAGCCTCCATACCCAGCTCTGGGTACTCTACGCACTCAATGCTCTTGATAGAGCTCTTAGAGAGAACTGCGGCTACACCACCGATGGTTCCGAGGTAGAAACCACCATGCTTCTTACAAGCCTCGGTAACAACATCAGAACGGTTACCCTTGGCAATCATCACGAGCGATGCACCATTAGCCTGGAACTCATCAACGTATGGGTCCATACGGTTAGCGGTGGTTGGGCCCATCGATCCACAAGGATAGCCCTCTGGAGTCTTAGCAGGTCCAGCATACAGCACAGGATACTTCTTGAAGTACTCAGGCATTCCCTCACCAGCATCCAGACGAGCCTTGAGCTTAGCGTGAGCGATATCACGAGCCACAATGATAGTACCCTTCAGGTTTACACGGGTGCTTACAGGATACTTAGAGAGCTCAGCACGTACAGCATCGATACCCTCGTTCAGGTCGATCTCGATACCCTTGCCGCCCTCACCTGGCTTGCGCAGCTCCTCAGGAATCAGCTCTGTTGGGTTAGAGTCCATCTTCTCCAACCAGATACCATCGGCATTAATCTTAGCCTTGATATTACGGTCAGCCGAACAAGATACACCCATACCGATAGGACAGCTGGCACCATGACGAGGCAGACGGATTACGCGGATATCGTGAGCCAAGTACTTACCACCAAACTGGGCACCCAGACCAATCTTCTGAGCCTCCTTAATCAGCTTCTGCTCCAGGTCGATATCACGGAAAGCACGACCAGTCTCATCACCGGTTGTGGGCAGACCATCGTAGAACTTGATAGAAGCCAGCTTCACTGTCAGCAGGTTCTTCTCGGCTGATGTACCACCGATTACGAATGCAATGTGGTATGGAGGACATGCAGCTGTACCCAGACTCTTCATCTTCTCAACCAGGAATGGGATGAGTGTACCCTCGTTCTGGATGGTAGCCTTGGTCATTGGATAGAAGTAGGTCTTGTTGGCAGAGCCACCACCCTTAGCAACCATCACAAACTTATACTCAGCACCCTCGGTAGCCTCGATATCAATCTGTGCAGGCAGGTTGCAACGGGTGTTCACCTCGTCGTACATGTTCAGAGGAGCATTCTGCGAGTAGCGCAGGTTGTCCTGAGTAAAGGTATTGAACACACCAAGGCTCAGAGCCTCTTCATCCTCGAAACCAGTCCATATCTGCTGTCCCTTCTCACCATGGATGATGGCCGTACCTGTATCCTGACAGAAAGGCAGGATACCCTTGCAAGCCACCTCGGCATTGCGCAGGAACTGCAGGGCTACATACTTATCATTCTCAGAGGCCTCGGGATCGGTCAGGATCTTAGCCACCTGTTCGTTATGTTCGCGACGCAGCATAAACTCCACATCGTGGAATGCCTGCTGGGCCAACAGTGTGAGTGCTTCCTTGGTAACTTTTACAATCTGCTTACCTTCAAACTCGGCGGTAGATACGCCTTCTTTCGACAACAGACGATATTCCGTCTTGTCCTCGCCCACCTGGAACATGGGCGCATACTTAAATTCAACTGTCTTAGCCATAATCGTATTTGTTTAATCAACGTTTAATGTTTAATCTTTCATGTTTAATATCCAAAAACTTCTTCGGTAGTCAGTCTCTTCACAGGACCGATCTTCTCGAGTGTCTTCATGTCGAGTTCCTTTTCATCGCCTAAGATGATATAGCGACATGGCTTGTTGGCCATCTGCTGCTTCTCAAAGTTCACGATATCCTGCAGGGTTACCTTATCCAGGTTCTTGTAGATAATCTCATCCAGACTGCAGTCGAGACCCAGGCGCAGAGCACTCAAATAAGCATTAAAGATACCAATCTTGGTAGTGCGGTTGCTGGCCATCTGCTTGGTAACAGCATCCTTGGCAATCTTAAAGGCTGCATCGCTAGCAGGCATATTGTTCAGAATCTCGTTAAAGTGTGCAATACAATCGCTCATCTTATCGTTCTGGGTGATGATATGAGTCATAAAGAACTCCTTACGATCCTTCCAGCTGGGCTGAGCATAGTAAGCGTAGGCATTGTAAGCCAGACCGCGAGCCTCGCGCATCTCCTGGAATACGATACCGTTCATACCGCCACCATAGTACTCGTTGAATACCTCCTGTACAGCAGCCTCATCAGGATTCCAGCTACGACCCTCATTGTGGTACATACGCATGTAGATGTTCTTAGCATCGTAAGGTGCAATCAGAACCTCGTTCTGAGTAGCAGGTGCATTCAGGTATGGCTTGTTCTCTGGGATAGCAGCCAACTTCTTGGCTGTGCGGTGAGCCTTAGCAATAGCAGCAACAGCCTCCTTCTCGCTCATCGGACCAAAGTAAACCACCTTATGGGTGTAATTGCTCAAGCCCTTCAGCAGATCAACAAATACCTGTGGATCGGTATCTTTCAACTCCTGCTCGCTTACCAGGTCGCGATAAGCATTACGCTCGCCAACGGTAGCATAGCTATACAGGTGTGAGAAATAGGCACCCTGACTCTTCTTGGTATCGTTACGACGCTTCAAAGTCAGATTCACCATCTGATCGTAAGCGGCCTTATCTACCTTGGCCTTCTTAAACAGGTCCTCGAGCAGAGCCAGTGCTGCAGGCATATTCTCGTTCAAACCCGACAGGTTAACGGTGATATTCTCAGTACCTACATTCATCGACCAGTCGCAAGCCAGCTCGTAGAACTTCTGCTTCAGCTCAGCGGCACTCTGCTTGTCGGTACCCAACAGCTTAATATAATCAGCCACTACATCGTAGCGCTTATCAGCACTCTGACCAAACTCGTAGAAGAATACCAGGTTGAACAAACCGTTATCGTTATTCTTCACGTAGTAGAAAGGCAGACTCTTACCCAGCTTAGCGATGGTCAGATCCTTCTTAAAGTCAACAAATCGTGGCTGGATGGACTCTACCTCAGCATTCTGAACATCCTTCACAAACTGACTCATCATGTCGCGGTTGGTGGGGATGGCGGTGATGGCAGGCTTATCAATCTTCTTCTGCAGGCTGTCAACACCCTGCTTCTTGAATACGGTTACATATCCATCGGTAAAGAACTTGTTGGCAAAGTCAACCAGTTCCTGCTTGGTAATCTTCGAAATACGGTCGATACTCTCAACCTCCTGTTTCCAGTCAACCTCGTTGATAAAAGCATCTACAAACATATCTGCTCTACCCTCGTTGCTCTCCAGACGCTGATAGTAGCTACGCTTCTTGTTGTTAATAATGCTGGGCAACAGGTTCTCGGGGAAGTCGCCCTTCTTCAGTTTGTCAATCTCGGCCAGCATCAAGCTACGAACCTCTTCCAGGCTCTGACCCTGCTTTGGGGTACCCATCAGGAAGAATGCGCTATGGTCTCTCAACAGTTCGCAACCACCATTGGCGCTCTGCACCTTCATGGTCTGGTTCAAATCCAGGTCGAACAGTCCGGCACGACCGTTGCTCAGTACATCCTCCATCAGCTGCAAGGTATCAGCCTGCAGGGCATTGGCCTGCTTGGCACGCCAAGCCATCCATACACGCTCGGCCTCTGGACCTACGATGGTAGTATCCTTGGGCTGCGTAAGAGCTGGCAGTGGTGCAAAGGTTGGCTGCTTTACATCAGCACCAGGTTTCCAACTACTGAAGTACTTATCAATGATTGCGATGGTCTTATCAGGATCAAAATCACCAGCCATACAGATTGCCACATTATTGGGGCGATACCACTTGTTGAAGTAGTTCTTGATATTGGTGATTGATGGGTTCTTCAGGTGCTCCTGGGTACCGATGGTGGTCTGTGTGCCATAAGGATGGTTAGGCCACAACATCTTGCTCAGGGTAGCGAACAGCTTACGACTGTCGCTGGTCAGTCCGATGTTATACTCCTCGTACACAGCCTCCAGCTCAGTGTGGAAACCACGAATCACCATATTCTGGAAACGATCGGCCTGGATCTTTGCCCAGTTATCAATCTCGTTCGATGGGATATTCTCAGTATAGCAAGTTACATCGTTCGAAGTGTAGGCGTTGGTACCCTCAGCACCAATAGCAGCCATCAGCTTGTCGTACTCATTAGGAATAAAGTACTTGGCAGCTACCTGACTCACTGAGTCGATCTCGTGATATGCCTTTTTACGAGCCTCAGGATCGGTGAGCTTACGATAAGCCTCGTAGCGCTGCTCAATCTCAGCCAGCAATGGGGCCTCAGCCTCTGGGTTACTTGTACCAAACTGCTTGGTGCCCTTAAACATCAGGTGCTCCAGATAGTGAGCCAATCCTGTGGTTTCGGCAGGGTCGTTCTTTGAGCCTGTACGTACGGCTATATAAGTCTGGATACGTGGTTTCTCTGTGTTCACACTCAGGAACACCTTCAGGCCGTTATCCAATGTGTACATACGGGTTTGCATCTTGTCGCCGGGAACGGTGACGTACTTGAAATCCTTAGCCTGGACACTCATTCCAAGTGCCATGGCTGCGATAGTCAGTAAAAATTTAGTTTTCATTAATAATAAAATATTGATAATAATAATTATTTCAGCCGCAAAGGTAGGTATTATTTGCGACATTTGCAAATAAAAAGGAGCATTTCTTAATAAAAAAATGCTCCTTGATATTATTTAATAATCATTCCGCCATTCGGCTGAATAACGACTTTTATCTTTCCCTTCTTATCTTTCTTCAAGGCAGTCTGTACTGGCTGCATCTGCTTATCGTCAACAAGCAGTTTAGTCAGGTCACCAAATGCCTTCAAATCAAGAGTCAGTGCGAGTGGTTCTTTCTGGGCATTCAAACCAGCGATGTACCACTTGCCATTAGTGGCTTTACGTGCCATCACCACATACTTGCCGGGATAGCCATCAATAAAGCGTGTCTCCTCCCAAGTGGTGGGCAACTCGCGCAAAAAGTCCATCTCAAACTGTGGCAATTCCTGCAGATTGTTAGGCTGCATGGCTACACACTGTACCGAGGTCTGCATGGTAATTCCCGAAGCCAGTTCGAAGATATCGGTAGTCTTGCGTGAGTGGCGACTCTTGTTATCTGTCGACATAAACTTGTTCATGATAATACCACCCCAGTCCATCGAGGCCGTAGCATTACGACAGAAAGGATGCAACGTCAAATCAAAGCCCTCGCTGATAGTAGCACCCTCGCCAAAGAACAGGTTCTCCGAAGCCAGCACAGCCTCCGAAGCCACAAAGTTAGGATACATACGCTCCCAGCCACGAGGCACGGTGCAACCATGGAACACCACCTGCAAACCATGACGATTGGCATCGCTCAGGATATCCTCATACAGCTGCATGGTCTGCTGCTTGTCGCCACCAAAGAAATCTACCTTGATACCCTTCACACCAATGCTCTCCAACCAGCTCATCTCCTTTTCACGGGCAATGGCGGTGTTCATACAGTTGCGTGGGGTTTGTGGGGCATCGTTCCAGAAACCATTACTGTTATACCACATCAGCAGGTGTACACCCTTGCTCTGGGCATATTTCGAGAGTTCGGCAATACGCTCACGACCGATATTCTGGTCCCACCAGTTATCCACCAGACAGTACTCAAAGCCCATGGCCGAAGCCAGGTCGATAAAGCGTACCTGATCGTCGTAGTTAATCGAGTTGTCCTGACCAATCAGCCAGCTCCAGGTATAGCGTCCAGCCTTGTAATCAGTCGAAGCCTGATAACGGGGCTCTACCACATCGTAACTGATAGTTGTCTCCAGGATTGGCTTCAAGGTGCTGCCCAAGGTAATGGTGCGCCATGGTGTTTCGCCTGGCAGGGGGATAGCGGCAAAGTCGGTACCAAAACCATTGTTCTCGCCCTTATCGGGATATGCCACGGTATAACCACTACCTGCCTGATAATCACTCAGATGACTACCACAATAGCCACTAGTAACACCAGTCTCGCTCACCAGTGCCCAACCAGTAGGCAGATGGAACAGCGCAGGGAAGATGTAGCCATGACCATACTGCGAGGCCTTATCCATGGGTGCATCGTTAGAGTAGCCCTCCTCGTACGAAGGTTTGGTCTGCTCCCAACCTGTTTCTGGACCAATCTGTGGTGAGATAAAGGTGGTGGTACCCTCAGGGAAGTTAAAGCCACTCACCTCTGAGAGAATACGCACACGCTTGTACTCACGGCGACGGATAGTCTGTCGTGGCATCTGGTAGCGGTAGGCGATATCATTGTCAGATACCTGAAACAGGATGCTGAACTTTACACCATCCTTGTCCTGAAGATTGATGGTCAAGGCATTGGCCTTATAATCCACCTTCGAGGCCTTGGTGCCACGCATCGAGTAGCTATTAGCTACAGTTGACAATTGAGAATTTACAATTGACAATTCCTTAGTCAGGTCGCCCAAACTGGTTTGCAAACCCAAGGCCGATGGTGCCAACATCTGCTTACCATCAAGGGTAGCCGTATAACTCAGTTTTCCTTCTGCATCACTCACTGTCACCACCAAACTCCCGTTAGGTGATGAAACACGAACGTCATCAGCCCAACAAAGGACTGATGACGCCAGCATTATTGATAAAAATATCTTCTTCAAAATATTTAATGTTTAATGATTAATATTACAAAAGCTGGTCGCTTTCGATATCCTTAAAGTACTTATAGGTGCTAACCTTCAGCTCATCAGCAGCCTCCTCATCACTTACGATGATGCCGTGCTCATGCATCTGCAGAGCCGAGATTGTCCACATGTGGTTCACAGCACCCTCAACAGCAGCCTGCATAGCGCGAGCCTTACCATGACCATTTACCAGAATCATAACCTCGCGGGCATCCATCACGGTACCAACACCTACGGTCAGAGCGTGGGCAGGTACATTCTCGGGCTTACCACCAAAGAAACGACTGTTAGCAATACGAGTGTCGGTAGTCAGAGTCTTCATACGAGTACGGCTGCGCAGTGATGAACCTGGCTCGTTAAAGGCAATATGACCATCAGGACCAATACCACCGATAAACAGGTCGATACCACCAGCCTGCTTAATCATCTCCTCGTAGTGCTTGCACTCAGCCTGCAAATCAGGGGCATTACCATTCAGAATATGGATATTCTCCTTGGGACAGTCGATATGATCAAACAGGTTGCGGGCCATAAAAGCATGATAGCTCTCAGGATGAGCCTCGGGCAAACCTACATACTCGTCCATGTTAAAGGTAATCACATTCTTAAACGACACCTTACCGGCGCGATTAGCCTCAACCAGTGCATTATACATTCCTACTGGCGACGAACCGGTTGGCAATCCCAGTACAAACTTGTGATCGGGAGTTGGGTTGAACTCGTTGATACGCTTAATAACGTGGTTTGCGGCCCACTGTGACATTTTCTGATAGTCACTCTGAATAATAACTCTCATACGCTATTTGATTTTAGTTTATTTCTATTTCCGTGCAAAAATACAACGAAATATTCTTTTTAGGCACGGATTAACACGGATTAACACGGATTTTTTTCTGTCGCGAAGATTTTTCTATAATTTTGTGCCGAAAAATAATTGTAAAATAGAAAAATAGTAAATAGTCCATTGAAAGAGTTTGTAATATCAGAAGCAAAAGCAGAGACTGCCGTACTGGTGGGACTCATTACCAAGGAACAGAACGAGGCTAAGACCAAGGAATATCTCGACGAACTCGAGTTCCTGGCAGATACTGCCGGTGCAGTTACCGTGAAGCGTTTCACCCAGAAAGTGGGTGGCCCCAGTCAGACCACCTATGTAGGTAGCGGTAAACTGCTCGAAATCAAAGAATATATCAAGCAATGCCAGGATGCCTACGATGAGTGGCTGGATGAGCAGGATGCCTCGCTGTTTGCCGAGGGTTTGCTCGACGAATCGAATGCCCCACAGCCTGTAGGTATGGTCATCTTTGATGATGAGCTGAGTGCCAAGCAGATGCGTAATATCGAAAAGGAGCTACAGGTTAAGATTCTGGATCGCACCTCACTTATTCTCGATATCTTTGCTATGCGCGCCCAGACCGCCGAGGCCAAGGCACAGGTTGAGCTGGCTCAGCATCGCTATATGCTGCCCCGCCTGCAGCGACTCTGGACTCACTTGGAGCGCCAGGGCGGTGGCTCGGGTTCGGGCGGTGGAAAAGGTTCGGTAGGACTGCGTGGTCCTGGTGAAACCCAGTTGGAGATGGACCGTCGTATCATTCTGCAGCGCATCACCCTGTTGAAACAGCGCCTGGCCGAAATCGACAAACAGAAAACCACTCAGCGTAAGAACCGTGGTCGCCTGATTCGTGTGGCCCTCGTAGGTTATACCAACGTGGGTAAGAGCACCATGATGAACCTGCTGGCCAAGAGCGAGGTGTTTGCCGAGAACAAGCTCTTTGCCACACTCGATACCACCGTACGTAAGATGACCATCGATAACCTGCCTTTCCTGTTGGCCGATACCGTTGGATTCATCCGCAAGTTGCCCAGCGACCTGGTTGAATCGTTCAAGAGCACCCTCGACGAGGTGCGCGAGGCCGACCTGCTGGTACACGTGGTAGATATCTCCCACCCCGACTTCGAGGATCAGATCCGTGTGGTTGAGGAGACCTTAAAAGAGTTAGGCTGTGCCGATAAGCCCGCCATGTTGGTATTCAACAAGATTGATGCCTACACCTGGGTGGAGAAGGAGGAGGACGACCTGACACCTGCCACCAAGGAGAACATGACACTCGAAGATTTGGAAAAGACCTGGATGGCTCGCACAGGCGAGAACCAGCACTACCTGGAGTGCCTGTTCATCTCGGCCAAACAAAAGGATAATATTGATGCACTGCGCGACATTCTGTATAAACGAGTACGTGAGCTGCATGTGCAGAAATACCCCTATAACGACTTTTTATATCAAGATTATGAGTAATTACAGACAACTAACCCAGAACGAAATCGACGTTTTGGAGAACAACGTGTGCTGGGCTGAGGACTGGCAACGTGTTTTAGTCGACGAGAACTTTAAACCGTACAATTTCCATCGTGTGATGTTCTATGGCGACATCCGCTTAGGCGCATTCAACAAGATGGTCGAGGTAAGCAAGGGCTTTACCAAGCACTCTGGTATCAACGATGCCACCCTGCGCAACGTCACGGTAGGTAACGACTGCCTTATCGAGAAGATTGGCAACTACATCAATAACTACACCATCGGTAACGACTGTTACATATCTAATATATGTACGCTCGAAACCACCGATGACGCCACTTATGGTGAAGGTTCTGTTATCTCGGTACTCAACGAGATGGGCGATGGCAATGTAACCATCTTCCGCGAGTTGAACTCACAGTTAGCGTCGTTCATGGTGAAGCATAACAACGACAAGAACCTGAAGCAAACCCTCCAGCAGATGATCGAGGACGAGTTGCGTGTTTCGCGCCCCGATCGTGGCTATATCGGTAACAACGTAAAGATTATCAACGCCAAGGATATCACCAACACCATCATCAAAGGCGACTGCGAAATTAGCGGTGCAGCACGCCTTTCAGAGTGTACGGTGATGAGTTCGATGGACGCTCCTGTGTTTATCGGCACAGGTGTTATCTGCGAAAATTCGATTATCTGCGATGGTTGCTCCATCAACAACTCAGTAAAAATGCAGGATTGCTTCGTAGGCGAGGCCTGTCAGATTACCAATGGCTTTACCGCCGAGGCATCGCTTTTCTTTGCAAACTCATTCATGGCCAATGGCGAGGCTTGTGCTGCTTTCTGCGGCCCATTCTCAGCCTCTCACCATAAGAGTTCGCTGCTGATTGGTGGCGAGTTCTCGTTCTATAACGCTGGCTCTAACACCAACTTCTCAAACCACGCTTATAAGATGGGCCCCATGCACTATGGTACGCTGGAGCGCGGCACCAAGACCGCATCAGGTGCTTACGTGCTGATGCCTGCCACTATCGGTGCTTTCTCGGTGTGCTTTGGTAAGCTGATGCACCACCCCGACACCCGCAATCTGCCATTCAGCTACCTATTGGCTTACGGCGACGATTGCTATCTGGTACCTGGTCGTAACATCACCACCGTGGGATTGTATCGTGATATCAAGAAATGGCCCAAACGTGATAAACGTTCTAAGCAGTCGCGTAAGAGTATCATCAACTTCGACTGGCTCTCACCTTTCACCGTAGGCGAGATTATGCAGGGTATCCAGATCCTGAAGGACCTGCGCCATGCATCGGGTGATAACGTCACTACCTATAACTTCCACGAGTATGTCATCAATGCCACCTCGTTGCGTAAGGGATTAAAGTACTACGATATCGCCCTGCGCATCTATATGGGTGCCGTACTGAAGCGTGCCCAGAAGGAGGGTTATATTGGCAAGCCCGTGAGCACTACAGGCCAGGGCCGCTGGATTGACATGAGCGGACTGCTGTTGCCCGAGAGCGAGGAACAGCGTTTGGTTGAGGATATCAAGAATGGCAACATCGACAATATCCACGATGTACTCGACCGCTTTGTTGAGATCAACAACAACTACAGCGATTACCGCTGGGCATGGAGCTACCAGATGATCCTGGACTACTATCAGCTCGAAGAACTCGACGAGGCCGCCTGTGAGCGCATTCGTGAAGACTACGTCAGAGCCCGCCGCGCCTGGATTGCCGAGATCCGCAAGGATGCCGAAAAAGAATTCCAGATGGGCGACGTCGAGCAAGATGTTTACGAAGACTTCCTCTCCAAACTCGACCACGAGATTGACTACGAGAACTAACAATAATCCCCAGCCGCTCGGCTGGGGATTAATTATTTTACTTCTTATCTAATTTTTCGTAAACCGAATTATTCGACTTATATTCCGGCACGATATCTTTCATCTTCTTCACGGTTGCCATATCATCAAAGCGTCCGGCTATCTCTACCAGTTCATCGATATCCTGGCATACCTGATCATAGTCGTACTCACGAACCTCGGCAATACGTATCTTCTCGTGGAAGGTTGGCTTGGTGTTCTCCTGATCGTTCAACACCTCCTCATAGAGTTTTTCGCCAGGACGCAGACCGGTATATTTGATTTCTACATTCTTCGCACCCGACAGCTTGATCATACGCTTAGCCAGGTCCGAAATCTTCACGGGCTGTCCCATATCAAACACAAATATCTCACCGCCATTACCCTTGGTACCGGCCTCCAGCACCAGCTTACAAGCCTCTGGTATCAGCATAAAGTAGCGAACAATATTCTCATCGGTCACAGTTACAGGGCCACCCTCCATAATCTGCTTACGGAACAAAGGTATCACACTACCGTTCGAACCCAGCACATTACCAAAGCGGGTAGTTACAAACTGTGTCTTTGTATAGTCGCGATCCAACTTATGGTGTGTCTGCAGGTGCTCCAGCTTCAGTTTGCGGTCCAAGCTCTGCACATAAATCTCACAGATACGTTTTGAGCAACCCATTACGTTAGTAGGGTTCACTGCCTTATCAGTCGAAACCATCACAAACTTCTTCACATCGTACTTCACACTCAGGTCGGCAATCACCTTTGTACCATAAATGTTGTTACGTACCGCCTCGCTGGGGTTATTCTCCATCATAGGCACGTGCTTATAAGCCGCAGCATGGAACACATAGTCGGGCTTAAAGCGCTCAAAGATAGCCTCCATGCGTGGTTGGTTGCAAATACTTGTCACGATGGTTTCTGTAGGAATCTTCGGATAGTTCTTCGCCATCATCAGGCGGATATCATGCTCAGGTGTCTCAGCCTGGTCAATCAGCATCATGGCAGCAGGTTTAAACTTCGCCACCTGGTTCACCATCTCCGAGCCAATCGAACCTGCACTACCTGTAATCAACACACGCTTACCCTTCAGCAGTTCCTCTACCGATTTCAAATCCACACGTATTTCCATGCGTGGCAGCAGTTCCTCAACGCTCACCTCGCGCATCTGCAAGCCGGCATCAAAGTTCTCGTCGCCATTCTGCTGGGCATCATCACTCATCTCCACAGCATTCTGCGCCATCAGGATCTTGGCACCCGCACCGATAATCTGATCCTGTACTTTCTGATCATTTCGGAAATCCTTCACACGATAAGGCGACACCAATACGGCATCAATATCCTTTTTATGGATAATATCGGCCAAGTCTTCGCAAACAGAGTACACAGGTTCACCTAAT
This sequence comes from Prevotella sp. RM4, assembly GCF_000701965.1. NCBI lineage: Bacteria > Pseudomonadati > Bacteroidota > Bacteroidia > Bacteroidales > Prevotellaceae > Prevotella > Prevotella sp. RM4. Next base: position 43,991 of record NZ_JNKG01000011.1, read on the forward strand.
ATTTCTTTATGTCTTCCTCTCTTTACATGCGAGATAAAACCTTTTACGATGTATTTACGTGGACGTTGATTACGAATACTCTTGGCCAAACCTACGCCTCCCTGCATAGCACCATATATCAGGATACGCATCGCTCTGGTATCCGAGAATGCGGCATCATAAAGTGTCTTCACAAACACACGTGTGGCCCACATCATCAATGTAGCCAACAAGAATATCAGGAATATCGCCGACAACTTAAAGTGTACAAACCACTCGGTGGGCAACAAATAGGTAACCGATTGTGCTAATAACACCAGACCTAACGACAACAAGTTGCCATACACTACACGCATCAGGTCAACAAAACCCGCAAAACGCATATAGCCCGCATAAGTATGGAACAAGCGGAAACCAGGCACGCTAAGAATAGTAAAACACACCATGGTGTTAAATACCCTGAGTGTATCATCATAAAGTGTTTGTGTATTTGTAAACAGCCAATACGTTAGCACGCCACTGGCCATCATACTAGCGCAGTCTATCAAAATAATGCACCAATAAGGCAGGGCACTTTTAGAAAAGTACCAATTTAGTATTTTATCAAACTGATTTCTCATACAACACTCATATAGTTCTTGGCCGCAAAATTACATATTATTTCCGAACTATGCAAGAAAATAACAACTTTTATGCAAATCAAGCGAAACATCTCAATTAACTTAAGATTTGTCGCCATTTTCCTGTGAATTAATTCAAAACCCCTTCTGAATTAATTCACGTTTTCACATACCAAAAGTTCACATGCCTACAGAGGGAAGCTCTATAAACAAAAAACTGCTGCTTGTCGACATTAACCACGACAAGCAGCAGATATCTTACTTTTGCAAAATTGAGCAATTGTAGAATCAACCAACGATTGACTCTCTGATAGTCTGTACAATATATTTTACATCCTCATCGCTCACATATGGACCAGCAGGGAGGCACATACCAATTTTGAAGATTTCCTCGCTCACACCATTTAAGTAAGCAGGTGCATCCTTGTACACAGGCTGCTTGTGCATAGGCTTCCATACAGGACGAGCCTCAATGCCTGCCTGATCCAAAGCCACACGCATAGCCTCTACATTATCATTGGGCTGACAGTCTGTAACAGCCGAAGATGCTGCATGAATCACACCTGCAGCTCCACCAACAGCACCTGTCACAATAGTTTTGTAGGCATCCTCTAGCCCTTTCACCTTCAACGATGAATCAAGTGTTATTGTGCAAAGCCAGTAGTTACTATCATAATCGCCATTATCTGGCTGGCGATGCACAGTCACGCCCTCAACACCAGCCAACAACTCCTCATAGAGTTTCTGCACATGCTGGTGATGCTTAATATGATCATCTGCTACTGTCATTTGACCACGACCGATACCTGCACAAATATTACTCATGCGATAGTTGTAGCCAATCTTCTCATGCTGATAGTAAGGATAGCTTTCACGATACTGGGTGGCATACATCATAATCTCACGCCAAGCATCCTCATCAGGTGTAATCAGCGCACCACCGCCACTAGTAGTAATCATCTTATTACCATTAAACGAAAGTACACCATACTTTCCGAATGTACCTAACATCTGGCCTTTATACTTCGAACCGAATCCCTCAGCCGCATCCTCAATTACAGGAATCTCATAACGATTAGCAATCTCCATGATACGGTCAATCTGATAAGGCATACCGTAAAGTGCTACAGGTACAATGGCTTTAGGCTTCTTACCTGTTTTTGCAATACGATCATTAATTGCCTCCTCCAACAAGTCAGGATCCATATTCCAGGTGTCGCGCTCAGAATCTACAAACACTGGGGTAGCTCCCAAATAGGTTATTGGGTGTGACGATGCACAAAACGTAAAGCTCTGTACAATCACCTCATCGCCAGGACCAACGCCACAAGCAATCAGCGCCAAATGCACCGCAGCCGTACCAGCACTCAAAGCCACCACGCGCTTATCTTCGCCAACAAATTCTTCTAAGTCTTTCTCAAAACCATTTACATTCGGTCCCAGAGGCACTACCCAGTTCGTATCAAATGCCTCCTTAATATACTTCTGTTCCAATCCAGCCTCGCTCATATGAGCCAAGCATAGATATATTCTCTTGTTTGCCATATTATATCATTTCGTTATTATACTTCATTCTCTTCCCCAACACCGTACAAAGAATCATCTGGATATCCTTTATAAAAGAATAGTGATCCAGATAATACAGATTGATGCGAACTTTATCGGGATATATCACTGTATCGTTATATTCTATCGGATTCTCCACCTTAGCCAGAAGTTCCTCCTCATCACGATATTTCAATGATGCTGGACCTGTAATACCTGGACGAAGTTCCAGCACCCTACGGTCATCGCCTTTCAACTGATCAGCATAACCTGGCACATCGGGTCTTGGTCCTACGAAACTCATATTACCAATAAGCACATCCCATAGTTCTGGCAGTTCATCCAGTTTATATTTACGGAGTTTAGCCCCTAAAGGTGTAATACGCGCCTCGCCGGCTACAGATACCGACGAACCGCTATGCGATACAGTCATTGAACGGAACTTATGCATCGTAAACAACTTACCATGTCGTCCAACTCGTTTCTGAGTAAACAACGCAGGTCCACCAGGCATCTTTATCTTAATCAGAATAGCCACCACTATCAGTACAGGCCACAAAAAAAATAGACCTAACAATGAGACGATTCTATCAAATATCCACTTAAAAAACATATTCTATTATCCCTCCAATATTTCCAAATACAGTTCATTATGCGGCATTTCCCTTACAACTTTAACATTACTAGCAGAAAGGGCAGAACGATATGAAGCCACATTATCCTTCGAAACTGTTTCAAATAGTCTAAGTCCAATACCAAATCCTGCTTCATTAAGTATTTTGTTCATTGCAGTTCCCAGCCCCTTACCGCGATAGGCGACATCTACCAACCTACCACGGAATCCTTGTCCATGGAAAAAGCATCTGTTAAAGCAATAACCAGCAATCTTACCATTAAACTGGTCTATAAGAACATAACCCATAAAAGCGCGATTGTTTTGTAATCGTTTAATACTCTTGGCATCAAAAGCATGGGGACAAAAGTACTTAAAAGCTTCCTCTGGTTGATGTTCAAAGAATTCTACCATACTATCAGGAGAAACATCCCTCAATGCAACAAGATTATACCCTTCTGGAATATTCGTAAAAGAAATGTCTCTCATTCTCTTTCCATATCTTAACGAAAAGAGCATTCCATTAAAACTTTCAATAATATTCCATAGCCATCCTAATTTATCTCTTAAGATGTGTGCAATTGCGTATAACATACTTAATTATTATCTTTCAATATCTCATCATAGAAATCATACAAGCACTTTCTCACAAAGCCCTGCTCAAATCTTGATGCAATCATCTCTCTTGCATTACCAGCCATTTTATCACGAGCAATGTTATCACTCACCATATTCAACATTGCCTCATATAGTGCATCAGCATTCTTCGACGGAACAATAACACCGTTTTCGCCTTGACGAATAATCTCTCGCGAACCATTTATATCAGTCACAACTGACGGTAGCCCCATAGCACCAGCTTCAATCACTGTATTAGGGAATCCCTCTCGATAACTTGGAAACACGAAGCAATCCGATGCTGCAAAATAGGATAATAATTCTTCACCATATTTCGGACCGACGAATTCAATTGCAGGATTTCTTTTAATAATGCCACGAGCATCATCTGATATCGGGTCAAGATTATCTTCAAAACTTCCTACCAATATCAATCTTGCTTGAACAGACTTGGACAGCTTATCCATAGCCTGACATAACTCGTTGATTCCCTTATCTCGTACAATACGCCCTACAAATACGAACGTAAATACATCTTTCTTTATCTCTGCAGCAAGTTTCATGACTTCAGAACGTCTAGAATAGAAATCCAAATCCACTCCTCGAACATTTCCATAACCAAGTACTTTCAGTGGCTTCTGTGTGATGCCATTGTTAAGCAAATCATTTTTCACGCCCTCACCTTCGGGTATAATATGTGTAGCACATGCACAGGTTAACCAATCTGTAGCCATCAGGATTCTACGTTTCAGACCTGTAGCAGTAGGAAAAACTAGACCTGTAAATGTATGCACTCTAACTGGTATTCCTGCAATCCAAGCTGCCATCATACATAGTAATCCTGCCTTTGGTGTCATCGAATGTACCATTGTCGGCTTTTCATTTCTGAAAACCTTAACAAGACGGCATAAAGAAATAAGATCGCTCTTTAATGATATACGACGAGCCATAGGCACCGCTATAGCCCTTACACCTTCTCGCTCAGCCACTCTCTCAAGAGCTTCTCCAGGCGATGACACCCCTACAATTTCATATTTCTCCGACAACTCCTGAAGCATTCCTTTACAAAAGGTATCCAGAGATTCAGGCACCGTCGTTGTTCGAATTATCTTTATCATTAAACTTTCGTCACTATTTTACTTAATATATAATTATAATTAGTAATAGAGTCCTTAGCCAGTTGTTCGTTGCGTCTTCGTATCATCCTATCATCACATCGAATTATATGCAAAAAGACAGCAGCAATAGACGAAACCAGGATCTTACATATGAGCTGAAGAAAATGGCCTCTATTATCTATATAACATCTCTTTCCCCAAGAATAATGGAGAAGTAATCTTTGGCGTTTTAAATATGTTTTCAATCTGAATATCAAAGGTTCACGATAGAAAAGTACAGGTTCGAGGACATCTGCAAACACAGAATTTTTGAAGCTACGAATCCACAAATCCATATCTTCACAACCTGATAGACTTTCATCATATTGCCAGTTTCTAAACCATTCAGTTTTACCAGCTACTGTTGGATGAATAAAGCGAGATGACATAAACAAATCATCAAAACTCCATATACGACTTGCCCGCCCACGCAAACCAAGGATATTGTTATTCTCATCTATCACTATCGCAGGTGCTCCTACGACATCAACATCAGGGTGCTCTTGCAAAAATTTCACCTGCCTTTCAAGCCGATCAGGGAACATCAAATCATCACCATCCATTCTGATAAGATAATGTCCTGATGCTAAATTTATAAGCTGATTCAGACGACAAGCAATTCCTTTATTATATCCATCCTTATATAATTTTATTCTGATATCAGAAAAACTCTCGATAATATTAGTCGTATCATCAGTACTCCCATCATCAAAAATAAGCAATTCAAAATCAGTAAACGTCTGATTAATCACTGAACATATCGTATACTGAATTGTTTTCTCACAATTATATGCGGGAATAACAACTGATACCAATGGTCTATTTTCCATATTCGCTAGTTTAACAACGATTTAAGTGTCAATGCAGCATTTACTAATAAGAAAAGCCCTATAGCACGTAAAACATATCTCTGAGGATGTTGATTATTAAGATAACCATTTAACACTGGATATAAAAGAAGAAATGGTATCATAAACCAACTTAAATATGCGAAACGATCCGTAAATGGCATTCTAATCAACAATAACCATAAAGAGTTAACCAAAAGATAAGCTCTATATATTGTATTATACAAAGGCAAATCTTTAACTAAATTCTTCATATTATATTTGGCAAACAATGCAGGTACTAAAGAGTAAAGAACGAAGTCCAACCTAAAACCGACATTGTATGAGTTCTGAATACCATCATTATTTACATATTCTTCTGCACGAGCATCTAAACCACCCAATAACATCATGATGTCTGATATAACAGATGTAGTTGCCGATATTACAAAAAACAGGATCCAGATGCCTTCACACCAGCGTTCTTTCTTTATAACATATCTCGCACACAGATATCCACAAATAGGAATTAGCATCGGCATATTACAGCCAACAGCTACTATTGCGAATAAAAGTTGCCCCCACCGATTTTCCGAGCAAAATGAGAACAACAGCAATGCCAAGCCAAAACCTGCGCGAATAGTATTACTACCATAACTGACAAATCCCATACAGCTAACCACACAAAGCACAAAGAAGCCTGCATAATGTTCAGGAAAATACTTCTTAGAAAAAACAAAATAGGCTATACAATAAATAAAAGAATAAAACAGCCAATAAATTATCTCATTTTTTACAAAAAAAGAACTGAGGAATATCTGTAATTGCCCCCAGAACAATTCTCGAGTATATGATCCATAATAATTCTCAGCATCCAAATAACTCTCCAAATACAAGGGTTTATCAGGTCCTTCAACAAAAATGAAGGAAAGCATATAAAAAAACAGAATTATCAATCCTCCCCATAAATGAAAAACAACAAGTTTATCCTCGTCTCGTTCTGTTGTTGAGATGAGGAAAATATACCCAAATGGAAGCAATATAAAAAGTAGACCCAGCAAGTTCATACTTTAAGAGGCTTTGTTTTACCAAAGATTATCATCTTCAACGAGCTTTTATCTTGATATGGAATTTGTATGGATTTCAAACCACTACATTTGTATCGGCAGAAATAAAGAAAATTCATAACAACGCGTGGCAATAAATTACGCAATTTGAGTTTTATCTTGGAATCTGTTTTAAGCCATGAACCCAAGAAGCAATGTGAACAATAACTTTCTGAGTATCTAACAGAGCCTATATAATCTCTACTATTAAAGAAACTATAATCAAAAACGTTTAACACTTTTACTTGATCCGAGAAGTCATCTTTCTTTGCTATTCTTTTAAACGAATACAAATGTCCTAACTGACGCCTAAATACTATAGGTAACGCGCATATATCCATATTACCATCGTTCATAATAAAAGGACGCTCCCGATATCTATTAAGAACAGTCTCTATCCATGGCAATCCAGCTTCACATCCTATAACAGCTGGTTCAAACAGATGTACAAAATCCTCCCCTATAAAATAGGGAAGTGCCAATAAATCATCAAAACTTTTATATACAAATATATCAGAGTCTAAATAAATACCACCATAGTGATACAAAGCATATAAACGTATATAATCTGCTGCAAAAGCATATTTTTTACATTCAAAAGCTTGCTTAGTCCATAGAACAGAATTAACATCAAATCGTTTAGTATCCCAAAGTATAATTTCATAATCTGGCAGATGAAGTTTCCAACTCTCAATACACTTTTTTATCATCGGAGGATATTCATCACCCGAAAGCCAGCAAAAATGAATAATTTTAGGAATCATATTATAGAGTTTGAATTATTTATTGCAGCCTTAAGTGCTTGCAAATAACTATATTTCCTGTTTTCATCAGGTTCCATATACGCACTTTCGCCCCATTCATTCCATGCAGTCAAAAAGATATAATCTTTATTCTGTTCCTTTGAAATTGAAATCAACTGAATTAAATATTTCTCAAATTTCTCAGGACTACCTCCTATCAATATCCTAGAATGCTTACGTCCTCTACGCGGAGAATCGTCATAATCCACAAATGCTCCATGGAATAAATTGGGATTCTTGTTCCTCTTTGCAGACTTTAACAAATTGAGCCACACACTATCGTAATCATATACTATTACTTCCTCTGAAGATTCGGTATTAATATTTAAAATCCTTAACAAACGGTTATACACCCTTCTAAAAAAACAAGGATTAGCCCATGCTGCATGATGGGGTTCATAATTATACTGATACGAATTGCTAGGGAAAGACCTATATGAATCATATTTAAAAACGAAACACATGCCGTCAAAACCATCTTCCCTTGCTAAAGCATCCCAATAATTACACATCCGTTCAATCTCTTTTGAATGCCATATTATACCAAAAACAGGTTTATTATCCTTTTTCTCATAATTTTTAGAGATGAAATGGCTTCTAACATATTCATAATGCTTTCTCCAATCAGATTCTTTTCCCAATATATATGGAATAAGAATTTGAGGACCTTTTTTGTTCACAGAATCCTCATCAGCAATTGGTGCCCAATCATTACCAATAACGTTACTCCAACTTCGTTTCCAATTACAATTATCCCAGATAAAAAAATACTTAGTGTTTATTCTCGTAGAATCCCTCATGATTTCTGCAGGCCTGGTCAATAAGTTTTTTTCATTATTAAACCAATAATGATAAACGCCAAAACCATAGACCCCATAATCTGAAGCTACTTTTGATTGCCATTCCACACTTTCCACTAACGACAAATCATAATAATTGCCATTATATGGCACCCTCGGCTGCTGATGCCCCTCAAACAATGGCACAGCATTTTTTACAGTTACCCAATCAGTAAAATCCTTTCCCCAAAATTCATCATTCTCAGGAATACAATGAAACTGAGGAAGATACATCGCAAAAATCTTCGTATTCTTATTCATCATTCAAATTCTTTTTTATTCTGGCGGGAACACCAGCAACAATACAATTACTCGGGACATTTCCTGTTACAACAGCATTTGCAGCTACAATTACATTATCTCCTATCTGTACACCAGATAATATAGTTGCCTTGTCCCCTATCCAAACATTGTTACCTATGGTTATCTCACCCTTTGACATCAATTTTCTTTCAGAAGGAGGCACTTGAGATTCCTCTATACTCAATCCACCATGACTATTATCACCGATATATACATAGCGCCCCGTTAGCAACCCATCACCAATCTTTATACTATTACATGCAGTTATCTGATTGTACTCACCTATTCGGCAATTATCACCAATTTCAATCGAAGGGGAAAAAAACTGTTCTCTATATTTTGTCCAACATCCCAAAACACTATGGGCTTGTATTATGGTATTCTCACCTATCATGACACGTTTTTGTCCTCCTCCCTGCAAACAACAAGGATATTGAATTAAGCTATTTCTGCCAAAATGTCCAATGAAATTACGAATCCAAGCAGAATATATCTTATCTCTCAGTACTTCCATCCGAGTATTGCAACTATATGTATATATTCTGCTAACCGCGAACATTAACTTCAAAAGAATAATATCGACAACGTTTCTCATGTCAAACTACATTTTTTACCATTAATAATTGCATCATAAGCATCTAACAACTGTCGTTTAATTCTCTCATCATCATGTCTATCTCTGGCAAGAGCAAAAGAATTCCTTGACATTATTTCCATTCGTTCCTTATTTGTTCCAAGTTGGACAATAGCATCTGCCATTTGCCAAGGATCATTTGCAGGTACAAGTATACCATCAATTCCATCACGCACTAATGTTGAAATACCTCCTACATTTGTTGATATAATAGGAACACCTAAGCACTGAGCTTCACAAATAGAGTTTGGACTATTCTCAATATATGCAGTATGAACATACAAGGTCGAAGAGCATAGAAGATCCGTCAATTCTTCAGAGTCTTTAAAGCCAAGAAGATTAATATGACAATTCTCAAATTTAACTCCTTCTTTATTTTCAACCAACTGCTTGAGAGATAGATTCATTGAACCAACTACATTCCATTCAAAATCAACACCTAACTTTGTAAGGATGCACGCAACTTTCAGCATCATATCAGGTCCCTTCCAAAAAGTACTACATCCAGTTGATATAAGTCGAATTTTACTACTACCTTTCAAATGCCATTGCTTATTACCTGTTATAAACAAAGGTCGTAAAGCCTCCTCCACATGAAAGTATCTACGTTCAGGATGCATAACTCTTGAAAGTGAACAATCCCATTGAGTACGCCCCATATAATTTTTAACACATTTCCATGTGCGTCTCTCCCATTGTTCCCAATTTTTACGATTCCGTTTGTCTCTCCACAGTTCAAGCAACTTTCTCGGGCTCCACCAATACTGCCAAAGAACATCCATAAATGAATAACCAGGTGGGAATGCAGCATTGTTATATGGAACAATCGCACCCATTATATGAATGACAACAGGAATATCCGTATAAATAGCAATTTGACCAAAAGGCCACTCTGTTCCAAAGACTTGAATTAAATCAGGGTTATATTTTTTCACAATTGAGCATGCATCCGGCAGCATTTTCTCAACATATACATCCCAATACTTCCGAAAAAATCTTTCCCCAAATGACCATCGAGCTAAAACCGGAACATATGTAACCCCATCTATTACCTTAACCTCAGAATGTTTTTCCGAAATAAAAGCAATAATAAGCTCTGTATTAGGTATCGTCCTAACAATTCTCTCCAAAGAATCTTGCCAGCAACCTATAGGGGCACCTCCTGCAACATAAGCAGAAGGCTCTGTCACTTCGAACCAAAGGAGTTTCATATCACTATTATTTCAAAACAAAAGCTCTTCTAATAGGAAAAAGAATCCTGCAAATTCTCATTTTCATCCGCAATAAAAAAAAATGTATCAGAGATACGTTCCACATCCGAAACAATTCCATCTTTACACGAAATGGTATTTCATTTAAAGAAAGAATTAAATAAAGATTATCTTGTTTACACCTTTCAAATTGTAGCCTATTAAGATACCCATTTTTTAAAAGTCTATCGTATATAGATTTCATCTCATAAAACTCCAATCCGCTCTTAATGACTTTACTTGTAGTATTACAATGCAACCTATAATTATTACATATTGAACTAGAATAACTAACATTTCCTTGCTCTGCAATATTAATCCAAAATAACCAATCGCCAGCTCCCTTATAATTCATATACTCCTTATCTATTCCAAGAGCTGCTTCCTTACTAAAAATAGCACAACTTGCATTTTGGATTTCATTAGAATAAGCCAAATAGTTTCTTATAAACTCTTTGCCATCCATCGACAAATCAGATGTCACATTTTTCATCTGCTGATTATCTCTTAGTTTCTCTCCTCTTTCATCAATCAATTCTGAATGACAGAATGTCAAAACAGATTCAGTAAGAACATAAAGCGATACTAAGGTTTCCAGAAAGCATCGAGAACAAGTGTCATCACTCTCCGCTATCCATATTACATCCCCAGACGCTTCTTTAATTCCTTGCTCCCACTGTATAAAAGGGGAGCCGCTATTTATATCATTAATTAGGATTTTAGAAACCCTCGGATAGGACTGGTATTTTTCAATTATCTCAAGACTATTATCTGTCGAGTGATCATCAAGAATAATAACCTCATAATTCTGATATGTTTGATTAAATATGCTCTCCATCCTTTCCGGAAGATATTGAGCATAGTTATAATTGGGAACAATAACACTTACAAAAGGTAATTTTTCCATACTATATTTATTATCATTTTGAGTCATTAATTTTACATTTTCTCAAACGCACCCATTGTATTTTTATATTTATAAAAAGCGGGATTAAACAAATTGAGCAATCTTACTAAAATACCCCCAAAAATACCATACCAACGATACAATTGCAAAGTTAGATACAAATACCGATAATAAAAATTAATATTATTCAACGATTTCCTTGCATAGGTTAGAGCTTTTTGGTTACTTTCCAAATAAGTTTTACTTAGCGGTTTCTCATTCTGGGAAATAGAGGTTTCACTAAATCTATAACAAACAGTGTCTTCATCCAAGAAACTGAAACTATATCCATAATTAAGCAACTTCACCCAAAATGGCCAATCTTCAAGTAAAGGAATCTCTTCATTATAGCCGTCAACATTTTCCCAAACAATTCTTTTAAAAAAAGCAGAGGCAGCAGGCAGGAAATTTTGTGTAGACAATATTATACGAAATTGTAAATTACTAAAAGAATCAAAATAGCGTTTCACATTAGAATAAGGCCAATTTCTTGCAGCCACAATATTACCAAATCCTATGACCTTCGAAAATACAACACTCGCTTCTGGGTGTTCCAAAACAAAACTGACATTATCAGAGATGCAATTAGGTAATAACTTATCATCTGCAGCTAAAGGTTTAATCCATTCGCCTTCTGCAGCGTATACGGCTCTATTCAAATTCGCAGCCGTTCCTGTATTGAAAGAAAAGCTGATAACCTGCGATTTTACAAATCTTGCAATATTATTATTTATCCATTCTTTACATATACTTACAGTATTATCCTTCGAATCATCATCACTAATAATCAATTCAATATTATTATATGTTTGCAATTTTATACTTTCCAATGTCTCTAAAACCGTATTTGAAGAATTATATGTAATCACAACAACAGAAACCAACGGCTCACTTTTTTTACAAATATGCTCCATACGAAACATGCTTAAAACTTCATATTTACTTGAACTTACATTCCCTAATAAAAATAGGAAGTCTACTAATAAAAGGTAGAATCATCCACTCGCAGATTTTCTGATATATAACACATAGCCAAAATGTTACAAACATCACCAATCCACAAAGAAGCAAATAAAGAAAATATGTATTATTATTCAATAAATAATTATCAATTTTGACAAGTATACTATAAGCAGGATCTGTTACCTGAATAATATATACAGCAAGAGTGCCTCCAGCAATCCAGTTTATGATACCGTTATGCCAGTCTTTATACAAAAATGGGATAAAAGTGCATATAGATGATAATATAACTATAGGATTTGAGTAAGCAAAAGCACATTCCATGCCACAAAAATACATGAAACATATAATTGACGTAGCTATTACATATCCATAAAACCAATACTTCTTTGGCAAGACAAGTAAAGTATCTTTATAAAGAGCAATACATCTTGCCACCATATACATTATAACAAAGTGAATAATGGAATATCCCTTATTAAAACCAAAATATTCTATTCCACGCACTGTTCCAAACCAAAGTTCAATACCAATAAAAAGTAAAGTCCACGGTAGCACCTCACACCCATATTTTTCAACAAAAGAATTAAGTACTGGGGAAAAGAACGTCAACATCAAATAGCCTTGTATAAAATAGCCAGCATTTGATATGACTAGGAATTTTCCAATCAAAGTCCTACAAGAAAAACCATCCCCCAATAATATTCCTACAACATAAAATGGCACATTTATTAACATCAATATCATACATAACTTCAATACCGATATTAATTTCAGACGAAGACCGAAATAGCCTGTGATAATAAGGAACATATTTACACATATACATGTAGATGCTTCGATTATCATCTGCCCAATTCTAAAAAGTGTAGGGTTATCGTAATCAAATTTCTCTGGCATTCCAACAAACCAACCATTAAAATGGACAAAAAGTACGGCAATCGTCGCAATAATCCGATATAGCTCTATGGAAGAATTACGTGATTGTACAAAAGACTTTTGAAGTTGCATAATTCTTCCCATTCATCTAAACAGATTTATCAACTCTACGACTTGAGCAGCCTCATCGATTGTAATAGTTGGCCCTATAGGCAAACTAAGTTCTTCATCAGCCAAACGTTCTGTAATAGGCAGATTTAACTGGGGGTTGTTCCAGCCTTCTTTTGCATAGCACTCCTGTTTATGAGGCGCGATAGGATAATGACACACTGTTCCAACGCCATTCTGATCCAAATAATCATGCAACGCATCACGTTTGCCATTACTTACCAAAATCGGGAACAAATGATATGCATTCTGCTCATCAGGTAACAAGTCTGGAAGTGTAATCAAAGGATTATCAATATGATCATAGTAATAATGAGCGACTTTCTTACGATGCTGATTATCTTTTACCAGATACTTTAATTTCACATCAAGCACAGCAGCCTGGATTTCATCCAGTCGACTATTACGACCTGCATATTTAAAAACATACTTCTTCTGAGAGCCATAGTTTGCCAATGCACGAACAGCAGCTGCCAACTCTGGATCGTTAGTAGTCACAGCACCTGCATCACCAAGCGCACCAAGGTTTTTTCCGGGATAGAAACTATGACCAGCAGCATCACCAATAGAACCTGTCATTCGACCATCCAAAAACTTACATCCATGAGCCTGAGCATTGTCCTCTATCAGCTTGAGATTATACTTTTTGCAAAGGGCACCAATCTTCTCTGTATAAGAAATACGGCCATAAAGGTGAACAATTGCAATGGCCTTTGTCTTTGGAGTAATAAAACTCTCAATCAGATCGTCATCAATCTCCAAGGTATTTTTCTTAGGTTCACAAAACACTGGTTTTAAGTCATTCTCAGTAATAGCCAAGATGGTAGCTATATATGTATTGGCAGGAACAATCACCTCATCACCAGGCTGCATAACCCCCATCTCGATATATGCACGAAATATCCAAATAAGTGCATCCAAGCCATTGGCACATCCTATAGTATATTTCGTTCCGATGAACTCTGAATAATGATTTTCAAATTGTTCATTCTCCTTACCTTGAAGATACCAACCTCCATTAACAACACGGCTAACAGCCTCGTTAATCTCTACACCATGCAGAGCCGTTACATCTTTTAAACTTAAAAAAGGTACGTTCATAACTAAAAATCTACTTTTCTATAAAACCTTGCAGGATTTCCCATCCACAATTCACCAGCAGGCACATCCTTTGTTACAACAGAACCAGCTGCAATAAAAGCTCTTTCACCAATAGTAATACCTGGCAATATAGTTGAACCTGCACCTATCGAAGCGCCTTTACAAACTTTAGTTTCCAATTGTTTCCATTCAACATTCTTTGAACGAGGATACATATCATTAGTAAATGTTACATTAGCTCCTACCATCACATTATCTTCTAATGTTATGCCATCCCAAATTTGAACTCCACATTTAATGGTTACATTATTTCCAATCACAACCTCATTCTCTATTAAGCAATGTGAGCATATATTACAATTCTCTCCTATCTCACAATGAGGGAAGATAACACAAAACTGCCAGATATTTGTACTATCTGGTACACTTTTGTTCATACAATCAGCTAATTGATGTATCATCTGTTTCTAAAATCTATGAATTCATCATAATCGCGAATATAGTCATTGGCATCATATTTCTCAGATGCCAAAACCATAGCCACGGCACCAGAAGAAAAATCATCTAGATCACGCCAAATTCCAGGCTTCACATATAAGCCCTGATATGGTCTGTTTAGAGTAAAACTCCGTTTAACATTGCCATCATCTAAAGTTACTCTGAAGCTACCACTAGCAGCTACTATCAATTGACTCAGCTCTCTATGCGCATGAGAACCTCGAGATTCTCCACCGGGAACATCATATAAATAATAGACTCGTTTCACATCAAAAGGTACTGTGTTGCCATTTTGGACAACTGAAATATTCCCCCTTCTATCACTATGATGTTGATTAAGCTCTATTATTGTACAATCATAAACACTATATTTCTCCATTCTTTTTCATGTTTAAGAACTCATCATAATCACGAATATAATCGTTTGCATCATACACTGTAGATGAAAGCACTAATGCCAACGAGTTCGTAGAGAAATTTTCCATCTCACGCCATAGTCCTTTTGGCACATACAATCCATAATAGGACCTATTTAAGGTGAATACATTTTTATTTTGCCCATCGTCCAAAACTACATCGAAACTCCCAGACAAAGCTACTATAAACTCTTGATTCTCTCTATAAGCATGACCTCCACGGCACTCACCTCCTGGCACATCGTATAACCAATAAGTTCTTCTGATTTTAAAAGGGATATGTGTATCTTGCTCAATAAAAGACAAGTTTCCCCTCGAATCCAAAAACTTCGGTAATTCCATTATTTTAGGACTATCCATCATTATTCAATTATTTTAAGTATTTTTAGCACATCATCATCTACGATCTTAAAACACAAACAGCACACCATATATACAATTATTCCAATAATGCCCCCTCCAAATAATTGCAGCCAAACATTAGTAACGAAATGAAGGAATGTCGATACAGATAATACCATTATACATAGTGACAAAAATATATACCGCCAATCCTTTATTTGCCCCCAAGCTCCATATCCGAACATACGGCCAGGCAAATACGCATTTATAAAGAAGCAAATGAATGTTGATACGAAATCACCAATAACAATAGCCTCTACTCCAATTGGAATGGTAATAGCAAAAGTCACAAGAATTAAGGGTAATTTTGAAAAATCCAATTTCATAAACAAGTCCGATCGCCCTACAGCATTCAAAAGATTCATATTGATTGCAGAAAGAGGTGTAAACATTCTAGCTAAACATAACCACTGCATCAAAGCAACACAAGGAAGCCACTTTTCTGTCAACAGAATAATAACTATGGGTTTTGCCAACAATGCGATTAAAACCATAATCGGGAAAATAACCATTGCTGTGAAAAATAACGATTTCCGGTAGACAGAAACCAACTTTGTTACATCATTCTGCAATTCGCTGAGTACTGGAAAAGTAACATTTCCAATAACATCGTAGGATGTAGTAGAAATCAGTTCTGAAAATTGAGAAGCTCTAGTAAAAAAACCTAATTGTTGACTACGATAATATTTTCCGATGCAAATGGTGCTAATATTATTTAGTACTACAGAATAAACTCCCGTAACCATCAGTTTCGACCCAAACCCAAACAGATAACAAAAGGACTTCTTAGAAAATGTGAAAGAGGGTTTCCATTTAGAATATACTGGGAATAAAACAATCAAAACCAAGGTAGAACACAGACTTTGTCCAACTAATGCCCACACTCCACAGCCATAATAAGCCATAAAAACACCAATAAAACCACTGATGATTGTCGATATAACATTAATCTGGGCAAGAGATTTAAAGTCAACCTTTGCCATCAGTTTAGCTCTTTGTACAATGTTAAAAGAACCTAAAATAAAATTTAGAGAAAGAATACGTGTCAAATCAACCAATATTGGCTCACCATAAAAAATCGCTATCCATGGAGCTGCTGCAAACATTATCCAATATATCCCAATGGACATACCTACATTTGCAACAAATGCTGTTGAATAATCTATATCTTGACAATTTTGGCGTTGAATAAGGGCTTTTGCCAGTCCTCCTTCAATAAATACACTAGAAATGGATATAAAGACAGACAGCATCCCCATCAAACCATAGTCTGATGGAGATAACAAACGAGCCAAAATTATACCAATAAAAAAAGAAGCCCCGCGTATTAGAACCTTTTCAATGAAATTCCAAGCTACGCCATGCAAAAGTTGTGAACGAACAGATTCTGCCATTAAATTCGGTACAATATCTGATTATCTATACTATCCAATATATCATTAACAATATTCTGAGAAGGAGAACCTTTTGGCATCAGAACTTCACTGATAAACTTTGTACGTTTCTCTTTCATAGAATCCTCCCCGCTTATTACATCTTGTATAAAACTTTCAATATCATCTGCATTACGAGCCATATAATGATAATCAAGACAACTAAGGCCAAATTTATTATGTAAAGTATTCAAATCTATTCCATTCAAAGTTCGTAAAACGGGTTTATTTAGATATAAATACTCCGCGATGAAAGAACCACTATCATGAATCATCGCATCACTCGACAAAAAGAGATCAACATAATCCCCCTCTACCACAACAGCATTTGGCATATTTGACCACTCTTCATAATATCTATCCGTTTTTTTCTGTCCCCATATTTCATTCAACTTGTTTCGCAACACAGGGTGTGGTTTAAAAGCAAATTGTACTTTATCTCGATACTTTCGTGCAAGCTCTATCATAGTGTCATAATATAACATAAATGAAGCATACTTATAAGTATCAGAATCAAGAACACTATGATGAGGAGCCCAAATAATGCGTTTTAATTTATTATCTTTAACCTTCCAATCTGTTCCTTTACAGATTGTCTGATTATAAATAAAGCATTCAATACCAGGATATCCAGTCACCACAACATTCCTTCCATGATTCCTTGAATAATCCGTAGCCATAGATTTATGGATATCTGTCTCAAGATATCTTCTCCACACTACATTATGAAGGAACTCATTGTATGCAAGTACGTTATCTGCAGTATCATTAAAAAAATAGGGGACATACACTGTCAAGATTTCCTTAAAATTCGTGATATAATATCGATTATCGATAAGTCCCTTATATGGATTTGTATAGAAAATAATATCAGGTCTCAATTCTACATGCACATCAACATATGTTTTATTTTCTGTGTTATATGCAGGATATACCTTATACCCCTTCTTTTCAAAGAACCTATAGCATTGTATCATCCTTTTAACCATATTATCGTAGCCATAATTAACTATGGGGCATATCAATACTATCGGTTCAAATCTAGTACTTTTTTCCATCAAACGGTAGACTCCATCGTACTTCCAAGTTTCTTCAAAAGTTGCAAAGAAAACACAACGAATCTTTTTTTTATTTCTAAGATTCATCAATGCCTTCCTATGATAATATCTACAATAGAACAATTGCAGCATATTAATAATATCAGCATAATATGTTCTAAAATGGTCTAACATCTATACTACTTAAAATAATCATTAATTACTACTCAAACTACCCTGTATTCTACTTTTGGCGAGCCTCTATAAGCCCATCAATTAACAAATTTGCTACACTTTCTGCTCCCTTTATATTTACAATCTTGGGAATATTGACATTAAACTTATTTTTTACATTACATATTATTTCATCAGTATAAACTATAGCACCATTAATAACATTTTCAATGCCATCTAAATAGATTGAAGCACGATTAATTTGTTCCATCCTTTCTAATGGATAGTCTTTACAAAAATAACCTTTCACCTCACTTCCTGTTGCATCTATTACAAATGGATAACCTCCTATATGTCCATCAACTCCTGGGGTATGAATTTTAATTTTTATATTATTCCTTATTGCTAAAAGTATACTATTGATAATATCAAAATTGCTAGAGGCGTTCATCATATTACGTTTCTGATCGGTAGGCATAGGAATTCCACAGGCCTTATAAACATCATCATGATTGATGTCAAGTTCCTTGCCTTGGTACTTGATGCTCAGCAATAGCTTAACACCCTCCGTATGACCTTCCTTACTGATTACCACATCATGGAAGTGACTTGCCACAAGGGTAATATCAATATCATTCAAATTCTTGATGTCAAACTTCTCAGCCACAAAGAACTTCATACGGGGAATTAGATGGTTTAGATTACCGCTACCAAAATCAAAGTAAGGCATACCAGCACTCTTCAGCCAAGGAATTACAGCATCAGAATAAGAAGTATTGATACTTATGGCATTACAATCTGCATTGCCGTAAGCCTCCATTATATTCTTCCCAAGGAGAACAGACATAGGGCTCCAAATACCGTATGCACGAAGATTGGACCAAGAAATGGTTCCGTACTTCAGTCCTGCATACAATCGACTACTATTGACAATAAAATCTGGCTGTATCTTTCTCAAAGAAGCCTCAATAGAAGCAACGTCCTTAAAATCACAACCTCCTTCAACCACAATCTCACTACGCATCTGCCTACGAATAGTTGCTGCAGTACGTATGATGTTTACGTCCTGCTGCATCTTCTCAGCATTGCGCCCTACTACAACCAGTTTTAACTGAGGGTCTGCTAACGATACCAGATAGTCCAGCAGATAGCATCCAACACTACCCAAGCCAAAGATGGCAATGGTTATCTTCTCACCTCCATCTAATTTCTTCTTAAGGAGGTTCAGCTTCTCGTTTAACGTCTTCATTAGCTTAATGCTTTGATCGCCTCACGGTAGTCTGCCACAGTATTGCAGTTGAACCAGAGGTTGATTCTTACTATATCTAATTGTGAGCTCTTGTAGGCTCCAAAATATTTCTGAATGATTTCCAGATTAGTGCCTTGTTCCTGTTCTGGAGTCAAGAACTGACATATCTCTCTCACTCTACTAAGTTTCTTAAACTTCCACATCTGGCCAGAATTATAGATGGATGTAAAAGGTTCGTGAATCTCTAAGCAGGTGTGGCTGGTATCATAGATGTAATGAGGATAGTTGTTCGCATCAAAATAAAGCGCAACAGCCTTATTGGAAAGAATGGGTTCATTATTCACTGAAATGACATCCTTCTTAGAAGTGATAATCTTCTCTACACTCTCCGTATCAAAGAACAAATCGCCCTCAATGAAGGTAATCTCATCAGCTTCCTTTGAAACCACTTCTATTCCTTTCAACAGGCTATAACCAGAACCATAATCTTGGTAGTGATCGTTATAAACCAGTTTCATCTTATGGTTCACATCCTTCATCTCAATGCGGATAAACTTCTCCAAATCCTCATACTTATAACCGCCTACCACAACGATCTCGTCCACAAGATCAAAGGTCTTATGAACTTGAAGACTAATCAATGAGTTAACTGGACTATCTTCATAATAGAGACACTTTAACACATCCTCTTTCGTATCCTTATTGAAGCGGCTGGACATACCGGCCACTGTGATAATGAGACTCTTCATTACTTTTCAATTGATGCAACGCACATATCAAGACCCTTATCAAGCGTAATGATTGGAGTCCAGTCTGTACGTGTACGAATCTTTTCTGTATTCAGAATTCTACGCTCAGGGTCTGAGCTGCGGTAGCCGTTGAAGATTATCTCCGGCTTGGGAAGTCCCATTTTCTCTGCTATCTTGTAGGTCAGATCAATGATGGTAATTTCCTCATCGGTAGCCACATTATAGACAGTACCATCAAGAGCTTTGTCTGAATTGATCAATGCCATTACTGAACGGCAGCTGTCAATGTTATGCAAGAATGCACGACGGTTCTTCTTGGAGTTCTCCAGCAGTGTCACCGCCCCCTTCTCCAGCAACTCATTAATGATGTGCGGAATAATATGTTTAGCAAAACGCTCATGCTTGCTATAGACGTTAGCAAAACGGATAGAGCAGCCTTTAATCTTGCCTTTGTCCACAACATCCTTCATAAAGAATTCCGTCATCAGTTTACCACAGGCATAACTGGTACGCTGACTGTGTTCTGCAGTTGACATCATCAGATAGTCGCTCTCACGAACACCTCCGTTCTCGTTCCAAGACTGCATGGAATACACTTCACTGGTTGAACAGTTGATGTATGTATCAGCCTTAACGCGGATAGCCTGTTCCAAGAACGACTTCATGGAAATCACATTGGTTTCCCAAGTGTGCTCCACCTCATAGAAGTGTTCCGTATGTACTACTGCTGCACAATTGATATAAACCGTCCGGTCATAGGCGCCCTTTTCTCGCAAAACCTGATCCTCGATGGCCTTCATCTGATCAGTATTATTGATGTCGTATTCATGGAACACGAATCCGGGATTGTCTAGATACTCTTTAACGGAATCTATTGAACTTGCAAAGAAGTTGTCAAAACCTATGATGCGACTATCCTTCTCTGCCTCTAATATTTGTCTCACCAGTTCGCTACCGGTCATTCCGGATGCTCCACTTAATACATATAGACTTTTCATATTCCTAATGTCAATCTGTCTTTATAAAATCTATCTACGATATCACTGTACAGTTCTTGCTCTTCTTTCATATCATACCAAACGCAACGATGTTCATAATTGCCACTCTCAACATCCAATATGCCATACTGTGCGTATGGATTGTGGTTCCTAGGTTGTCCTACAGAGCCAGGATTGATGAAAACTGTCCGTTTCTTGTTCCGATAGGCAACATTATCTGAAACAAAGAAATACTCAACATAATGAGGGACGTGGGAATGACCGCTAATTACATAGTCATACTCTACGAAACGTTCATCATTCATCTTATCAACACCAAACTTACCCCAGTAAGGGTCATCCAAATTACCATGCATAAACAGGAAGGATTTTTCTCCTATTCGGCACTTCTGGAATCCGCTATGTTCCATTTCCTTATCCAAGTAGTCATGTGACTCTAGTGTAAGAATTGAATTGGTATATTTCAGTACAGACCTACCTCTCTCGGTAGCAAAACGCTCAAGGTTACCGCCAAAAATAGAGTATTCGTGATTACCCCAAAGGTTCACCAACAATGGCTTATCTATGCCCTTAACCATCTCAATTATTTCATTGGGCCGTGGCCCATAATTGACCAAATCTCCTATAATGGCACAAGCATCTACTTTGCAAATAGTAGAGATATCTGCAAGAACAGCCTTGAATGCTGTTACATTGGCGTGAATGTCAGAAAGAATAACAATTCTCATTTCTTCAAGAACTGCATTAAAGCATCTTTGTTCTGAACAGGAGTTGTAGTCGGGCGACCAAGATCTTTGCGGTTCCCCTTCTTTACTTTTACCTCCAGGAATACCGGTCCCTCACAAAGTTTAGAAAGCTGCCTCTTTAATTCTTCCTTATTATCAACTGAGAGAACCTGCTTATATCCAACCGCCCTAGCTACAGCTGGCAGGTCTATCTTCAAGCCAACTGTAGGCTGGCCACCTACTGAATCATGTGCGCCATTATTAAAAACTACATGAACATAGTTTTTCGGAACCTTATTAGCAACGATAGCCATACTGCCCATGTGCATAATGCTGGCACCATCGCCATCGAAGCACCAAACCTTTCTATCCTGCTTAGCCAAAGCAATACCAAGAGCAATCTGAGAGGCATGCCCCATAGAACCTACTGTCAAGAAATCACGCTCATGACCTTCGTTCATAGCTGTGCGATACTCGAAGAGTTCACGAGAAATCATACCTGTGGTTGATACAATGGCATCCTTTTCACCAAGTGCAGAAGCAACTGTCTGAATAGCCTCTTCACGCGACATCGTCAAATCGTTCTTCTCAACATTCTGAAGGGTATAGGCATCAAAAGTATCTTTCTCGATAACGATAGCATAGCACTGTTTGGTAGCCTGCATAAAGGCTACAGCCTTCTTAATCTGGGCTTCAGCCTTATCCTCTTCCTTGCTCAGAACAGTATAGTCAATACCCATCACATTCAGCAGGCCAGTAGTAACCTTACCCTGTTTCACATGCTGCGGTTCATCGTGAACACCTGGTTTCCCACGCCAGCCAATTACCAACAGAACTGGGATGTTATATACATCTGGATCAGTAAGTGATGCAAGAGGATTAATAATATTGCCTTGACCAGAATTCTGCATATAAACGACCGGAATCTGATTGGTCGCCAAATAATGACCAGCTGCCAAACCCATAGCACCACCTTCATTGGCAGCAATGATATTATGTGCTGCGTCTGCATGGTCTGTAATATAGGCACACAGATTCTTCAATAAGGAATCAGGCACACCAGCATAAAAATCAATTCCATAGCTGGCAAGTGTATCATAGAAAAACTTTGGAGATATCATAGCTTAATTCTTCTTTGTTCCTGGAATCAAATTCAAAATCTGCTTGATAGGCATGCAGTATTCATCAGAAGCCTCTAAACTACGAGATGTTTCCAGAATACGCTCAGCGCACTTCACCATAGCAGGATATGCACTACGCAACATGTGATTAGCATAGATAACCACATTAATGCCCCACTCTGCCAGTTCTTCTTCAGTAAACTGGTTATAAGTAGTAGGTACTGCTACAATTGGTGTATGAGCATCCTTCTCACGGAAACGCTGGCAGAACTCCTTGATATCATCACCACTCTTATTCTTTGAGTGAATCATCACACCGTCGGCTCCTGCTGCCACATAAGCATGGCAACGCTCCAAAGCATCGTCAACAGGCTTGCCTGCAATCAGAGACTCACAACGCGAGATAATCATGAAGTCGCGTGTAATCTGAGCATCCTTACCAGCCTTAATCTTATTACAGAAGCCCTCGATGGTATCCTGCGTCTGGATGGCATCTGTGCCAAAGAGTGAATTCTGCTTCAAACCTACCTTATCCTCGATGATAACAGCCGATATTCCGAGGCGTTCAAGCGTGCGAACTGTAAAGACAAAGTGTTCCAATTTGCCACCAGTATCACCATCATAGATAACAGGTTTGGTGGTAACTTCCAGCGTATCATTTAAGTCATGTAGACGTGTGGTTAAGTCAACAGCCTCGATATCAGGTTTCCCCTTTGAAGTAGAATCGGTAAGAGAGGATGCCCACATACCATCAAACTCACGATGCTGACCATTCACCTCAACAGATGTATGTTCTGCTATAAGACCTGTTAGACCATTATGAGATTCCAATATACGAACCACAGGTTTAGCAGATATCAACCGTCTCAATGAAGATAGACGTTGCTGAGGTGTCACTCCCAAAGAATCAATTTCTTCCTTTAAGCCAGAGGCGGATATCCCCTTTGTATAAGGAATTTCTATTACCTCGCCACCAAGCTTCTCCATAGTCTTATATACCTCATCACGGATATACTTATCAGGCCCCTGTTGCCAATCATCACCATGAATAATATAGTCTGGCTCATACTTTAAAAGATTAGGTACATAACTCCATTCTTCCTGAGGAACAATTGAAGAAACGCCTTTGATATTCTCTATAACATTTTTCCGTTGCTCATAAGTAAGATAAGGCAAACGTTTATGAGTAGCTATTGCTCTATCTGTAAATAGACCAATCATCACATCGCCAAACTTGGCGCCCTCATTAATGATGTTAATCAAACCTGGGTGCATAATATCACCTATCATACCTAAATAAACAGTTTTCGCCATATTATTATTTATTTATGCTAAACACAAACGGACTATCAAAAACCTTCAACAATGGATGTCTTGTGTCCTTTTCACTTAAAATCGCCCTATCTGTAGGAATATGCCAATCAATGCCTAACGAATCATCCAAAATACTAACACCTCCATCAGCCTCAGGATGATAGAATTCATCGCACTTATATTGGAACACAGCAGTTTCGCTGAGTACGGCAAAACCATGAGCAAAGCCTTTGGGGATAAAGAACTGACGGTGATTATCTTCGGTGAGTTCTACAGCAACATGCCTGCCATAAGTGGGTGAGCCTCTGCGAATATCTACTGCGACATCAAGGACAGCACCTTCGACGCAGCGAACCAATTTGCTTTGAGTAAAGGGAGGGTGCTGAAAATGTAAACCTCTCATTACGCCATAACTTGACTTGGACTCGTTGTCCTGAACGAAATTAATTGGGCCGATTTTTTCTTCGAACTCTCTTTGAGAGAAGGATTCGAAGAAATAGCCACGGCTATCTTCAAAAATGCGGGGTTCAATAATGAACACGCCGTCAATTGATGTTTTTATAACTTCCATAATCTATATTATTGCACCGACGAGTAAAATTTATCACATAAGCACAAAGAAAATATTCCGGACTGACGAATATAAAACACTATAGGTCAGCACGTTACAAAATAATTAGTTTTTATTAACTACGTGGTACTTGGGAGCTTTAAGAAATCGATTTCCCTTTTCCGCATGCAAAGATAAGGGAATTTTATGATACCACCAAATAAAAAAGGCGGAAAATGACGATTTATTCTTTATTTATTCGTCACTTCCCGCCTTTTTATGTGGCATTATACCATTATGACAAGCCTAACAGCTGCTTTAAAAGATTTTCCTTAAGCAATACCCATATTGTAGTGAACAAGGCAGCTACAAACAAACAGAGCATTATCATCTGCCCTCTTTTGGGACCTGCAGGCCCTAGTGGAACTGTTGCGCGTTGAAGGGTTGTAAAGGCTGGAGTTGCCTCCTGTACTTTGGCTTTGTATGCCAATACCTGCGCACTTAGGGTATTATAGTTGTTATACTGCAACTGCAAATCGTTCTCCAAATCGGTCTGCATCTGACGGATGCTTTCCAATACTACATCTTGGTTGGCATCAACAAACTCCACGTATTTTTGACGCGCATGTTCATAATCTTTTTTAGCCTGTGACTGCAACATCTCGGCATATTCCAAATCGTGGCGAGACTTCTGAGTGCGATAATCTGTCAAGAAGTCCTGCAAACGCGCTTTAACCGAGTCAGCTAACAGAGCGGCAATATAAGGATCCTGGGTAGTAACATTGATTGAAATGAGATTTGATTTCTTATCAATCCTACAAACCACATTCTTCATAATCATGCCAGATATACGAGCCTGCTCACCTGTCAACTCAAAGTTATTAACCAACGTGTCAGGTTTACCTTCGGGTGCCATCAAGCCAAAGAAATCCTTCCACCATGGCTCCTTCCACTCATTCTTGAGGTAATCGTAATAAGTCATGGTAGTTTTATCTTTCTTGCCATGAACCTTGATAGGGAACAAAGAGGTTTTAAAATCAGTACTCTTCATCAAGTCGGGGTACAACGAAGGGGTAATAGCATCGCCACCAGCATTGCCACCTCCACCAAGACTAACACCAAAGGAACTGGCTAAGGAAGCTAACTGACTCGTACCGCCACCTCCACCAGACTCCGGCGCCAACAACACCTCACACTGATAGTAAGTAGGGATAGACTTAGCAATCACTACAGCCACCACAAAGGCGATAGGCAATACGATATAATAGAGCTTTCTGTTATTCTTGATAGCCTGCCAGATGGCAACAAAATCAATGGATTTAACCTTTTTGGTCTGAGAAATTATCTGATTCTGCTCCATATTACGTTAGAATGTCTTTATCAGGTTTGTAACTGTGGCCAGCATGGTAACCATGGTGGCGAGAGAGGTGCCAAGGTTAGCAATCATGCTAATCTTATCGTTAGTAGAACGAGTTTTGCTGGGCACGAAGATTTCGCAACCTGGCTCAATCTTAGCACCACTGGCCTTCTTAACGGCACCATTCTGATAGAGAATGAATGCACGCGACTTTTTGGCACCCATACCAAAGCCACCAGCCTGGTTACGCACGTACCACTTATAACTCTTGCCGCTGCTATAGCTGGCGGTGTTGGGGTACATGACGTTACCATCAATCTTAACGGTACCGCTGAACTCGGGTACAATGATACGGTCGCCCTCGCGTAATACCACATCATCATCGGAACCAGGATTTGCCAAAGCCTTATCGAGCTCGATGGCTACATAGTAAACACTATCCTGATCGACCTTATTGGCATCGAAACCGGCGCCAGACTGTACCTTAGCCAACTGGAGGATACGATTGAGACGGAACTTCTCGTCGGCATTCATGGGGCGCTCGATACGGGCACCACGGATATAAGCCTCCTTGGTAACACCGCCGGCAGCCTTCACCACCTCGCTGAGACGCTGATTTTTATGCGCCAAAGGATAGGTACCTGCAAAGAGCACTTCGCCCTCGACCGTAACATTGCGCTGAGGCATATAACCAGGGCTCTTACGGACATATACCTCGTCGT
Source organism: Prevotella sp. RM4 (assembly GCF_000701965.1). Classification (NCBI taxonomy): domain Bacteria; kingdom Pseudomonadati; phylum Bacteroidota; class Bacteroidia; order Bacteroidales; family Prevotellaceae; genus Prevotella; species Prevotella sp. RM4. The sequence continues at coordinate 71,087 of NZ_JNKG01000011.1, forward strand.
AAGGCTGCAGTGTGAAGTCCTTAGAACCGTCAACGACGAAACCATCTTTCAAAGTGAAAGAGAAAGTCTGGGCCACCTCACGAGAATCCTCGGTAGCCTTAGGATCAATCATACGACGTGATACATCGACCTTAACGGTAGAAGCGGCATCGGTGAGACCACCAGCCTGGATAATCAGGTCTTCGATCGACTCATCATCAGCATACTCGTAAGTAGCAGGGAACATCACCTCGCCAAAGATAGTAATAGTGCGCTCGTTGGTCTTTTCCTGCTTAGAGGCAATGGTAAGCACATCCTCGTTCTCCAGAGGAACATCGGCAACAGTGCCGTTGAGAATGCCCTGAATATCGAGTGAGATGACACGGCGGGTACGATCTTCCTTCATACGATGCAGTACACCGCGACCAGCAAAAGCATCCTCAGTGAGACCATCGGCCTGCTCAATCAAGCTCTTAACAGTAGTAACATTACCACCGAGGCTATACTGACCAGGGCGGAACACGGCACCGGCAATCTCGACCATATTCTCGTAACGGCGGAGGTTACCACTAACAGTTACAGAGTCGCCATCCTGCAAACGGAAGCTGCTCATATCGAACTCGTTGACATTATAAACAGAGTATTGTTCGCCAGCAGTACGGTTTACCCGAACAGCCTTTTTATAAGCATCGCCCGTAAAACCACCAGCATACTTGAGCAGGGTAGCAATGCTCTCGTTCTTCTTCATCTCGTAAGCCATGGGGCGCTTAACATTACCAGCCACATCGACGATGTTCTGATAAGGGCCAACCATGATGACATCATTCTCGGCCAAACGGATATTGCCAGAGAGTTTGCCATTGAGGATATAATCGTAGATATCGACCGAAGCAATCTGACGACCACCACGGAACACCTTGATATCACGCAGGGTACCTAAGCCATTAACACCACCTGCCATATAGAGAGCGTGGAAAACGCTTGCAAAAGCAGAAAGGGTGTAAGTACCAGGTGCCATCACCTCGCCCATCACATTGACCATAATGGTACGGGTCTGACCCAATGTCATACGAATTTTAGAACTGCTATAACGCTTGCCAAGGGTCTGTTTGATCTTGGCATTGGCTGCAGCTACAGAGAGGCCAGCGATGTGGATAGGGCCATAACCGGTAACCACGATAGAACCATCGGGGCCCACCTCCATCTGCTCAGACTTCTGCGAACCGCCATATACATCGACGAACACCTTATCGCCAGGGCCTACAATATACGAGGTTGGCGTGGCGATATTCATGTTTGGCTCGAACGAAAGGGCTTTGTTATTGAAGATATCACGGCCAAATACACGTTTGCCATTAATGGTATTCACTGAGTCAGGGATGTATATCTTCTGTCGATTCTCGATAGATGTTGTTTCACCATCAGCATCGGTACTTGTACCAACTTTCTGTACATACAATTCGTTACCCTCTGCATCGACACGCACGGCACCATTACTCTCACGCATACGGCTATCGGCTGTAAGCTGGTCGGTGGTTGAACCTGATGAACGCACCGCTGAGGTGCCATTCATCTTTTCGTACTGACTGCGCACACGCTGCAACTGCTGCATGGTAACGCCTTTTTGCATGAGTTTAGTAGCAATCTGCGACTGAGAAGCGCCATTCTTTGATTCGCGCTGAACATACTGCATCACCTGAATGTCGCTCATCTGAGCCTGCACCAACAGGGTGGTGAGCAACAGTGATAATACCAATAGAGATCTCTTCATTTCAAAAAATACTAGCTATTTTTAAACGGCTGCAAAGATACTGATTTATTTTAAAACAAACAACTTTTTTACCTAATTTATATTAATAGACAAAGATTTTGTAATCCTTGATGCTGCCGGGGGCTCCTTCCTCCATACGTGGCAGATAATCAAAACCAGTAATTGTCTGCTCGCTACCGAGGTCGATAACCATGAGATGTGGCAGGGCCGCACCACGCTCAGTACGCCAGTAGGTTGACTCCTGCAAATCGAAAGATTTTTCAGCAGTATTATTACCGCGTTTCGTCTCCTCGCTATCGGCATATTTAACCGTCCAAGGTTCACGACTGAGGCGTGTACCATCGGCATTAACAGCATAGAGCTCGGCCACAGACACTACATCCTTACCTTCGTGTGTAGATAATGCCTGGATAGCCAAATAGCGACCAGTCTTGGGAGCATCGAAACGCACCATCTGCCAACCATTACCGGCTGACAGCTGACCTACATGTGCGGGAGTAGCCGAATTCAAATCAGGCTTATCACCAGGATTATTATGTGTCCGCGATTTTTCAATATTCAGCTTATCAAGTTCGGGCTTATTCTGTGCAAAGAGCCAAGGTGAAAGGCGCTTACCATCCTTGGTGAGATAGAATGCCTTGGCCGAAGGACCAACAACATCGAGCACAACGACCTCGTTCTTACCTTTCTTGAGCCAGCAACCAGGCACATAAAGAGTCTGCTGAGGACCGATAGACCAGAAACGTCCAACGGCATGACCATTGACATACACCTGACCTTTACCCCAGTTCTCCATATTCAGGAAGGTATCGCCTACCCTCTTGAGGTTGAAATAGCCACGATAATAGCCTGAGCCCTTGAACACCATTTTTGTGAGCGAATCGCGCTTGGCAGTATCGAGTGCCTTCTTGGCAGCTACATAGCTATCGGGAATGGTAAAGATATCCCAACGCTTGAGGTTCCAGATAAGTTCGTGACCATCCTTATCGGTTGACAGGGTGACACTCTCGGTGATGCCCTTGTAATCCTTGATGGCGCGACCAAAGTTGATACGCCCCATGGCTTCGATAAGAATCTTGAGCTCCTGACCTTTCTTAACTGCAGGCAACAGAAGGCTCTTTTCGTTACGTACACGATCAATCTTACCGATATAGGTGCTATCGATGAATACCTGTGCAAAGTCATGACCATCATTGAGGGTAAGCACACTAGGGGTATCGATATCGGGCAGCGAGGTGATATATACCATTGATCCCCAGCCCTGATTCAGCTCCTCCATGGTGCGCAGCGGACTGTTCATCACCAGACTGTCGGCACCCAATAGGATATCTGCGTGCTCCTTCATTTCGAAGGCAGGGATATTAATCATGTTAGCAGGGCGCGCAGGGATAGCAGGCAGCGGTGTTTTGCTGTACTTCTGCATCATCTTACGCAACTGGAAGAATTTCTCGGTGGTGCCACCATACTCATTGATAGGGGCATCGTAATCGTAACTGGTTACATCGGGTGCAAAACCGGGAGAGTTAGCGCCAGCCCAGTGACCAAACGAGGTTCCACCATGTGTCATATAAAGTGAGAACGAGATATTCTTAGACAGCATCTCGTCCATACCATCCACCATATCCTTGGCTGGGCGTGTTTCGTGATTAGCCCCCCACTTATCGAACCAACCGCTCCAGAACTCAGAGCACATCAGAGGGGCATTGGGGCGTAGCTGCTTGAGGCGTGCAAACTCGTGATCGATATTAGCACCAGTACCGAAGTTCATGGTCCACACCAAATCATCAAGACCGTTCTTCTCGAAATTTGAACTCCAGTCGCACTGGAACAGTGTGAGTTTATCGCCATAGATGCCACGCAGGCAATCGCGAATCTCAGAGATATAGGGTTTATCCTGACCATAAGATCCATACTCGTTCTCGACCTGTACCATAATGATAGGACCACCATTCTGAATGGTGAGGGGAGCTAACTGCTCGCCCACCTTCTGTTCAAAGATTTTTACGCGCTCCATAAAATAAGGATCGCGCTCGCGCAAACGAATGTCTTTCTTCTTGAGCAACCACCAAGGCAGACCGCCCATCTCCCACTCGGCACATACGTATGGACCAGGACGCACAATCACGTACATGCCATTTTTCTGTGCCAAACGGCAGAACTCTGCCACATCGTTATTATCGGTGAAATCGAACTGCCCCTCGCGCTGTTCATGGATATTCCAGAACACATAGATACAGAGGGTGTTCATGCCCAAAGCCCTACACATTTTGATGCGATGCTCCCAATAAGGGCGGGGAATACGCGGATAGTGAACTTCGGCCGCCTTAACCACGAAAGGCTGGCCATTTAACAAGAATGTCTGGTTGCCAACAGTGAAATCACCGGCATGTACCAGCATCGGGAAAATAAGCAATAAAGCAGTAATCAGTAGTTGGATCTTTTTCATTTTGTATCTTTTATTTCGTTATTTGGTGCAAAGGTACAAATTTTTAGGCACGGATTACGCGGATTACACAGATTTTTTATATTTTTGCAACAAAAATATCAATAAATATGAAGAAACTAACATTACTCTTAATGGCATTGGTCTTTGCTGGGATGGCAAAGGCTGAGGATGGTCACCAACTGTGGCTAAGACAACAACCTATCAACAAAGCAAAGGTTACCGGACCTGAGTGCATAGCAGCCCAGGAACTGAGAGCGTACAGCAAACAGGATGTAACCCTGAAGCTGGATGCAAGTATGAAACAGGATGCGTACTGCATCAAAGTGAATAGTGAACAGGGAAAAGTGAACAGTGTAATCTCTGCCAAAAACGAGATTGGATTATTGTATGGCGCCTATGCATTGTTGCGTGGCGAGACTACTGGCAGTGAGCCATTCTACAAACTGCGCATATTGAACCACTGGGACAACCTGAATGGCACTATCGAGCGCGGCTACGCTGGATTGAGCATTTTCTGGAAAGGCAAAGCTGGAGAAAGAAAATTCCATGGTCGCACCATCTTTGTAGAGGATCCCGATCAGCCCATCGACGCAGAACTGATAAAAGAATATGCACGTGCCAATGCCTCGATCGGTATCAATGGTACAGTACTGAATAATGTAAATGCCTCGCCCAAGATGCTGTCGGCTATATATATTAATAAGGTAAAGCAGTATGCCGACATCCTGCGCCCCTATGGCATCAAGGTGTATCTCTCGGTTAACTTTGCTTCGCCCATGAGCATTCCTGCCAAAGGCTTTAATGGCGGCAAGCCCATCAAGACGGCCGACCCGCTGAACCCCAAAGTAAAAGCCTGGTGGAAAGCAAAGGCTAAGGAGATATATGCACAGATTCCCGACTTTGGCGGATTCCTGGTAAAGGCCAACTCGGAAGGACAGCCTGGACCATTCGACTATAAGCGCACGCATGCTGATGGTGCAAACATGCTGGCCGATGCAGTGAAACCATTCGGCGGCATCATCATGTGGCGCAGTTTTGTATATGGCGCTGCCCATAGTGGCGAGGACCGTGTCAAACAGGCTGTAAGCGAATTTAAGGACCTGGATGGCAAGTTCCGCGACAATGTGATTCTGCAGTCAAAGAATGGTCCTCTGGACTTCCAACCACGCGAACCGTACGCTCCTATCTTCGACAATATTAAAAACACAAAACAAATGGCCGAGTTGCAGATTACTCAGGAATACTTAGGCCAGTCGCGCCACCTTACCTACTTAGCCCCCATGTGGCGCGAGTTCTTTGGATTTGTTGCACCCGAGAAATTAGTTGGCATTGCAGGTGTTGCCAACATCGGATTGGATAAGAACTGGTGCGGGCACCACTTCTCACAGGCCAACTGGTATGCCTTTGGTCGTCTGGCATGGAATCCGAACCTGACCAGCGAGCAGATTGCAGAAGAATGGCTGTGTCTGACATTTAATGCTTCGAATAACGAAGCATTAAAGTCGATGATGCTGCGTAGTCGCGAAGCTTGTGTAGATTATATGATGCCAATAGGATTGCACCATATCTTTGCATTTGATGAGCACTACGGACCCGAGCCCGATGGTTACAATGCACACGTCCCCCTGGAGTGGTGCCCTGTTTACTACCATAAGGCCAACAACGACAGCATTGGTTTCGACCGCACTCATACCGGTTCGAATGCCACAGCACAGTATCGAGAGCCTTACTGCACACTGTACGACAACATCAACACCTGTCCAGAACGCTACCTGCTGTGGTTCCACCGTGTGCCATGGAGCTACCGAATGAAAAGCGGTCGCACCGTACTTGAGGAGATGGACTACCGCTACGCACGTGGTGTAAAAGAGGTTGAGGACTTTATCCGCATCTGGAACGAGGCCAAACCTAACATCGACGAGCAGCGCTGGCAGGAAGTAGATGCCCGACTGCAGCACCAACTGGAGAACGCCAAAGAATGGCAAAAAGTTTGTATGAATTACTTCAGTAGTTTCACTAAGAAATAAAAACAATAAATCCTCGCTGGTTATAAGCGAGGATTTATTGTTATAATTGCTTTACCCATGCTATGATGTCGTTGATAACTTCTTCGGAGAAGGTCTCTTCGATGGTGGCATATTCCGTGGGCATGCCTGTGGCGCAATGTTGGAATAGGTGGTTGAGACCTTCGTACTCCTTGATGAAGTTCTTCTTGTTTTTGGGAAGTGTGCGACGTAAGGCGGGCAGATTCTGAGTGGCGATAACCTGAAGGTCCTTGCTACCATTAAGAGCTATTACGGGGCATTTGATTTTAGCGATGTCGCCTTGTGGGTCGTAGTCGATGAACCATTTCACCCATGGGTTCTGCATCTCTGGCATCTGGCGCAACTGCTCTATGGTCAAGTTCTTGACTTTTGGCCCTCCCATAGCCTTGGTTTGGGCCAATAACACACTATCGCCTTTCACACTTGTACCTGCAAGAGATACGATAAAATCCAACTTCTTTTGGGCCGCCAACATAAAGGCGATGGTACCACCTTCGCTATGGCCCACGAGGCCAATCTTCTTAAATCGCTTCTGCGAGCGCAACCATTCAATGCCAGCTTCTGCATCTGCAGCAAAATCAAGTGTAGTTACGATAGGATCCTTGCCACCTACAGATTTACCTGTGGCTCTGTCGTCATATCGCAAAGTAGCTATGCCAGCACGAGCCAACCTATCAGCAATCACAGCAAAGGGTTTGTGTCCAAAAACCTCTTCATCGCGATTCTGGGCGCCACTGCCAGTTACCATCAATAGCACATATTTTGAACCTCCAGCGGGTATAGTCAGTGTTCCTGCAAGTGTGGCTCCAGCCTTGGAGTTTTGGAATGTCACTTCTTCTGTTGTGTAGGGATATGGTGGTTGTGGGTTCTGAGGTCGCTTCAGTTCTGCCTTCTTACCTGGCTTAAGATTCAATGGCAGCTTAAAACCGCCCTGGGTAAAAGTTCCCTTCAACTCACCATCCTGCAATCGTGCGCCATACGACGCATGAAGCGATGCAACGATTACGTTTACAGAATCAGCAGATATGAAGTTGGTGGTAGCAGGTATACCAAATGCGCCTTGGTCTGGACTATCGAGCGTACACTTGCCATCGTCGTTCAGATTCAGCACAACCTTAATCTTCTGCAGACCTGCATTCAGTTCGCCACTCCAAGTACCATTAATTTTCTGTGCGGAGGCACTAACAGCAACAAATGCCATTAGCGATAAAAAATGTTTGTGTATCATTTTGATTTGTGGATAAAAATAGTTGAGATGAGGGCTGTGACTACTAACGTAACACCAAATGCGGTATGTATGATGGGATTATCTGGCGATATAGCGACCATCAGCAGACAGAACATCGCCATTTCTACAGCTATAATTCTAACCGTTCTGATTGATAGCTCAACCTGATGGATATTCTTTGGTTCACTACCAATGTTTATATTCTTGGGCGAATAGGCCACCAACAATAGCACGATGGAGATAACGCTAAGAACTATAGTGGCCATATGCTTGCCTTGAAAATTATCAAAATCGAAATACTTTGTGGCCAGAGCTACTGCATACATCACAATAAGGATGATGGCAGTTACAACCTCGAAGATGGTTCCCTCGAGTGTGCGATGCACTTTCACTTCTTGAATATTAAATTCGCTCATGATTCTTCTTCAGTTTTTGGGGCTCGTTTCTTGGGCAGACGCTTGGCTTTGCGAAGGGCCTCAGTGATGATCCACTGCAGCTGACCATTGGTGCTGCGGAACTCGTCCGCAGCCCAAGCCTCTATCGCGTCCATCGTCTCAGCGTCGACACGTAGAATGAAACTCTTTGTTTCTTTCTTAGCCATGAATCAATGGTTCAATGTACCAGTATTTACAACGGGCTGAGCAGAGTCATCGCCACAAAGCACTACGAGCAGGTTCGAAACCATAGCTGCTTTCTTATCGTCGTCGAGGTCGACAATATCTTCGCTTGAGAGCTTATCAAGTGCCATTTTTACCATAGACACAGCACCCTCTACTATCTTTTCACGAGCAGTGATGATGGCACTTGCCTGCTGGCGACGAAGCATCACTGCAGCAATCTCAGGGGCATAAGCCAAGTAATTGATACGTGCCTCAACCACCTCAATACCTGCAAGGGCCAAACGCTCATCAAGTTTCTGCTCCAACTGTTCGTTAATCTCATCGGCACTTGAGCGCAGAGTGGGCTCGCCCGACTTAGAATCCTCATCGTCGTAAGCATACTGACCAGCCACCTGGCGCAGGGCAGCATCGCTCTGCACACGTACAAAATTCTCGAGCGCGTTCATCAGTCCCTTGGTGTCGCTACCTATAGCAGCAGGATTAGCGGCCATGGTTTGTGTATCAACCTCGAACAGAGCCTTGTAGGTGTCCTTCAGTTTCCAAACCAGTACCAGGCCAATCATTACAGGGTTACCAGTCTTGTCGTTTACCTTAATAGGCTCTGCATCCAGATTTCGCGCACGCAGACTAACCTTTTTAGTGCCATAGAATGGATTGATCCAGTAGAAACCAGTCTGTGCAAATGTGCCAGCGTACTTACCAAACCATGTGGTAACGCGTGCCTCATTAGGCTCCAACTGTGTGAGTCCACACCACATGATGATATTAATAACAACCAGCAGTATACTTGCTCCAAGTTCCCAACCACCTATTTCGCCATTGCTGGCATCAAGTTGGATAATACTATGCACAATACCAACGATTGCCAATATGATAACTGCAATGTTTACAAACAACATCAGGAATCCGTTCATCACCGATCCTTTAAACTCAAACTCTTTTGTCTCCATAACTTTATAGTTTAATGATTAATAATCTGATATCATTTTGATATCGCAAAGATATGTACTATTTTTGAACTAACAATGGATTTCTTCAAAAATTTAACGATATTTCAGAAAAAAGTAGTAATTTTGCCGCCATGAATATCAAAGATATTGAGAATAAGCGCATTGCAGTGTTATTGTCTGGTGGTGTAGACAGTAGTGTGGTCGTATATGAGTTTGCTCGTATGGGACTACATCCGGACTGCTTCTATATTAAGATCGGTCCTGAGGAGCAAGAGGAGTGGGACTGCTCGAGTGAGGAGGACCTCGAGATGGCAACAGCTGTATCGCATAAGTTTGGATGCAAACTGGAGGTTATCGATTGTCATAAGGAGTATTGGGACCAGGTGACTAAGTACACCATGGACAAAGTGCGTGCAGGATTAACACCTAATCCCGATGTCATGTGCAACCGACTGATTAAGTTTGGTGCCTTTGACGAGAAGCGTGGTCACGACTACGACCTGATTGCAACAGGCCACTATGCTATGACAGAAACAGACGAGAATGGTGACAAGTGGCTCTGCACCAGTCCTGACCCTGTGAAAGATCAGACTGATTTCCTGGCACAGATAGCTGACTGGCAGCTGAAGAAGGCCCTGTTCCCAATAGGTCATTATGTAAAGGATGAGGTGCGTGTGATAGCTGAACGCGAGCATTTGGTTAATGCAAAACGTAAGGATTCGCAAGGTATCTGTTTCTTAGGAAAGATTAATTATAACGACTATATTCGCAGGTATCTTGGCGAACAACCAGGTGATGTGATTGAACTGGAAACAGGCAAGCGCATTGGCGAACACAAGGGCTTGTGGTTCCACACCATTGGTCAGCGTAAGGGCATGGGCTTTGGTGGCGGTCCTTGGTTTGTAGTTAAGAAAGATGTGGCTAATAATATATTATATGTATCGCACGGCTACGATCCCGAAACAGCTTATAAGGCCGATTTCCCTGTGCACGATTTCCATTTCCTCACTAAGGAGTTACAGCCAACGGAGGTTACCTTTAAGATTCGCCACACACCAGAATACCATCCGGCCACATTAGAGTGGACAAGTCCAAGTACTTGCATGGTTCACTCAAAAGATAAAATCCACGGTGTGGCACCTGGTCAGTTCTGTGTGGTTTACGACAAGGATCATCATCGCTGCTTAGGCTCAGGCGAAATCACCATTTAACAATAAATCCCTCGCCGGTAAGCGAGGGATTTTTGTTTATTAAAGATGTTTCTTAGGATAGAGAGTATCCCACCAAGTGGGATCGTCCTTCAGCCACTTCTGGAACCACGCCATCTGGGTGGCCAACCACTTTTCTTTCTTAGAATAATCGAGAATGTGATGATTCTCACCCTCAACTTCTACCAGCGATACTTCGCGTCCTAAGAGCTTCAGAGCAGTAAACATCTGCAGACTCTCGATGAGCGGCACGTTGGTATCAGCATTTCCATGGAGCAGCAACAGTGGTGTGTGGATCTTATCGGCATTGAACAGCGGACTCTGATCGACATACAACTGGCGATGACTCCAAGGATAGCTATTGGCCATCGACACCTCGCTGTAGTTATAGCCCCAATAGCCCTCGCCCCAATAACTGGTGTGATTGGCAATACCGGCATGCGAAACAGCGGCAGCAAAGATATCGGTCTGTGTTTGCAGGTACTGGGTCATAAAGCCACCATACGAAGCACCCATACAACCAATCTTATCCTTATTAATAAATGGATGAGCCTCGCAGATTTTCTTAGTTCCCTCGATGATATCCTCGGCAGGACCACGACCAGCAGTGTTAACATGGCGCGACGCCCACTCCTGACCAAAACCGGTTGCACCACTGGGCTCAAGGATATAAGCTACATAACCCAGAGAGTTCCAATACTGTGGAGCATATGGAGATTCGAAATAACGCGACACAGGCGAGCAACCACCATAGTAGTAAACAATCATAGGATACTTCTTGGTAGCATCGAAATCCTTAGGCAAATAAAGACGACCATAAACAGTATCGCCCTTACTGTTGGTGAAGTTCCAATCCTGACAGGTACCAATCTCTGCGTCGCCAAGAGCCTCAGCGCCATTAAACATTGTACTTTGAGCATTGAACTTTGCGTTCTTTATAGTAGCCACATAGGCTGATGCAGGCTCCATCGTTTTATACGACAGATATGCCAGTACAGGAGCATGGGCAGCCATATTGAAACGATAAGTATAATCGCCCTTAACAGGCAGTTTTGTTATGTTCCCCGTCTTAGGATTCAGTACAAACATATTGACATAATCGCGATCTTCGGCTGAGAAGTAAATCTGTCCATCAGCCCATGACCAATCGACATCATCAATTGAAGGATCGAAATCCTTAGTTAAGGGCTTAACCTGTTTTGAAGCGATATCAAACAGGAAAAGTTCATTCTCTGTCATACTAGGTGTAACCTCGGCAGGCAACTGGCAACCGATACGATTAAAGGCCTCGGGATTACCCACAAACAATATCTGCGATCCATCTGGCGAGAAAGAACCACCACCCAGGAATTCAGCACCTGAAAGCAGCGTATCAACCTTCAATGTCTGAGCATCCATCACAAACACATCAGAAACAGTGGTGGGACGCTTAGTAAGACGAGAGCGATTGCTGATAACCAACAGCTTACTACCATCCTGTGAGATATCATACAGATACTCGCCCTTATTACCAAAGGTAATACGCTGGGTAATACCTGTTTTGATATCGTACTTGGCCAGATAGTTACGTTTGCGCCAACCAGGCTGGCGATCATCCATCTCGAGAATCTCGAATACTTCCTTATCCTCCTGTGGACCTTCTTCTTCAAGTGTAAAAATGAGATAATCCTCGGTAGGAGAAACCGTGTAGCTACCCTCTGGGATATCATAGGCAAAACGCGTACGAACACCTGTCTTGGGGTCAACCTTATATAATACGCGATGACTACCCTCTTTCTCCTCTTCCAACCAAGCGATGCTCTTTGGCATCCAGCGTGGATTGCGTGAAGGCTGCGAAATCAGTCGACCAGACTTCACATCGCGCAACTCATAATTCCAACGAGTATTACCACCACGGTCGGTTGTCTGATAAGACACACAAACAAACTGACCATCGGCCGAAAGATTGATACCACGAACGCGCTTACCATCTGTCAGATCGTGTACCATATAAGGATGATTAGGTGTTAGCTGATAGGTGATGGATGTTGGTGTATCGAAAACCACCTGGATAGAATCGGTATCCTTAGGCTCGGCCAGATACTGGATGGTAAAGGTGTGATGTTCGGGTGCAAGCTTTAACTCACCGCCAGCCTCAACACCATCGATAAAAAGCTTGGAGTGCTTGGGACCTTTCACCTCGATCTTACCCTTGATAAAATCGGAGTTATTAACATAGAAACTCAGCAAACCTACGCTCTTACTATCAGGCAACGATGGAAGAACCTGACCAGAGAACTTTCCTGTAAAGTGAGAGGTTAAAGCAATGGAACCCAACTGCGAAACGGGATCGAACTTCTTGCCCTGCACATCAACTGTATCGATAGCAAAAGGGGCTGAAACTGCATAAGGACCTGCGAGATTAAACTCGGTTACAGGCGTCTTTACTTGGGCTGTAGCCATCATGCCAATAGCCAACAGCATTTGTGTTGTAATAAGTCTTTTCATTTATGTTTGTTTAATAAGCTGCTCTATATTTGCCTTCGTCCTTATCCTCGAGCATCGAGAGATACGACTGATAGCGGCTTTCGGCAATGTAATGGTCCTCGAGTGCCTTGAGCACAGCACAACCAGGTTCGTGGGTATGGGTACAATTTGAGAATTTGCAATCCTGAGAAAAATGGAATATCTCCTTGAAATAGCTGGTAAGCTCCTCTGGTTCCATATCGAACGTACCAAAGCCCTTAATACCTGGGGTATCGATAAGCCAGCCCTCATCCAACCGTATCATCTCACTGAAAGTGGTGGTGTGCTGACCGGTGTTATGGGCATCGCTAATCTCGGCTGTTCGCTGACTGGCACCAGGCACTAAACGGTTAATAAGCGTTGATTTACCTACGCCACTATTACCACTCAGCAAGGTTATCTTATCCTTGAGCAAGGGTTGCAGAGCCTCAACACCTGCACCTGTCTCGGCCGAAATCTGATAACACTCATAGCCAATGGTTTGATACAGATGTACCATCGCCTCCTGATAGCGGCGTGTATCTTCATCGAGCAGGTCGGTTTTATTAAATACCAGGATAACCGGCACACGATAAGCCTCGGCCGAAGCCAGGAAACGATCGATAAAGGTAGTGGATGTCTGCGGATTAACCACCGTAACCACCAAAATGGCCTGATCGACATTAGCCGCCAGGATATGACTCTGTTTGGAGAGGTTGATACTTTTACGGATAATGTAATTACGGCGATCCTCGATCTCGGTAATAAAAGCCGTACCCTCGTTGTTAGGTACAATCTCTACCCTATCGCCCACGGCTACAGGGTTAGTACTACGGATACCTTTCAAACGAAAGTTACCCTTTATCTTACACTCAATCAGCTGGCCATCGTCGGTTAAGACGGTGTACCAGCTGCCTGTATTCTTAATAACAAGTCCGCGCATTTATACGGTCATGATTTCCTTGTTCTTGGCCGTAATCAGCTCATCAATCTTCTTGATAAACTTATCGTGCAACTTCTGGAGCTCAGCCTCGGCATCCTTCTCCAAGTCCTCCGACAGACCATCCTTAATTGCTTTCTTAAGCTTATCCTTGATATCACCACGCACGTTACGTACCTCAACCTTAGCCTTCTCAGCAATCTTGTTGCACTGCTTGGTAAGATCGCGACGACGCTCCTCAGTGGGCTGAGGAATATTCAATCGGATAATCTCACCATTATTCTCAGGAGTGATACCTACATCGCTATCCATAATAGCCTTCTCGATGTTACGGATCTCCTTGCGATCCCAAGGCTTGATAGCAATGGTACGAGGATCGGGCACACTCACGTTAGCCACCTGATTGAGGGGCACCTTGCTGCCATACACTTCTACGCGCACAGCATCGAGAATAGCCACGTTGGCGCGGCCGGCACGGATACGATTCAGCTCCTCCTCGAGGTACATAGCCGCCATTTCCATGAGCTCTTCGCTCTTGTTTAAAATTTCTTTTACGTCAACCATATTTTTGTACTTTTAGTCATTTTCTGATGACAAAAGTAACGTTTTTCTGCGAAACTTCCAAATAATTGCGTTTTTTTCGTTCAAAAATTTTGTTATTTGCGCAAAATCAGCTATCTTTGCGGGTGTTTACTACCATACTTACGGACAATTTATGCTAATATACAGCAATCATATATATATTTATCTGATAGCGGTTTTCTTGATATCCGTTATTGGCATGGTAGTATACAATCGGCTCATCTACTATCGCGAACGCAAAATAACCAGGAAAGTACAGCGGCTGAATATGCAGCTGACACTGATTATGGATGCCAACAAAACTGATACCTGGACCTATCATACCAAGAAGAATATATTTAAGGTTATATCAAAACAGGATCTGACCGAGACACTCTATACACCTTTCGACTTTTCACAGCTTTACGACCGCGATGACTTTAAAAAGATAAAGAAAGCCATTACAAACATACTGAACAGAGAAACCCTATCGGAAACACTGACCGTGAAGAGTGCACCCAACAAAGACGGATTAGTGAAATGCTACGAGATAACCCTCTCGGTACTGCACAGGAACCGCCACGACATACCAAGCGAGATTCTAGGTACCCAGCGCGACATTACTCTGGAGCAGCAAAGGGCAGAGAATACCCGAAAACTGATGCTGAGATACCACACAGTATTTAACTCGTCGCTAGTTGACATGATTTACTATGATGCAGATGGCTATCTGGCCGACCTGAACGATAAAGCCTGCGAGACATTTGGTGTGAAAAACCCTCAAGCCTTGCTTGACCGCCAGATGAAAATGACCGATATTCCCTCGTACAGGGAGATGGACGTACGCACTATAGAGCACACCCAGCTATCGTCGATTACCGATATCAGTCAGACAAAAGCTACCGATGAGCGTGTTCCCGAGGTAACACGCCAAGGCAAGATATACTATGAGGTGATGTTAGGGCCTATCCGAAACGAGGACAACCAGCTTTATGGTGTGATTGCAGCAGGCAGAGACATTACCGAGATGGTAGAGTCGACACACAAGCAGAAGGAAGCCAGCAAGCTGATTGAGAAACGTACCAAAGACATACAGCAATACATCAGAGACATCAACTACTCGCTGAGAATCAGTGAGGCACGCCTGGTAAACTACTACCCCGACACCCATGAACTGGAGATTCTGAGCGACCTGACCGAAACAGGTAAACGTATAGCACAGCTACATGCCGTAGCACTGATACATAGCGACGACCGTCCCAAAGCCAAGCACTTGATTCTGCATATGGACAAACGACGTTTGGGCACGATATCAGAAACACTGCATACCAAACTGCCCGACAAGCAGGGACGCGACATTTACTTGAACTTTAACCTGATGCCCATCACCAACCACGATGGCATAGTAACGCATTACTTCGGTCTGCTACGAAACGACACAGAGATGTCGTACACTGAAATGCGACTGCAGGAAGAAACAGCCAAAGCCCAGGAAGAGGAGCAGCTGAAGAACGCCTTCCTGTTGAACATGAGCTATGAGCTGCGCGTGCCCTTACACGCAGTGATTGGTTTTGCCGACCTGTTCAAAACAGAGCACAGCATGGAAGACGAGCCGATATTTGCCAACGAAATCAAGAAGAACACAGATGTGCTGCTGAACCTGATCAACGATATCCTGTTCATATCACGCTTGGATGCCCACATGATAGAATACAATTACGAGGTGCACGACTTTGCCACCTTGTTCGACAGTTGGTGCCAGCATGGTTGGAGCGAGACGAGCAATGATGCCAGAAAGATCATCAACAACTCCTATAAATCGCTTCGTGTAAAAATTGATAAGCACAACTTGGGTATTGCCATCGAGAAGTTGTGTAACTATGTAGGTTTGAGTACCAACGAGGGACTTATCAAATCAAGATACGAATACCTGCACGACGAGCTGATTGTGATTGTTGACAGCACCGATGGCGGTATGGACCTGGAAGATGCCACCAAGATGTTCGACCGCTTTGTAAGCGATGGCAAGAACAAGCGCATTGGCACAGGACTGGACCTGCCTATCGTAAAAGAGATGATAGAACAGATGGGCGGTACCATCGATGTGCTGTCGGAACCCGACAAGGGTAGCTCGTTCTTTATCGCCCTGCCCTGCGAGATGATTGACTTTGAAAGAAAAATAGTGATATAGTATGCAGATACTGATAGTTATATTAACCCTGGTGGTGATTATCATAGGCATGATATTGAACCGCATTACACTCTACAGCATTCGAAAGAATATCTGGAGAGCCAAGGATATGGCTACCATCATGCAACGCACACTAAACGACAACAACTATGTGGTACGACTCAAACTGCAAAACCACCTGGCCTATAACCTATATGGCGATTTCCTGCCTGCCAACGGTATGACTTTCGAACAGAGTCTGGAATACATACACCCCGACGACCGTCATTTCTATAGCGAGTTTATTATTCGGTTAGTAAAAGGTGCCGAATCATCGGAGTGTATCTTCAGATGGGATAGCAGTTTGGACAAGCATGAAGAACAATGGCGCTATATTCACGATATAGGTATTGTGGAATACGACTATGATGACAAGAAAACGCCAATCAATTTTTACTGTATTCTGGACGACCAGACCGAACAGATACTGACCGAGAAAGAAGAGCGCGAACTAACCGACCGCTACCGCAAGCTGTTTGAGCAGAGTATCGTTGGTCAAGCATTCTACGACAAGGACGGCCATCTGCTGACAGCCAACCACAAGTTGCGCGAGATACTGAAGTTTAAGTCGGAAGACGACCCTTTCTATCATCGCTACAGTCTGTTTGAGTTGCCAACCTTCCGTTATATTCTACAAAAGGATCTTACCGACGACCTCTACTTCTGCACCAAGACAGTGATGTATGAGCGTGGCGTGAACTGTTATTCAGAAATAAGAATACATCCCATTTTCAATGAAGATCACCAATTGGAGTTCTTCACACTGTATATGCGAGATGTTACCCAGGAACGCGAGTTATACCAGCAGGACAAGGAGAACGAAGCATCGCTGCAACGTACCAACCAGGCCATCGAACAGTACGAGACAGAGCTGAAATACCTGATGGAGAATGTTGACATGCACTTTTTCCGCACCTCGTTCGAGAAACGCGAGGTTACCTTCTATCGCGAGATGAGCGTGATAGAAAGCAAAATGGGATTCGACGAGCTCATATCACACTTTATCGACGATCCGTTTGCCGAAGGATTACGACATCCCTACGAGTTCTTTAACGAGCCTAAGTCGACCCTGACCCATATGCGTCCGTTCTTCCACGACAGCGATGAACTGGAGTGGACCTTTATCGACAGCATTCCATACTATGATGAGAACGGCAAGCAGACAGGCACCTATGGTGTGGTAAGAAACGTAACCGACCTGATTTACAAGCAGGAACAACTGAAGGAAGAAACCGAACGCGCTAACCAGGCTGGTATGCGCAAGAGTACCTTCCTGGCCAGCATGAGTCATGAGATACGCACCCCACTGAACGCCATCGTAGGTTTTTCGGATGTATTGGCAACCATGAGTACACCCGAAGAGCGAGAGGGTATTATACAAGTGATATCCAACAACTGCGACATGCTGTTACGTCTGATGAACGATATTCTGGCACTCTCATCGTTAGAGAGTGGCGACATCATCGTCAAGCCCACCAGAACCGACTTTGCCAAGTGCTTTAACAGCGTAGCCACCTCGTTGGCACAGCGCATCAAGAACCCCAAAATAGAATTCCTGGTAGAGAGTCCCTACCCCACCTATATCACAACCATTGATGGCGGACGTACCCAACAGATAGTAACCAACTTTGTTACCAATGCCATCAAATATACCCAACAGGGGCATATAAAGATTGGTTATGAGCAGCAGATGCGACAGGATAAGGAAGGCTTGTACATCTACTGCGAAGATACCGGTGCTGGCATACCCAAGGAGCACCAGGGGAAAGTATTCGACCGCTTTGTAAAGCTGAACGATTTTGTACAGGGCACCGGTCTGGGCCTGAGCATCTGCAAGCTTATTGCCGACAACAGCGGTGGTGAGATTGGCGTTACATCCGAAGGCAAGGATTGTGGCTCCACCTTCTGGGTATGGATTCCATGTAAACAAGAAATTACTGAATGATTATGAATAGATTTAGAATATTTGTACTACTTTTGGCCTGCCACCTGTCATTTGGCACCGCATACGCTCAAAAAGACAGCATCATTGTTTACAATGATCAGCGACCGCTGGTGTATGAGGATGCCTGGGACCTGTGGCCCTATGTATTCCTGAACGAGAACGGCGAACCTGACGGCTATAATATCGACCTTTTGAAGATGATTTTCAAAGAACTCGACATTCCATACGTTATCAGACTACGCCCTACTCTGGAAGCCCAAAAAGACCTGAAAGACCATAAGTCGGACCTGATGCTGAGAATGGATGCCGACTTTGCCCGCAACAACTCATCCTACGGCAAAACCATTGTACAGATATTCACCCATAGTCTGGTAACGCCCAAAAGTCAGGCTATCCATGCCAAGGCTGGAAAAGACCTTACCGACTACTCTATCATTGTACACGAGGGAAGTTTCAGTCACCATAAACTGATTGATAACGGATGGGCCAAGGAAATCATCCCCTTCGACGACATGAAAGAGGCCATACAGACAGTAAGTTCTGAAAATAAAGGTGTGATACTTTGGAACTCTGTGTCGCTGAAGTGGCTGATGATGAAATACCATACCGACAACCTGGAACTCACTCCCTTCGACTTTCCCTATGGCGAATATAAGTTCTTTGCCAACGACCATCACCTGCTGGCGCAACTGGACAGCGTTTACTCGAAACTGCGCGCCAACGACCAGTTGACTGCTATCCAGAACAAGTGGTTCTATCCCGAGCGACAAGAGTCGGGTATCCCTTCGTGGATTTGGGATTGGATTAAGTTCTTTGCCATCCTGGCTTTGGCCATTATCATTTACTATGCCTTCTTCAAGATTCGCGAACACAAAATGACAAAGAAGATCTTGAAGGAAAACGAACGTCTGTCGTTGGTTATGCGTACCAGTAACGTAAAGTTCTGTACTTACGATGTGGTCTCACAGTTCTTTGTGATGATGGATTCGGCCGGCTACCCCGAGCGCAACTATTCGCTGCTGGAATTCTCACACCGATTCGATCCTAACGACTTTACGCAACTTACCGAAGCCTTGCGCCTGGTTATCGAGGAGAAAGTTCCTACCTATACCTTGCAACTCAAGGAATACGAGAACGACCTGATTCATAGCAACAACTACACGGCTACCCTGTCGGTATTGCGACGCGATAAACACAAGAAACCATCAGTTATTATCTGTTCGAAGACCGATACCACCCAGGAGCGCATGCGCCAACAGCTCATTAAGGAGTCGATGCTGCGTTATCAGTCGCTGTTTAACTCGGCTATGGTAGATATGGTGTACTATGATGCCGATGGTTATATCACCGATATGAACTCCAAATCACTTGCTATAGTAGGAGTTGACATAGAAACAATCAGAAAACAGCACATCTCACTATCCGATGTGCTGGGTATAGAAGATTTGGATCTCGACGACTTCGAAATCTTCTATGCCACACAGATTTACAACGGACCTGACGATGGGCGTACACTGAACAATCTGTTGAAACGCGACAAGTTATACTACGAGCTGCAGGTAATGCCTATCCGCGATAACAATGGTAAGCGCATCGGTTTCTTCGGTTCTGGACGTAATGTAACCGAGGTTGCCCATTCGTACCGACAGCTGCAGGAGAACACCAACGAACTGCAAGAGGCACAGGACGAGGTTACCAACTATGTGCGTAACATCGACTATGTGCTGGCTGTAGGAGGCATCAGTCTGGCCAAGTATCACCTTGACACGCACACACTAACCGTATTCAGCGAAATCAATCACGAGAAATATTCGCTAACCCAAACCAGAGCATTGGCATTCATCGCCCCCTCATCAGAGAAACAGGCACTGCGCATACTGAACAAGATGGATAATAAGCAGCCTGGCAGTCTGCGAGCCGAAATCAAGACCTGCATCAGGCGCAAGGACCACGTAACCCTGCACCTGCAGTTTAACTTTGTGCCCACCTATAAGGATGGACAGATAGTGGAATACTTCGGACTGATTCGTGACATCAGTGATATCAAGGCCGTGGAAGAGAAACTAGCATTGGAGTCGGTTCGTGCCCAGGAGGTAGAGACAGTGAAGAACGCCTTCCTGCACAACATGAGCCACGAGATACGTACACCATTGAATACGGTAGTAGGATTCTCCGAATTGTTTGAGATGGATCACTCGCCTGAAGACGAGGCTGTATTTATCAATGAGATTAAGGAGAACTCGGCCTCGCTGCTCAAACTGATCAACGACATTCTGTTCCTGTCGCGACTGGATGCCGGCATGATTACCATCTCGCCTCAGCCCATCGATCTGGCCAGCATTTTCGAGGGCCGTTGCTCATCTGTTTGGGACAACCACAAGCAACCAGGCGTAGAGTATATTGCACAGAATCCGTTTAAGCGATTGATAGTTGAGATTGATGAGCCCAATGTATCGATGATTCTCAACAAGATACTCACTAATGCCATACAACACACCACCTCGGGATCGGTATTGGCACGCTACGAGTTTATTGCCGACCGCCTGATTGTATCGGTAGAAGATACCGGATGTGGCATTAAGCAAGAGGACATCGAACACATTTTCGACCGATTTGTAACTGGTGCCAACAATGGCGCAGGCTTGGGTCTCAGTATCTGCCATGAGTTGGTAGAGTATATGGGCGGACAGATAGAGCTTAAATCTACCGAAGGCAAGGGCACCATGGTATGGTTCTCGATACCTTGTAAGCTGATAGAAATGGAACGTTGTTAAATCCGAAACTTGATGATCATGACAAAAAAGATATTCATACTTGCTATTACCAGTTTGCTTGCCTTGTGCCACGTACAGCAAGCAGCGGCCAAATATATACGTGAATACACCACCGAAAAACCGCTGATTATTGTGAGCGACTGGGAGTTCCCGCCTTATGAGTTCAGAAACGACATGGGTGAACCTGATGGCTACAATGTTGAGGTATTGAACTTGATATTAGACAAACTGGGTATTCCGCACAAGTTCATCATGAAAGAGTGGTACCAGTGTACAGAGACTTTCGACAGGCACGAGGCCGACCTTATCCACTGTCTGAAGTTTAAATACGACCGTCCCCCATTCGAGTACACCCAGAACATGATTACCTATTATAATGTAAGGGCTGTACGACTGAAGGGGACCCGTCCGCTCCGACGCATCAGTCAGCTTACTAAGAATGATACACTGACAGTAAAGAAAAACGACTATGTTGACTTGAAGGTAGCCGAACAGAAGAGCAAGCCGTTTAGGGTAGAATACCATTCACCCCGCGAGGCCCTGATGGGTATCCGAAGTGGCAAGTACAAGTACTACATGTGGGGCGAACAGCCACTGATGATGAAGGTTAAGGAGCTGAACATTGATGGCATTGAGTTTGACGAGACCGACATCCCTGCTGGCGAGTTGCGTATCATCGGTTACGATAAGGATCTGATTCATGCTATTGACGATACGTTTGCACGTATGGAGCAGTCGGGCGATGTCGAAAGGATATACGACAGGTGGTTCCATCCCGAGAATGTACACAACGATGCATCGCCCATGACACTCATTCTGCTGGTTGTCATCATCGCAGCAGCCATCATCTTCCTGCTGTTCAGTCAGGTGATGCGTACCCGCGTTCGAAAGGCTGTTGAGAAATCGGTTGACCTGAACGAGATGATGCAGAAAGCACTGAGTTCAGGTAAATACTATGTGATTGAGTTCGACATCCAGACACAATGGTTGAAAAACAGATATGGCGACATGCTACCTGAAGAAGGTATGAGTCACGCCGAATTTATGGATCGCCTACCCGAAGAAGAGAAGGGTAAATTCAGCGAAGCCATGCGCTTAATGAGTCAAGGTCATAAGGATCTGGGCTATCTGAAGCGTCGTTATAACAGAGGAACAATAGAAAAACCCGACTGGCATTGGATTGAGGGACACGCCGTAGTAGAATACGACGAAGACAAACCACGTTACATCATTACCTCGTTCAGGGATTACACCAACGAGGTACAAGAGGAGCGCATGAACGAAGAGATAGCTAGCAAATACCAGAACATGTTCGAATATGGCTTGATAGCCATGTCGTTCTATGACAAGGATGGTAAACTGATTGACGTGAACCGTCGTATGGCCGACCTCTGCGAGTTTGACAAGGATGGCGAGGAGTTCTTCCGCCAGATGAACCTGTTCGAAGTTCCCCTGGTAAAAGGCCTGTACCACAAAGGCGACAAAGAGAACTTCCACGTTTGTCAGCGCATGTTCTATCCCGAGATTGGCATCTACAAGTATATCGAGATTAAGGTACGCCCAACATTCGATGAGAATGGCGAGATGCAGTTCTACGTGGTAACGGCTCGCGATATGACTGCCGAACGACACCTATATCTGGAACAGCATAGGCACGATACCGAGATTCGTAAAGCCACCGAAGATATCAAGACCTACGAGAACCAACTGGGTTATCTGCTTGAAACCTGTAAGATGTTTGTTTGGACATTCGACTTGAAAGAGGGACTCATCCACTTCAGCTATAGTGGTCGCAAAACCGACTATACCAAGACTCTGGATGAATTCTATAGAGGCGTAACTGACGAGTTTAGCGAAAATGCACTCAAGGATGCTATGGCAACAATAGCCCAAGCTAGGCCATACAACCAAACCATCCACTTCAAGTACACCGTTATCAACCCTAATCCTGTATGGTATGCCATCAGCGGTATTCCCAGTTTCGATGAGAATGGAAAGGTATATCAATATTTTGGTGTGGCTCGTAACATCGATACCCTGATGGAAGCCCAGCAGAAGCTGAAAGACGAGACCCTGCGCGCTGAGGAATCAGGTAAGATGAAGGCAGCCTTCCTGGCTAATATGACCCATGAGATACGCACGCCACTGAATGCCATTGTGGGATTCAGCGATCTGTTGCCAGTGGTTGAGGAACATAGCGAGCGTATGGAGTTTATCCGCATTATCCGCAACAACTGCGACATGCTGATGCGACTCATCAACGATATTCTCGAAGCCTCGAATGTTGGTCAGGCACTGGCCATCCAGCCCGAGCAGGTTGACTTTGCCAAGGTATTCGACGACATCTGTCAGACGTTGGCACAACGTGTGGATGAGGCTGGCGTGCTGTTCATCAAGGATAATCCATACGAAACATTCCCTGCTACGCTTGATAAGGGCCGCATACAACAGGTACTTACCAACTTTACCACCAATGCCATCAAGTACACCCACGAAGGACACATCAAGGTGGGCTATCGCGAGCAGGATGGCGGCATCTACTTCTACTGCGAAGATACAGGTGCTGGTATCCCCAAGGATAAGCAGGCTGCTGTGTTTGAGCGTTTTGTAAAGCTGAACGACTTTGTACAGGGTACAGGTTTAGGATTGAGTATCTGTAAGGCTATAGCCGAACGATGCGAAGGAAAGATTGGTGTTGAATCAGAAGGTGAAGGTCATGGTTCTACCTTCTGGATGTGGATACCAAGGAAATAAAAAAAAAAGCCCTCGCCATTTAGCGAGGGCTTATTATTTAGAAGAACAATGCTCTTTCAACCCAGTAAGTAAGAATACCTGCCAGATAGCCCACAAAAGCCACCCAGGTAATCTTCTTCATATACCAGCCAAAGGTAATCTTCTCGAGACCCATCACAACCACGCCAGCAGCCGATCCGATGATAAGCATTGAACCGCCCACACCAGCACAGTAGGCCAGCAACTGCCAGAAGATACCATCGATAGCCATATCGCCAGTAGCAGCCACAGGATACATACCCATACATCCGGCTACCAGAGGCACGTTATCAACAATCGACGAGAGCACACCGATAATACCTGTTACCAGGAAGTGATTACCCTCGAAAGTGGTATCAAGTACGCCACCCAGCATGGTGAGTACGCCAACCTCCTGCAGTACGGCTACAGCCATCAGGATTCCCAGGAAGAACATAATGGTAGACAGGTCGATACGCGACAGCAGATCGCTTACACGCTTGGCCATTGTGTCATCATCCGAAGCACTGTAGTGGAAGATCTCTGTAACTGTCCAAAGCAGACCCAGAACAAGCAGGATGCCCATGAATGGAGGCAGATGAGTAATCGTCTTGAAGATGGGCACAAAGCACAGACCGCCTACACCCAGCCAGAAGATGATGTCGCGCTGCGACTTGGTAAAGGTGCTAACATCGGCCTTTGGCAGATTCTGCTCCTTATCAAATTTGCCTTCCAACTGATACTGCAGGATAAAGGCTGGTACCAGCATAGAAATCAGCGATGGGATAAAGATTTCGGTCAGCACACCCTGAGTAGTAATAACGCCCTTAATCCAAAGCATGATGGTGGTTACATCGCCAATAGGCGAGAATGCGCCTCCCGAGTTAGCCGAGATAACTACCAGAGCTGCATAGATCAATCGGTCGTTACGACTCTGAACCAACTTACGCAGCACCATAATCATCACGATAGATGTTGTTAGGTTATCAAGAATAGCTGAAAGGAAGAAGGTCATAAAGGCCATTCGCCACATCAGCTTACGCTTAGAGCGTGTCTTTATGGCATCGCGAACAAAGTTAAAACCACCGTTTGAGTCTACAATCTCTACGATGGTCATGGCACCCATCAGGAAGAACAAGGTACCTGCGGCATCGCCCAAATGATGTTCGATAACTTCGGATATGTGGTGCATCACATCACTGCCCAGTAAGCTGGGATAATACGACATTGGATCGAGCATAAGCAGTGTCCAGCACAGCACACACATCAGCAGCGCAATAGCCGCTTTATTTACTTTTGTCAGGCTCTCAAGAGCTATACAAAGATAGCCTATACAGAACACAACGACAATCAAAATTGTTAATGTTGACATTTTTGTTTAGAATACTTTTTAATTATTGTTTTGAATTTGGCTGCAAAGGTACGAATAAGTGAGAAGAAAACCAAATATTATTTGAGTTTTCTCGAACGGAAGTACCTTAGAGCGAAGCTCAGAGGTAATAATAAGTTAGAAGAATACCAAATAAAACCCGAAAAGTTTGTTGCTTAGCGAAAAAGTTTGTATATTTGCACTCCATATGAACAACGAACTGAATAATGAAGTAAAGTGGAGTGACAACGTGGTACTGGTAGATGCAGACTACGTTGACACTGTGGCATTTAATCTCATTGTTAACTTCGAGCGCATGATTGGAAGACGCATTCCACAGGCAGATATCGCCAAGTGGCTTGACTGCGTGGCACTCGATGGCGGCGTGAGAGAGGGTGAGAACGATATACAGGTAATCCTGATTCACCAGAAGGACCAGCAGCAGATGAAAAACTTCGTACCAGGAAACTATGCTAACGACTTGAGCGAAAAGGCATTCAAGGATCATCTGGGCGAGTTTACCATCAATGCCTACCAGCCCGAAGAGTTTGCCAAGACTGGCGATTTCTTTTGCGAGGTACTCGAACTGGTTTGCGCCCAGAAAAACATTAAGCGCCTGATGGTGATTCCAAATGCCGAAGATGCCTCTATATATAATAAGGTACGCGAGACGTTGCGCCATGCCGACGATGATGACAAGCGCATCACCGTGTTCAGCATGCAGCCACAAACAGGCGGCAACTATCGTCAGGAAATCTTAGGCTACTCGCTGATGGCAGCATTAGGCATTAAGGCCGACGAGATTAAAGATTAAAGGCCTCGATTAAGTGAGAGCAAAGCCAAGCTTGCTTGAGCTATGCCGAACGTGAGAGGGCTCAATACGAAGTATTAACATTAAAAATTATAGGACTATGGCAAAAGTATTAATGATTGGCGCTGGTGGCGTGGCTACCGTTGCAGCGTTTAAGATTGCTCAGAACGCTGACGTGTTTACAGAGTTTATGATTGCTAGTCGCCGTAAGGCTAAGTGTGATAAGATTGTGGAGGATATCCACAAGGCTGGATATAAAATGGATATTAAGACCGCTCAGGTTGATGCTGATGATGTAGAGCAGCTCAAGGTGCTGTTCAACGACTTCAAGCCCGAGCTGGTTATCAACCTGGCCCTGCCCTATCAGGACCTGACTATTATGGATGCCTGCTTGGCTTGCGGTTGCAACTATCTCGATACCGCTAACTACGAGCCAAAGGACGAGGCTCACTTTGAGTATTCATGGCAGTGGGCTTATCGCGAACGCTTTGAGAAGGCTGGACTGACAGCTATCTTGGGCTGCGGTTTCGACCCAGGTGTAACTTCAATCTACACCGCTTATGCTGCCAAGCATCACTTCAAGGAGATTCAGTATCTGGATATTGTTGACTGTAACGCTGGCGACCACCACAAGGCTTTCGCTACCAACTTCAACCCAGAGATCAACATCCGCGAGATTACCCAGAAGGGACTGTACTGGGAAGATGGCAAGTGGGTTGAGACCGAGCCACTGGAGATTCACAAGGATCTTACCTATCCAGAGATCGGTCCTCGCGACAGCTACCTGCTGCACCACGAGGAAATCGAGAGTCTGGTTATCAACTACCCCACTATCAAGCGTGCCCGTTTCTGGATGACCTTCGGTCAGCAGTATCTGAAGCACCTCGAAGTGATTCAGAACATTGGCATGAGCCGTATCGACGAGGTAGAATACGAGGCACCATTGGCCGATGGTACTGGTACTGCCAAGGTAAAAATTGTACCTCTGCAGTTCCTGAAGGCTGTGCTGCCTAACCCACAGGATCTTGGCGAGAACTACGAGGGACAAACCTCTATCGGCTGCCGCATCCGTGGTATTGGCAACGATGGCAAGGAGCACACCTATTATGTATACAACAACTGCAGCCACCGTGCCGCCTACGAGGAGACAGGTATGCAGGGTGTTAGCTACACCACAGGTGTACCAGCGATGATTGGTGCCATGATGTTCTGCAAGGGTCTTTGGAACACCCCAGGTGTTCACAACGTAGAGGAGTTCGATCCCGATCCATTCATGGAGCAGCTCAACAAGCAGGGTCTGCCTTGGCATGAGATCCACGATGGCGACTTGGAATTATAATCAATTATAAATAATAACTCATAAAATAGTAAAACTAACTATGGCAAAAGAAAAAGATGAGGCCTTGTCGCCTCAGCAGGAGAAGTTGAAAGCGCTTCAGGCTGCCATGTCGAAGATTGAGAAAGACTATGGTAAGGGCTCGATTATGCGCATGGGAGACGAGCAGATAGATAATGTAGAAGTTATCCCAACAGGTTCGATAGGTTTGAATGCAGCCTTAGGTGTAGGTGGCTACCCCAAAGGTCGTATCATCGAGATATATGGTCCCGAGTCGTCAGGTAAAACCACACTGGCCATCCACGCTATTGCCGAGTGCCAGAAGAATGGTGGTATTGCCGCTTTCATCGATGCTGAGCATGCTTTCGACCGTTTCTATGCAGCCCACCTGGGTGTTGATGTAGAGAACCTCTATATCTCACAGCCCGATAATGGTGAGCAGGCTCTGGAGATTGCCGACCAGTTGATTCGTTCGAGTGCTATCGATATCATCGTCATCGACTCTGTAGCCGCTCTGACTCCTAAGAAGGAGATTGAGGGCGACATGGGTGATTCTGCAGTTGGTCTGCAGGCCCGTCTGATGAGCCAGGCACTCCGCAAGCTCACCTCAACCATCTCGAAGACTAACACTACCTGTATCTTCATCAACCAGTTGCGTGAGAAGATTGGCGTAATGTTCGGTAACCCCGAAACTACCACAGGTGGTAACGCCCTGAAGTTCTACGCTTCAGTACGTCTGGATATCCGCAAGGTTACTGCCATTAAGGATGGCGACAACATCATTGGTAACCAGGTACGCGTAAAGGTGATTAAGAATAAGGTGGCTCCCCCATTCCGCAAGGCCGAATTCGAGATTACCTTTGGCGAGGGCATCTCAAAGATTGGCGAGATTGTAGATCTGGGTGTTGAGTACGAGATTATCAAGAAGAGTGGTTCATGGTTCAGCTATGGCGACTCGAAACTGGCTCAGGGCCGCGATGCAGTAAAAGCGCTGCTCAAGGATAACCCAGAGCTTTGCGAGGAACTCGAAGCAAAGATTATGGAAGCTATTGCTGACAAGAAATAATAAAAACAATTATCCCAGCCGCTTGGCTGGGATAATTGTTTATTCGGCTGTTGGATCGGCTTTACCACCCATCCAGCCCTTTACTGGCTGAGGTTTCTTCTTTTTCTTACCAGTGCCTTCGTTCATATCCTTTACGCTGGTTTTCTTAACCACACCCGTTCCGTCGAACTCTACATACAGCAGTTTATCGTTCGAGCGGTTAAACACCCAGAAGTACTGTCCACCCTGTCCGGGCTCGACCTTATCGGGCTCACCAGCTGCCATCTGAACCTCGTCCTCGCTCATACCGACACCTACGTGTCCGGCACGAATCATAGCACGACTGGCTTCGCTGGTTACAACCTTCTTACCAGGACCAGGAGCAAATATCAAACCGAAGAACTGATCGGGATGGGCCTCGCTCTGATACTGATCAAGGAAGCACTCGGAATAGAAGTAGGTACCAAGGGTGGTATTCTTCAGCTTAACGGTAGCCATATTATCACTCTTGTGGGGCGTAATCGATTCAATCTTGTACTCAGCCAAACGTGGGATAGCCTGCTGCTTGCTGGTGACCTCGTTCAGCATCTTTACAGGAATCTTGGTGTGTACAACCTTACCAATAAACAGCTTGTAGTTGCGACTGCTGATTGACATGATGTCGTCCTGCAACTCAAACGAGTTATTAAACAAGAATCGAGCATCTTCACCTGCCAACTCATCGTCGCGCAGTCCGCAGTTGGTTCTCGACATCGTTACGTTCTGATAGAACTGGTTGCCATCATTATCCTCGACCACGATTTTAACAGGGAAATTACGCGAGCCAACACCTACAGCCACTACCTTTACCACCATATCCTGGTCAACCAGCACCTCCTGATAGCCCTCGCCATCATACTCGGTATCCATACGGTAAAGCTTGGTCTTGGTGTACAGCATCTTATCCATCAGCTTCTCCTTGGCAATATCCACATCGCCCAGATAGGCCAATGTGGGCACACCCGTTTTCTGGAAGCAATAGTCCTCAAAGGTGCCGTAATCTATCTCGTAATAATAGAATTTGCCATCATCCTGACACTGGAAGTTAATCAGGGCATGACCATCCTTACTCTCCGAATGGCCTTTATAGATCATGATTTTGTACTTCAATGTGAGGTTGCTCACATTCTTGCCCGTGGCAGTTTCAGTAAAAGTTTTCACCACCAGGTCGTACTTATCAGGCATCACCATAAACTTCATACCTTCCTCCCAATCGCACAAACTGTGGAAGCGGAAGTTCTGGCTGATGAAGTCCTTAGCACTCTCCTCATCCTCCTCCATCGCTTCGGCAATCTCGTCTGCCATATGATTCTGAGCACTCTTGGTAGCGCCCTTAGTCTTTACAATATAAGAGTTGGTCTGAGCCGAGGCTGCCATAAAGGCAAACGCCATACAGGCAGTTAAAAACGTTTTTTTCATCATGACCGATTGTTTTAATATAGAATTCTGTGTGCAAAGATAGACTTTTTCGGATGAATATCCAAATATTTTGTGCCAAAATGACGTAATAAAAAACATTTTTATCATAAAAGGACATTTTGGCACATGCTTTGCACTCCCGATTGTGACAAATTGAGTATAAATTAAAAAAATATAAGAATTATGGGAAAGATTATTGGAATCGATTTAGGAACTACCAACAGCTGTGTTGCCGTATTCGAGGGTAACGAGCCTGTAGTAATTGCCAACAGCGAGGGTAAGCGTACAACACCTTCAGTAGTTGGTTTTGTTGATAACGGTGAGCGTAAGATCGGTGACCCTGCTAAGCGTCAGGCCATCACTAATCCTAAGAACACTGTTTACTCTATTAAGCGTTTCATGGGTGAGAACTGGCAGCAGACCGAGAAGGAGATTGGTCGTGTACCATATACTGTAGTTAACGAGGGTGGTTACCCACGTGTTGACATCAACGGTCGTAAGTACACTCCACAGGAGATTTCTGCTATGGTTCTGCAGAAGATGAAGAAGACTGCCGAGGACTACCTGGGTCAGGAGGTTACCGAGGCTGTTATCACAGTACCTGCTTACTTCTCTGATTCTCAGCGTCAGGCTACTAAGGAGGCTGGTCAGATTGCCGGTCTCGACGTAAAGCGTATTGTAAACGAGCCTACAGCCGCAGCTCTGGCTTACGGTGTTGACAAGGCTAACAAGGATATGAAGATTGCCGTATTCGACCTGGGTGGTGGTACATTCGATATCTCTATTCTGGAGTTCGGTGGCGGCGTATTCGAGGTACTCTCTACCAATGGTGATACTCACCTGGGTGGTGACGACTTCGACCAGGTTATCATCGACTGGCTGGTACAGGAGTTCAAGAACGACGAGGGTGCCGACCTGACTGCCGATCCTATGGCTATGCAGCGCCTGAAGGAGGCTGCCGAGAAGGCTAAGATCGAGCTGTCTTCTTCTACAAGCACCGAGATTAACCTGCCTTACATCATGCCTGTAGCAGGTGTACCTAAGCACTTGGTTAAGACTCTTACCCGTGCTAAGTTCGAGCAGCTGGCTCACGACCTCATCCAGGCTTGTCTGGCTCCATGTCAGAAGGCTATGGCCGATGCTAAGCTGAACACAGCTGATATCGACGAGGTAATCCTGGTAGGTGGTTCAAGCCGTATCCCAGCTGTTCAGACTCTGGTTAAGAACTACTTCGGTAAGGAGCCTTCAAAGGGTGTTAACCCCGACGAGGTGGTAGCCGTAGGTGCTTCAATCCAGGGTGCTATCCTGAACAAGGAAGGTGGCGTAGGCGACATCGTACTGCTCGACGTTACTCCTCTTACACTGGGTATCGAGACCATGGGTGGCGTAATGACCAAGCTGATCGAGGCTAACACCACTATCCCTTGCAAGAAGAGCGAGACATTCTCTACTGCAGCTGATAACCAGACCGAGGTAACTATCCACGTTCTGCAGGGTGAGCGTCCAATGGCTTCACAGAACAAGTCAATCGGTCAGTTCAACCTCACAGGTATCGCTCCTGCACGTCGTGGTATTCCTCAGATCGAGGTAACCTTCGATATCGATGCCAACGGTATCCTCAAGGTATCTGCTAAGGATAAGGCTACAGGTAAGGAGCAGGCCATCCGCATCGAGGCTTCATCTGGTCTGTCACAGGACGAGATCAACCGCATGAAGGCCGAGGCTGAGCAGAATGCCGAGAACGATAAGAAGGAGCGCGAGCGTATTGACAAGCTGAACCAGGCCGACTCAATGATTTTCCAGACCGAGAATCAGCTGAAGGAGCTTGGCGATAAGATCCCTGCACAGCACAAGCCAGCTATCGAGCAGGCTTTGCAGCAGCTTAAGGATGCCCACAAGGCAGGCGACGTAGCTGCTATCGACACAGCTATCGCAGCCCTGAACACTGCTTGGCAGACTGCTTCGCAGCAGATGTACCAGCAGAGCGGTGCAGCCGGTCAGCCTGGTGGCGATCAGTTCCAGGGCGGTCAGCAGCAGGCCCAGCAGGGTCCAAAGCCTGAGGACATCCAGGATGCCGACTTCGAGGAGGTAAAGTAAATAATTGATTTACTTACAACATAACCAAGAGGTGCAGATTCAACGTCTGCACCTCTTTTGTTTTATTTCTCAATCAACCAGTATGCCATATGACTACATTTCAAAAAAAAATTTCCGGCATATTGCCTACATGCCTACATAAAAACGCTCAAAAACCGCATGCATAAAGGGTTTCTGGTGTTTTCAAGCCTACATAAAGTACCACAAAAGCCTACATAAAGCCTACATAAAATCGACCGAAAAGTAGCTTTTTAGGGTACGAAAAGTAGCTTTTGGGCCTTTTGATGCTTACTTATCAGTATGCGAAAAGCTACTTTCTGCCTTGCGAAAACATACTTATTAATGTACTTGCAATATTTCTTCCTAAAGGATGCTGCAAAATTCTCTAGAGAATTTTCGGCTAAGTGGCCTACTAAATATTGCTAGATGCCTAGGTAACAAAGAAATTCTCTAGAGAATTTTATAACAGGTGTTAAGGATAAAAGTTGCTAACCAGGCAAACAATATCTGTTAGTACGTAGGTAAACGGCAAAAACATGTAGGCTGCATGTAGGCTTTATGTAGGCTTTTGTGGGGCTTTATGTAGGCTGTAATCTTTGTAACATGTTGTATAATAGGTATTTACGATAAAAATATGTAGGCATGTAGGCTAATTACATAATTTTCAATAATAATAATGCTTATTCTATAGAAAAAATATACGATAGGGCATCTAAGATTTTGGCATATATCACGCGTAATCTATCGACCATACAATGTTTTTTGTTTGCGAACACATTATTTTTGCGCAGCAGTTAACACTAATTAACCCTACACCAAGTACAACATACTTGTATTTTTCGTATATTTGCGCCAAATATATCAATGATGAATGCAATTACTAATCTAACCTATTACAATTATGACAAAAAGAACTAATTTCGGATTTATAGCAATTGTAACCACCCTTCTGGTTACGATCATGCTCTCGTCGTGTAGTCATGATAAATATCTCTACAGCGAAGAGAAAGTTGAACAGAATTATAACGAAAAGTATGCTGCAGCTTTTGAAAAAGCGTTTGGTAAGGTTGGTTCCAATGTTGACTGGGGATTCAGCAGCAAAAAAAACAACACACGCGCTCTAACCCGTGCTGCTGGCACTTATGCTTCGTATAAAGGCAACCTACAGCCTACGATCACATTCCCGACCGACTGCGATGCCAGCAATTTCTTGGATGCAGTACCTGCAGGTGTTAACCAGCTGTCACCAAATGGAGCTGGCCCGGGAACTTATTACATTAATAATGAGACCCAATCTGTTTCTACGTGGGCTGGCGCTAGCCATATCTATGTAACAGGTACCGTTGACTTATCAGATGAAGACGCATCAGTAGGTGTACCAAAATTTGCACCATCTAATAGTTCGGTAATCTATCTGATTGAAGGTTCAACCTTAAAGTTAGGCGAAATTAGTGCCATCAATTTCAATGTTGATACCATTTATATTGCTGAAGGTGCTACACTCGAAACTGCAGGTTTCCTCAAGGCTAACACCAACACAAAGGTGTATAATCATGGAACTATCAAAGCTGGTACTTTTGAAGTAAACATGGCAAGTTTCCTCTATAATGTTGGCACACTGGAAGCAGGAAGCGTAAATGCCGAAAGCAATGCTAGCCGAATTGTAAACGATGGTACCATCACTGCCACCAATGTTACTGTAAAAGCAGGTGCTGTACTGAATAACGCCGAGTGGACCGTCACTGGTACAACTAAGGTCAACTCCAACAACTCGGGATGGGTAAACAACGGTCATTGGACTACTTATGACTATGCTTACATCGGTGGAAGCGAGAACGTCATCAATAACTGTTTCCTTGAGGTGACTCACGACTTTGAGATGAATATCTCATCAGCCCAAGGCGCATTCAAGATTGATGCAGGCTGTGGTGTATTGACAGAGAACTTCTATGGCGGCAGGGATTCAAGCACAGGTGCCGTATCAGGTCCATTTAAGATTGTGATGGGTGAGAATGCCGTGTTTAAAGTTGAGAGAACAGCCCAGTTTGAATCTGGAACAACTGCTAATGAAGGCTACGGCATTTATGGAATCTCACCAACTGGATATGCAGTGTTCCAGGCAAAGGATATTGTCAGAGACGCCTATCTCGAAAGTATCAACAGTCATGGCGCTATAACCTATGGCGGCAACCTGTACATTTCGGCCGAGACACATTTTGCACAGGATAGCGGCAATAGTTTTATCTACGAGCAGGACGGTTTCAGCATTGCTGACAACATCTATGCCGCAGGCTTCAAATCGGGCAAGCCCAATATTACCATTCCCGAAACACCATGTAACCCAGGCTTTATCGGTGGCAGCACCCCACTCTACCGCGTGATTGCTGAGGACCTGTCGGCTTCAGAAGCCGGAGATTTCGACTTCAACGACGTTGTCTTCGACGTAGTGAAGGCCGAAGGCGGCAAGACCACACTGAGACTGATTTGTGCTGGCGGTGTGCTCCCGCTGAGAGTGATGGATATTGAGGTACACGGCATATTCGGCGAAACAACTCCCAACGAAAAGGGCGAATATAAGATGTATAACACGGGCGCTGGTCCGAATGTTGACCCCGTTGAGTTCGAGATTAATGGCGAGTACACCACTCCCGAGCAGATTAAGAATATCAGGATAGATGTTTCGAAGAACGGTTCGTGGATGGAGCTCCAGGCCACAAGAGGTGAAGCAGCCTGTAAGATACTGGTTGACGACACATTTGTACCAGTGCCAGAAAGAAGAAATATTGCTAATGAAAATAAGAAATTCACAGACTATGTACAAGGTACATTTGTAGATGAATTCTGGTGGAAATAAATTATGTCATTAACATGTACCTGAAAAACACGAGGGGGCTCGCCATCAAGCGAGCCCTTATTTGTTAAATAATCGTTTGGGCCGTTCATTAATAGCACTTTTCCAGCGCCTGTTTCATAAGTTTTTTGTAACTTTGCCGGCGAATTAAAAAGTTTAATAATTGATAATCAGACAATGAATAGAACCATCACAAAAGCCAACCCGCAGCAGGTTGACGACATCATGAACGTCATCGCTGCAGCCAAAAAGATTATGCGGCAATCGGGCAACATGCACCAATGGGCCGACAATTACCCCTCAACAGATGTGATTCTGCACGACATAGAGATTGGTGGCGGCTATGTGGTAGAAGACGATGGCACCATCGTGGCCTATTTCGCCTTTCTACCCAGTCCAGATCCAACTTACGCCAAAATCTACGAGGGCAACTGGATAGAGGACACTCTACCCTATCACGTAGTGCACCGCATTGCCAGTTACCCTGATGCCCACGGTGTTTTTAAGAGCATCATGGACTTCTGCTTTGCCCACGACAGCAACATCCGCATCGACACCCATCGCGACAATCAAATTATGCAGCACGTCATTCTCAAAGAAGGCTTTACCTACTGCGGTATCATCTACCTACTTTCAGGCGACGAACGTCTGGCTTATCAGAAAACGAAATAAATACAAAGAATATGGATACAAAACGAATTCTAAGCTATCTGAAGCAGTTGATGGCAAATAACAACCGTGATTGGTTTTGGGAGCATAAGGCTGAGTACGATGCTGTAAGGGCAGATTTCGAAGCTGGAATTGAAATGGCAATTAACAGGATTGCAAGTTTTGACCCCTCGATTGCACATCTTACAGTAAAGGATTGCACGTATCGTTTTAATCGCGACACACGTTTCTCACCCGATAAGTCGCCCTACAAGAACCACTTTGGCGGCTATATTGCAGCTCATGGCAAGAAGGCTCTGCATGGCGGATACTACCTGCACCTGGAGCCAGGACATTGTATGGTGGCGTGTGGTAACTATTGGTTGCCAACCAATATACTCACATCGTGCCGCAATGAGATGATGGGCAACACAGCAGAGTGGCTGAAGTGCGTAGAGAACAAAGAATTCAAGAAATACTACGGTAGCCTTGTAGCCAGTAGTTTCTCAACACCTACAGATGTATCGAGCTGGGACCAGCCCCAGGGCTTTGGACTGGAGAAACTAAAGAAATGCCCAGTGGGATTCCCCAAAGACTGGCCCTACGTAGAGTATCTGCGCATGAAGGATTACTGTTGCTGGCATCAGGTGCCAGACGACTTTTATGAAGGCGAAAAATGGCTCGACGAAATTGAACGCATGTTCAAAGCCGCCAAGCCAATGATGGATTTCATGAACTCGGTAATCGACGATTACGAGTAGTCCCTTACTCGTAATGACGAATCCTTACATCGATACCTGTTCCTTCAAGCTGAGCAGGTATCGAACTCAGGTCGGTTTGTCCGTAGTGATAAGGGAACAGCACCTTGGGTTTGATAACCTTTGCTGCACGTACCAACTGATCGGGCGTCATCGTATAAGGCTGGTTACAAGGCAGGAAAGCAATGTCGATATCCTTAATCTGTGCCATCTCTGGGATATCCTCGGTATCGCCGGCAATATAGATACGCAAGCCATCGATGGTAAGGATATAGCCATTATCGCGCCCCTTGGGGTGGAACTGCTCGCGACCAGCCGTAGAGTTATACGCAGGCACAGCCTCAACGCTAACATCGGCAAACTGCAGTTTGTCGCCGTTCACCATCACCTTACCTGAACCATACCTATTGGCACAGCGCTTATTCATCACCAGCTGCGTTTTGTCAGCCGATAATGTTTTAAGTGCAGCAGCATCGTAATGGTCGGCATGCTCATGGGTTACAAAGATGTAATCGGCCTTAGGCATGGCTGCATAGTTGATAGAACGATTGCCCAGCTTTGATACAGGATCAATCTGTATCTCCTTGCCATCGTACTGAATACGGATACACGAGTGCATCAGCGCATGTAACTTAACGGTTTTTCCACTCGCGGTGGTAAACTCATCTACCTCGTAAGGTGACTGGCCACAGGCTGTGTTGAGACCTAAAACGGCCATTAGCAATAAAAATAGTTTCTTCATACCTTATTAATATATAGAACTGGGGCAAAAATACGATAAATATACGAAAGTTCCAAACCAAATAAATAAAATATACACTTTTGATGGTACTTTCTTGGTTGATTCAAAAAAATACCTTAACTTTGTGCCCGTAAAGTACATATAATCAACGACAAGAAACAGACATGATTTGGAATGAAACAATGGAGTGTATGGATCGCGAACAGCTTCGCGAAATCCAGAGTCAACGCCTAGTAAAAATGGCAGAGTATGTATATTACAACACCCCCTTCTACCGTAAGAAGTTTCAGGAGATGGGGTTGGAACCAGGCGATATCAAGAGTATCGACGACATTACCAAACTGCCTTTTACTAATAAGCTCGACCTCCGCGACAACTATCCCTTCGGACTGGCTGCCGTGCCCATGAGTCAGATTGTCAGAATCCACGCCTCATCGGGAACAACCGGTAAACCAGTTGTAGTACTTTACACCCGCAAAGACCTTGCTATGTGGAGCGAAGCCATCAGTCGTGCCTTTACCGCCTATGGTGCAGGTAAGGACGATATCTTCCAGGTAGCTTACGGCTATGGCCTGTTTACTGGAGGTCTTGGCGCTCACGACGGAGCCACCAATATCGGCGCATCGGTAATCCCCATCTCTTCAGGTAACACCCAGAAGCAGATGACTCTGATGCACGACTTTGGCACCACCATTCTGTGCTGTACCCCCAGCTACGCCATGTTCCTGGGCGAGGCCATGAAAGAGTGCCCATGGAGCCGCGACGAGTTTAAGCTGAAAGTGGGCGTGTTTGGTGCAGAGCCTTGGACCGAGAAGATGCGTAAGAAACTGGAAGAGAGT
Organism: Prevotella sp. RM4; assembly: GCF_000701965.1. NCBI lineage: Bacteria > Pseudomonadati > Bacteroidota > Bacteroidia > Bacteroidales > Prevotellaceae > Prevotella > Prevotella sp. RM4. Next base: position 108,973 of record NZ_JNKG01000011.1, read on the forward strand.
CTGGGTATTAAAGCTTACGATATCTACGGACTGAGCGAGATTGCCGGTCCTGGCGTAGGCTACGAGTGCGAGCACCAGTGCGGCACCCACCTGAACGAGGACCTGTTCTATCCAGAGATTCTGGACCCAAAGACAGGCGAGCCTCTACCAGAAGGTCAGTTCGGTGAGCTGACATTCACCCACCTTACTAAAGAGGGTATGCCATTGCTCCGCTATCGCACCCACGACCTGACAGCCCTGCACTACGACAAGTGTAAGTGCGGACGTACCTTGGTACGTATGGACCGCATCCTAGGCCGTTGCGATGATATGCTGATTATCCGTGGCGTGAACGTATTCCCATCGCAGATTGAGGATGTCATCCTGAAGCTGCCTGAGTACGAGCCTCACTTCCTGCTCACAGTAGACCGCGTGAACAATACCGATACCTCAGAGTTGAAGGTTGAGGTGAAGGAGGAGTACTTTACCGACGATATGGCCACGATGGTTGGTTTGCAGAAGAAGCTGGAAGGCGAGCTGCGTAGCGTGATCGGACTGGGCTTCAAGGTTAAGTTGGTTGAGCCAAAGGGCATTGAGCGCTCGGAGGGCAAGGCCAAGCGTGTGATTGACAAACGTAACATCTAAAAATACAATCGTAATTATGAAGACTAAGCAACTATCAATTTTCCTTGAGAACAAGTCAGGCCGTCTGACTGAGGTGACCGAGGTGCTTGGTGCAGCAGGCATCAACCTTTCGGCCATGAGTATTGCCGATAACAGCGACTTTGGTATTCTGCGCTGCATTGTTTCCGATCCCGACAAAGCCTATCAGGTTCTGAAAGAGGCACACTTTGCCGTGAAGATTACTGATGTGATCGGATTTGTATGCCCCAACACCAGCGGTTCGCTGGCCATCGTACTGAAGCACCTCTCACAGAACGGTATTTTCATCGAGTACATGTATTCGTTTGCTAATGGCGATGTGGCCACAGTGGTAATCCGCCCCACCGATTTGGATGCCTGCGAGAAGATACTTTCAGACAAAAAAGTGGAGTTGATGGCCGCAAACGACCTCTATCAGCTATAAATTTACAAGAAACTGCAAGATTTTCGCCTGAAAATTTTGCAGTTTCATTTTTTCTTTGTACCTTTGCACCCGCAAACAAGAAACAAGGGCGTTTAGCTCAGCTGGTTTAGAGCATCTGCCTTACAAGCAGAGGGTCGGCGGTTCGAATCCGTCAACGCCCACAACACAAAAAATCCGCTTTCCGCAGCCGATGAGGTTGCGGTTTTGGGTTAAAGAAGGATATTGAACGTTTAGAAATTATCGATAATTACAGGAATTAATTTAAAACATGGATTTAAGTTTATTGACAGCCATCTCGCCTATTGATGGCCGTTACAGAAGTAAGACCGAACCATTGGCAGAATACTTTTCAGAGTATGCCTTGATACGTTACAGGGTACGCGTTGAAATAGAGTATTTTATTGCCTTGTGTGAATTGCCATTACCTCAACTTCAGGGTATCAACCACTCAACATTCGATCAACTTCGTGACATCTACCGTAATTTCACACCCGCTAATGCACAGCGTGTGAAAGACATTGAGTCGATTACTAACCACGACGTAAAAGCCGTAGAGTACTTTATCAAGGAGCAGCTCGACGCCATGGGCGGTTTCGAGAGCTACAAGGAATTCATCCACTTCGGTCTCACATCGCAGGACATTAACAACACCAGCGTTCCCCTTTCTATCAAGGAGGCTCTGGAGCAGGTTTACTATCCTATGGTGGAGGAGCTGATTGAGCAACTGCACGATTATGCCGAGCAGTGGAAGAACATCCCTATGCTGGCCAAGACCCACGGACAGCCTGCATCGCCAACCCGCTTGGGTAAGGAGGTGATGGTGTACGTGTACCGTCTGGAAGAGCAGCTGCGCGGTTTGAAGGCTACCCCTATCACTGCCAAGTTCGGTGGTGCTACCGGTAACTACAACGCTCACCACGTGGCTTATCCACAGTACGACTGGCGTGAGTTTGGTAACACATTCGTAAGCGAAAAGTTAGGATTGGAGCGCGAGCAGTACACCACTCAGATTTCGAACTACGACTGGTTGGGTGCTATCTTTGATGCTATGCGTCGTATCAACACCATCGTTATCGACTTGGATCGCGACTTCTGGATGTACATCTCTATGGACTACTTCAAGCAGAAGATCAAGAAGGGCGAGGTTGGTTCGAGTGCTATGCCACATAAGGTGAACCCCATCGACTACGAGAACTCTGAGGGTAACCTGGGTATTGCCAACGCCATTCTGCAGTTCCTGGCAGCAAAGCTGCCCGTAAGCCGTTTGCAGCGCGACCTGACCGACTCTACCGTTCTGCGTAACGTAGGTGTACCTATGGGTCATGCTGTGATTGCTTTCCAGAGCACACTGAAGGGTTTGCGCAAGCTCATTCTGAACGAGGAGAAGCTGCAGGAGGATCTCGACAACACTTGGGCAGTAGTAGCCGAGGCTATCCAGACTATTCTGCGTCGTGAGGCCTACCCCAACCCATACGAGACCCTGAAGGCGCTGACTCGTACCAACGAGAAGCTGACTGGCGAAAAGATCAAGAATTTCATTGAAACACTCGAGGTGAGTGAGGATGTAAAAGAAGAACTTCGTGCCATTACCCCATCAACCTATACAGGCATTTAATTACACATTAGTATATTTATAGAATTTAGTTACATTTTAAAGAATAACAAGTCATGGATTTCGAAAACAACGAGAAAAAACAGGAAGAGACTGCACAGGACGGATATCAGAAGGAGTATCGTCCAGGTCGTTCACCACGTCCACGCATTCATACCGCTGCACGCCCAGTATATGAGCGTCCCAGCTATCGCAATAACAACGACGAAGGCGAGTTCCGCCCAGAGGGATTCGGTGCAGGTTTGCAGAGCAATGCACCTCAGCGTCCTCAGGGAGGCTATCGTCCACGTAACAACTACAATAACGATGGTGGCTACGGTCAGCAGCGTCAGGGTGGTTACGGCCAGCGCCCACAGGGTGGCTACGGTCGTCCTCAGCAGGGCGGTTACGGTCGTCCTCAGCAGGGCGGTTACGGCCAGCGTCCACAGGGTGGCGGTTATGGCCAGCGTCCTCAGCAGGGTGGCTACGGTCGTCCTCAGCAGGGTGGGTACGGTCGTCCCCAGCAGGGTGGCTACGGTCGTCCTCAGCAGGGTGGCTACGGTCGTCCTCAGCAGGGTGGCTATGGCAAGCCTTACGGAGCAGCTCCTTATAAGAAGGGTCCACGTCAGCGCACAGCCGACTACGATCCAAATGCAAAGTACTCAATGAAGAAGCGCATCGAGTACAAGGAGATTAACTACGATCCAAACGAGCCACTGCGTTTGAACAAGTTCCTGGCTAATGCCGGTGTTTGCAGCCGTCGCGAGGCCGACGAGTTCATCCAGGCAGGTGTAGTATCGGTTAACGGCGAGATTGTAACCGAGCTGGGAACAAAGATCCTGCGTACCGATGTTGTTAAGTTCCACGATCAGCCCGTAAACATCGAGAAGAAGGTTTACGTACTGCTCAACAAGCCAAAGGACTACGTTACTACCAGCGACGATCCTCAGCAGCGTAAGACTGTAATGGACCTCGTTAAGAACGCTTGTCCTGAGCGTATCTACCCCGTAGGCCGTCTCGACCGCAACACCACTGGTGTGCTGCTACTCACCAACGACGGCGATCTGGCTTCTAAGCTTACACATCCTAAGTACCTGAAGAAGAAGATTTATCACGTTTACCTCGATAAGAACGTTACCGCTCACGACCTGGCACAGATTGCCGAGGGCATCCAGCTTGAGGATGGTGAGATTAAGGCCGACGACGTTCAGTATGCACATCCTACCGATAAGAAGCAGGTTGGCATCGAGATTCACTCAGGTAAGAACCGTATCGTTCGCCGTATCTTCGAGAGCCTGGGCTACCGTGTTCAGAAGCTCGACCGCGTACAGTTCGCTGGTCTGACTAAGAAGAACTTGAAGCGTGGCGACTGGCGCTACCTGACCGAGGAGGAGGTTGACCGCCTGCGTATGGGAGCTTACGAGTAATATCTAGTAAATCTAGCAAATCTAGAATATCTAGCAAATACAAAAAGATGAAAAGAACAAAGATTATTGATGTGCTGAAGAGCACTGAATATGGCAAGGAGGTTTGCGTTAAGGGTTGGGTGCGCACGCACCGCAGCTCTAAGGCTGTAGACTTCATTGCACTCAACGACGGTTCTACCATCAAGAATGTGCAGATTGTTGTTGATCCTACTAAGTTCGACGAGCAGGTATTGAAGGATATAACCACTGGTGCCTGCATCAGCGCCGAGGGTACACTGGTTGAGAGTCAGGGTGCCGGTCAGAGCAGCGAAATCCAGGCTACTAAGCTTGAGGTTTACGGTCTGTGCGGCAACGACTACCCCATGCAGAAGAAGGGCCAGAGCTTCGAGGTAATGCGTAAGAACGCTCACATGCGTCTGCGTACCAACACTTTCGGAGCTGTGATGCGCATCCGCCACAACATGGCGATGGCTATCCACACCTACTTCCACGAGCATGGATTCTTCTACTTCCACACACCACTGATTACTGCCAGTGACTGTGAGGGAGCAGGCAACATGTTCCAGGTAACTACCAAGAACCTGTACGACCTGAAGAAGGACGAGAACGGCAAGATTATCTACGACGATGATTTCTTCGGAGAGCAGACTTCGCTGACTGTATCTGGTCAGCTGGAGGGTGAGCTGGGTGCTACCGCACTGGGTTCTATCTACACCTTCGGTCCTACTTTCCGTGCAGAGAACAGTAACACACCTCGCCACCTGGCTGAGTTCTGGATGGTTGAGCCTGAGGTTGCTTTCTTGGATCAGGAAGAGCTGATGGATCTTGAAGAGGACTTCATCAAGTACTGCGTACGCTGGGCTCTCGATAACTGTAAGGACGACCTCGAGTTCCTGAACAAGATGATCGATAAGACTCTGATCGAGCGCCTGGAGGGTGTACTCAAGGAAACCTTCGTTCGCTTGCCTTACACTGAGGGTATCAATATCCTGCAGGAGGCTATCAAGAACGGCAAGAAGTTCGAGTTCCCATGCAACTGGGGCGACGACCTTGCCAGCGAGCATGAGCGCTACCTGGTTGAAGAGCACTTCAAGAAGCCTGTTATCATGACCGACTACCCACGTGCATTCAAGTCGTTCTATATGAAGCAGAACCAGGACACTGCCGATGGCGGTTCAGTAGGTTATAAGGGTGCTGTTGCCCCTGGTCCTACCATGCAGGGTACCGATGTACTCTTCCCACAGATTGGTGAGATTATCGGTGGTAGTGTTCGTGAGGAGAGCTACGATAAGTTGATGGGCGAGATTAATCGCCGCGAGATGGACCAGACCCACCTCTGGTGGTATATCGACACCCGCAAGTGGGGTTCATGCCCACACGCCGGTTTCGGTCTTGGTTTCGAGCGTCTCATCCTGTTCGTAACAGGTATGCAGAACATCCGCGACGTGATCCCCTTCCCACGTACTCCGAAATCAGCAGAGTTCTAAACATAAAAAAGCCTCGCCAATCGGCGAGGTTTTTTATTGCTTTTACTTTACTAAGCGAATGCCATCAGGTTCGATAGTGATGAGGCGACGCTTATAGAGATCGCCAATAGCTTTCTTATAGGCCTTCTTTGATACCTGGAAGCGATCATAAATCAACTCGGCAGGCGATTTATCTCCCAGATTGCAGAATCCATCATTCTCGTACAGATAGCGTAGCAGTGTCTCAGCAAAGTCCAGCGTTTGCTGTCTGCCTGTCTGCTGCAGAACGATATCAATCTTGCCATCCTGACGCACATGATCCACATAGGCCTTGAGTTTCATACCACTGTGCAGAGGCTGGAAAATCTGATTCTCGAATATCAGGCCCTGGAACTTATTGTTCACAATCACCTTGAAGCCCAGATCGGTCTTCTGCCACACTAAAATATCCACCTCGGCACCATGCTGCAACGATGGCAGATCGGTAATAATAGGTGTAGTGAGATATTTCTCTACCTTGGCCGTAGCCATCAGGCGATAGCTGTCTTCATCTACCTTAATATATACGATATGACGCTGACCTTGCTCCATACGTTTTTTCTGCTCACGGAAGGGGCAGAAGATATCTTTCATCAGCCCCCAGTTAAGGAATGCGCCAAACTGGTTAACCCATGCCACCTCTAAACTTACAAACTCGCCCACCTTGGCATAAGGTGTCTCTGTTGTAGCCACAGGTCGCTCTTCCTGGTCGAGGTAGATAAACACCGTAACCTCGTTACCAATTTTCATATCGTTTGTAACATAACGCTGGGGAAGCAGAATTTCGCCTTCCTCGCCACCGTCGAGATAAAGTCCGAAGTCGACTGACTTCACGATTTTCAAGGTATTGTAATCTCCTAATTTTATCATATTTCCTCTGTTATTTCAATGTTTTCCATAGGTAATATCAGTCCATCCTTAAGATGAATAGTTCTATCTGTAATCGAAGCAAGTCCCTCATCGTGGGTAACAATCACAAAAGTCTGTCCGAACTGATCACGAAGATCGAAGAACAACTGATGCAACTCTTCCTTATTCTTTGTGTCGAGCGAGCCAGAAGGCTCATCGGCAAGAATCACTGCAGGATTGTTTACCAGCGCACGAGCCACAGCCACACGCTGTTTCTCACCACCAGAGAGTTCGTTGGGTTTGTGGGTAGCACGATCGGCCAGTCCCATAAACTCAAGCAGTTCTTTGGCACGCAGCTTAGCCTTACTCTGCGATGTGCCAGCTATATAAGCGGGAATCATGATATTCTCGATAGCAGTAAACTCGGGCAACAGCTGATGGAACTGGAACACAAATCCCAGATGGCGGTTGCGGAAATCGGCAAGATGCTTGGATGAGAGCGTGGTTGTGTCGATTCCATCAACCACAACACTACCAGTATCAGGACGGTCGAGTGTGCCGATAATCTGCAGCAACGTGGTTTTACCTGCACCGCTGGGACCTACAATGCTTACCACCTCGCCCTTGTCGATATGGAGGTCGATGCCCTTCAGTACCTGTAACGAGCCAAAGCTCTTGGTTATATTCTTTATATCAATCATCTCTAATCTTTAATGTTTTATTTTTAATGTTTAATCTTCCTCTCGTGTATCCAGCGCAGAATAGTATCATAGATACTCTTCTCCTCGTGGTGCTGTGCCTCAGTAAAGCTCATGCGCTCGTCCTTAGTATCACCATGCTGGTCGGGGAAGATTATCATGAGGTTCTTACCCGAGAAGTGCTTCTGCAACTCATCAGGCAATCGCTCTAACGCTGTTTTGTATGAGATGGTACCCTTACGGGCTGTAACTACCACAAACAGATGGTCGTCGGCAATACCCGCAGCCAACTGAGGCAACTCGTTCCAATGAGCCATATAGGTGTACTCGGCACGCACATTGGGATGGCGGTTGTTGATATACTCCTTGATGAGCATCAGACTCTCGTTGCGACCATGGAACTGGATACGGCAGTCCAACTGACCAGCCAACCTACTCAACCTTTCGAGCCAACGATGGAAACCTGGCTCAAACTCGGCTCGTGAAGGTACTGCCACACGAATACGACGCAACGTGGTCATAGGCTGAACGAAACGTACCAGCAGAATTTGGCGGTTCAAGCCATTATACAAACTCTGGATAAACTCTCCCCAGAACCTGGGGTTGATATCGGTATGAACGTGCATACCCATCACAATCTCAGAGCAACCAAACTCACGGAAAGCGTGCTTAATACCATTGGCGATATTGGTAGCCAAGCGCACCTGCGTTTGCACCTTTACCTCGCTGGCGCTGGCCGTATGCTGCAGTTGCTCCAACAATCGGATACCCTCTTCGCGAGCAGCATTGCTACGCTCATCATCGTAAACCACATTCAGCGCCACCAAATCGCGATTCAGACGCTGGTTACGCATGAACATCGACATATACAGCAGATGCGGTGCAATCTCAGGATATTTCACACATAATAATATCTTCTCGTCGTCATCCTTAGGCACATCGCCCTGCAGATGGGTCTTCTCCTGAATGATAATCTTCTTGGCAGCATGCTCGGTCATCATGGTACTGATGATACAGGTAAACAATATCATCATAATGATACCATTCAGCATGTCGTCGCTCACCAGGTATTCGCCAGGAGCCACCTCTAAACGGATGCCCACCATCACCATAGCGATGGCACCAGCCGCATGGGCCGATGTAAGACCAAACATCATGTGTCCATCAGCCTTTGACAAGCGGAACAACAGACTGCAGATATAGGCAGCCACAGCCTTGCCAAATGTTCCGAAGAACACGATAAGCAGCACAATCCATACCATCTGCATGCTAGAGAACAGCGTACCCAGATTGATGAGCATACCCACACCAATCAGGAAATAGGGGATGAACAATGCGTTACCGATAAACTCGATGCGGTTCATCAGTGGCGACACACGTGGAATATATCTGTTTAATATCAGTCCCGAGTAGAACGCGCCAAACACACCCTCGATACCAATGAGCGACGAGAGTGCCGCACTGAGAAACATCACCGCCATAACGAAGGTGTACTGCATCACGGCATCACTGTATCGGCGCAGGAAATAACGCGTAAGCTTAGGTATCAGCACCACGCTACCCACACAGAAGGCGGCAAACTTAACCGCAAACAGCACCCAGAACCACCAACCACTATCTTTGCTGAACGAGCCCGAGATAGCAGCCAGCATCACCAGCGCCATAAACAGTGATATCATCGACGAGCCCACACTGAGGGCCACGCTCTGGTGCTTCTGCAAACCATATCGACCAACAATAGGATAAGCAATCAAGGTATTTGACGCCATGATACAGCCCAACAGGAACGAAGCCGATGACGAATAGTCAAGGATGGTTACCGACATGACATAGGTAAGTATCAGCGGTACAAAGCACGTCAGCAGTCCGAACAACAGGAATCGACGCGAATGTTTCTTCACACCTTCCATGTCCATCTCCAGTCCGGCCAGAAACATAATATAGTAGAGACCTACCCTACCAAAAAGTTCGAACGAGTTGTCGCGGACCAGAATATTAAAACCATATTGACCGATGGCGATACCCGCCAGAACCATGCCAATGATATGCGGAATTCTAAGTTTACTCATCACGATAGGAGCAAACAGAATGATCATCAGCACCACAAAAAAGATAAAAGTTGGGTCTGTAATCGGTAAATATGATAATAATAATGTCATTTTGGCTACAAAGGTACTCATTTTTTTGGTAAAATGAAAAAAAAAACATAATTTTGCGGCCAAATTGTAACCATTTAAAGGATTATCAAGATGAAAGTAGCAATTGTAGGTGCGAGTGGAGCCGTAGGACAAGAGTTTCTGCGCATCCTCGCTGAGAGAAATTTCCCAATTGACGAACTGGTACTGTTTGGCTCAGAGCGCAGTGCCGGAACGAAGTACAATTTTAAAGGTAAGGAGATTGAGGTTAAACTGCTTCAGCACAACGACGATTTTAAGGATGTCGACATCGCCTTCACTTCAGCAGGTGCAGGCACATCGAAGGAGTTTGCCGAGACTATCACAAAGTATGGTGCTGTAATGATTGATAACTCGAGTGCATTCCGTATGGACGACGATGTACCCTTGGTAGTGCCCGAGTGCAACGCCGAGGACGCCCTGAACCGTCCTCGTGGAATCATCGCCAACCCTAACTGCACCACTATCATGATGGTAGTTGTTCTCCAGCCTCTAGAAAAGCTCTCTCATATAAAACGCATCCATGTTGCTTCATATCAGAGTGCTTCAGGTGCCGGTGCCGCTGCCATGGCCGAACTGCAGCAGCAGTACAAAGAGATGGTAGAGGATGGTGAGGTTAAGACCGTAAAGAAGTTCGCCCACCAGCTGGCTTATAACGTTATCCCTCAGATTGACGTGTTCCAGCCAAATGGCTACACCAAGGAGGAGATGAAGATGTTTAACGAGACACGTAAGATTATGCATACCGATGCTAAGTGCTCGGCCATGTGTGTACGTGTTAGCTCACTGCGCTCTCACTCAGAGAGTGTTTGGATTGAGACCGAGCGCCCCATCAGCGTAGAGGAGGCTCAGAAGGCTATCGCCGCTGCTCCCGGCTGTACACTGAAGGACGATCCCGCTACACTTACCTACCCCATGCCTCTGGAAACTGCCGGCAAGGACGATGTTTACGTAGGTCGTGTACGTAAGGACCTGAGCGACGAAAACGGTCTGACCTTCTGGCTCAGTGGCGACCAGATACGTAAGGGTGCTGCCCTTAATGCTGTTCAGATTGCAGAGTACTTAGTTAAGGTTGGAAATGTTAAGTAAGTTCTTATACAGGGCAGCTATGGTGGCTGCCCTGGTATTTTTGACCGCTTGCGGTGGTGGTGACGATGATGGACGCCGACTGGGCGAAATGATTGTCGGCACTTGGCAACGCGGTTGGGGCGAAGGTGATGTTGTGATTGATGGCGACACCGACTTAGGCCCCGATAACTTTACGTACGATCAGTTTGTTTTCCGTGGTGATGGCAATTACAACGGCATGGTGCGCAAAGGTACTTTTACCGCCTACGACACAGAAGGTATGGTGATTTACGAAGGCGACTATCAGTGCGACAACAATAACCTGAAACTTACATACGTTGACGATGGCGGAGCCAAGCGCTCGCTCCTAGCACAGGTGGTTTCGTTTACCGACAGTTCTGTGCTTATCAGGTACGACTACGAACAAAAAGGCATAACCGTTACTTTCATTATTCGCAAACTATCAAACGAAACTAACGGTTATTCGTCATCTTCAGTTACATCGCGGTAATAGAAATCCTGATAGTATTCTATCTCGCTATTGGCTGAGAAATACCCCAAACAGCCACCAGTAAAGTTATCAATAGGATTGGTAGCCGTGCTCGACATCTGCTGCATAGAGTACAGATAGTCGTAAGCACGCTGATCGATGGCACGTATAACAATATGCAGTTCGTCGCCATCCTGTAGAACGTCATTATCGTGCTGACCATCACGGAAGAAGGTAAACAGCTGCTGCAGTTCCTTGTTCGGATTCTTATCATCCTTCATCACCGCCCAACGATAACCTAAACCATTACGATAAATATGCATAAAATACCAGTTACTCTCGTTAGGTATGTCCTGCAGGCGCAAGTCACCAAACAAGTAACGCTCCGTCAGCATCTTCTTCCACACCAGTTTAAACTCGTTCATCTTAGGGGTGCGCTGCATGGTAGAAGTTGACGTAAAATGGTGTCCTTCAACCTCAACATCCAACTTATAAACAGTGCCGGCAATACCAGCAAACTTTGAACGGTAGTAGCCATTGCGTACGAAGGGGATGGTAGCAGTGGTACCATCGTCGGCCGTCATTGTAACGGTAGCGTTGTTCACATCACTGCCAGTAGCATTATCTTCCATCGCATTGGTGGTGCTCACACGTATCTCCGTACCATCATTGTTAATAGTACCTTCAACCACATAGCGTGTATCGTGACTATGATAGTCGATGCTGATTTCCTTTGTACACGACATCAGCCCTAATATACCTATTATATATAGTAATCTACGCATAGCTTTCAGAAATTAATATTAAACGATACCGATGGTACAATGCCGAACAACGAATACTGCTTGGCCTTGGTGCCTGCACCATACTCACCATCCTCAAAGTTAATGAGGAAGGGGTTGTAGCGGTTATACAGATTGTAGATACCGAACACCAGCTGATGGGTGCGATTTCTGTATTTCTTGCTCCACACTGCACTTACATCCAGATGATGCGAGGCTGGTGCGCGATAACCATTACGCTCGGTGTAGTAATATATCCAGTTGTCCTCAATCATATACTTTCCACTGGGGGCTGTGAAAGCCTGACCACTGTTATATACCCACGAGGCACTCAGGTTCCAACGCTTATTCAGGTGATACATAGCCACGATGTTGATGTCATGACGGCGATCGTTGTTAGCATCGTACCAGCGTCCCTGATTAATACCATCAATCTTGGTTTTCGACCACGACAGCGTGTAGCCAATCCATCCCGTCAGTCTGCCGTTGTTCTTTCGGGCACTCAGCTCTATACCGTAGCCCTTGCCCTTACCCGCCAGCATCAAGCGCTCAATTTCTATCTCACTGGCAAACGATTTGCCATCGCGATAGTCTAACACATTATTAATATGACGATAGTAAACCTCGGCCGAGAAGTCGTAATCCTGATTGGGCGTCATCATAAACAAGCCTGCACTCACTTGGTCGGCCACCTCGGGCTTAACAATGTTACTGCTCATGGTGTAACGGTCGAAGGGTGTTGCAGTGCTCTGGTTGCGTAAGGCATGCACATTCTGCGAAGTACGGGTGTAACCGAACTTAAGAGAGGCAACAGGTGATAGTTGATAGTTAACAGAGAGTCGGGGCTCAAGCACTGTGTGGGTTTTAACTATCTGGTTCTTACCATAGTTGTAGTACCAAGCTATGTCGCCATTATCTTCCAGATCGTAATACAACGAACCACCCAAAGGCGAGAAGGCACTCACACGCAGACCGGCCGAAACATCAAGTTTTTTGGTGATGGGCACCATCAGGTTCAGCCAAAATGCATTATCCCAGGCACGGCGCTGTTCCTTCTCGTGCAACGACACCTGTTTCCACTCGGCCGACTTCACATTAAGCAAAGCCGTTTGCAAACCAGCATCTAGCCTATTATTTCCCAGATTGGCATGGAAATCCTGTCGGAAACCTGTCTGACGGATATGACCAGAGAACCAGATATTCATACCCAGAAAATCAATACCATTATCCGTCTGATAGCCGCTGTAGTAAGCCGTCGACTGAGCATAGGCATTACTACCAAAATGGTGCAACCACTTTAAACTGGTTGAAAGGTTGTTCCAACGGATGTCAACCATATCCTCAAGTGCCGTACGGTCGTGACCTGTAAAGAAACTCAGAAACAGTTGGTTGTTCTCGTTAATGGTCCAGTCAGCCTTGGCGTTGATATCGTAGAAATACAAAGTATTACCTTTAAAATCGGGCGATAGTTTCAGAAACATGTCCATATACGAACGGCGTGCCGTAACTAAAAAGGCGGCCTTATTCTTCACAATCGGGCCTTCGATGGTACCCTTTGCTGAAAGGAGTCCGATACTGGCGCCACCGTGGTACTCGCTCTTGTTACCTGTTTTTCCGATAATATCAAGCACCGCACTCGAGGCGCCACCGTACTGTGCTGGCAGCAAACCTTTATAGAGCGTAGCCGACACAAGTGCATCGCTATTAAAGGCCGAAAACAATCCAGCCAGGTGCCCCACATTATATACAGGAGCAATATCAACCAGTATCTGGTTTTGGGCTGATGTACCACCTCGCACCTGGAAACTGCTAGATGCATCACTCTCGCTCTTTACACCTGTAAGCAGCTGCATAGAGCGCATAATATCATGTTCGCCAAACAGTTGCGGCGAGTTAGTAAGGTCCTTCAGTTGCACCTGCTCAGCACCAGTCTGTATCTGACGCAGACGCTGGCGAGCCGAGTTCGACTTCACCACCACCTCATCAAGCTGTTCCTGTCGCAGGGTATCGGGTGTTATAGGCATGGCAACAAGTGCCGTAAGTAGTAATGTTGATAGAAACATGTTGCAAAGTTAATAGATTTTTTTGGAAACTCCAAAAAAAATATCTATCTTTGCCACCGAATATTACAAAAAACTAATTTGTTATGAAGAAATTATTTATTGCCGTAGTGGCTATTGCAGCACTCTGTGCTTGTGGAAATGGCGAGAAAAAGTATCTCGACTATCGTGGACTCTCAATGGGTATGCCCTTCAAAACCTTCTGCGACTCGCTCGCTGCTCGTGGTTTTGCTATCGATTCAGCCAAGACCGACTCTGATTTTGCCCGTGTATCGATGTATCACCCCAACCTTAACTACCGTCTGATGTTAGCTCAGCGTAACGATACATTGGTTGCACTGCAGGAGAACTACACCATCTCTACCAACGATAGCACCCGAAAAATGTGGCAGCAGATGCACGATGCATTCGAGGAGCAACTGGGCGCTTGGCCTAACATGCTGAAGGATGGAAAAGACCACCGTATCGCAAAATTCGAGGATAAAGGTGGTTTCATCACCCTTACCCTCGAAAATACATATAAGCCAACTTTAAGTGTACTTTATCAATCAAAGTAGCATAATGGTGTAGAGGTAAACTACTGCAGCGGGGATGGCCAGCAGCGACGAATCGAAACGATCAAGCATGCCACCATGTCCGGGCAGTATGTTACCGCTATCCTTAATACCGATGGTGCGCTTAAACAAGCTCTCCACCAGATCGCCCCAGGTACCAAAGATAACTACGGTGAGTCCCAATCCGGCCCACTCAACAGCGGTCAGTCCTAACTGATTAAGCTGATACTCATCGGTAAGATACCATACCAGCACGGCAACGGCTATCACTAAGATACCACCACCGATGCTGCCTTCCCAACTCTTTCCTGGCGAAATGCGGGGGAAGAGTTTATGTTTGCCCAACAGCGATCCACAGAGGTAGGCTCCTGTATCGTTCATCCACAAGAATACGAATACCGACAAGGGTAACACAGCATCGTAAGCCACAAATCCCTGAGGCGCAGCGTGGAATGCCAGCGTATTAAGCAGCGAGAACGGCAGGGCGATATACAACTGAGCCATCATGGTATAGGCCCAATCATGTATGGGATCCTCGTTCTTCAGGTACAGCTCAGCCACCATCAGATAGATGATAGACACAAGGTAAGGGATGAACACAGCAGATGGGGTAAGCTCGCTGCAGAAACCTGCCATGGCAAAAAAGAGATATACACCTGCCACAGTAGATATCATGCGGTTAACCGTCACCTGCGCACGTTCGTTAACCAATCCGGTAAACTCCCAAATGGTCAGTCCTGTAATCAGCGCAAACAGCAGCACCATTGCCTGCGGACGCAAAAAGCTGCACACCAGCACGGCAACAAACAGCACGCCAGTAATAGCTCTAACAATAAAATTACGCATCCTTATCCTCCTTTTCTTCGGGTTTACTCTCTAATGCTTTCTGCTCAGCAGCCTTTGCTTCTGCTTCGAGCTCCTTGGCACGCTCTTCAGCCATACGCTCAGCATCGGCTTTCATCTGGGCTTCAAGCAACTCCTCTGCACGACTGGTCCAGGGACGCTTACCAAAGATTTTCTCTACATCCTCGGCAAAAATCACCTCACGATCTATCAGCAACTGAGCCAGCTGGGCATGTCCCTCCTTATGCTCGGTAAGTATCTGCTTGGCACGCTCGTACTGCTCATTTATCATACGCAGCACCTCATCGTCCATAATCTTTGCCGTGGTTTCCGAATAAGGTCTCTGGAACTGATACTCAGCATTATTATAATAACACACGTTAGGCAGTTTTTCGCTCATACCAGCATAAGCAATCATGCCGTAAGCCTGCTTGGTAGTGCGCTCAAGGTCGTTCATAGCACCTGTCGAGATATGACCCACAAACAGCTCTTCGGCTGCGCGACCACCCAACAGCGAACACATCTCATCCAGCATCGCCTCCTTGGTTTGCAGCACGCGCTCCTCAGGCAGATACCAGGCAGCACCAAGGGCCTGTCCACGTGGCACGATAGAAACCTTAACCAATGGGTTGGCAAACTCGGTAAACCATGAGATGGTAGCATGACCAGCCTCGTGAATAGCTATCGAGCGTTTCTCGGCCTGTGTCATCACCTTGGTCTTCTTTTCAAGTCCGCCAATAATACGGTCAACGGCATCCAGGAAGTCCTGCTTCGTTACAGTCTGACTATTATGACGGGCCGCAATCAGCGCAGCCTCATTACAAACATTGGCAATATCAGCACCCGAGAAGCCTGGTGTTTGGCGAGCCAGGAAGTCGATATCTACGCTTTCATCAATCTTCACAGGCTTCAGGTGTACCTTAAATACCTCCTTACGCTCGTTCAGATCAGGCAAATCAACGTGTATCTGACGATCGAAGCGTCCTGCACGCAGCAGAGCTGAATCAAGCATATCGGCACGGTTGGTAGCAGCCAGAATAATAACACCGCTATTTGTACCGAATCCGTCCATCTCAGTCAACAGGGCATTCAGCGTATTCTCGCGCTCATCGTTACCGCCCATGGCAGGATTCTTTGAACGAGCACGTCCCACAGCATCAATCTCATCGATGAAGATGATACAAGGACTCTTTGTTTTGGCCTGCTGGAACAAATCGCGTACACGACTGGCACCAACACCCACAAACATCTCTACAAAGTCAGAACCACTCATTGAGAAGAAAGGCACACCAGCCTCGCCTGCTACAGCCTTAGCTAACAGGGTTTTACCTGTTCCCGGAGGACCGACCAGCAGGGCTCCCTTGGGTATCTTACCTCCCAAGTCGGTATATTTCTGAGGATTCTTCAGGAAGTCAACAATCTCCTGTATCTCTTGTTTGGCACCAGCTTGTCCGGCAACATCCTTAAACGTGATGCCTAACTCACCACCCTTCTCATACATCTTTGCTTTGCTCTTGCCTACGTTGAAGACACCGCCACCAACGCCGCCGCCTCCGCCGCCCATGCGACGCATCAGGAATATCCACAATCCTACTATAAATAAAATAGGAATGAGGTTAGATAGAATCAGCGATAAGAACTCGTTATCACGTTTATTGTCGAAAGCCAGATCACCGGTAAACACCTTTTCATCCTTAGCCTTGGCTACAAACTGCTCAACCTGATCTACGCTACCGAATTCTACCTCCAGATAGGGCTCAACACCCGTTTGCTGCGTTCCCTGGTGGAACACATCACGGATATGTTCGGGCTTTACATACATACGTAGCATGCTCTGGGCCTTGTTTACCACAATCTTTTTGGCATAGCCACGCTCAACCATAGTTTTGAACTCGCTATACGATGCGGTTTTTGCTACGCTACTATTTTCGGCACCACCACTGGTAAAGTAAAGCAGTCCTAAAGCCAGAATAGCGATGAAATATATCCAGTTCATGTTGAACTTGGGCATATTCATCTTAGGACCGTTAGCACCGTTATTTTTGTTTGGTTTTTGATTATTCTCCATATACCTATTATATATATATTAGTCTAAATCAGGAATACGAGTCAGAGGTGCATCTTCCCACAGATGTTCCAAATCGTAATACTCGCGCACATCGGGCAAGAAAATGTGTACCAATACGTCAGTATAATCCATAGCCACCCACTGAGCGTTTTCAAGTCCTACTACGTGTGCAGGTTTCTCGCTTAACTGTTCGCGCACCATATCCCCCACCGACTCAGCAATAGCCTCGACCTGCGTGGGCGAGTTGCCAGTGCAGATAATGAAATACTGACAGATGGTTCCTTCTATTTTAGTCAGGTCGGCCACTACAATATCGCAGCCCTTCTTCTCCTGAATCGCGTCTTTAATTGTTTCTACAAGTTGTATCATTCAAAATTTGCTATTATTTGTGCACAAAGGTAGTGTAAATTGCCCAAAAAACAAAGAAAAAGTGAAAAATTTGCGGTTTTTTATAATTTTTCCCCAAAAAATTTTGGTAGTTCAAGAAAAAGTAGTACCTTTGCACCCGCAAAACAGAACAAGAGAGTTCTCAAGCAAAAACATTTTGGGGTATGGTGTAATGGTAACACTGCAGATTCTGGTCCTGCCTTTCCTGGTTCGAGTCCGGGTACCCCAACTAAAAAGGTCGCTAAGTTTTGAACTTAGCGATTTTTTTATTATAAGCATTTTACAGCGTTTTTCTTGCTTAATTCAGCTAAAAAATGTATCTTTGCCACGATTTTTAAAACGAAAATCGAAATATGGCAAAAGAACAATCGGCAACAAAAGAGCGGCAGCACACCAACCTGCGCGAGCCGCGGCGATACAAAGTAACAATATACAACGACGATTTTACCACGATGGAATTTGTGGTGAAGATACTTACACAAGTGTTTTTTAAAAGTGAGACAGAGGCCGAGGCACTCATGCTGCAGGTACACCATAGCGACAAAGCAGTGGTGGGTATCTATAGCTATGACGTTGCCACATCGAAGGTGCGTAAAGCCACCAACATGGCCCGTGAAGAGGGATTTCCCCTCCGTTTAACTGTTGAACCTGAGGAATAACTATGGCAGAGATAAAGCAAACCAAACGCGCCGCCAGGATGCTCAGCGATACTATGAAGTGCTGCAAAGAGTACCGACATGAGTTTATCATGCCCGAGCACCTGCTGCTGGTAATGATGGACGACAATGAGTTTTACAACACACTCGACAGCTACTATTCGGCCAACCTGTTTCAGGAGCGAATAGAAAACAAGTTAGACGAAGTAGAGACCGTACCCGAAGACATAGATTACGAACCCGAAGCATCGACACAAATGGGACAACTGATAGAGTTTGCCTGCGCGCAAATCATCAATAGCAGTGCAACAGCACTCGATGTTCCTCACTTGGTGATGGGGTTACTTAATCTACCAGAATCTTGGGCCTGTTACCTACTGAAAGATGCGTTAGGCGATAATGAAAGCAACTTTATGAGCGACCTGATTAGCGCCTACGAGTTAGCCGACCAACTGGGCACAGGCGACCAGCAAAAGGGCCAGGAAGCCTGGCGCCGACTGGTTACCTGTATGAACACACTGTACCAACAGCACAACCCACTGATTGGTCGCGAGCAGGAGTTGCAGCGTACTATACAAGTACTTTGTCGACGTGACAAAAACAACCCGCTGCACGTGGGCGAACCCGGTGTAGGCAAAACAGCCCTAGTTTGGGGACTTGCACGCATGATTGAGGAGGACCAGAACCTACCTGAACGCCTGAAAGGCAGCAAGATATACCAGCTTGACCTGGGCACACTGTTGGCAGGCACTCAGTATCGCGGCGACTTTGAGAACCGCATTAAGCAAATAATGGAGGGTATACAAGAGGAAAGCGACAAAAACATCGTTTACATCGACGAGATACATACGCTGGTAGGCGCAGGTGCCACCGGCGAGGGCGCCATGGATGCTTCGAACATGCTGAAACCTTACTTAGAAGCTGGCGGCATCCGTTTTATCGGATCGACAACCTACGAAGAGTACAACCGTCACTTTGCCCGTTCAAAAGGTCTGGTGCGCCGTTTCCAGCAAATCGACATTCCCGAGCCAACGCCCGAAGAAACCAAGCACATCGTGCGCCAGTTACGCTCGCAATACGAGAGTTTCCATCACGTCACATACGACGAGGCGGCACTCGACTTTGCCGTTGATGCCAGCTATAAATACGTAAACGACCGTTTTCTACCCGATAAAGCCATCGACTTGATAGACGAAGCAGGAGCTGCAGCAGAGCTTAAAGATGGCGCACAACCTGCAAACGTCAACAAAGTTGATATTGCCGATGTACTGGCAAAAACCTGCAAGGTAGACACTATGGCTATGAACAGCGATGACGATAACGCTCAACTGGAAACACTGGCCCCACGTCTGCTCCAGAAGATATACGGACAGGACGAGGCTATCCGTCAGGTAGTAGAAGCTGTACAGATGTCGAAAGCCGGACTGCTTGATGACAATAAGCCGCTGGCATCACTATTGTTTGTTGGTCCCACAGGTGTGGGCAAAACAGAGGTGGCACGCGTGCTGGCCAAAGAGCTTGGCATAGCGTTGCTACGTTTCGATATGAGTGAATATACCGAGAAGCACACCGTTGCCAAGCTGATAGGCTCGCCTGCAGGCTATATAGGCTACGAGGATGGCGGACTACTTACCGATGCCATCCGCAAAACACCTAACTGCGTGTTACTACTCGACGAGATAGAAAAAGCGCATCAGGACATCTATAATATCCTGCTGCAGGTAATGGACTATGCACGCTTGACCGACAACAAAGGGCGCAAGGCCGACTTCCGCAACGTGATACTGATTATGACCTCGAACGCAGGTGCCCAATATGCTGCACAAGCCAACATAGGCTTTACAGGTAACACATCGCGCGGCGAGGCCATGTTGAAACAGGTAAAGAAAACATTCAAGCCCGAATTCATCAACCGTCTGTCGGGCACGGTAGTGTTCAACGATATGGATCACGAGATGGCCACACTCATCCTAAAGAAGAAGTTAAGCGAGTTGCAGGACAAACTGACCGCGAAACAAGTAGAGATGACACTGAGCGACGAGGCTTTTAAGCTGCTGCTTGACGAGGGTTACACCCACGAATACGGTGCCCGCGAGATGGACCGCGTGATAGCCCAGCGGCTGAAACCGCTACTCATGCGCGAGATACTGTTCGGCAGTCTGAAACAAGGTGGACATATTATAATAAGTACACGCGATGGCAGTTTATCAATTGGATAACGATCTGTGGTTTCCCGATCCACACCTTGGCGAAGAGGATGGATTAGTGGCTGTGGGCGGCGATCTATCTGTTGACAGACTTCTGCTGGCCTACAGCAATGGTTTCTTCCCCTGGTTTGCCTACCGACACCAGCAGGAGCCGCTATGGTACTGTCCGCTGCAGCGCTTCGTTATATTTCCTAACGAAGTACATATAAGCCACTCCATGCAACAAGTTATCAGGAAGGGCGAACTACAGATAACCATCAATCAAGACTTTGAAGGGGTGATACGTGGCTGCGCCACCGCCCAAAACCGCAACAACGACGAAGGCGCCTGGTTAGGTCCTGAAATGATTGAGGCCTATACCGAGATGCACCGACAGGGATTTGCTGCCAGTGTTGAAGTGTGGCAGAGCGAGACACTAGTGGGAGGTCTGTACGGCATAAACCTAGGTACAGCCTTTTTCGGCGAGAGTATGTTCTCATTAGTACCCAACGCCTCAAAGTTAGCCCTGATACACCTGGCACAAACCTTCGATAAACTGGGCGGCAAACTGATTGACTGCCAGTTTGAAACACCACATTTAAAGCGCATGGGAGGCCGTTTTATACCCTACGAAACCTATATCAGACTCCTAAAATCGTGAAAAATTGTAGCGCACTGTAAACAAGTGTAAAAAAAACCCGTTTTCGCACACAAATCGATTGTGTTCGCACACAACAGCTTGATGTATATCAAAAGAAGTGCACTTTTTTGAGGAAAGTACATCATATTTCTTGTGTGGTTGCAAAAATCGTCGTACCTTTGCAACGTCAAAAGAAAACAAGAGTTCTTTAATAGAAGCATAGAAAACAATACAGAGGTATTAGTTAAGGTATATAAAGATTGATTGATTTAGGTTTTAGTTAGAGTTAATAGTTAGTTAGAATTTGGTTTTAGGTTTATTAGTTAAATTGGAGATAGGTATTTCTAAGGTGTTAGAAAAGATTTGTTAGTAAGGATAACAAAGACGCAGTGGTGACACTCCGTTTTTTCTCAGAAAAAGGTTTTTAGTTATTCATAGATTGTTGGTGCCGCCCTCGAGTCGTTGATGACCCTTGAGCGGCTTTTTTTGCTATCTACTAAAACAGTAAATTATGAATTAAGCCTGCTTGAGTTTCAACTTATCAGCCCAACTTCCTTTGAACAAGCGCACAAGGAAGATAATACCACGGAAGGTAAGTTCGATGGCCATAGCAGTCCATACACCCATTAAACCCCATTTGGGAGCCAGTGTGGCAGCCAACGACAAACGAACAGCCCACATAGAAGCCAAACTCATGATGGCCGGGATGATGGTATCGCCTGCACCCACGAAAATACCGTTAACTACAATGGCAGCAGCAAACATCGGCTCTGCCCATGCTTCGATACGCAGAACCTGAGCACCCAGAGCTATCACTTCATCAACAGGCGACATGATAGCCATCAACTGTGGTGCAAAAGTCCACATCAGCACACCCATCAGTGTCATTACCATCATGCCTAAACCAACCGACATATGGGCAAACGAGCGGGTAAGCTGTTTCTGCCCTGCACCTATACCCTGTCCCACCAATGTAGTGGCAGCCTCGGCAATACCGAAACCAGGCATATAGCATAAACTCTCTACCGTAATAGCCAACGAATGGGCTGCAATAGCAATCGTACCCAATGGTGCCACAATCAGCGTGCTCACCATCTGAGCCGATCCCATTAGCAGATGCTGCAAACCCATGGGGGCACCAATTCTGAAAGCAGTACCAATGGTATCAGCTTTTGGCTTGAATGAACCTGGGCGTCCTACCAATGAGAGCATTTTTGAGCGTACCAATAGGAAATACAGCATCAGACTAGCTGTAACCAGCATGGCCATACCTGTACCAATAGCAGCACCCATCACACCCAAACCTAAAATATAAATAAACAGGTAGTTAAACACCACATCCATCACGCACATGCCGATATTCAACATCGAGGGAATCTTCATGTTACCCGAGCACTTGAGCATAGAACCTGCCAATCCCTCCATCTGAAAAAAGATACCACAAGCTCCGAAAATACCGAAATACAATGAGGCATCGCGGGCAATCTCAGCCGTTCCTCCCATCCAATAAGGCAGGAATGGACTGATAGCTACCGATGTAATGGATATCAATAGTGCCCAAACCATACAGCACACTAAAGCCTGGCGCAAGACACGACGGGCCGCCTCAAAGTCGTTGGCACCAATAAAATGCGCCACCTGCACCGAAAAGCCCATGTTAGCTGCCGAAGCCAAACCACCCAACAGCCAACCGGTAGTTTCCACCAGACCGATTGAAGCCGATGCCTTGGCACCCAAATGGCCCACCATCGAGGCATCGATAAAAAACATGATGGTAGCTGATATCTGTGCCAGGATCGAAGGAATACTCAAACTAACAATCAACCAAAGTTTTTCTCTTTGGCTCATCTCACGTCCTTCACGGATGTATGAAAGCAGTAGTTCGCTATTCTTAACCTTCTTCATGTGGCAGTTATGTCTGTTGTTAAATGAAAAAAGGATGTGACCGAAATCACATCCTAACTTGTTGTTGTGGGCGTTGACGGATTCGAACCGCCGACCCTCTGCTTGTAAGGCAGATGCTCTAAACCAGCTGAGCTAAACGCCCTCATTTCTTGTAAGCGGGTGCAAAGGTAAGAAGATTTTTTGAAACTACCGCATGTTTTACAAGAAATCTGTTAGAATTTAACCTTCATTCACATTTTAACCCAATAAATGCTCAATATCGCCCTGTGGAAGTATGCAAAGTATAGCTTTTCCATCGGGTGTATAATTGACGTTCGAGCACGAGAAAAGATCGTTAATGATGCTCTCAATTTCGTCGTTAGTCAGTATCTGACCATAAGGAATGGCAGCACTCTGGGCTAGGCGGAGTGCCAAAGCAGCATGAATAGCCTCTATCGAATCGGCTGCACTCGTTGATGACAGCATGTCGTGCAGCAGGTTCTGCGGATTAATACCTTCGAGTCCAGCAGGAATACCATTCACAGCATAGGTATTACCACCTAAATCGCTCAGGTCGAAACCATAAGCGGTAAGTTCGGGCAACAGCTGCTGCATGGTAACACCCTCGGACGGCGAGAATGTAATCGTTTCAGGGAACAGCATTTTCTGGGTGCTGATAACATGACCGTCGTGCTGATTCAGGTAACGATCGTAAAGCACACGGATGCTGGCACGATGCTGGTCGATAATCATCAGACCAGATTTTACTGCCGTCATCAGGTACTTGCCCTTATACTGGTAGTGAGCAGGCGACTTCTCAGAGAGAATCTCGGTAGCCGACTGTGGCGCCACAACGTTTTCATCGTCAAAGAACGATGGTTGCTGTACAGGTTCCTCACGGAACGAGCCCTGTTCCACACCCAGATACAAACTCTCCCACTGATTAGGCACACTGCTGGAACTACTTCCACCACTCTGCTTAAACGGATTATAATCTGGGTTATAGTTAACCTTGGGCGCAGCAAAACTATCTTGGAAAGTGTTGCTGTTACTATCAAACAAGGGAATGTCTGGTTGTCCCTGAGTATCGAAATCAATCGAAGGCACTTCGCAGTACTTGCCAATACCATCACGAACAGCAGCCGACAGAATCTGCCAGATGGCCTGTTCATTCTCAAACTTAATTTCGGTCTTGGTAGGATGTATGTTCACATCTATCTCGCCTGGCTCTACTTCTATATACAAGAAATAAGGTACAGCCATACCATCGGGCACCAAACGGTCGTAAGCTTTCATCACAGCCTTGTGAAAGTAAGGGTGCTTCATAAAGCGACCATTGACGAAGAAATAGTCGCACCCAGTTTTTTTGCGGGCAGCCTCAGGTTTACCCACAAAACCAGAAACCGTACACATGGCTGTATGCACCTCAACAGGTACTAAATCCTGATTATACTGTTTTCCAAACACATCTGCAATGCGCTGACGTACAGAGCCTGCACGCAGGTTCAGCATCTCTACCCCATTATTGTGCAAGGTAAAATGAATATCGGGATAAACGAGCACGATACGCTCGAAAGCTGTCAAGATATTATTCAGCTCGGTAGCATTCGTCTTTAGGAACTTGCGACGGGCAGGTACATTGAAGAACAGGTTATCAACCTTAAAGTTAGATCCCACCGGACAAGATACCGGTTCCTGTCGAGTTACCTTCGACCCAGCAATTGAAACCTTGGTTCCTATCTCATCTTCCTGTCGACGTGTTTGCAGTTCAACCTGTGCCACGGCAGCAATCGAAGCCAAAGCCTCGCCACGAAATCCCATGGTGTGCAGGGCAAACAGATCGTCGGCCTGCGAGATCTTCGATGTTGCATGGCGCTCGAACGCCAATCGTGCATCGGTCTCACTCATGCCCTTACCATCGTCGATAACCTGAATAGAGGTACGACCAGCATCCACCACAATCACATGGATGGTCTTGGCACCTGCATCAACAGAATTCTCAACCAGCTCCTTGATTACAGAAGCCGGACGCTGTATTACCTCACCAGCGGCAATCTGGTTAGCAACACTATCGGGAAGAAGATGTATTAAATCCATTTTTCAGTCTTAGTTTTCAACGCTTTTCTTTTCGCGCCAATTGAAAATGTCGTAGCGATTCATTGGGCGCACGTAGTTATACCACGCAAAGCCTGGCAGATGCTTACGATCATTAGGGATCTGGTTTAGCGGATACATCGTACCACTGCTCTTGGGCGTCCATACCTTTTGCAGTTTACGGTCCTTCAGGAACATACGAAGTTCGGATGTTTCCTGGTAATTATAGATAATCGCCACGCTGTCGCCCTCCTCAAAATAATAACCTATCAGCACATTACCCTTAGCTTGGGCTTCGTGGATAGCACCATCAATAAAGTAGGCAAACATCTCCTTCGACGACACCTGATTATAAAGCGTAGTATCGCTACGAAGTTGCTGTATCGAGAAACAGTTGTCGATAACATGGGCATGATCGATCAGCGAATCTTTCATAAACACCTCGATACGGTCGCCCACCAACTGCTGGTTATTGTTCCACACGATAGGATCGTGATAGAGCGTCATACACGAATCGAGCGAGTTATAGATAAGTGAGTCGCAAACAGCCTGCACATCGTTTCGGAATGCACGCACATGATGGAATGCAAAGATTTTGCGATACACCGAATCGGTTTCAATATTATAGGTTACCACCTTAAATGTATCGGCATGCATAAACAACGAGTCGCCCTGCGAGTAGTCGATGGCTACGGCACTATCCGTACACAGCGCAAAACCGGTATTCTCGTAGTACTCGCCATAGTTACCTGTAAGTTTATTCTTGTTTACAGAATCCACATACACCACGTTGCGGAAGGCCTGGCTAAAGCCCTGTTTGCTATCGTAGTAAACACTATCTCCCACCATCATCTTACCCTGGTTAGAGAGAACCGAGCGGTTCATCAGACGAGCACGGTCGTTCTTGGTATCATAATAGCCTTGCTCGGAATAGATATGGCTCTCTCCCGAGGTGATATTCGACGGACCAACAATATGAGCCATCGACAAACGGGTGTCGTAATAAAGAGTATCGGTAGTGAGGAAGAACTTGGGACTCTTCATCTTCACATCGTAATTGAATACCGACATTTTGCTCTTGGTGTTATATTCTCCCCAGTCGGAGGTAAGCGTAGTCTTACCGTCAATCATCTTTCCACCCTCAAAGAAGTAGGCATTATCATACAAACGGTCGTAATCAAGGCTATCGGTATAAAGAGTGGTCTTCTTATGCTTCAGCACC
This sequence comes from Prevotella sp. RM4, assembly GCF_000701965.1. Taxonomy (NCBI): domain Bacteria; kingdom Pseudomonadati; phylum Bacteroidota; class Bacteroidia; order Bacteroidales; family Prevotellaceae; genus Prevotella; species Prevotella sp. RM4. Next base: position 135,217 of record NZ_JNKG01000011.1, read on the forward strand.
ACATTATAACGGGCACGAGCCATCTGCTCGTTACCATCGTAATAAGCATAATCGCTCAACAGCGAGAGCGTATCGCCCTGGTACATCTTCACATGTCCGAACGCCTCGAACGAATTGCTGGCCTCATAGAAATAGGCACTATCGCAATACAATCGGGCACCCTGATGTGTAAAATGTACCTTACCATTCAGAATGGTGGCATCGGGATTCTTCAGCTGGTCGTAATGCAGCACATCGGCATGCACCAGATACACACGTGTATCCTTAGCCTTAGCCGTTTTACGTGCAGCCGGACGACGACGCTGCTGCTTTTGCTGGGCAAATGCAGAAACGAAGCCAACCATCAGAACGATTGACAGGAATAGAGCAGCTCTACTTAATCCAACCTTCATATTCGAAATTGCAATCCTTATAATCGTCGTTCAGTCGGGTATAAGTACTCTTAATCTTATCTACTACCCACTGATGGATACGGTCCTCACGACGCTTATTCAGCACCACGTCCTTCATAATCTGGAAGTCCTCGGTTACAGAGGCCTTATGACCTTCGGTACGACTCTTCAGCTTAGCAATCACACATACGGTCTTACCACGCTGGTTAATCATCTGGAAGGCATTAGAGATCTCACCCACCTTCAGTGTATCAACAGCCTTGGCAATCTCAGCAGGCAGGTCCTGCATACGGAACTTAGATGAGGTCTTACCAGTACGCATCTGATCGGTACTCAACAGTCCCTTGGCGTTACGGGTATCCTTATCGTCAGAAATCAGTGAGGCAGCATCCTCAAAGCTGAATTTCTCGGCACGCAAATCGGCCGCAATAGAATCCAGACGACCCAAAGCACGGTCAACAGACTCCTGCGATACCACAGGCTTACGCAGGATATGACGTACATTCACCTTGTCACCACGCTTCTCAATCAGCTGGATGATATGGAAACCGAACTCCGACTCAACAATCTTCGACACCTTTTTAGGATCGGTAAGATTGAAAGCAACAGCAGCAAAGGCAGGATCAAGGGTACCACGTCCCATCAGACCGAGCTCACCACCACGACGAGCAGAACCTGGGTCCTCTGAATACAACTGTGCCAAAGTCTGGAATCGGGTTTCACCCTTATTTACACGCTCTGTATAGTTACGCAGTTCATCCTTTACACGGTTCAGTTCCTCCTGTTCAATCTTTGGGGTAAGCTGTACAATCTGTACTTCAACCTCGGTAGGAACAAAAGGCAGACTATCCTGTGGCAGGGCACTGAAATAGCGACGAACCTCAGCAGGTGTAACGGCAATATCCTCAACAAGCTTCTGCTTCATTTTCTGTACCATCTGACGATCTTTCATTTCCTCGCGCAGGTCGGCACGAATCTGTGTCAGGTTCTGGTGCTTGTACTCCTCGAGGCGCTCACGTGAACCATCAACCATCTCGAGCCAGTAGCTAATCTGCTGCTCTACCTCCTGTGCCACATCGGCATCGGTCACCTCAATACTATCGATCTGAGCCTGGTGCTTGAACAGTTTCTGAACTGCAATCTGCTCTGGAATAGTGCAGTCGGGGTTTCCACTCCATTTTACACCTTCCATAGCCGACTGCATGCGCAGGGCTTCAACATCCGAACGGAGGATGGCTTCATCGCCAACCACCCATACCACTTCGTCGATGACGGTACCAATAGAATCCTTCTTCTGGGCAGTAGCTACCAAAGGCAAGGCCAGAAGCGCCAGTGTCATTACTTTCTTTATAATACTCATAGATGTTTATTTACAGTTTTCAATACTTCTTGATTCACTTCTACCTGATAACGATGGCGTAAGGCATCAACCCACTCCTGCTCCAGGTAATCCTGCAGATCCTCAACCACTTGCTGACGCACATCCTGATAGTTATCTGGACGCTTCAGTTTCTTGCCATATACAGCATCGATGGGATAATTAGCATCAGATGTTGAACTGGTAGCCTGCTTAAACACCATCTTATCAATGGTAGGATTATCGCCAAGTTTAAACAGTCCTTTCTCCACACGGATGCGGATCACAGAATCGGGGTTAAAGGTAGTACGCAAAGCCTCTGCCCACTGATCGAAAGGCAGATTCTTTACACATTGCTTTACAGCCTTTACATCTTGCTTGGTTTTCACGTGGTAGGCAATGCCGCGGTAACGGGGTTCCTTCCATGTGTATTTCTTTTTATGGGTGTCGAACCAAGCCTTCAGTGCAATTTCATCATTCTGGGCTTTGCTCCACACCTCGCGGTTGCTGATTTCGTAAAGCAACAAACCGTCATGATACTCTTTAAACAGATATTTCAGCTCGCTGTTGGCAGCAGCTACCGAATCGGCTTTCTGCTGCATCACATCATTGGGCTTCAGCTTGCCTGCCGACGCTGCCACACGGTTACGTAACTTCATATCTGCAATCTCGTTACGGATACCATGACGCTCAAGCGATGCAACAATGCTCTGTTTCAACGAGTCGAATGGTTCCAGTTGTTTACGTTCTTTCATCAAGATGATGTGGTAACCAACAGGACTCAGGAATGGCTGACTTAACTGACCAGGTGCCAGCAAATAAGCCACATCCTCGAACTCCTTCAGTGTTTGCGAAGGTGCAATCCAAGGCAGTTCGCCTCCACGGACAGCCGAACCAGTATCTTCAGAAACCTTCTTGGCCAATTCCGCGAAATCAGCTCCTGCTTGCAGGGCACGATAAACAGAATCGATACGCTGGTGTATCTTTTCCTGCTGCTGAACGGTAGCTTGCGTCGACAACTTTAATAGGATGTGCGCTGGGCGTACCAATCCTTTCGAGCCAATCATCGCCTGAGTGCGTTCGTACATCTGTCGGGCCTGATCAAGCACCTCGGCATCGGTCACCATCGTTGGGCGCACCTGCTGGTCGCGATACATCTGGTATTCCTGACGGAACGACGACAGCGTATCGAGTTTAGCATCGAGGGCTGCAGCCACCTTCAGCTTATAATTTATAAACAAGGTGACATACTCATCCACCGACAGTTTGTCGATTACCCCTTCGCCATTGTTCTTATTGTACGAATACTCGAACTCTGAACGAGAAACAGGAACACCGGCCACGGTCATTACAACCGGGTCGGTAGTCTGTGCCAATGTTTGCTGCGAGGTAATCGCAGCAAACAATGAAAGGGCTATGGTGAGTTGTCTCATCATTAATCGTTTGGACGGCTGTAGTTAGGAGCCTCACTGGTGATAGTGATATCGTGTGGATGCGACTCGTTTACACCGGCATTGGTAATGCGTGTAAACTTGGCATCATGCAACTTCTCGATAGTCTGGGCACCGCAGTAACCCATACCTGAGCGCAAGCCACCAACCATCTGATAAATCACTTCCTGAACGGTTCCCTTGTAAGGAACACGACCAGCGATACCCTCTGGTACAAGCTTCTTCACATCCTTGGTGTCGGCCTGGAAGTAGCGGTCCTTCGAACCATGCTCCATAGCCTCGAGCGAACCCATACCACGATAGCTCTTGAACTTACGTCCGTTGTAGATAATGGTATCGCCAGGGCTCTCCTCGGTACCAGCCACAAGCGAACCAATCATGACGCTGCTACCACCGGCAGCAAGTGCCTTTACGATATCGCCTGAGTAGCGCAGACCGCCATCAGCAATCAGAGGAACATTAGTTCCCTTCAGGGCGCTGTATACATCATAAACAGCACTCAGCTGAGGCACACCAACACCAGCAACCACACGAGTGGTGCAGATTGAGCCTGGGCCAATACCAACCTTTACAGCGTCGGCACCGTTGTCAACCAGCATCTTAGCGGCAGCACCGGTAGCAATATTTCCTACCACGATATCGATATTGGGGAACGAAGCCTTTGCCTCGCGCAGCTTCTCGATAACACTCTTTGAGTGTCCGTGGGCTGTATCAATAACAATGGCATCAACACCTGCGTTAACCAGAGCCTGCATACGGTCAAGAGTATCAACGGTTACACCTACACCGGCTGCAACACGCAAACGTCCCTTATCGTCCTTACAAGCCATGGGCTTATCCTTTGCCTTGGTGATGTCCTTATAGGTAATCAGTCCAATCAATCGGTTATCCTTATCTACAACAGGAAGTTTCTCAATCTTGTTCTCCTGCAGAATCTGTGCTGCAGCAGTCAGATCGGTCTGCTGATGGGTGGTTACCAGGTTCTCCTTCGACATGATTTCCTCTACGGGACGATCCAAGCGACGCTCAAAGCGCAGGTCGCGGTTGGTTACGATACCCACCAGGCGACGGTCATCGTCAACCACGGGGATACCACCGATATGGTACTCCGACATGATTTCGAGGGCCTGAGCCACGGTGCTTCCCAATGGAATAGTGATGGGGTCGTAGATCATACCATTCTCAGCACGCTTTACAATCGCTACCTCGCGTGCCTGGTTGTCTATCGACATGTTCTTGTGAATCACTCCGATACCTCCCTCACGGGCGATGGCAATAGCCATCTGGCTTTCGGTTACTGTATCCATAGCTGCCGTTACAAAAGGAACGTTCAGCTCAATGTGCTTCGAAAAACGGGTTTTCAGCTCCACCGTTTTGGGCAGCACCTCCGAATAAGCGGGAATCAACAGGACGTCGTCGAATGTCAGACCGTCCATCACAATCTTGTCTGCAATAAATGATGCCATAATCTTTATCTCTTTTTAATTCTTCAAATCTTCAATTCTTAGTTCGCCATCTCCGAAATGAACTTAATGCGTACCAGTCGGATTTCGTCTTCCGAGTAGTCCTCGCCAAGCTCTTCCTCAGCCACACTCAGCTTATCGGTTTCGCTCTCGGCAAAGTAGTCGTAGATATCATCTACGTGATCTTCATCCATTACCTCCTCAAGGAAGTAATCAATATCCAGTTTGGTACCGCTATAAACGATTGCCTCAACCTCGTCGAGCAGTTCCTCGAACTCAATACCCTGTGCTTCAGCGATATCGTCGAGTGCTATCTGACGGTCGATACTCTGGATAATCTTGACTTTCAGCATTGACTTTTTAGCAACGGTACGCACGCGCATGTCAACCTGTCGTTCAATCTCATTCTCTTCGCAGTAGGCCTTAATCAGGTCTACAAACTCTTGAGCATAAGGCTGCTTAACCTTACCTTCGCCCACACCCTGGATACACTTCAGCTCCTCGAGTGTGATGGGATAGTCGGTTGCCATCTGGTCGATCGACACATCCTGGAAGATAACGTAAGGTGGACGACCTAACTGTCGCGAAACCTTCTTACGAAGGTCAAGCAACATAGCCGTCAGCACAGGATCAAGGGCGCTTAGTCCACCCTCCTGATCAGCCGACTCATAGTCGTCGTTAAATTCAGCATCCTTCACGATCATAAACGATTTGGGAGCCTTTATAAACTTCTTACCAGCGGCAGTCAGTTTCAGCAGTCCGTAGTTCTCTACCTCTTTACGCAGGTAGCCGGCTATCAGCGCCTGACGGATTACTGGGTTCCAAATCTTCTCATCGTCATCGGCTCCAGCACCAAACAGTTCCTGCTCGTCGTGATGATGAGCCAGAATCTCTTCGGTAGGTTTACCGATAATAAAGTCTATCACATAGTCCGAGCGGAAATTCTCCTTGATAACCTGGATCGTCTTCAGTACAATAACCAACTGTTCCTGAGCTTCGATCTTGGTCTTGGGGTGCAGACAGTTATCGCAGTTACCACAGTTATCCTTCTCGTAGGTCTCACCGAAATAGTGTAACAACATCTTACGGCGACAAACCGACGTCTCAGCATAAGCAGCGGTCTCAACCAACAACTGACGACCGATATCCTGCTCGGCCACAGGTTTACCCTCCATAAACTTATCGAGCTTCTGCAAGTCCTTATACGAGTAGAAGGCCAGGCAGATTCCCTCGCCACCGTCACGTCCGGCACGACCAGTTTCCTGATAATAGCCTTCCAACGACTTAGGTATGTCGTAGTGAATCACAAAGCGCACATCGGGCTTATCGATACCCATACCAAAGGCGATGGTAGCCACAATCACATCGATATTCTCCATCAGGAACTCATCCTGGGTATTCGAACGTGTATTCGAGTCAAGTCCGGCATGATAGGCAGCAGCCTTAATACCATTCACACGCAGGATCTCGGCCAACTCTTCTACCTTCTTTCTCGACAGGCAGTAGATAATGCCGCTCTTTCCTGGATGCTGCTTAATGAACTTGATGATATCCTTATCTACATTCGCAGTCTTTGGACGTACCTCGTAATACAGATTCGGACGGTTGAACGAGCTTTTGAACTCAGCAGCATCCACAATACCAAGGTTTTTCTTGATATCAGTACGAACCTTATCGGTAGCAGTAGCCGTAAGCGCAATGATAGGTGCCTTACCTATTTCATTTACGATAGGACGGATTTTGCGATACTCAGGACGGAAATCGTGACCCCATTCTGAAATACAGTGAGCCTCATCGATGGCATAGAAAGATATCTTAACCGAACGCAGGAACTCTACGTTCTCTTCTTTTGTCAACGACTCTGGAGCAACATATAACAGTTTGGTTCTACCAGCCATCACATCCGATTTCACCTGATCAATGGCCGCTTTGTTCAGCGACGAGTTCAGGTAGTGGGCAGTACCCTCGGTTTCGCTCATGCTGGTAATCACATCCACCTGATTCTTCATCAGCGCAATCAGCGGCGAAATCACAATGGCTGTACCCTCCATCAGTAGCGAGGGCAACTGGTAGCACAATGATTTTCCACCGCCTGTTGGCATCAGCACGAAGGTATCGTTGCCATCCATCAGGTTCTGGATAATACGCTCCTGATCGCCTTTGAATGTGTCGAATCCAAAGTACTTCTTCAGGGCTGCTGTGAGATTCATCTTTTCGCTCATATATTATAGTTAGTTAGGCTTCCAACTTCTGGAGGTATGATTTATCAAGCTGCTTACTGACGTAATCAGCCGTCACATTGAATTTCTTAGTTTTCTTCGATGGCAGGTCGTACATAGCGTCCATCATCACACTCTCAACAATCGAACGCAGTCCGCGAGCACCAAGCTTGTACTCTACAGCCTTGTCTACCAGCGTGTCGAGTGCCTCCTGATCGAAAGTCAACGCAACACCATCCATCTCAAACAGTTTCTTGTACTGACGGATGATAGAATTCTTAGGCTCAGTCAGGATTCTTTCCAATGCCTTACGGTCCAACGGATTCAGATGTGTGAGCACTGGCAGACGACCGATAATCTCAGGAATAAGTCCGAACGACTTCAGATCCTGAGGAACGATATACTTCATCAAATCATTCTTATCAATCTTTCTGACGTTGGTTACCGAGTTATAACCTACCACATGGGTGTTCATACGCTGTGCAATCTTACGCTCGATACCATCAAAGGCGCCACCGCATATAAACAGGATATTACGGGTATCTACATGGATGTAATCCTGGTCGGGATGCTTACGGCCACCCTTGGGTGGAACATTCACCATGGTACCCTCTAATAATTTCAACAATCCCTGCTGCACGCCCTCGCCACTAACGTCGCGGGTGATAGAAGGGTTGTCGCTCTTACGAGCAATCTTATCGATCTCGTCGATAAACACGATACCGCGCTGAGCAGCCTCAACATTGTAATCAGCCACCTGCAACAGTCGTGACAATATGCTTTCTACGTCCTCACCTACATAACCAGCCTCGGTAAACACCGTAGCATCTACAATAGTAAAGGGCACATCAAGCAGTTTGGCAATGGTACGTGCCAGCAAGGTTTTACCCGTACCAGTACTACCTACCATAATAATATTACTCTTCTCAATCTCTACACCATCATCATCCACGGGCTGCTGCAAACGCTTGTAGTGGTTGTAAACAGCCACAGCCAGATAACGCTTGGCATCGTCCTGACCGATCACATACTGGTCGAGGTACTCTTTGATTTCCTTGGGTTTAGGCACCTTCAGGTTTTCGGGCTTTTCAGCGGCTTTTCCTTTCTTCTTTGCAACAGGCGCCTCGCGCAGGTTATCATTTATAATCTGATAAGCCTGCTCCACGCAGTTCTCGCAAATCTGACCGTTAAGACCCGAGATCAACAGCTTTACCTCGTTTTCGCCTCTACCACAGAAACTACATACTTTCTTCATCGGCATTATTTCTTCCGTGTCAGCACCTCGTCAATCATTCCGTAAGCCTTTGCTTCCTCGGCCGTCATCCAATAGTTACGGTCAGAGTCGGCATAAACCTTATCGTATGGTGTATGCGAATGTTCCGAGATAATAGTGTATAACTCTTTCTTGAACTTCAAAATCTCCTTGGCCTCAATCTCGATATCTGAAGCCTGACCCTGTACACCACCCAGAGGCTGGTGAATCATCACACGACTGTGGGGCAGAGCCGAACGCTTACCCTCGGCACCAGCCACAAGCAGCACGGCACCCATAGAGGCAGCCATACCTGTACAGATAGTAGCCACATCGCTGGTGATAAACTGCATAGTGTCATAGATACCCAAACCAGCAGTTACGCTACCGCCAGGTGAGTTGATATAAATCGAGATATCCTTACCAGGGTCGGTTGAATCCAGGAACAGCAGCTGTGCCTGCAATGTGTTGGCGGTATAATCGTCTATCTGAGTACCAAGGAAAATGATACGGTCCATCATCAGGCGTGAGAACACATCCATCTGAGTAACGTTCAACTGGCGCTCCTCAAGAATATAGGGATTCAAGTACTGGTTCTGGGCCTTGATTACATCATCGACCACCAGACCATTCATTCCTAAATGCTGTACAGCATACTTTCTGAAATCATTATTCATACTATCAATTCCTTTCTTTTTAATATAGAGAAAAGGTTATCGACCTTCCTCATCTTGCGTTTGGGACACAAAGATAATACAAAAAGTCGATAACCCTCGTATTTTAGGGGTTATTTTTTCCTAAAAAAGCTTATTTTTCTGTCATAAGCTTATTAAACTCCTCAAATGTGACCTCTTTTGCATTCAGCTTAACCACATTTTTGAGGGCTTCAGTAAGCTTAACGTCAACGGCACGATCAACGAAGTTGTCGATATTCTCGCGCTTCTTGAGCTGCTCGTTGGCATAGTTCTCCAGAACATCATCGGGTACATTGCTCATACCGTACTGAGCAAACTGAGCACGCATAGCCTCCTTAGCAACGTTCTTGATGTCAGCCTCCTCAACCTTGATGTTCTGAGCGGCAACCAGCTGCTCCTTAATCAGGTGCCAAGCCAGCTCCTTAATGCTACCCTCGAAGTTCTTCTCTACGAAGTCGGCACCCTTATCCTGGTTATTCTGCAGCATAACACGCTTGAGCAGAGCCTCTGGGAACTCCAGCTTACCAACCTTCTTCTCCATGTGCTTACGAACATCGAGCAGGAACTTGTAGTCGCTATTCTGCTGCAGCTGTGGAGCGATACCCTCAGCAATCTTAGCACGGAAAGCCTTCTCGTCCTTAACCTCACCCTCACCGAATACACGGTCGAAGAGCTTCTGGTCAACCTCTGCAGGCTGGAAGTGACGGATCTCAGTAATCTGGAAGCTGAAGTCAGCATTCAGATCCTTAACCTCCTCCTTCTTAACCTTCAGCAGGGCAGCAACCTCAGCATCGTTATCGGGGTAAGCCTTCTTAGGGTTGAAAGTGATGATGTCGCCAGCCTTTGCACCGTCGAACAGCTTCTTCTGGTCGTCGGCCTTGATGTAAGCAGGCATAACCATGGCAGCCTCGGTAGTGATACCACCTTCCTTGGTGTTACCGTTCTCGTCAAGCTCGCGCATGTCACCAGTCAGTGTATCGTTACCGCTGAATACCTCAGCCTTAACGAACTCACCAGCCTGCGATGCATACATCTGTACCTGATCGTCGAGCATCTTATCATCAACCTTGATGGTGTAATAGTCAATCTTATCTCTGCCAGTCAGCTCAGCCTTGAACTCAGGAGCTACGGCAATATCGAACACGAATGTCAGATCATCAGCGTTCTCAAAGTCCTGGGGTACCTGCTTCTCCTGGTTTGGGAGGGGCTCACCCAGCATCTGGATCTTGTTCTCACGAACATACTCATACAGCTTCTCGCCCAGCAGCTTGTTAACCTCGTCAACCTTTACTGCTGTGCCATACTGCTTCTTAATCATTCCCATGGGAACCATACCTGGACGGAATCCAGGAACCTGTGCTTTCTTACGATAATTTTTCAGCTGCTTCTCTACTGCATCCTGATAATCTGCCTTCTCAACGGTCATAGTCAACAGACCATTGATCTTGTCGGCGCACTCAAACGAAATTTTCATCTTCTTATGTACTTATTTATAATATATATTCAAATATTGGGGTGCAAAAGTACAAAAAAACGGCGTAACCAACGCCGATTTTTCAATTTTTAACTTTTCTCCGCCTGCTCCTTGGCATTGCGCTCCATCTCAATCTGCTGGAAGTTTTTCTTTCTCAATTCGAACGATTCCGTCAGATATTTTTCACGCACTATCTGGTTAGCCGCCAGCTCTTCTGGTGTTCCTTGGAACAGGATTCTACCTTCGAACAACAGATAAGCACGATCGGTGATAGCCAGCGTCTCATCCACATTATGGTCGGTAATCAGAATACCGATGTTCAGATATTTCAGTTTATACACAATCTGCTGGATATCCTCTACAGCGATAGGGTCAACACCAGCAAAAGGCTCGTCGAGCATGATAAACTTTGGTTCGATAGCCAAGCAACGGGCAATCTCTGTACGTCGGCGCTCACCTCCCGACAGTCGGTCGCCTAAGTTCTTGCGCACCTTTTCCAGTCGGAACTCCCTAATCAACTCCTCCAGTTTATTCAGCTGATAGTCGCGAGGCTTGCCAGTCATTTCCAGCACCGAGAGGATATTATCCTCTACAGTCATCTTACGGAACACGCTGGCCTCCTGAGCCAGATAGCCGATACCAGCACGGGCACGCTTGTAAACAGGGAATTTGGTAACATCCTCCTCACCTAGATAGATATGGCCGCCATTGGGAACAATCAGTCCTGTGGTCATATAGAACGAGGTTGTCTTACCGGCACCATTAGGTCCCAGCAGTCCCACAATCTCACCCTGCTTCACGTCGAAGCTCACATCGTTAACCACCGTGCGCTTACCGTAGCGTTTCACGAGGCCTTCTGTTCGTAGTACTATACGCTCTTCTTCCATAATCGGCTGCAAAGTTAGTTATTTTTTGGCACGAATTACACGAATTTCGCGAAAAATAATCTCAAATAGAAATAATTCGTGTTAATTCGCGTAATTCGTGTCTTATTTTTCGTACCTTTGCACCCGAATAAATTAGTTTGTTTGCAATGTTATTACATAAATGGCTGACCACCTTTGGTCGATATTTGATGCTGATGGGCCGTGTTTTCTCACGCCCCGAGCGTATGAGAATGTTCCTGAAACAGTACATTACCGAGATGACCCAGTTGGGCATCAATTCTATCGGCATCGTACTCATCATCTCATTTTTCATAGGCGCCGTCATCTGTATTCAGATGAAGCTGAATATTCAGAGCCCTTGGATGCCACGCTGGGTTGCCGGCTATACCACCCGCGAGATTCTGCTGCTGGAGTTCTCAAGTTCCATCATGTGCTTGATCCTGGCAGGAAAAGTAGGTTCCAACATCGCCTCAGAGCTGGGCACCATGCGTGTTACCCAACAGATCGACGCACTCGAAATTATGGGCATCAATTCGGCCTGCTATCTGATTCTGCCCAAAATCATCGGTCTGCTCACCATCATGCCATTCCTGGTCATCTTCTCTTCGGCCACAGGTATCATTGGTGCATACGGCACGGCCTATATAGGACATATCATCGCACCCGACGACCTGACGGCTGGATTGCAGCACGCATTCATCCCATGGTTCGTATGGATGAGTATCATCAAAAGTCAGTTTTTTGCATTCATCATCTCCAGCGTGCCAGCCTTCTGCGGCTACACGGTCGAGGGTGGTAGTGTAAACGTAGGTAAGGCATCAACCGATGCTGTAGTAACCTCGAGTGTACTCATTCTGTTTTCAGATGTTTTCTTAACCCAGTTACTGTCATGATCGAAGTAAAGCATTTATATAAGAGTTTTGAGGACAGAGAAGTCCTGAAAGATATCAATACCGTATTCGAAGACGGTAAGACCAACCTCATTATCGGACAGAGCGGTTCCGGCAAGACGGTACTGATGAAAAATCTTGTCGGACTTTTCGAGCCAACCCGCGGCGAGATTCTGTACGATGGTCGCAACTTTGTGAGCATGAGCAAGCACGAGAAAGTGATGATGCGACGCGAGATGGGCATGATTTTCCAAAGCGCTGCCCTCTTCGACTCCATGACGGTTCTCGAGAACGTGATGTTCCCGCTCGACATGTTCTCATCGATGACCTTACGCGAACGTATCCGCCGTGCACAGGACTGCTTGGACCGTGTAAACCTGACTGGTGCCGACGAAAAATTCCCTGGCGAGATATCCGGAGGTATGCAAAAACGTGTTGCCATCGCCCGTGCCATCGCCCTCAATCCCAAATATCTGTTTTGCGACGAGCCCAACTCAGGTCTCGACCCAAAGACATCGCTTGTTATCGATGAGCTGTTACACTCCATCACTCAGGAGTACAACATGACCACCATCATTAACACCCACGACATGAACTCGGTCATGGGCATCGGCGAAAATATCATTTTTATTTACGAAGGAAACAAGGAATGGCAAGGCGTAAGCAGTCAGGTTATGGGTGCCGAAAATCCCCGATTAACCGACTTTATCTTCGCCAGCGATCTGCTCAAAAATATGCGACGAATCGTTATCGACAACGGACTCTCATTATAAGTGTTTCAAGAAAAAATGCCTTATTATTAAATAAATTTTTCTTAAAAGTTTGTTCGATTCAGATTTTTTATTTACTTTTGCAGCAATAATTCGAATTATAACATCCAATTTTAGCATTTTTATATGAAGAAAGAAATTAAGATTAAGAATCAGGTAGGCGAGTTAGAGAAAGTAAACGCCTTCATCGAAGAGATCGGAGAGGAACTTCAGCTTGACATGGAGCTGCTGATGAACCTGAACCTGGTAATGGAAGAGATGGTATCTAACGTTATCTTCTATGCTTATCCCGAAGGAAAAACTGCCGACATCGAATTGACAGCCGAGTGCATTGGCCACACGCTCACATTTGTGCTTAGCGACAAGGGCCGCGAGTTTGACCCTACCATGAAGGAGGACATCGACACTGCTACCGATCCAGCTGATCGCGAACTGGGTGGTCTTGGCATCTACATTGTCAAGAACATCATGAACGAGGTTACCTATCAGCGCCTGGAGGGCAAGAACCTGCTCACCATGAAAAAGGATTTAGAGGATTAATTACAAAACAATTAGATAACACATAATTATGACACAGATTATCAAAGAAGGTGGAAAAACCATTATTAAGACCGGTTCACGAATCGACACTATGAACGCCAACCAGTTCGAGCAGGACATCCAGCCCGCCCTTAAGGAGGGAGGTGTTGACCTCGAAATGGACTGCACAGAACTCACCTACATGGCCAGCTCAGGTCTGCGTATCATCCAGAAGACTATGCGCATTGTTACTCAGCTGAAGGGTCAGTTCAAAATCACCAACGTGTCGCCCGAAATTTACAAGATTCTGGCTATGACCGGATTCACCAAATTCATGAAGGTAGAACAGAAAAAAGCATAGCATATGATCTGGTTGGTTGTCTCACTTGTTATTATACTCCTCATCGTCTGCATTATTCTGCAGATGAAGATTAAGCACAGTCGTGAGCAGGAGGCCGAAGGCAAGCAGTTGCTTGAGGACTACCAGAAGCGCGTCAACGAGATGGAGAAGTTGCTCAAGGACTACCGTTCGCTCGAGCAGAACTTCGACAACGTTGGTCAGGGTTACGAAGAGGCCCTGATGGCTTTCGACAAGATGGAAGAGGAGAAGCAGAAAGTGCTGAAGGTAAAAGAGGCCATCGAGAAGCAGTCGAACGAGGTTATGGCTGCCAAGCAGAAGCTTGAGGAAACCATGCTCAAGAAGAAGAACATGATTGAGCAGTATGCCGAGGCCATCAAGCAGAAGTTAGACTACACCCATCCTAATGCTGGTAACATCGCTCTCACAGCCAATCAGATTCTCAATGTTATCGACATCGAGATGGAGCAGCCCTTGCGATGCGAGGATAACGTGATGGCTCAGGATATCGCCGCTATGGCCATCCAGGAGTCAGGCATCCAGAGCTACCAGAAGGCCGAATTCAAGTGTCAGATGGTAGAGGAAGCCCAGGCCACCATGGTGTTCACCAACAGCAAGCATGCCGTGCGCGCACTGGTAGCACTGCTCGATAATGCGATGAAGTTCACCGCCCAGGGCGAGATCCTGTTGCTTATCAACGTCGCAGGCTCAAACCTCGAGTTCTGTGTTGAAGATACTGGCACAGGCGTTCTTTCCGACTACGCTGAGAAGATTTTCGAGCCATACGTAAAGCTCAACGATTTCTTCGAGGGTAACGGTATCGGTCTCACCGTAGCACGTAGCATCGCCCGCCGTTTAGGTGGCGATATTCGTCTCGACACCGATTACCGCGGCGGTTCACGTTTCGTGTTCTCACTGCCCATCTAACGCAAACGTAGATAATTAAGAAATAGGGAGCTAACCGGTTATCCGTTAGCTCCCATATTTTTTATCGCCTTTTAAAAGTTATTTCCTGATACTTCCCTTGTTGTACCTGTTTACGTAGCAGCATCTGCCGTTGGGTTAACGTAACCACCTCGCAAGCGATACGCCCGTCGATAGTCAATCGTCTGCCATCAAAGGTGTAACCGGCAGTGGTACTGGCTACAGCATTCACCTGCTGATACTCGGTGATGGTGCGGGTTGTGATTACCCAATAGCCGCCTGCGGGACCAGGCTTACCGTAACCCTCGTTATCAGCATAGTACTGCTGACTGATGGCATCCCACGTTCCAATCAAATCTGCATCGTTTTCGTTGTTGCCATCATAATCCACACTACATGCGGACATACTTAAACTCACGAAACCAGCCATCACGGCCGCCATTACGTATAACATATTCTTCGTCATAGGCTAACTTGTCTTAGGTTAATAGTAGTACTTCTTGTTGGCAAATATAGGTAAATTATTCTAAACTTCCAAATTTTAAGCCAAAATTTTCACACAACAAGAAAGAAGATATTTGTTTTTCGCAGCAGAAAATTCCATTTTCTAATGCAGAAAACAGAGTTTTCCCCGGCAGAAAGAAACATTTTCTGTCGGGGAAAACAAATATAAAATAGAAACCGTATCTACCATCTACCATCTTTCTACCACCACCTCGCAATCCTGCATAAACAAAGGTATTTCGAGCGATTGGTGGTAGAGTGGTAGATAAAATTAAAAATTAGAAGTTCCACTTAACAGCCAAAGTTGGGTTAATGAAGAACTTTTTATCGTTATAGGTGTTATAAATGAAGTTGTTGCTAACCTCTACCTCGGTACCGATGCTGAAATGCTCGGTGGCATTGTACCAGAGCTGCGGCTCGGTAAGCAGAACCAGCTGACCGTGACCGTCGGCCTTTTCGCCACGCCAGAAATCAATGAAACCAGAGAAGGTACCCTTCTTGTTAGCGAAGTTCAGGCCCCATACACCAGTGAGCTGTACCGAATTATAGGCGTTGGTATTGTCGTAACTCTTAAAGAAGCGCTTATACATCAACTGTACAGAATAGGTCTTTGAGAAGTCGGCATTATGACCATTCCACGCAGCACCAACCAATGCGGCCTGCTGGAACGAACCGAAACGGTTCAGACCACCATCATACTCTACGTGGGCAGCAAAACCTTTCTTACCAATATTAAACTCACGAGAGATTTCACCATAAGCTCCCTCGGTGAACTTACGACTGAAGTCGATATCCACAAAGTAGAACCAAGAACCCCACTGGTCGGCCTTGAACTGCTCGAGGGTTAATGTAACCTTCTGACGACCAGCCTCTTCATCAGAGTAGAAATTACGACCAAAATCATAATGCAACTGCACATTCTGTGCACTAGCGCTCATAGCTGCTACAGCCAGCAACGCAATAGAAAAAAACTTTTTCATAATTAATATATAATGTATAATGTTTAATCTTTAATGTTTAATGTTTAATGTTTAACGTATCCACGATGAGCCGCGCCGCATTATCGGGTGCTTTTTCGTCGCCTAAAGCCTGTTTTACCTCCTGATAGCCCTGGAGCATACGATCACGATCGGGACCGGAAAGAATCTTCTGGAGTTCACTACGGATGTTGGCTACCGAGAAATCTTCGAGCAGCTCCTTTACAACTTCACGACCTGCAACAAGGTTTACAAGCGAAACATATTTTACCTTTAAGAAATGGCGACGTAAGAACCCTAAAACAGCAGGCAGGGGTATTTTATAGCATACCACCTGTGGCACACCAAACAAACAGGTCTCCAACGTAGCCGTACCACTGGTAACCAAGGCTGCATGGGATTTTGCAAGCAAGGCATAGGTCTGACCGAACACGATACCGGCCTGCGAGCCTTGCATAAACTGCTGATAATACGAAGGCTCGATGCCAGGCGCTCCAGCTACCACAATTTGGTAATTGTTTTCGTAAGGTTTTACAGCCTGGAGCATAGCAGGCAGGTTGTCTTTAATCTCCTGTTTACGCGATCCTGCCAACAGGGCTATAATCTGTTCTTTGTTTACCACCGGCGATGACTGCAAGAACGCTCTCACCTCGTCGGCCGTGGGATTACCTACATAATGGATGGGGTAATGATGCTTCTTCTCGAAGAAATCCACCTCGAAAGGCAGGATAGAGAAGAGCTGGTCGACATCGCGTTTGATATTCTTAATACGATATTCTTTCCAAGCCCAGATTTTGGGTGAGATATAATAATATACAGGTATATTTGTATGATTTTTTACAAACTCGGCTATCTTGAGATTAAAACCTGGATAATCTACCAATATCAAACAGTCGGGGTGCCAATCCACCACATCCTGCTTACACATCTTCATATGGCGAAGTATGGTAGGCAAGTGCAGCAGCACAGGAATAAAGCCCATATAAGCCAGCTCCTTATAATGGCGAACTCGGGTACCACCAACGGCCGTCATCAGGTCGCCACCAAAGAAACGAAACTCAGCCTCAGCGTCAATATCTTTCAACGCCCGCATCAAATGCGATGCATGCAAATCACCCGAGGCCTCGCCAACTATCAGATAGTACTTCATTTAACGTTAAACATTAAAGATTAAACATTAAACCAACTACTAATCTGATCCATGGCCTGATAGGCGGTGACATCAATCTGGGTAGGTGTAATGGCAATATAGCCATGATGCAGTGCCCAATTATCGGTATCCTCGGCTTCGGGCTCATCATTACGATAATGACCAATCATCCACCAATAGTCGTAGCCACGTGAATGGTGGTGCTTCTCGGTTTCGTTATACCAAGTACCAAACGCCATGCGACAAACCTTAACCCCCTGATAAACCGGAACCAATGGAAAGTTAACATTCAAGCACACGCCTTTGGGCAATCCTTCGTTGAGCACCCTCTGGGTAATCTCACGCACATAAGGACGGAGAGGCTCGAAGTCGGCATCGGCATGCTGATCGCAAAGCGAGAAGGCTACCGAGGGGATGTACTTGAGACAGCCCTCGATGGTAACACCCATCGTACCACTGTAATGGGTATTTACCGAAGCATTATCGCCATGATTAATACCGCCAATCACCATATCGGGTTGACGCTTGCAGATATTGGCCAGCGCCATCTTTACACAATCAACGGGGGTACCATTACAACTCCACACCTCTACCCCCTGCTCTTTTCGCTGCAGATTAAGGCGCAAAGGGATACCAGCCGAGAAGGCACACGAGTAGCCGCTGCGGGCATCATCGGGTGCACAAACTATGATATCGGCTATATCCTTCAGCATATCTATCAAGCAATTAATACCTTTTGCCTGATAGCCGTCATCGTTCGAAATGAGCAATAAAGGTCGTTTAATTTCCATAAAATATTAATAATTTGGCTGCAAAGTTACAAAAATCTCTTAATTCATAACGATTAATTCTTAATTTTTTAGTAACTTTGTGGCCAAATTTCTTATTTTTATCAAGATTAAGTCAAAATCAAATGGGAAAGATTATTGCTTTAGCAAACCAAAAAGGCGGTGTAGGCAAAACCACCACTACCATCAACCTGGCAGCATCGCTGGCTACACTGGAAAAAACAGTGCTGGTTGTTGACGCTGACCCTCAGGCCAACGCATCGAGTGGCTTGGGTGTAGACATCAAGGATGTAGAATGCTCGCTATACGAATGCATTATCAACAAGGCCGATGTGCGCGACGCCATCTATACCACCGATATCGACGGACTGGATATCATACCCAGCCATATCGACCTGGTTGGTGCCGAGATTGAGATGCTGAACCTGAACGATCGTGAGAAAGTGATCAAGAAAATGCTTGAGCCTATTCGTAACGAATACAACTTTATCCTCATCGACTGTTCGCCATCACTGGGCCTGATCACCGTTAACTCGCTCACTGCAGCCAACTCGGTGATTATCCCCGTACAGTGCGAGTACTTTGCCCTGGAGGGTATCAGCAAACTGCTGAACACCATCAAGATCATCAAGAATAAATTGAACCCAACACTGGAGATAGAAGGTTTCCTGCTGACGATGTACGACAGTCGTCTGCGCCTGGCCAACCAGATTTACGACGAGGTAAAGCGCCACTTCCAGGAGCTGGTGTTCAAAACCGTTATTCAGCGTAACGTAAAATTAAGCGAGGCACCAAGTCATGGTTTGCCCGTAATCCTCTATGATGCCGACTCGACAGGTGCAAAGAACCACCTGGCACTGGCTCAGGAAATCATCTTTAAGAACAAAAAATAACTATGGCAGTAAGAAAGAAATACGACCACAACGTACTGGGTCGCGGACTCGACAATATCGGCACCGGCAGAGGCATGGGGCTGGATGCACTTATCAACACGAACGACATCAACACCCAAGGTACATCAAACCTGAATGAGATAGCCATCGAGCTGATAGAACCTAACCCCGACCAGCCACGACATGAGTTCGATGAGAATGCACTGAACGAGCTGGCAGCCAGTATCCGTGAGATTGGCATCATCACCCCTATCACTGTTCGTGAGATGCCTTCAGGACACTATCAGATTATTGCCGGTGAGCGCCGTTGGCGTGCATCGCAGTTGGCAGGGCTTAAAGCTATACCTGCTTACATCAAGACCACCGACGATAAGCTGACCATGGAGATGGCACTGGTTGAGAATATTCAGCGCGAGGATTTGAATGCCATCGAGATTGCACTGGCCTACCAGCGATTATCGGAATCTACAGGTATGACACAGGAGCGCATGTCGGAGCGTCTGGGTAAGAGCCGCACATCGATCACCAACTATATGCGACTGCTGAAGTTGCCTGCACAGATACAGATGGCACTGAAGAACCGCGACATCGACATGGGACATGCCCGTGCACTGCTCTCACTCGAAAGTCCATCGGCACAGCTCAAACTGTTTAAGGACGTACACCGCAACGGCTACTCGGTACGTAAGGTTGAGGAGATGGTACAGATGGTGAAGAACGGCGACACCCTGCAGAATGCCCGTAAGACCGTGGCTCCTAACCAGCTGCCATTGGAGTACAGCATTCTGAGAGACCGCTTGTCGGACCTGTTCAAAACAAAAGTACAGATGACCTGCTCTGCCCAGTCGAAGGGGCGTATCAGCATTTCCTTTGCCAATGAGGATGAGCTGGAGTATATCATGAATGTCTTCGACAAACTGAAGAAGAAGTAAAACAAGAACATGAAGAATAGATGTAAGCTGTTGATAACAGGCATGCTGCTGGCCACAGGTTTCGGAACGGTCCGAGCCCAGAAGGAGATGGTATTGGAGCACGACTCGTTGTCGCAAGCCATCAATAACGAGGTGTCGGTGCTGGTTGATTCGGCCCGCATCCCCACCAAACCCCTCAAGGACATGAGCACCTGGCGCCCCGATCCCAAACGTGCGCTGTGGCTGGCTCTGGTAATACCTGGCGGCGGACAGATTTATAACCGAAAATACTGGAAACTGCCATTGGTTTACGGCGGTTTCATCGGCTGTTTGTACGCAATGAACTGGAATAACACCATGTATAAGGACTACTCGCAGGCCTATATCGACATTATGGACAACGACCCTGGCACGCAGAGTTACAACCAGTTCCTGCACAACGGCGCCACCATCAACGGACAGGAAGAGCGATACAAGAAACTCTTCAAGCAGCGTAAGGATCGCTACCGTCGTTGGCGCGATATGAGTTTCTTTGTACTGGTAGGCGTCTATGCCCTTTCAGTCATCGATGCTTATGTTGATGCCGAGCTGTCGGTGTTCGATATCAGTAAAGATCTGAGTCTGAGCATCGAGCCCACCATCCTGGACACCCACACATCACGTAATCCGCTCGACGCCGGAGCCGTTGGTGTGCAATGTAACATCAAATTTTAATGGAATATGATAGTAAAGAGTTATATAAAGATTTTAAGTTTTGCGGTACTGCTCTTTAGTAGCGCACCGCTGTCGGCACAGACTATTTTAGACGATCCCGAAGAGGAGGAAGAAGAAGAAGAGGTTGACAGCCTGTTCGTCCCCATCGAGGATGAGATTTCGGTAAGAGACATGCAGGGCAACGAGGAGCTCATCGAGTTTCCCGAGGCCATGACATTCAACCTCGACAGTCTGCTCGAGCTCTACATGACCAAGACTTACCTGAGCAAGGGCGATTGCGAGATGAAGGATGAGAACCCCACCTACACACCAGAGGAGTATATTGAACGACTTCGCCGTATGCCTACTGTCATGGAGATGGCCTACAACGATATCGTACAGCGCTTCATCGACCGTTACATGGGTCGCCTGCGCCACTCGGTCAGTCTGATGTTGGGTGCAGCCAATTTCTACCTCCCCATCTTCGAAGAGGCCCTCGAAGCATATCAGGTACCCTTGGAACTGAAGTACCTGCCCGTTATCGAGAGTGCACTGAACCCCAAGGCCGTATCACGTGTAGGTGCCACTGGCTTGTGGCAGTTTATGCTTACAACTGGTAAGCAGTACGGACTGGAGGTAAACTCACTGGTTGACGAGCGCCGCGATCCTGTGAAGGCATCGTATGCTGCAGCCCGCTATCTGCGCGACCTGTATCGTGTGTTTGGCGACTGGAACCTGGTGATTGCCGCTTACAACTGTGGTCCTGGCAACATCAACAAGGCCATCCACCGTGCCGGAGGCGAGAAGGACTACTGGCAGCTATATCCCTATCTGCCTGCTGAAACACGTGGT
This sequence comes from Prevotella sp. RM4, assembly GCF_000701965.1. Lineage (NCBI taxonomy): Bacteria > Pseudomonadati > Bacteroidota > Bacteroidia > Bacteroidales > Prevotellaceae > Prevotella > Prevotella sp. RM4. The sequence goes on from NZ_JNKG01000011.1 coordinate 156,636, forward strand.
TATGTGCCAGCTTTCATCGCAGCCAACTACGCCATGAATTATTATTGCGAGCATAACATCTGCCCCATGAACACCCGTCTGCCTCTGCAGACTGATACAGTGGTGGTGGATCGCGATGTGCACCTGCAGCAGGTGGCCGCCGTGCTCGATCTGGATATCGAGATGATACGTTCGTTAAACCCCGAATATCGTCGCGACATTGTGCCTGGTGCCAACAAGAAGCATGCCATCCGCCTGCCTATGGCAGATGCCATCCGCTTTATCGACCTGCAGGATAGCATCTACAGCTATCGTGCCGACGAGTTGCTCACCAAACGTGCCGTAGCCGAGGTTAACGACGATCAGCCCACCTACCGCAGCAAGAAGAGCAGCCGACGCAGTCGCAGTAGTCGCGCCAGTCGCAATTCACGCCGTGGCGGTTCCAGCGTCACCGTCCGCTCTGGTCAGACACTGGGCGAGATAGCCCGTCGTAATGGCACTACCGTTGCAAAACTGAAAAGACTCAACGGTCTCCGTGGCAATAATATCCGAGCTGGTAAGAAGCTCCGAGTAAGATAAAGCAGATTTGACGTTTATAAATGAAGTAAAAGAGGTATGGCAGAAGAAAAACAATTAACCCAAGAAGAAAAAGATGATCAGATGATCAATGAGGCGTTTCAGCAACTGTTGAACGATTATATCTCGTCGCGTCATCGTAAGAAAGTCGACCTCATCACAAAGGCCTTCAACTTTGCACGTCAGGCCCACAAGGGTGTTCGCCGCCTGTCGGGCGAGCCATATATCATGCACCCCATCGCCGTTGCGCAGATTGCCTGCAGCGAGGTGGGCTTAGGCTCAACCAGTATCTGTGCAGCCCTGTTGCACGATGTGGTAGAAGATACCGACTATACCGTAGAGGACATCGAGAATATCTTTGGTGCCAAGATCGCACAGATTGTGGATGGTCTGACCAAGATCAGCGGTGGCATCTTTGGCGAGCAGGCTTCGGCACAGGCCGAGAACTTCAAGAAACTTCTTCTCACCATGAGCGATGATATCCGTGTGATTATCATCAAGATCTGCGACCGTTTGCACAATATGCGCACCTTGGAGAGTCAGCCTGCCAACAAACAGTACAAGATTGCCGGCGAGACCCTTTACATCTATGCGCCTTTGGCTAATCGTCTGGGATTGAACAAGATTAAGAGCGAACTGGAGAACCTGAGCTTTAAGTTTGAGCATCCTGACGAGTATACCAAGATAGAATCGAAACTGAAACTGACCCGTGAGGACCGCGACGAGTTGTTCTCACAGTTCACTTCACCCATCGAGGACGCCCTCAATAGCATGGGTATCAAATACGAGATTAAGGAGCGTGTAAAAACGCCTTACTCTATATGGAACAAGATGCAGAACAAGCACGTGAGCTTCGAGGAGATCTATGATATCCTGGCCGTGCGCATCATTTTTACACCTAACAACCGCGACGACGAGGTGAACGAGTGCTTCAAGATCTACGTAGCTATCTCTAAAATCTACAAGTCGCACCCCGACCGTCTGCGCGACTGGCTCTCGCAGCCTAAGGCCAACGGTTATCAGGCCCTGCACGTTACACTGATGTCGAAAACCGGTCAGTGGATTGAAGTGCAGATACGCTCCGACCGTATGGACGAGATAGCCGAGCAGGGCTTTGCTGCCCATTGGAAATACAAAGACGGTGTTGGCGAGGAATACACCGAGGACGAGAACGAGTTGAACGAGTGGTTGCGCACCATCAAGGAGATATTGGACGACCCACAACCCGATGCCATGGACTTCCTCGACACAATCAAACTCAACCTCTTTGCAAGCGAGATATTCGTATTTACCCCCAAGGGCGAAATCCGCACCCTGCCTGCAGGCTGTACGGCACTCGACTTTGCCTTCTCTATCCACACTTTCTTAGGTAGTCATTGTATCGGTGCCAAGGTGAACCACAAGCTGGTACCTCTGAGTTACAAACTGCAGAGTGGCGACCAGGTAGAGATTCTTACCTCTAAGTCGCAGCATGTAAACCCCGCATGGATCAATTTTGTATCTACCGCCAAGGCCAAAGCCAAGATACAGGCCATTCTGCGTCGCGACAACCGCGAAGTACAGCGCGAGGGCGAGGAGATTCTGAATGCCTTCCTGAAGAAGAATGGTTTCGAACCTACCGTAGCACTGGCCGACAAGTTGGCCGAATATCATGAGTACAACAAGCGTTCTGAGTTCTTCCAGGCCTTGGGCGAAAAGATTGTGCTGTTAGGCGAGAAGGATGTTGATGAACTGAACGGCAAGAACAAGGAGGCCGACAACAATTCTGGCTGGCGTAAGTTCGTGCCTTTTGTGGGCAAGAAGAAAAAGGAGGAGCACAGCCGTCAGGAACTGTTTGTGGTACCCGAGAAGTTCAACCGCAAAAAACCGGTATATATCTCTGAGGAGAACTACAACCAGTTTAAGTTCATGGGCTGCTGTCACCCCATCCCTGGCGACGATGCTCTTGGCTATATCAACAATAAGAACCAGATTGAGATACACAAGCGTGCCTGTCCGGTGGCTGCCAAGCTCAAGACCAGCTACGGCAACCGTATTCTCGACATCAAGTGGGCCATGCACAAGAAGCTCTACTTCGATGCTACCATCCGTATCAGCGGTATCGACCGTCTGGGTATGTTAAGCGAGATGACACAGGTTATCTCGTCTGAAATGAATGTGAACATCCACAAGATACTTATCACCTGCGAAGAAGGTATCTTCGAGGGAACCATCGAAATGCGTGTACACGACCGTGACAACGTACGTGCCATCATGGAGAACCTGAAGAAGATTCCCGACCTCAAGGAGATTTCCGAAATTATGTAAACTACTTTATAGAAATGAAAAAACTACTGCTATTACTCGCCATCATGGCCTCTTCTCAAGTCAGCTTAGCTGCTGGCAAATACGACAACCCCGATACCATTGTGGTTGCTCGCGATGGCACGGGCCAGTTCCGCACCGTCGACGAAGCTATCGAGGTGTGCCGTGCATTTATGGATTACCACAAGGTGATTTTTGTAAAGAACGGCACTTACAAGGAAAAACTGATTATCCCTTCGTGGTTGCAGAACATCGAGATTTGCGGTGAGGATGCCGAGAAAACCATCATCACCTACGACGACCATGCCAACATCGCCCGTGCCGAGACAGGCAAGCCCATGGGCACGTTCCGCACATACACCCTGAAGATTGAGGGCAATGATATCACGCTGAAGAATATCACCATCGAGAACAACTCAGCCCGCTTGGGTCAGGCAGTGGCACTGCATACCGAGGGCGACCGACTGGTATTTGTAGGCTGCCGATTCATCGGTCATCAGGATACGGTCTACACCGGAGTGGCAGGCACACGCCTGTACTTCAAAGACTGTTTTATCTGCGGCACCACCGATTTTATCTTCGGTCCCTCTACAGCCTGGTTCGAGGGTTGCACCATCGAGAGTCGTATCAACTCATACGTCACAGCAGCCTCAACACCACAGGATCAGCCTTACGGCTACATCTTCAACAACTGCCGTCTGATAGCTACCCCTGAGGCTACGCAGGTTTATTTGGGTCGCCCTTGGCGCGACTATGGCTATACGCTCTTTATGAACTGCGAGTTAGGCAGCCACATCCGTCCTGAGGGCTGGCATCACTGGGAGAAGCACCGTGAGCAGACCGCCCGCTACTTAGAGTACAACAACCGTGGTGCCGGTGCTAACATCAGCCAGCGTGTGCCCTGGAGCCGCCAGCTCACCAAGAAAGAGGCCGCTAAGATTACACCCCAAACAGTATTCAACAAAAATGATGGTTGGAGCCCTAGGAAATAACCAACACCTAACACCCAACACCCATTCACTAATATAATAAGGTATATATATGAAGAAATTACTAATTACAGTTTTAACCACTACACTGTCACTCGTGGCCATCGCCCAGGAGCGTCCTCTCTGGATGCGTTTCTGCGCCATTTCGCCCGACGGACAGACGATTGCTTTTTCGTACAAGGGCAATCTGTTTACAGTGCCTGTTACAGGTGGTACAGCCCAGCAGCTTACCACCAACCCTGCTTACGACTACAACCCAGTTTGGAGCCCCGACGGCAGCAAGATTGCTTTTGCTTCCGACCGTGAGGGGGGCATCAATGTATGGGTGATGCCCAGCAAGGGCGGACAGCCACAGCAGATTACCACCAGTAGTCATTTTAAGAACGTACTGACGTTTGCCGACAACGACCACGTGCTGTTCAGCATGGCCGACATGCCCACACGCCAGAGCATCATCCCCAGCCTTGGGAAGTTTCCTCAGGTTTACGAGGTGAGCGTAAAGGGCGGTCGTCCACGCTTGTTCTCCGGACTGATGATGGCCGATATCAACATCAACCGCAAAACGGGCGATGTGCTGTATCACGACATCAAGGGCAGCGAGGATATGTATCGCAAGCACCACCAGTCGGCAATCTGCCGCGACATCTGGATGCTGTCGAAAGGTAAATACACCAAGCTTACCGACTTTGCCGGCGAAGACCGCACACCTGTGTGGACCGCCGATGGTAAGGGTTATTACTACCTGAGCGAGCAGGATGGTACCTTTAATGTTTGGTACCGCAGTCTGGATGGCAAGCAGAACCAGCAGATTACACGTCATAAGACCAACCCTGTGCGTTTCCTCACTGCCGCTGACAACGGCACCCTGTGCTATGGCTACGATGGCGAGATCTACACCGTACGTCAGGGCAGTCAGCCTCAGCGTGTAAACATCAATATTGTTAGCGACAAGACCGACCGCGAACTCATCCGCGAGGTGCTCACCAAGGGTGCTACCGAGGTAGTAGCTTCGCCCAGCGGTAAAGAGGTGGCATTCATCGTTCACGGCGAGGTATATGTAACCTCTACCGACTACAGGACCACCCGTCGCATCACCGATACACCAGAGCTGGAGCGCAACCTGAGTTTCTCACCCGATGGTCGTTCGCTGGCCTATGCCTCTGAGCGTAATGGCTGCTGGAACATCTACCAGACAACCATCAAGAACAAGGACGAGAAGCAGTTTGCTTATGCTACCGACCTGACCGAGGAGCAGCTCACCAATCACAACCACACCTCGTTCTATCCCCGCTATAGTCCCGATGGTAAGGAGCTGGCTTTCTTCGAGGATCGCGGTACCATCCGTATCATCAATTTAGCCACCAAGAAAATCCGTACTGTGATGGACGGCACAGACCTCTTCTCATACTCTGATGGCGACATCGACTTTGAGTGGAGTCCCGACAGTCGTTGGCTGCTGGCCACTTACTATGGCGACGGCGGCTACCACCACGACGATATAGCCCTGCTCGATGCTTCGGGCAAACAGAAGCCTTACAACCTCACCAATAGCGCTTATATCGACTTCAACCCTCACTGGGTGCTCGGTGGAAAGGCCATGCTGTTCACAAGCAACCGCAGAGGCTTCAAGAACCACGGCGGACACGGATGGCAGAACGACTATTTCCTGATGTTCTTTGATATCGATGCCTACGAACGTTTCCAGATGTCGAAGGAGGAGAAGGCCATCTACGACGAGGCTCACAAGCCTGCTAAGAAAGAGACTGCTGCAACCGACAGCAAGGATAAGAAAGCTACTGAAAAGAAGCCTGCCGTTGAGCCTTTGCAGTTCGATCTGGAGAATGCCAAGGACCGCATTGTACGTCTTACCGCCCACTCTACCCGCTTGGGCGATGCTTACCTCACACCAAAGGGCGACACCCTGTACTACCAGGCTGCCTATGAGGATGGCTACGACCTGTGGAAGTACGACCTGCTGGAGGATAAGAGCGAGCTGGTGATTCGTGGCGTAGGCAACGGACGCCTGAGCACCGACAAGAAAGGTAAAAACCTATTCTTTATGAATAAGGGTTCGCTGCGCCGTATCGACATCGCGAAAGGCAGCCGTAAGGCTATTGATTTCGAAGCCGACTTCAACAACCGTCCGTTTGAAGAGCGTCAGTATCTGTTCGAGCACATCTGGCGCCAGGTTGATGATAAGTTCTACCGCGACGATCTGCATGGCGTGGATTGGGCTGGCTATAAAAAGATTTACGAGAAGTTCCTGCCATACATCAACAACGTGTACGACTTCCGCGATATGCTGGCCGAGATGTTAGGTGAGCTGAATGCTTCGCATACCGGTGCCCGTTACCAGAATCCCGTTGAGTTCCGCACTGCCTCATTAGGCTTGTTCTTCGACGACAGCTACAAAGGCGACGGACTGAAAATTGCCGAGATTCCAAAGGGTTCGCCATTGGCCGTACGTAACACCGGTGTAAAGGCTGGTGATATTATCGAGGCCATCGACGGCACACCAATCAGAAAAGGCGACGACTACTATCCCCTGCTGGCTGGAAAGACCGGTAAGGTGGTACGTCTCACCATCAATGGTCGCAACGTTAACACCAAAGCCATCTCGCTCACCGCTTACAACAATATCCTCTACGATCGTTGGGTAGAGCGCAACCGCAAACTGGTTGATAGTCTGTCACACGGCCGTTTGGCTTATGTACACATCTCGTCGATGAACGGCGATAAATTCCGTAAGCTGTACGAGGAAATACTGAACGAGACCAACCGCGGGCGCGATGCCGTGATTGTAGATGAGCGCCATAATGGTGGTGGCTACCTGCACGACGATCTGTGCCACCTGCTCAACGGTCGTCAGCACTCACACTTCATGGCCCATGGCAAGTACTTAGGTATCGAGCCATCAGCCCAGTGGAATAAGCCTTCGTGCGTGGTACTTTGCGAGGACGACTACAGCAATGCCTGCGGATTCCCCCGTCAGTATCAGGACATGAAGATTGGTAAGCTGATTGGTACCCCTGTAGCCGGAACATCTACCAGCGTTTGGTGGGAGACACTCATCAACGGTGTGGTATTCGGTATTCCACAGGTAGGTCGTATCGATGTACGTGGCGACTATGGTGAGAACACCCCACTGCGCCCCGACATCGAGGTTTACAACAGCCCTGAGGATTACCTCAATGGTCACGACCGTCAGTTAGAGCGTGCCGTACAGGAGATGCTCAAGGAAGGCGCCGCCTTCAAGGAAAAGACCAAGAATGATTTCGGAGGTCACAAACGATAAACAGTAAGCCCCGCCGGTTGGCGGGGCTTATTTATTTAGAGCGCATCGAGATGACTTTTAAGCACTTGCAAATCTTCGCGCAACGCAATCAGGTTCTGTAAGGCATCGGCTGTTTTCTGCACGCCTTGTCGGTTTTTAGTCAACATCTCACGTGCAGCAGCAATCTTGAATCCACGCACCTTCACCAGGTTGTGTATCAGGCGTATCTGATCCAGATCTTTCTCCTGATACTGACGTATTTTCGCAGTTCCCGAGGTCTTTGGCTTCAGGAATGGAAACTCAGTTTCCCAGTAGCGCAGCGTACTCTCGTTCAAATCGAACATCTCGGCTACCTCCCTAATGGAGTAGTACGTTTTCAGCCTCCTATTCAAATTCAGTGCCATAATTACTACTATTTTGCTGCAAAGGTAAACTTTTTCACCGAAATCTCAAAACTTTTACGAAAAAAATGTGTAACTTTGCACCCAAATTTATAAATGGTAAATCATAAATTGTCAAATAGTAAAATAAGATGATGACAGCAAATGAGATTCGCGACTCATTTAAGAAGTTTTTCGAGTCGAAGCAGCACGCTATCGTACCATCAGCCCCAATGGTGATCAAGGACGATCCCACACTGATGTTTACGAACGCAGGTATGAACCAATGGAAAGATATCATTCTGGGTACTCGCGATCCAGAGCCACGCCGTCGAGCGGATACACAGAAGTGCCTGCGTGTATCAGGAAAGCACAACGACCTTGAAGAGGTTGGACACGATACTTATCACCACACCATGTTCGAGATGCTCGGTAACTGGAGCTTTGGCGACTACTTTAAGGAGGGCGCCATCGATATGGCATGGGAGTATCTGGTTGACGTGCTGAAGCTGAATCCCGAGGATCTCTATGTAACTGTATTCGAGGGTTCGCCCGAGGAGAACATCCCTCGCGACGACGAGGCTGCCAAGTACTGGGCAAAGCACGTACCCGAGGATCACATCATCAACGGAAATAAGCACGATAACTTCTGGGAGATGGGCGATACAGGTCCATGCGGACCTTGCTCTGAGATCCACGTAGATAGCCGTACCCCTGAGCAGAAGGCTGCCAGCGGCAAGACCGGTCGTGAGCTGGTTAACCAGGACGACCCACAGGTTATCGAAATCTGGAACATCGTGTTCATGCAGTTCAACCGCAAGGCCGATGGTTCACTCGAGCCACTGTCAATGAACGTTATTGATACCGGTATGGGCTTTGAGCGTCTGGTCCGCATGATGCAGGGCAAGCACTCTAACTACGATACCGACGTATTCCAGCCTATCATCAAGGCCGAGCAGCAGATTACCGGACTGAAGTACTTCACCTTCGAGGAGGAGACCGAGAGTCCAATCAGCAAGGAGCAGGACGACATCAACGTGGCCATGCGTGTTTGCGCCGACCACCTGCGTGCCGTTGCCTTCTCAATCGCCGACGGTCAGCTGCCTTCTAATGCCAAGGCCGGTTATGTGATTCGTCGTATCTTGCGCCGTGCCGTACGTTATGCCTATACCTTCCTGAATCAGAAGGATGGTTTCCTGTACAAGCTTGTTCCAACACTCGTTGCCGAGATGGGCGGTGCCTTCCCCGAGTTGGAGGCCCAGCAGCAGCTTGTCACCAAGGTGATTAAGGAAGAGGAAGAGTCGTTCCTCCGCACCCTCGAAAAGGGTATCGGCATGCTGAACGACGCTATGAACACCCTCAAGGCCGAGGGTAAGACCGAGTTGGATGGCGTGCAGGCCTTCCGTTTGTTCGACACCTACGGATTCCCTCTCGACCTCACCGAGCTCATCTGTCGTGAAAACGGTTTTACCGTTAACGAGGAGCAGTTCAATGTTGAGATGCAGAAGCAGAAGGACCGTGCCCGTAATGCCGCTGCCGTTGAGAACAGCGACTGGGTAGAGCTGGCCGCCGGTGAGCAGCAGTTCGTTGGTTATGATTATACCGAATACGAGTGCCATATCATCCGCTACCGCAAGGTAACTCAGAAAAAGAACGAGTTCTACGAGCTGGTACTCGATAACACCCCATTCTATGGTGAGATGGGTGGACAGGTTGGTGATTGCGGTGTACTCGTTAACGAGGCCGAGACCATCAACATCATCGACACCAAGCGCGAGAACGGTCAGAGCGTTCACATCGTAAAGCAGTTGCCAAAGGATCCCGCAGCCCAGTTCATGGCATGCGTTGATACCGACAAGCGTAATGCATCGGCCGCTAACCATACCGCTACTCACCTGCTCGACTATGCCTTGAAGCAGATTCTGGGCGACCACGTAGAGCAGAAGGGTTCGTTTGTAAGCCCCGACACCCTGCGTTTCGACTTCTCTCACTTCGAGAAGGTTACCGACGAGCAGCTGCGCGAGGTTGAGCGTATGGTAAACGATATGATCCGTCAGGACATCCACATCGACGAGCACCGCGACGTGCCTTTCGACGAGGCTAAGAAGCTTGGTGCTATCGCCCTGTTCGGCGAGAAGTACGGCGATAAGGTACGTGTGGTTCGCTTCGGTCCAAGTTGCGAGTTCTGTGGTGGTATCCACGCTTCAAGCACCGGTCGTATCGGATTCTTCAAGATTATCTCTGAGAGCAGTGTAGCTGCCGGCATCCGTCGTATCGAGGCCAAGACCGGTCAGGAGTGCGAGGAGCTGCTGTATCAGACCGAGGATATCCTGAAGGCTGTTAAGGCATTCTTCAACAATGCCAAGGACCTGCAGGGCGTTATCAAGAAGTATATCGAGGAGCACGACTCCATGAAGAAAGAGATTGAGGCTTTCCAGGCACAGGCTGTAGAGCGCGCTGCCAAGCAGCTGGTCGACAAGGCTCGCGAGGTAAACGGCGTAAAGGTTGTTTCAGCCGTTCTGCCTATGAATCCTGCTGCTGCCAAGGATCTGGCATTTAAGATTCGTGCAGCTGTAGAGGGCTCACTGCTGTGTGTACTGGGTACTCACGACAACAATAAACCACAGCTTAGCATCATGATGAGCGACGATATGGTAAGCGACCACGGACTGAATGCCGGTCAGATGGTTCGCGAGGCCGCTAAGCTCATCCAGGGTGGTGGTGGCGGTCAGCCTCACTTTGCCCAGGCTGGTGGTAAGAATGCCGACGGCTTGAGCGCCGCCGTTGACAAGGTGTTAGAGCTGGCAAAGCTTAACTAACCTGTTTTTGCTAGTACACGTAGAAAATAATACGGCTACGTGTACTAGCAATTTTTTCTACGTGTACTAAAAACCGCAGCATAAAAAAGGAATGGACGACGAGATTAAAGAGATTGAACAGTCGGAACAGCACTCCGACTATAAACCAAGCAACCGCTTTGATGCCGCAGCGGTTCATCATCTTAGCGGCATGTATCAGAACTGGTTTCTGGATTACGCCAGCTACGTAATCCTGGAGCGTGCCGTACCCCATCTGGGCGACGGACTGAAACCCGTACAGCGTAGAATCCTGCACTCTATGAAACGTATGGACGATGGCCGCTACAACAAGGTAGCCAACATCGTAGGTCATACCATGCAGTTCCACCCTCACGGTGATGCTTCTATCGGCGACGCCTTAGTGCAGTTGGGACAGAAAGATCTGCTCATCGACACGCAGGGTAACTGGGGAAACATCCTCACGGGTTCATCGGCCGCTGCCCCACGATACATCGAGGCACGCCTTTCTAAGTTCGCCCTCGACACGGTGTTTAATCCCAAAACCACCGAGTGGAAGATGTCGTACGACGGTCGTAACAAGGAGCCAATCACGCTCCCTGTTAAATTCCCATTGCTGTTGGCTCAGGGTGCCGAGGGTATCGCCGTAGGATTGAGTTCAAAAATCCTGCCACACAACTTCTGCGAAATCTGCGATGCAGCCATCAGCTATCTGCACCAGCAGCCATTCGCACTCTACCCCGACTTCCCCACCAGCGGTAGTATCGACGTTTCGAAATATAACGACGGTCAGCGTGGCGGCGTCATCAAGGTACGCGCCAAAATCGAGAAGATAGATCAGAAAACGCTGGTCATCCGTGAGATACCATTCTCAAAAACCTCCGAGACCCTGCAGGACTCTATCGTAAAGGCCATCGAGAAAGGAAAAATCAAGGCCCGTAAGGTCGAGGACCTGACAGCTGCCGAGGTTGAAATCCAGGTACACCTGGCACCAGGCGTATCGAGCGATAAGACCATCGATGCCCTCTATGCCTTTACCGACTGCGAGGTTAGCATCTCGCCTAACTGCTGCGTGATCGAGGACAACAAACCACAGTTCCTCACCGTGAGCGATGTGCTGCGTCATTCAGTAGAACGTACCAAGGACCTCATCCGCCAGGAGCTGGAAATCCGCAAGGGCGAGCTGTTAGAGCAGCTGCACTTCCAGAGCTTGGAGCGTATCTTCATCGAGGAGCGTATCTATAAGGACAAGAAATTTGAACAGGCACCTAACGTAGATGCCGTTTGCGAACATATCGATGAGCGACTCACACCTTACTATCCACAGTTTATCCGCGAGGTAACCAAGGACGACATCCTGAAATTGCTCGAAATCAAGATGCAGCGCATCCTGAAATTCAATAAGGATAAAGCCGACGAGCTCATGGCACGTCTGAAGGCAGAGATTGAGGAGATCGACCGCGATCTGGCTAACCTGGTAGAGGTAACAGCCAACTGGTTCCAGTTCCTGAAGGATAAGTACGGCAAGGACCATCCACGTCTGACCGAGATTCGCAATTTCGACACCATCGACTCAGCCAAAGTGGCCGAGGCCAACCAGAAGTTGTACATCAACCGCAGCGATGGCTTTATCGGTACCGGACTGAAGAAGGACGAGTTTGTATGCAACTGCTCCGACCTCGATGATGTCATCATTTTTTACAAGGATGGTAAATACAAGATTGTACGCGTAGCCGAGAAACTGTTTGTGGGTAAGAACATCCTGTATGTGAACGTGTTCAAGAAGAACGACTCACGTACCATCTACAATGCCGTTTATCGTGATGGTAAGAAGGGCGCCTGCTACATCAAGCGCTTCAACGTTACCAGCATGACCCGCGACAAGGAGTACGACCTGACGCAAGGCACCGACGGCAGTCGCGTGATGTACTTCACCGCCAACCCCAACGGCGAGGCCGAGGTGATCAAGGTAACGCTCGACCCCTCACAGAACATCAAACGCGTGTTCTTAGTCAAAGATTTTTCAGAGATTATGATCAAGGGGCGCGCCTCGAAGGGTAACCTGCTCACCAAGTATCAGGTAACCCGCATCGGACTGAAGAGTCACGGACACTCAACACTGGGTGGTCGCAAGGTTTGGTTCGATCCCGACGTGAACCGCTTGAACTACGACGACCACGGAAAGATGCTGGGCGAGTTCTACGACGACGACCAGATTCTGGTCATCCTCTCGAACGGCGACTACTATCTGAGCAACTTTGATTTGGCCAACCACTACGAGTCGAACATCCTGCGCATCGAGAAATACGATGCCGACAAGGTTTGGACGGCCGTACTCTACGATGCCGACAACCAGGGTTATCCATATCTGAAGCGATTCCAGATGGATGCCACTAAGAAAAAGCAGAACTGGCTCTCGGACAATCCAGCATCGCAGTTGCTGTTGCTCACCGACACACCTTATCCACGTTTGCAGGTAACCTACGGTGGTGCCGATGCCTTCCGTGGCAGCGAGGAGATTGATGCCGAGCAGTTCATTGCCGTAAAGGGTTATAAGGCAAAGGGTAAGCGCCTCACCACCTATGCCCTCGAGAGCATCGAGGAGTTGGAGCCCACCCGCTTCCCAGAGCCACCGACCGAAACAGCGGATACTGAGACCGAAGCCGAGGAAGAAGACCTCGATCCAGATGCCGGCAAAAGCGAACAGCAGATACGCGATGAGCTCACCGGCCAGCTAAATCTTTTTGATAATGAAGATTTTAAATAGTATATTGTGTGTTTTGTGCTTTACTGCAACCGCGGCAAATGCACAAAACAAATCACACATGATAGGCCTTGGCCCAACCAAAGTTCTCGATACTTACCTAACCCCCGAGAACTTTAGCGGCACGGGGATAACCTATATGTATATCAAAGAGCAGCGCGACACCACCCGCCGTTGGAGCAACACCTATGAGCACGAAGTCGACCTCTCGAACACCCACGACCGTAGCCATAACATCAGCGATCTGGAAATCACTTACAACCTCTATTGGGCACGCTACTACAATTTCCGTCCCGTACTCAACAGACTGAAACTGCAGGCTGGTGTAGCCGCCAACCTCTGCGCTGGCGCCATCTATAACATGACCAGCAGCAACAACCCCGCCCAGGCTCGTGCTGCACTCAACATCATGCCAAGTGCAACTGCAACGTACGGTTTCCACATCAGTCGTCATCGTTTTACTGCTCGTTACGAACTCAACCTGCCACTGGTAGGCGTGATGTTCAGTCCTAACTACGGACAGAGCTACTACGAAATCTTTTCGCGGGGCAACTACGATCATAACATCGTACCCACCACTTTTGTTTCAGCCCCCACCTTCCGCCAGTTGGCCTCGGTGGATTGGCACTGCACACAAAAATGGGCACTGCGCCTGGCCTACCTCGGCAACTACCAGCAAGCCCAAGTCAACAACCTCAAGCAGCACACCTATACCCACCGTATCCTGCTTGGCATCACCCGCAGCCTATGAAAAAGATAACGCTGTTACTACTCCTGATTTTTTCCATAACTTCCTGCGTAAAGGAGGAAGAACGCCCCGATACACCCACAGGCAACTTCGAGGCCTTGTGGCATATCATCGATGAGCACTACTGCTTTTTCGACTACAAAGATATTGATTGGAACCAGATTTACCAGACCTATAAGGTACGTGTAAACGACAATATGAACCGTGAGCAGCTGTTCGAGGTGCTCACCGATATGCTATCCGAACTGCGCGACGGACATGTAAACCTCTACACCGCGTTCGACAACGGTCGTTACTGGAACTGGCATGAGGACTACCCCACCAACTTCAGCGATACCCTGCAGCGCCGTTATTTAGGCACCGACTACCGTATTGCCGGTGGCCTGCGCTACCGCATTCTCGACGATAATATCGGCTATGTATATTATGGCAGCTTTTCAAGTGCTGTGGGCGAAGGTAATCTCGACGAGGTAATACAGCACCTCATGTTCTGCCAAGGCATGATTCTCGACATTCGCAGCAACGGCGGCGGCGACCTGACCAATGCCGAGAAACTGGCAGCCCGATTCTGCAACCAGAAAACACTGGTTGGCTACATACAGCATAAAACCGGTAAAGGTCATAACGACTTCTCGGCACAGGAGCCACAGTATATCGAGCCCAGCAGCAACCTGCGCTGGCAGAAAAAAGTGGTTCTGCTCACCAACCGCGGTGTGTTTAGTGCTGCCAACGAGTTTACCACTTATATGAAATGTATGCCACAGGTAACCGTAGTGGGCGACCGTACCGGTGGTGGCAGCGGCCTGCCCTTCACCGCCAGTCTGCCTAACGGATGGACAGTGCGTTTCTCGGCCTGCCCTACCTACGATGCCAACCATAACCAAACCGAGTTTGGTATCGATCCCGACTACAACGTGGCGCTAACCGACGAAGATTTTAACAAAGGTAAAGATACTATAATAGAACACGCGCGTACCTTACTTAATAATAATTAAAAAAAACCGTTAAATCCGTAGGTCAAATAAAAAAAAAGCATTACCTTTGCACCCGAAAAAGCTTCAAAGAAGCGAATTGACTAACGTCGATTCTGCTTTAAAAAGCGAATTGACTAACGTCGATTCTGCGCCTGTGGCGGAATTGGTAGACGCGCTAGACTTAGGATCTAGTGTTTACGACGTGCAGGTTCGAGTCCTGTCAGGCGCACATCACTTAAAATAACATAAAAAGGAGCTATAAATGGAAAAAACTACCATATTGCAGGTATTTCGGCAGAAATTTGCGGTTTTTTGAAAAAAAAACCTAATATTTCTTGCAAGTTTCAATTATATTTCCTACTTTTGTCACCGATTTATATAAATTAACGTACGATATTATTGTTTTATTTATTTGTTTAATTATAATTTTTAAGTTCAATGAAAAAGAAAATTATCAATGGTATTCTGATGGTAGCCCTCGTAGGTGCTACATCAACATCATTCGTTTCTTGTAAGGACACAAGCGAGGATGTAAAGACAGACTTGATGGCACAGGTAAATGCCGTTAAGGCTAACCTCGAGCCACGCGTAGAGCAGGCTGAGAAGGACATCGACGCACTCGAAGGCCGTATGACCACTGCAGAGGGCGACATCAAGACTCTGAAGAGCGACGTTACAAGCCTGAAGAACCGTGTATCTACTCTGGAGCAGGAGAAGGATAGCCTCGCTCAGGTTACAAAGACTATCGAGGGTCAGCTCTCAAAGGTTGAGACTAAGATCAACACTATCGTTGAGGCTCTCTCAAAGATGGTTACAAGCGTAACTGTTAACGCTACATCTACAAGCATTCTCGAGAACAGCAAGTTGTTCCCTGGTCTGGACGTTCAGTTCCTGGGTACTGCTATGGGTAAGGCTACCACAACTGGTAAGTTCCCTTCAACAACCACTATGGAAGGTCACGGTACAGCTCTTGAGGCTGCTGACTTCGCTGGTGTTAAGGAGATTTACAAGTGGAGCAATGGCGACATCCTGCCAAAGGCTGACGAGGATACAGAGGTTGCCGACGCTGGTACACTCTGGTTCACTCTGAACCCATCTAACGTTGTAGCTACCGACCTCAAGGCTCTGAAGCTGGTTGACAGCCAGGGTAACGAGAGCTTCGTAACTATCAACAAGGACAGCGTTAAGGTTGACGACGAGACCGTTCTGTCATGGGGCGTTACTCGTGGTGCGGAGTTCAACCTGTGGAAGGTTCAGGCTGGCATCAACCTCGAGGCTACCGACCTTGCTACTATCGATCCTGTTAAGATCATCGACTACAAGTCAATCGCTTCTGACGTTCGTTCTATGCTGAGCGAGATCAAGGCTGCCGCTAAGACAGCTAACAGCAGCAACTACGCATCTGTAACAAAGACTGCTGCTAAGGATGTTCTGAAGAACTCTACTCAGATTGTAGCTTCTCTGCTCAAGGCTAAGGTTCCTTCACTTCCTGCACTGGCTCTCCAGGCTCAGTGGGAGGATACTGTAGGTGTTCGTAGCGTACTGTCTGACTACTCTATCGCTGCTACAGCTTACAAGCCACTGTCATTCGACTTCGGTAAGGACCTGATCGAGGGTCGCACCATTAGCCTCGACAAGGCTGACAAGGCTGCTGCTAAGATCATCGACAAGGTAATGGATAAGATCAACCGCGCTGGTGTTAAGATCCAGGCTATTCCTGAGATCTCATTCGACGCTGCTTATGCTTCAGCTAACCTGAAGAATTACTTGGTAATCACAACTACAGTGACTGGTGGTAATGCAGTAATTTCAAATGTTGTTATTGCTACAACTGTTCCAGCTGGTGCAAAAGATCTCGCATCAAATAATATCTCTACTACAACAGCAGGTACATACTTCACAGCAATTGATTTGACAAACGACATCAAGACTGTTACAAACGCTATTCCTGTAGCTGAGCTGAACGCTCTGATCGCTGAGGCTAAGCAGGCTCTGATCGACATCACAGCTTTTGCTGACCGCACAAAGACCTTCGAGGCTCGCGTAAGCGACTTCTTGGAGCGTGAGCTGAACCGCGTTGTAACTAAGGTTTCTACCGACGGTCTGACACGTATCCTCGAGCCTATCATCCTGTTCCAGGCTGGTGAGAACTACAACGTAACTCGCTTCGTTGACGGTGCTACTGTTCCTGCTGGTGAGATCACTCTGATTCCTACCACAATGACAAACGAGCTCCTGGCTCCTGCATTCAAGAAGTACGTTGCTGTTAAGGCTGCTGACGGTTCATTCGCTCTCCAGTCACTGAAGACTAAGGGTGACAAGGACTTCAACAAGCTGACAGTTAACCTGAAGGCTGGTAACTACACTGTTATCTACAGCGCCCTCGACTTCTATGGCAACCAGGTTTCTAAGAAGTACGACATCGTAGTGAAGTAATTAACATTCGCGAATTAAAAATTAGTAAACAGAATATGAAAATGAAGAAAACAATATTGTCTTGCCTGATGCTGTTGGCTGGTATCTCAGCAAATGCACAGGAGCAGAAAGGCACGACTGAATACGTCTTCGAGCCACACTGGTATGTACAGGTTCAGCCTCTGGGCGCTCAGTACACACTTGGTGAGGTAAGCTTCGGCGATCTGCTGTCATACAACGTACAGGCTACTGTAGGCCGTCAGTTCTCAAAGCTGTGGGGTGCCCGCTTGGCCGTTAACGCTTGGCAGAGCAAGGCTGGTAGCAAGTTCGACATTGCTAACAAGGAGTATAAGTGGAAGTGGAACTATGTAGCTCCTACAATCGACGCTACATTCAACCTCTCAAACGCACTGTTTGGCTTCAATCCTAATCGTGTATTCGATCTGAGCGCTTTCGCTGGTATCGGTGTAAACATCGGTTGGGGTAACAGCGAGGCTGCTACAGCTGATCAGGCTATCCGCGCTATGGGTACTTTGGTTGGTGCCAACGGTACTACCTACACCACAAACCGTGGTCTGGAGTATCTGTGGGACGGTACAAAGGTTCGCCTCGTAGGTCAGTTCGGTCTGATGGGTGACTTCAAGGTAAGCGATAAGGTTAAGATCGGTCTTGAGCTGAGCGCTAACACCCTGAACGACAAGTACAACTCAAAGAAGGCTAAGAACTGGGATTGGTACTTCAACGCACTTGCTGGTGTGAAGATTGCCCTCGGTAACACTTACTCTACACGTTTCATCCCTGCTCCAGAGCCAGAGATTCGCTACGTAGAGAAGATCGTTGAGAAGATTGTTGAGGTTCCTGCTAAGGCTGAGGAGCCAGAGGCTAAGACTGAGGCTCTCCGTCGCGATATCTTCTTCGCTATCGGTAAGACTGTTATCCGCAAGAGCGAGCAGCAGAAGGTTAACGAGGTAGTAGAGTACCTGAACGCTAACCCTGAGGCTAAGGTTAACATCACTGGTTACGCTGACGCTGGTACAGGTAACGATCGCATCAACGATCGCCTGGCTGCTGGTCGTGCCGACGTTGTTGTTAAGGCTCTGAAGAAGGCTGGCATCGCTGCAAGCCGCATCAGCTACGACAGCAAGGGTGCTCGTGTACAGCCATTCGCTGACAACGACAGCAACCGTGTATCTATCGTAATCGCAGAGTAATCTACTGATTAAGATATTAAGCATGAGCCCAGTCCCATTTGGGGCTGGGCTTTTTCTATAAAACCAAAAAAGGATTACCCGATGAAAAGAACAGTTCTAATCACTCTCGTAAGCATCCTTACTACAGTACAGGCCACAGCACAGAGCGTGGCTAACGGTTACTATCGTATCCAAAACAATGCAAGTTCACGTTATATCACCATCAGAGATGATCAGGTAGGTGAAATAGATTACTCAAGCACCAACGTAGATCTGAGTAACATTGTTACATGGCGTGGGTATGACTACGTAAAGAGCAATCCTGGCTCTATCATCTACGTAGAACAACATGGAACGGAATACGACCTAAAAACACAAGGTACCAGTATCTATCAGATTACCGGTAATAGAAGATATCTGGGTTTGCGTCCAAAAGATGGCGGAACCTATTTTATGTATATATCATATAACGGTACAGAATATCGCTTATACGATAGTACAACTGACGATGACGAGGGCTATGTAACTTACAAAAAGACTGGAGATGGTTATCAGTACTGGAAATTCGTTCCCATTGACACAGAGAATAACTATATTGGCCTACAACCTACCGTACAGGTTGGCGATAGCTACTATGGCACCCTGTATGCCAGCTATCCCTTCAAAGTGGTTTCAGAAGGCGTAAAAGTATATGTAGTTGACGGTGTGAAGGAGGGCGTATTCCAGATGCAGGAAATCACCGACGAGGTAAAGCCCGCAGCTACCCCATTGCTCTTCATGTGCAGCAGCAACGATCCTGCCAACAACAAGATTATGCCTGTTACCGACGCTACAACACCTGCTGATAACAACCAGATGGGTGGCACCTACTTTGCTCGCACTTCAGGTCACAAAGTAAACGTAAGATACGACGAGTCAACCATGCGTGTATTAGGCAAGAACGATGCTGGCGAATTGGTATTTAAAAAAGCGACAAAAGCTGACCTGGTCAGCAGCCACTACATACCCGCAAATACCTGTTGGTTAAACATGCCATCAGGTCTCTCAGGCGAATTTAAATACGTTAGCCGTGAGGATTATACAGGTATCCGCAACATTAATGCTGACAAGAAAGCCGATGATACAATCTATACGCTCACCGGCACACGTGCTAATGGCAAAAACCTTCGTCCTGGTATCTACATCCAGAACGGCAAAAAGAAGGTTATAAAATAAACAATAAAAGGTTCCCGATTGGGAACCTTTTTTTCTAGGTACTTTTCAATTGTAAAGTACTTAGGTTGCAATTGAAAAGTACTTAGAGAAAAACAGACTTAAAAAATGGTCTTGGTAAAACGAACTGAAAGTACGGGATAAACCTTGAAACCACCCAAAAGATCGACCCACGTGCCAACTTTTCCCGAGATATTCTCCACATCCTTAGTGAGGTTAGTACCATCGTGAGTAATCAAGCTTGGAGTGCCACCCCAGAACATCATACCAGCATCGAAAGATACCTGCCAATCGTCGCGGCTCTTCATCAGCTTGCCACCATAACCAAAACCTAAGTAGGGCTTAAAGCTATTGCTCTTGGCACGAACCTTAACCATACCATCGTTTTCGTCAGCCTCCATGATATAAGGCTCACCAGAGTCCTTCTTATCACCTACATGGAAACCCATGCGGCCGTAGTTTACAATGCGCTGACGATAAGCCTCATTAAGGTAAATAGTCATACCAGGATTCTGAGCTGTACCATCACCATCTATATCAATAATAGGATCATCGTTCACGCACTTCTGGTAAATCTGATTGTACATGCTTACAGCCAGCAGCGAACTCATGGCTGAGGTTGAGTTCTCAGCATAAGCAAACTGTGAAGGACCCCAATAGAAACCGCCAGTTACATGCCAGTGCTTATTCTTGAAGGGGAACACATCAACCAAGAACTTAAAATTGTTGATAGTTGGCTTACCAACCATCTCAACCTCGTCCTCTACGGTAAAGCCAGTCAGATCATGCAGCATATTTGACAGACGATCGAAAGTGGTCTCTACACGATTGCCCTGGTCATCATAAGCCACAGCAGGCTGACCACCCACCTCTACAGGGAAGTAGATGCTCTTCTTGAAACGAGGCATATACTCGTAACCCATACGCAGCTGTACGTTCTCGTGAACACGAGACGCCACATCGATACCGATACCTGTGGTACCTGCGGTTACAGATACATCAAGATTCTGGAAAACACCGTTATCCTTCATCCAATCGGTAACAGTAGAGAGCGTAAACTTCTTGCTTTCGGTAGCAAACACGTTCTTCTTGCTGCTGGCATCGGTGTTGCCCTGTGCATAAGCCAGGTTAACAGTCAAAGCAGCAGCTATTGCTAAAACAATCTTTTTCATTTCTTACTTTTTATAATTTAGTTATTCTTAAGTTACTTCATCATCCAGCGGCCATCGCGTTCCACCATCGGCACAACCACCTCCTCGGTGGTGCTATCGCCATAGCAAAGCATCAGTAGCACATTGGTATATCCAGCCAGACTGTCGGTATAAGCACGCGACACAGAAACCTCTTGTATGCCTTTTCGGGCTTCTAACTGCTGAGCAACGAACTGCTTATAGCCCTCGATCAGTTGCGAGCGGTAATCGGCAGGCAGCGAATCGGCCATAAAACGACCCTCGACAAACTGCTCGTACTCGCCCTGAACTAAATGAGTATAGTAGCCTTTAGCAGCCAAAGCCGCTTGTTCTTCGCGACTTACACCCGTGCTACAGGCTACTACTATAACTATCAATATAAGATAGACGAGCTTACGCATTACTTCTGGCGGATAAACACATTAATGGGACTACCAGTAAGCTCCCAGTTCTCACGAATCTTATTCTCCAGGAAGCGCTTGTAAGGCTCCTTCACGTACTGTGGCAGGTTGGCATAGAACACGAAGGTAGGAATCTGCGTGTCGGGCACCTGAGCCACGTACTTAATCTTAATGTACTTACCCTTAACCGATGGTGGTGGGAAGGCCTCGATGAGAGGCAGCATCACCTCGTTAAGCTTTGAGGTACCAATCTTGGCCTTACGGTTCAGGTAAACCTGCTTGGCAGTCTCGAGCACCTTATAGATACGCTGCTTGGTAAGTGCCGAAGCGAAGATGATGGGGAAGTCGACAAACGGCGCCATACGCTTACGAATGGCATTCTCGAAGGTCTTGATGACCTCCTGTGACTTATCCTCAACCAAATCCCACTTGTTAACAACTACAACCAGCGATTTGTTATTCTTCTGAATGAGCTGGAAGATGTTCATGTCCTGAGCCTCGATACCACGGGTGGCGTCGAGCATGAGCACACACACATCGCTATTCTCGATGGCACGGATAGAGCGCATTACCGAATAGAACTCCAGATCCTCTGTTACCTTATTCTTACGACGGATACCTGCGGTATCTACCAGATAGAAATCGAAACCGAACTTATCGTAACGGGTGTAGATACTATCACGTGTGGTACCGGCGATATCGGTTACAATGTTACGATCCTCACCGATAAAGGCGTTGATGATGCTCGACTTACCAGCATTAGGACGACCTACCACCGCAAAACGGGGGATACCATCCTCGAGCTCGTCTTTTGGTTTCTCGGGCAAAATCTCGAGCACCTTGTCGAGCAGATCGCCTGTACCACTACCAGTGGCAGCAGAGATAGGATACGGATCGCCAAGACCAAGCTTATAGAACTCGTACTGGTCGTACAGGTCCTTACCATCATCGGCTTTGTTGGCCACCAGGATAACGGGCAGTTTAGCGCGGCGCAGAATCTGCGCTACGTCCATATCCCAACCTGTGACACCATTATTAATATCGCAGAGGAAGAGTACGAGATCGGCCTCTTCGGTGGCAATAATCACCTGCTTGCGGATCTCCTCTTCGAATACATCGTCGCTGTTGACGACCCAGCCGCCAGTATCGACAACTGAGAACTCGCGACCGTTCCATTCGCACTTGCCATACTGGCGGTCGCGAGTGGTACCAGCCTCGTCGCTGACAATCGCATGGCGCGTTTTTGTCAGTCGGTTGAACAGTGTAGACTTACCCACATTAGGGCGTCCTACGATTGCTACTAAATTTCCCATACTATATTTATTTTGGCACGGATTACACGGATTAACACGGAAGAACCTACTCGGGGTTGTACCCGAAGTGATTCAATTCTTTTTCTGATGAACGCCAGTCCTTATCTACTTTCACGAAAATCTCGAGGAAGATAGGCTTGGCGAAGAACTTTTCGAGCGATTTGCGAGCCTCGGTGCTTACCTTTTTGAGGGCTACACCCTGGTGACCGATGATGATACCCTTCTGTGAATCGCGCTCCACATAAATAATGGCATTAATGTGAATATGCTTATCATCCTCTTTGAATCGCTCCACAGCTACCTCTACACTGTAAGGTATCTCCTTATCGTAGTAGAGCAGTATCTTTTCGCGGATAATCTCCGACACGAAGAATCGTGCGGGCTTATCGGTTAACTGATCTTTATCGAAATAAGCGGGGCTCTCGGGCAGGAGCTCCTGGATACGCTTCAGCAACATATCCACACCGAACTTATTCTTTGCCGAAATAGGCAGAATCTCTGCCTTTGGCAGCAGGGCATGCCATTTCTCAACAATGGCTGCCAATTGTGCATTACCACCAGTAAGCTCATCGATTTTGTTAATGAGCAGCAATACCGGCATATCCAGTTTCTGCACCTTTGCAAGGAAGTCCATATTCTTTTCAGGGTTCTCTACCACGTCGGTCACGTAGAGTAGCACATCCGCATCCTGGAGGGCCGACTCAGAGAACGCCAACATTGACTCCTGTAGTTTGTAGTTTGGCTTGAGCACACCTGGGGTATCCGAGAACACAATCTGCATCTCGGGTGTATTCACGATACCCATGATACGATGACGGGTTGTCTGAGCCTTAAATGTGGCAATAGAAATACGCTCACCAACCAGCTGGTTCATGAGCGTACTTTTGCCTACGTTGGGATTTCCAACAATATTAACGAATCCTGCTTTATGCATTAATTCTCAATTGTCCATTATCCTTTGTCAATTTACTTGCTGCCATCATAGGCCCACTTGTAATAAGAAGCTCCGTGAACGAATCCAGCACCAAAGGCGGTGAGGATCAGGTTGTCGCCCTTCTTCAACTTATTCTCGTATTCCCAGATAGCCAGCGGTATCGTAGCGGCACTCGTGTTTCCGTAGCGTTCGATGTTTACCATCACCTGCTCCATTGGCAACTCCAGGCGCTTGGCTACTGCCTCGATGATACGCATGTTTGCCTGATGAGGAACCACCCACTGGATGTTGTCCTTGTTCAGACCGTTGCGCTCAGCGATGATAGCGCAGTCGTTACTCATGTTCGTCACTGCATAACGGAACACAGTGCGACCCTCCTGATAGAGGTAGTGCAGACGATGATCAACAGTGAAATGCGACGGTGGGCAGACTGAACCTCCAGCCTTTAGGTGCAGGAATGGAAGTCCCTTACCATCTGTGCGGAAATAAGAGTCCATCACACCGATATTCTGTTCCTCGGTAGCCTCGAGCAGAACGGCAGCTGCACCATCTCCGAAGAGAGGACAGGTCTGACGATCCTTATAGTCAACAACCGACGACATCTTATCGGCACCGATCACGATGATTTTCTTGTAGCGTCCGCTCTGAATCATCGTAGCTGCCACGTCGAGTGTGTAGAGGAATCCACAGCAAGCGCCCCAGAAGTCGAATGCAAAAGCATTCTTCAATCCGAGTTTGCCTAATACGATAGAGGCTGTGGAAGGGAACTTATAATCAGCTGTTGAGGTGGTTACGATGACGGCATCGATAGAGTCGGGATCGACTCCGGTCTTCTGCATCAGCTGCTTGGCAGCCTTACGCGCCATGTAGCTGGTGCCGAGACCTTCCTCCGTAAGTATGTGACGCTCCTTGATACCAACGCGCGTCATAATCCACTCATCGTTGGTGTCGACCATACGTGACAACTCATCGTTGTTCAGAATATAGTCGGGCACATAACCGCCTACACCAGTGATTATCGCATTGATTCTATCCATTACTCAGCTACGCTTTCCTCGATCTTGATAGCTACCTTACCACGATAGTAACCGCAAGTGGGGCATACAGTGTGATAAACATAATATGCACCACAGTTAGGACATACTGCCAGTGTGGGAGCTACTGCCTTGTCATGAGTACGACGCTTGAGTGTACGAGTCTTTGACTGTCTTCTTTTAGGATGTGCCATAATTCTATAATACTTTTAAATGTTTAAACTTTTAAATTCTTTAATTTTTCCCAGCGGGGGTCGATGGGCTGGTCGGACTCCTCATCGCTGCTTCGGTCAGCTGACAGCTCTTCCAGAGCTTTCGTCATGGCAGGGTTGCACTTGCCAGGTGCATGCACATGCCTGATGGGTATTACCAGGGCCACAAACTCATAGATGATCCACGAGGTGTCGAGTATTCCTTCGTCCTCAGGCACTACGATGATATCATCTTCCTCTGAGTATTCGCTACCGAGCTTGACAATCAAACGGTTGTCGGTTTCTACCGGCTGTTCCATATCGTCTAAGCATCGGTCGCACTGTACAATAACGGTGCCTTCGGTATGGAACAGGAGTTCGAAAAAGCCGGTTGCCTTGCGTATAGACACCGACACGTGCAAAGAGCCCCTCTTCACTTCAGCACCATCCAAAGCCTCGAAGTAAGTATCGTTCAAGTCGAAAGCCAAGGATGTTTCCTCGCTTACCAAACTCTTCAGATCTATCTTCAACGACTCCAGACTATTCATTATTCTACACTTTTAAACGCAATAATGCGCTATACGGGCTGCAAAGTTACAACTTTTTTTTCAATGAAAGCACGCTTATTTTATTTTTTTATCATTTTAGTGCAAATTCCTTAGTTATCAGGCCCTTATATTACACAAAACGAGGGTTATTTGTGCAATTCTACGCGAAAAGTGGTGCCTTTTCCGACTTCGGATGACTTCACAAAAATCTTACCTTTATGATAGTCTTCAACAATACGACGCGCCAATGAAAGTCCCAATCCCCAACCACGTTGCTTGGTGGTAAAACCTGGGGTGAACACATGGTTGATATCCTTTTTGCGGATACCTTTACCTGTATCCGTAACTTCGATAGCCACACGATGGTCATCGTCAATCAACTGGATAGAAATCTTACCAGCACCTTCCATCGCATCTACCGCATTCTTACAGAGGTTCTCAATCACCCACTCAAAAAGCGAAGCATTCATATTAACAACCACGTCGTGATCAGGATTTTGTGTAGTAATTTCTACTTTATTTGAAGTACGCCTACGCATATAATCAACCACATGTGCAATCACCTCGTTCATCGAGCCAGGTGTTGGTTCGGGCAAAGAACCTATCTTCGAGAATCGTTCGGCAATACGTTCCAAACGCTTTACATCCTTATCCATCTCGGGTATCAGGTCATCATCTGGATGATTCTCTTTCAAGATTTCAACCCATGCCATCAAACTGGAGATAGGCGTACCCAACTGATGAGCCGTTTCTTTAGATAGTCCAACCCAAACCTTATTCTGTTCAGCCTTCTTAGATGAGAGTAAGGCAAAGATGGCAACCACCACAAAAATCATCACCACACCTAACTGCCAATAGGGATACTGTGACAGGCGTTTAAGAAGTACCGACTCATCGTAACACACAATCTGACTACCTACAACAATCGTATCACCAGCCTTCAGCATTCGCTGGGCTATCTGATGCAGATGCAGCGTATCCTGGATGTTACGATAATCATCAATTCCACCTTTATCATTCAACACAATCACAGGGATGGTCGTGTTACCTTGCATTACGTCAAGAACCAATGAAAGGTCGGTATTCTCATCGGCATGGTTCAAGGCATGAAGTGCCTGCGCCCATACTTCCATCTTCTTTCGCTCTTCGTTAGAGAGGTCTTTTACCAGAAAATGCGATATTAACAAAGAGGTAACAGCTATAATTACAGCTGCTATTACCAAGAGTATTTTGGTTTGTCTAATTCTGTCTGTCCATTGCATACATATATATAAACGAAAAAGCCCCGAGAATATTGTACTCTCGAGGCTCTTCTTTAAAAAAGACGGCGGCTTCCTACTCTCCCGCATTGCATTGCAGTACCATCGGCGCAGGTGGGCTTAACTTCTCTGTTCGGAATGGGAAGAGGTGGGACCCCACTGCAATAACCACCTAATATAGGTTATTGACATTGTCGACACAAGAAACGTAGTTCAAGATTGCTCTTGGAAACAACTACATCTGATAATATCAGCATGAAGCGAAAGATTTCGGGCAATTAGTAGTGCTCGGCTTTGACGTCACCGTCTTTACACCTGCACCCTATCAACGTCATCGTCTATGACGACCCTCAATGGAGTCCTCATCTTGCGGCTGGCTTCGCACTTAGATGCTTTCAGC
>NZ_JNKG01000012.1:0-172754 GCF_000701965.1 Prevotella sp. RM4
TTCAGTTGTCGCATAAAGAACCGAGCAACAAAGGCTCTAATTCTACTGTTTTCAATAGATACCACACAATATTGGCTGGCTATTTCCCTGGCAAGGTTGAGGTAATTTTTTAAACTTGGCAGGTAGTCAAGGGGCGCTCCGCAGCCAGCAGCCGAAGCTGCCCCAAGTTGAGCTCTTTCAAGCTCGTTGTTGATTGTTTCCATCGTTTTTCAAATTAATTTAATGTTGTTTATTAGTTAAAAAATCGGCTGCAAATATAATACTTCTCCAGTAATCAAAAGCAAAAATATTAATCTTTTTTATTCGCGAGCGCCACTAAATTTTTAGCGTATTTCCTTGGTTTTTCCAATAGATTCACTATATTACAACAGTTACCTGCTGCGAGTCGCAGCACCCTACCAAAAACCACCCACATTTTGTAAATAAAACGTAGAAAAAACCCTCCACAAAAAATTTTTCACCCAAATCCCAAATTGCAAACTCCGACCTTACAAAATCGACCTAATCGAGTCGTTACCTTTGAAAAATATTGCCACTTTATTTGTTTATTCCGAGATTTTGCTTATCTTTGCAGCGAAATCAATAAATAATTGGCTTATGACAACATTTGCATTAAACAATTTATGGAACTATCTGCAGGGGCTTTCGCTTTCGCAGAGTGACCGTGAGTGGCTGGCCAACAAGCTAATTATGCCTAACGCAACCTCTTCTGAACTTACAGATGAAGAGCGTAAAGCTCTCTTTCTCCGTTTAGCAGGCAATTGGTCAGAAACAGTAGAGGGTGAGGAATTTTACCAGATGATGAAGAATCGTGATAAAGAACGCCCTGCAAATCGTATTGTAGACCTCGACGATTAAGTATATTATGAAAGGATATATTCTCGATACAGATACATGGATTGAATACTTTCACCGCCGCAATGGAGTAGAAAAGCATATTGCCAATACACCCGTCAATCAAATCTATGCATCTGAGGTTAGCATTGCTGAGCTTACTTATGGTGCACTCCATAGCAAAGCGGTTGAAAAACATCTTCAAGAAACAAAAGGCATTCAAGACACATTTACTATTTTACCTCTTGGTGACTGGACGCGCGATTATGCAGAAATACGCCAAGCCCTTACTAGTAAAGGTCTGGTAGTCGGAGATTTCGATATCCTCATAGCAGTAACTGCTCGTCATTTCGATTTAACGGTAGTAACCCATAACACCAAACACTTCAGCCAAATCCCAGGCATTAACTGTGTTGATTGGGTTGAATAGTTACCGAATAAACAGTTTGAATTAATTATCTCAAATAATGTGGTCGCAAATTGCGACCACATTGTTTATCGGACATTATTTCGGACATTATAGGCTTTTTCGGACTTTTTATCGGACATTTTGGAGTTTTCGGACAATTTATCGGTCATTCTTTGTCTTATCGGACAATATAATGCAGTTAATACAAATAATCTCCGAGAAATCAAACTTTTCTCCAATTTATTACCGAAAGTTCAAAAAAAGCATTATCTTTGCACTAGCTAAAAATGCATATTATTATATGCATCCGTCATTCCAAGAGGAGCCAACAGTGATGTTCGCTCCTCGGTTTTTATTTACTTCCTCAAAAGATTATACTTCCTCAACCATTATCTTTGCCTTAAACTCATTTGCCATTTTAGCAAAACGTTTCCAATTAGATTTAAGGATGTCTGGATCATTCCAAACTTTCTCAAAGTGTTTTAACGTTGCCTGCATCATTGTCGGACCAGACAAAAGTATTCCTGCTTCATGATTTCTCTTTCCACTTGCACGCTTACCGATAGCAGCAGAAGTGATATTGGCAGAACCGATGTACGCACACTCATCGTCAAAAACAAACATCTTCATATGATTGCGCCCGTTGTAACGCAAGTCGAAAAGAGGATTCTCCAGCAGTTGAGGGCAGTTTTTCTTTGCATAGAGGTAGAACCCGAAAGGCTTCATACACACCACCTGAACGTGAACGCCTCGTTCCACAAGCAATAAGAAGAAGTCGCATAAGCGCATCGTTTCTACTCCCCCATCAGCCTCAATAAAAACGTTGAAGTTTTTAAGATTTGCCGTAGCAATTTTCAAACTGCGCTTTACTTCTGTCATACGTTTAAAGACCTGGGTATAGTGCTCCTCGTCTTCTACATAGCAGAAACTAGCCTCCGTTTGAAATTCCTCAATGTTGGAGTCTGAATCCATCTTTATAAGCCCTAATTCAGCCAAGTCCTTCGGCATAATACGCCATCCACTTTTAGGAGCCTTCCGCGCAGGAAGTGTACCGCTGTGAATCAGATCGTATACCTCCTGCGTCGAAAGCCCAGTTAAACGGACTGCATCTTTTGTACTTATGTATTTATTATTGGTGTTATATCTCATGCTTAAGAAGATCTGTTGGCTCACCAAATCCGACCATATATACAAGTTGTCGTGCTCGCGTTATAGCAACGTAAAGTAATGAGCGCTTTGCTGACAAGTACTCCTTTTTAGCAACATTATCCATTCCAGAGAATGGGTAACCTTCTGTAGCTTTAGAAGGCAGATTACGTTCATTTACATCAGTTAGAATGATTACACGGTATTCGAGTCCTTTCAATGAATGGAATGTACACAAGTCAACACCATTAGTACTACCTTGCTTTTGATCCCCTTTTAAGACTCTATACTCTTTTCCGTCACGATGCAATCTTGTTTGAACCCCCTTCAATAGTTGCATACTTGGTGCAGCTATACATATCTCAGAAGGTTTTATTCCATTGTCTATACACTCATTAAGCCATTCTATAACCTGTTCAACTTCTGAATTTGCATCACTTACTATTTTGTATTGAGGGGCTATTCCATCATGTATAAGAGAAACATATCCTTTTGTAGATTCCTTACCTCCATCAAGATCGTCATAATCAACGCCCTTAATGACTCCAACAGCAACCCTCTTGATAGGTTCTGTAGTACGGTAATTGATTTTAAGTTTTTTGCTCCTAATACCTCTTACATTAATACCCGCAGCTCCGAAATTCATTTTACGGCCCGTGTAGATACGTTGAATAGGATCTCCAACTAAGAACAAATCGTTCTCTCCTTCAGCAACTAATGCACGAAGGAATTTCAATTCTGGGTTTGAGAAATCCTGAAATTCGTCAGCTATAACATTGGTGTATGGATGGATATTATTCTCGTTGAGATAGTTCGTTGTTTCGTTAAACAACTCCAGTCTGTCAACAACCTTACGCTCTTGTTTCAAAGCTACATATTTCTCAACGAGTTTCCAAATCTCAATGCGCTGTTTGCGGTTTAATGCCTTGTTACGACCAACACGTGGTTGCATCATATACTCTTTGACATCATTATTCCCATAATATACGATAACATCAATGTATTCGTCGTATAGGAACTGTTCGTTAAATTCCGTGATTTCTGTTTCAAGAACTTCACGCCATAACTTCAATGACTCTTCATCACCGCTATAATCAAGCACATTATAACCATCTTTTATCTTATATGCCTGCGCAACATCCAATAGAACACGATCAATGTTGTTTAAGGTGTACTTATTTGATGGAACCCCAAGTTTTTTAATAGAATCCGCTAAGTTTACCCTAAGTGTTTTAGTGTATGTTGTAAACAGCACCTTTGCGTCAGCCTTTTGGCATAGGTATTTCAGACGATGAATAGCTGCAATGGTCTTTCCGGTTCCAGCTCCACCACTAACTTTCATTGTACCCTTATATTCGGCATCAACAAGCTTTCGCTGTGATGGATGAAGGAATATCTGCCATTTATCCATGCCTTGGTCGATAATACGCTGAAGTTCATCATCATCTGTAATTTCAATAAATCGGCGTTTATTATTATCACTTAGCAATTTGTCTTCATTCTCATGAGCCTGACCTTCTTCTATGTTGCTAATAACATCATCTATGTTGGTACCATCCATTATATTGAATATGTTTTCATACGCGTCAATAGGCAGAATTGGCTCCAATGCATCGAGATCATCCAACGACTTAATAGACATTACTCTTCCTATTGCGTCCTGTGGTATACCAATCTTCAGCAATTTTTCCTCTGGTACACCTGTAAAGAAAGTATTTTCAATTTCAGGCAGACTTGATGGTGTAAAATCATCCGCTTTCTCTTCTACAGATATCAACTGGCAGGCCTGTGTATGCTCATTCCATACAAAGCGCTTGCTCATACCCCATCGATATGCCTCTTCATGGTCAGCGACATACAACAGGGAATATGTATTTCCATCCAATACTCCGATAATTACACGATAGTTATCATCAATTCGTGCTGTGCGCATTGTTGAATTCTTAAATTGAGCTATTGGTTCCAAATGAATGCCTGGCGATGCAGGGTTTTCACGAAACTTCTTTTGGAATGTTACCACCTTGTCCTGTGTCTTTTTTGGCAATTTAAAAACTGCGTCAAAGAATGTTTCTGATAAAAATAGTCTCATATTTATAATCTTATTATGTCAATACTAAATTCTTCCTGTTTAATAACCTTATATCCCTTCTGTTCGAATGTTTCTTTATCATCTTCACTATAGGGATCGATGGCAATCTTCGGATTATCAATAATCATAGCAGCACTTGCGATAACTTCATCGTTTTCGTCTGTGAGCTCAAAAATACCATCATAGCTGAAGGGAATATTGTTGTCTATTAATATATCAACAATATCTTCCATTCCGGGATAGAGTTCCTTGACTTCGTTTCGGTTCACAATCGAAGCAACAACCTCTTCTTGAGGACTTTCTTGAGTATTAGAGAAGAATTGAATCAGATTGTATCTTCTCCAGAATTTAACCCATTCTTCTTTATCCAATACACTTAATCCCTTGTGTATCAGAAGGTCGTAGCTGATTGCGTCACTATATACTTTATCCACTTCCTCATCTGTTGAGCTGTCAGTGAGCCTATCCTCACATGATGCGTCCTGAGAAACAGAACCTTCATATAACGCCCCTCCACTTGTTAGGAATTCTGACGTATCGTATATACACCAGAAACAAGTTTCCTTGATATTTCCTAGCTGCGGGTTTTCTAGGAATTTCCCTAATCGAGTAACAGAATTGAGTCCCAGTTCATCATCTTTTTCAGATTCGAACAACTGAATATCTTCCCACGTCAATGTCCAAGAGAACATGCGCTGTGGCTTTGCCTGTTTGATGCCCTCACGTTTTTCCCAATCGCTATAGAATCTCATATTAGGCGTACAGGCATGATATTGGTAGCCATCCAAATATACTGACCACCAAGGAATGTTTATCAAATCTTCGATCTCAATTCCGTCAATCTTCGCACGGGTACACATGATCTGGAAATCAGGGATAGTGGTATGCTTAACCCCATATGCAACAGTCAATTCAAACTGTGGTTTAATATTATATCTGATCTCCGTTTCTGAACTTTCATCCATTACTACCAACTCGTAATGGTATGAATCTTCATCAGGCACCTTCTCGAACGACCAGTCTTTATTCTTTGACAGCGTTCGCATTGCACTAACAAACTTCAGTTCAAGTTCACTATCTTCAGCTGCACCATTTTGTGCAATAGTACCAACAGAACCATCAATACGTTCCCATGTTTTGGTATTATCAACCAGTCGTTCAAATAATATTTCAGCCTGTTCTCTGCTAAACGAATCGCGAGAATATTGGTTGCCATATGTAAGTATACAATGATAACATCCATCTTTACCTTCATGCTGGCATGTGCATTCTTTTATTCTATTGTATGCATTTTGCAGCAGTTCTGTGAATGCATCTGTATTATACAGCTTCGCCAAATATCCAGTTCCACCAGGGATAGTATCATACATCACAAGATAGTAATCTTTCTTTCCTGTAGCCAGATTCGCTTCAGTATACGAATCTATTCTGATATGTTCAGGAGATGAATGGTAGTATTCTTTCATACCAAGTTCAATACCTGCCCTAAACATCTCGACAGCTGATTTTGCATCTAATATCTGTACTGGCAAAAGAATCTTGATTGCCTCTGTCTGCATATGGCGATACAAATAGAGCTGCTCAAATACCTCGCCATTTCTATCATCAGCAAAGCTAATCTGTTTATGGTTACAGAATCTGTAGTGCTGTTCTACAGGTTGATGATCCCTATTCGTTTTAGATAGAATTGGTGTAGACTTACCGCAGTACTTGCAAGTTACAAAGCCGTTTTCAGGTATGATACTCTCATTGTTAATTTCCACTTTAGCTCCTGACTGCATCTGCATACCGTAGTTGGCTTCATACAAATCCATGTTGTTACAGAATTCAATACCGAATCCTATGCCATTCATGGCGTAGGATGAAACAACCCCCTTATGGTGGAACATAAAGTGTTTCTTTACGATGAACTGTTCTTTTGTACGTTCTTCGTTTGAGTCATCAAGTACAGCATCAACCTTATACATAGCACTCCTTGCGTTTGTGAACTTCAAGAAATGGTGTTGGTTAACACCCCATGAAGGGTCACCACATTTCGGACATGATGCTTGTGAATAATCTGGTGTTCCTTTTTCCGCCAGGCAATCACACTTAGAACAATATCTCATAGAGGTGAGATTGTCTTTCCAATCAAAAGTAGGTATACCACTAACCTCTAACTGAAGTTTCTGGGTACAGAACTTATTACCAGGCGCCAGTTCCTTAATACCTTGCGAGGCAGACCTTGTTAGTTCTATAACACTTGGTTCTGCTACATTATTCTTCTTATCTTCTTTTTCTTGTGACGAATAAACACTGGCTTGAAGTTTTACTCCCGTCTCTGGAAAAGCATAGTTTGGCAACAGGCCGCAGTTAGTCATAAACTCAATAAGACTCTGGCCTTGAATGCTCGCATACTGTTTCTTGCATGCCTTTATCAAATCCTTTATGGCTTCCTTCGCAGGATCATTGGGCTGTAGTTTCTCTTCCTGTTCCTTATATTCATTCATCTCCTGCCCCAACCCATACAATCTGTCTGCCAAAGAATGGAATTCCTTGATAATAATCTGATAGAAAGATTCATTATCCAGAGAGTCTGCAAGAATCTTTATCGTTGGTTGAGTCTTCTCATCATATTGCTCTGCAAACCGCGATTTTAAGGTATTCTTGTTGTTCTTAATAAATGCAATGATTTGATTGATGACGAAACTATCAAGTGCCAAAGCGTCCTCCGTAAGTTTCAGGTCTCTCACATACGAAGGCAGTGTATTGTCCGTACTTGCACTAATCCATGTATCAATACAGTATGCAAAGAAATGACGACGAAGTATATCTTTTGCTTCAAGGAAACAACCTGGAGTATTCACTTCGCCTTCCATCATCTCATCTGGATACGTAAAATAATACATATCATGTGGCTCACCAGAATGAGCGTAGTTCAGCACAAGGGCAGCTCCTTCTTTACGTCCAGCTCGTCCAACTCTCTGAAGGAAGTTACTTGGTTTAGGTGGAACATTTGCGTTGCCCATCACATTCAAATCGCCAATATCTATACCCATTTCGAGTGTTGAAGTGGCTGTTAGAACGTTTACAGAGTTGGAATGAGGATGCTCTTTAAAGTCTTTCTCCAACTTTTCCCTATCGCTACGTTCCAACAAACCAGTGTGCTCACGTGCATATACACGAGGAGATAGCGCTCTGTTATATACCTGCTGGTAGTAATTCAGTTCTGGATTGATTTCCTCAGAATATGTTCCCGCACATTTATAATCTAGACAAGGTGTATCTTCTGCAATCACGTCATTTTTAGCCACATATAGTGTCGACTGGCAGTTACTACATTTAATATGCTTTACCTGTTTGCTTACCCATATATGATCAGGATTAATAACATAATTGCCACCTCCTTCAGAAGCCCTGTTCACAAGCCCAACTTCCTCCATCTTAATGAAAAGCATTCTGATAAAGTCGTTGAAAAGAGTCATATTCTTCTCAATGGGCCAGTTGAAATTTCTCCAGAAGTAGTTTGTGTACCAATTGGGCTTTTCTCTTCTTAGAACCACGATGTCAAGCATATCGTCATTGGAGCCTTGGAAATTGACACCAATAAGTTTCGGGAACCTAATGCCGCCTCCAAATGCTCTATTTAAAAAGTGGCGGCCGTCTCTATTCCAGTTTAGAGCCCACAAAGTTAGCGCCTCTTTTCTATACTTATCGAGATATTGATGGTCTACCGCGCCATGTTGTCTCATTCTCTGAAGTATACCATACACATAGTGACAGAAAGAACTTTCATTTTCGGCAACATAACTGAGGTTGTTCTCCATCAGGAAATCTTTCATCAAGTCATACACCTTATGTATATCTTCGCTTTTGAAGAAGGTTGCAGACGAACCTGTTTTCTCCAAAGTACGACCTAATTGCGAAGTCAGACCAAACTCACTTATGATTTCCCAATCTACACGGACATCAAACTCCTTTTTGAAAGATTGCATAAAGCTATTTCCTTCTCGATAATTGTGCCTCAAATCTACGTGAGAAGCCAAGTCTGCTGGAAGAAAACGGTTATAATAATCTTCCTCAGTCAATTTTGCTTTCCAATAATCTTTAAAGCCTTGTTGCAACTCTGCCACATTTACAGGATGTTCCAACGTGTTAATGTATTGCTGCATTGACTGACGGAACAAGAAACGGAAGGTTCTTGCTTCGTAGAAACCTGCTTGATGTGCAGCATCCTGAACACTATTATTGAAAACCAGAATCTTTCTATCTTTTTCATCCGCATGGTCAAAATCACTTGACAATACCTGACTAATGGCCACGCTCGACAATGTTGATGTTCTACCGCCTATTTGGCAAATCGAGTCGCTATTACACTCTGGGCAATTTGATGCAAATCGCTGATTACCCCCTCTTGTCGACGTAGTCTTGCTGCACACGCGTACTCTTAGTGTATCACTATCACTTACGCTTGCTTCACGTAAATCCTTCATGAATACATGATGAGTAACGTTAATCGCATTGTCATTCACATATTCATCTATGGCCTCATGCTTTTTCGATTCAATATTAAGGAGCATAATCTCCTTTTCTCTATTCATGAAAGCCTTGTTGATGGTCGCTATATCAGAGCAATACCTGTCATCAGTTGCCAGTCTTCTGGAAATCCATCCGCTTGCTCCGCACTCACGACAGAAATACATAGGCAGTGCTATTCGGTCTTCATCCTTCTTTAAACTATAACGCCAGACGAATTCAGGCTCCTTCTGGAAATATCGTAGGATACCACTCAATTCGCGCTGCCACAGCTGAACCTGGAGATAAAGAAGTGGAATTTGTTTGCTCGTTTTATTAAGTGGACGTTTGGCATAAGCAATCAATGCCAGAAGATTTTCCAACGTAATGATACATACCTTCTCGCCATCCTGAAGATAAAGCCTACGATAATTATTATCTTGGTCAATCAGCCTCTTATGTATATCGTCAAGTGATAGTATTCCTGAACTCAATATTACCAACAATGATTTGACGATATCCATACTGCGAAGATATGTTCCTGCATCAACTGGAGAGATTGATGAATCCTTTAGCCATACCTTGCATAGGCGTTTCATATAACTGTCAACAGTATCATTAGCACCAAACTCACAACTCTTTATAAGTTTTACGTCTGGCAGGTTATTGTTCGTTACTGTTATATACTGTTCTACTGGGATACGATGTTCTTCAATAACATTCTCTTCTTTGAAAGTCTCTCCAAAAACATCTGTAGCATATTCACAGAGTCGTTTCTTACTATCTGCACCGTTACCTATAGTAGCAGAGGTACCTATAGGACACAACACGCCCTTTGGCATATTGAGCTTTAGCTTCAAACGTCGTATAAGGTTGGCCACATCAGTACCTTGGGCTCCATCATAGGTATGCAACTCGTCAAGAACAATAAACTTAAGTGCTTTATAATCTGTATCAATGTTACCTTTCCATAAGAAACGGAACCTTTGACGCATCAGACCATAGTCAAGCATTTTGAAGTTTGTGAGAAGAATATCTGGTACGGTGTCTAAAATGGCATCACGATTCTCAATGATATGGTCTTCGCCCATGTCTCTGGGATAATCCTTCGGATCAGTACCTTCACCTACAAAAAGGCCTGCAGTTACCTTTCCTTTTAAGCGTTCATCGTTCCATATAGTCTCTGCCAGACGTTTTGCCTGATCGCTGGCAAGTGCATTCATGGGGTACATGATAATCACTTTTACGCCTACCTGTCGCTCATACTTATTACAATTATAGCAGTAATCTAGTATTGGATATAAGAAACACTCCGTCTTACCTGAACCAGTACCTGTTGTTAGTAATGTTGGCTCTGGATTATGCCCATTCTTCATAGACAACTGGCTAAATGCCTGCAGCTGATGCTTATAAGGTGGAAAGTTTGGAGCAATATCCAATGGTATATTCTTACTCTCCTCCTCAGTTGCTGATACGAAAGGAGTTTTCAACGATATAAATGGCCCCTTGAACAATCCATCCTCTTTATCTTCAATAAAGCGGTAGAATGCATCACTTACATCCTTCTCCTTAAACTTGAAGGTTGCCTTGATATACTCTATTATTGAATCACGTACTTCGCGTGCTTGTTGGAGTGGTAACATATCTTATTGTTTTAAGAGATCAATACTAAATTCATTTGAGGATATAACTTTGTATCCAGCTCGTTCGAAAATCTGCTTAGAGTCGTCATCAACAGGATCTATTGCTATCTTGTATTGTTCTAAAAGTAATCCCGCAGTTGCAATTACTACACCATTGTGATCTAGCAAGTCAACATCACCATCAAAGCTGAACTGTATTTCATTATCAAGCAGTACATCTACTAATGATTCCAAACCAGGATAGAATAGTTTTATCTCATTTCGATCTACGTTTGTTTTTATCTTGTCATCAACAAACTTGCATTCTTTAATGAAATTGCGAACCTTATTTGATTTTATAGGTACAATATCAATAGGCATATCTGTTAAGAGCAACGTTGTACTTCTTGAACGACTTGTAGCTACGTTAAACAAATTATCTGAGAATGCAAATTCGGGATTCCGAAGAGGAACATAGTAAATTGTATAATCTACGGTTTCGCCTTGAATTCTATTAATCGTTTCTACAAGAATATCTAACTTCTGATTATCTCGACAGTACTCCTCTTGAAGCTTTTCAGTTGTCAGTACGAAAGGGGTAAGGATTGCTAATCTTCGTTTTGGATAATACCCAGAAAAGACGGTTACGATATTTCTTATAATCTCCAATGCGTTCTTAGAATAGTTTGCACCAGATTCACCTTTGGTGTTATATATTATAGTTCCGCCTTCATCTGGGAAGAAGGGTTTCATCTCTGAAGGTATATTAAATATAGTCTTCTCATCCTGAACACTTGTAAGGTGCCCACCATAAAAATACCTTGATTGATTACAACTAGCCGGAGTTAATCGATGTGAAGTTGTAATTCTGTAACTCGGAACATCTGTCGAACATATAAAGGTCATCATCCCGTTTGACTGAGTATCTATATCAATAAAGCGATAATCTGCGGCATTCTTAATTTCTACAACAGGAGGAAGTTGCATAGGATCGCCAACGATAATACACTTTTTGCCAAGTTTCATAAATGCAGCTATTGCCGTGAGGAATGCCTGTGAAGCTTCCTCTACTACAATCAAATCATAAATCGGGCCATTAACTTTGTTTATTATTCTAGATAAAGAATAATATGTTGAACACAAAACACCACCTTCAGGAACCATTAAATCTTTATCCGCAGGTATTAAAAAGGGATATTTCCTCTTTTCTTCTGCCGTCAAGACAGTCTTACTAATAATACCTCTTTTAATTACATGTTCTATAGTCTCTTGGGAGATTAGAGAAATTAAGCTCGCATTGCTTTGAGTAGTAACACAAACTCTTTTCTTCTGTTCTGTAACTTTGCTGATAATGGATCCCAATGTATAACTTTTACCAGTACCTGGAGGTCCTTGAAGAACACAAACATCATGTTCTTTTAGACTTTCTATAATCCTGTCAGCAACATTTTCTTTACTTGTAAGTTCAATCGGTGTCCAGTTATCGTAACTTATCTTCGGTTGAAGTAGTAAATCTTTATCCGATGGATGTAGTTTAATATAATCTGCAAGGTTCATTAATAATTCCGTGGGAGGCAGTGTTTCTAACATGACAAATTTAATATTGACATGTTGATCAAGTGCTATACGCACGGTTTTAAGCATTTCAAGACTAACATTGCCACAGCCAATCGTTTTTCTCTCATTAAGAAAGTAAATAGGCAATGTATCTGAGAAAGATGTATGAGCACTAACATTCTCCCTATATTTCAAACTGGTACAGTTCCATTTTGATACATCTACACCATATTCCTCATACGCATTCTTTTTTATAAGACAAAATACCATTGGAACTTTTAGGCGAGGTGTTACTTCGGTGTCAAAACGAAGTATTACCTGACCATAGTCAGTTGTTCCAGCAACTGTACCATAAAAAGCTTTTCCTTCTGAGAAAAGACTATTTAAAGGAGTATTCGCATATTGTTCATACTTCTTCTCTTGATCTCTTCTCTGTAGTCTAAAGAACT
Organism: Prevotella sp. RM4; assembly: GCF_000701965.1. NCBI lineage: Bacteria > Pseudomonadati > Bacteroidota > Bacteroidia > Bacteroidales > Prevotellaceae > Prevotella > Prevotella sp. RM4. Next base: position 12,601 of record NZ_JNKG01000012.1, read on the forward strand.
TTTCGTATGATTCTAATCTATCCATATCCTAACCTAATTCGCTTATATTATAATCTCCTTCTGCATTGAAAACAGTATCGAACATACTATTTAGAGCAGGTTCAGCCGTTGGATGAACTAAAAGCATAAGATGAACATCTCGATTTGTATAAATAGTATCTAAAATTAAATCATCATCTAAGACAATCTGGCTTGGAGATAATACACTCTTTATAGTTTCCATGATGTTCATGCTCCTTGTTGGTGTTAGACGCATGAAGACATTTTTAGTATTTTCTGCGATATCTTTTATATCATTTTCATTTTTAATAAGTTTGAAGTCATATTCACCATTGCCAGTACACAAACAAGCATAATTACCCTTTTTCACTATGTCATTCCATATCATAGGTGAAAGATGCCAAATGCCAAATTTTGCACTTTGAATGTTGATTTGTTTACCATCAGCTAGTGGAATGGGGGCATATCCATCTGTTCTAATGTAACTTTTCTCATCAAATCCAGGCCTTATGGTAAACTGCCCTAAGGATTTAATATACATTAAGGAACGGTATCTTGAGATTATGTGTTCAGATTTAACTCTATCTGAAGGCATTGAAAAATCGCCTCCCATAAACTCCTTTATTTTTTCCGAATACTCGTTCCTGTATTTCTCTTTTGCGCGTTCCTTTTCCTTTTGTTCTTTCTGCTTCTCTTCCTGAAGTTTTTCAAAGAGCTTGCGATACATCTCTAGTTCCATATCTTTTGCTCTTTGTTCTTTTAAAGAGTCAAAACAAACAGAGATATAGTCTTGATAGTCAAATGGAATAGTTTTGTCTTGGTAAACTTGTGCAAGAATGGATGCCACGTCTTCTTCCTTTACACCATTAATGTATAAGTGTTTAGTGTCTGGAAAGTACTTGTACTGACCAACATTTAAGCGAGCTATAATCTGCTCTTTATATATAATGCGAACAGGCATTTCTTTGTCAAGTTCATAGATGGATATTGACTTGGTCGGCTTCCAGGCTAAATACTTTGGACTATCAAGTTCCTTGGCCTCAGAAAAGTCTTCTTCTGCAAACTTTTTTTTCAAAGAAACATTATTAAACTTATTTGTTAAGTTAAACAATAATTTCTTTTGATTCTCACCATTAATGCTTGGGAATGAGGCAACCCATGCGAGAAAAGAGCTAGGGAATGTCTCTCCATCCCATTCGACCAGCGTATCATCTTTGAATTGTTTACGTCTTTTAATCTCAGCGCCATCTTCGAAGTGTAAATCTAGTTTTTTTAGAAGTTCTTTCTTCTGACAATCTTGACCACACCAGTCTTCAATATCTTTACATACTCTCTCGCTTTCTAAAGTGTACTCCGAGGAAAACAAATATTTGCCTTTTACATACTGGCTCCAATTATTAAAAGACTTATATTGAATCAAGACATCGGCAAGATTGTGCTCATGAGCATATGCCAAAATGTTGGCAATAGTCTTACCTATTTGAGACTCATCCGTACCAAATCTTATAATGCTATTCCAATTTGAAAGATTAGAAGAATTAGCCTGCCACCTAGTAAATAAGATAAAAATATATTGTGCTGGTAGGATTATTGTGCCGTCAGACGACAACAAGGCTCTAAGTCTTGTTTGAACATTGTTATTATTACTACTATCAGCTGAAAATATTTTTTTATACCCAATAATAGAAGAAAACATTTCTGCTACTTTACCATAAAGAGCACATTGTGTATCATCAGGAAGGATGTCACTCAATTTCATTGTATAAATATGCCCCATACCTTGAGTATTTTTACAATTGAAAGACAGCTCATTTGACGATGCGAAGCTTGTTAGAAGAGTATCATCTATCTTAATCTTGTCCCGAATAGAAACGGATTCAACCTTAGCCGCTACCTGTATGCACCTATATTCAAAGGACGTTGATGAGTAAGTAGAGGTTGAGGTCAAGTTTATTGTTTCTAATTTCTTAACGAACCCATCAACAGCAGTTTTACTGGGACTCTTTTCTATCAGTGACAAAACTTCATCCGTACAACCATATGTATTAATCATTTTTATGGTAAGGTCATCTTTCCACTGAATCTGATTTTTTTCATAAACGCTGTACAATTCGTCTATAGTAGTTCCCTCTTCTATTATATTTTCGAAGTGGGTCTCTATGGTATCTGAGAGGGCTGTATCGGACTTAAGTAAGTATTTTTGAATTTCATCAAAATTCTCATCTTTACAGATTATATATGGTTTTTGCCAAGTATCTACAAAATCTTTATACGATGCAAGATTCTCCAAAGCACATTGGTTGCCTAGAACGTTCTTGAAAATATTTAATCTTTTAATCGACACTTCCCCTACATTCTCCAATTCAACAAGAACAGAAACAAGTTGCAATTTATCGTTTGAACTGAGTTTTGCCCAATTTGCAGGATCTTCAACCTTTGCCTTAATTATTCTGAACATAGTATCCTCATCTTGCGATTTGAGCAAAGAAACCAACTTGTGGTTTTCAATTGTATCATCTGTGCACTTTATTCCAACAGTCTTTAAAATGGGAATAATGCCTTCAATTGTATTTGTAGTAATAAGATAGTCATCATCGTTCAAAATTTCATCCTGTGACAATCTCTCTTTACCTACCTTAAACAACTTAATTTTGGGCAGTAGTTTCTTCACTTCATTGGTTGAAGTTGTTGATTTAATCTCATCAAGAAATGCATCAAACACATCATTCGAACATGATGCAAGCCATGTATTAAGTAATTCGACATTACAATTCTCAATTATATTATTGATATTCCATTTGTAAAGATCTAGCTTATCTGGTGAATATGCTGATTCTACAATTTCTTTATGAGCTTCCCCATGCCAATAAAACCATTTAATGTTCGATAAGCCTATCTTATCAAAAGGTATATCCATCTTGACATCTTTAATCTTCACATTACTTAGATTTGTTTCATCGCCATCAATTGTAGGGGCACAAGTTCTAATCCCATCGTATAATGTATTATATAACACATCGTCCAGCCAGGCTTTTTCTTTCGAACTAGGCTTGTCAGTTAACAATATTGAGGCATAAAGCTGCAAATATTTTGTCCTATCGTTAGCCTTATATTGATTTAGCTTCTCAACTATAAAATCTGCTATTACAGGCAATAATTTCTGATTTGTATGTCCCTTTGTAAGTATTCTTCGATTTGCCTCGATTTGGAAGCTATCACTATGGATGAATAATGCCATATTATCCACCTCATCGCCCATAGGAAAGTATTTGTAAAAATTTGGAGATTGCCGTAACTGTTCAGCAGTTTGATAATAATCTTTAGAAGTGAAATTAAATGGTAAAAAACCAAATGAATACAAAATATCGAATTCTTTATATTGCGGTTCAATGGTGTTAAATAATTCTGTATTCTTTTTTATTGAATTATCGTTGATTACTAGCTTTTTTTTATAAATAGTCTCACCGTTAAAACAAATATTATCTAGTTGCTTTAACGTGTTCATTGAATACTCGATACCATTTTTCAGCGTATCCAAATCTTCGTCTAATAAACGCTTTTTATTCTCCCCGAGCTTTATAAAGAACAGAGTTCCTTGATTAAAAGAAGAGGGAGAATCCGTATACAATTCAGACAGGCATTGCGATACATACGACTGCATTTCTTCAAGCTCAGAAGCAGGGAAAATTACAGTGTCTTCATAGTTTATGTCCTTTACGACTTCACCTACATTTGCTGGAAAATTAGTTATAGCTATTTTGAACAAAAATGGGTTTTCTGCCAAACCTTCGCAAGAAATCGACTCTGAAGACATCAGAGCTTTCAGATGTTCTTGTTTGTCCCAGCTAAACATGATAGGCCCCTTATTATTATGAACCAATTCGTGTGTACCATTCCCCTTACCTACGAGACGATGAACAAGTTTGAAGCCAATACCTAATCTTCCAATACTTGATGCTGTATATTTTGTAGACTGGGCAATGTTTAATATAGAAGAGACTCCTTCTATGGAGAACTTCTCTCCATTGTTTACTGCCAAAAAATACTGATCATTGTAGAAAGCCCAGAAATGAGTAGACCCACAATCTACAGCATTTTGAAGGAATTCGTATATTGCTTGATTATCTTCTGCTATATCTAGCAAAGAAGGAAGATATTTTTCAATATCATCTTTAAAACCATGAAACAGTTCAAAGAAACCTTTTATCATCTGGTTCCCGTTTTTCAGACTGCAACCAATAAAGTTGATGTCAACGTCTGGACGATAACGTTGATTTCTAATCCATTGCCTATATTCTTTAGCTGAGTTTACTTTCATATTCAATACAACTATTAAAACAACATACCAGTTTTTGGTGTTTCCATTTCTTTGATAAGCTTATCATAGTCCTCTTTGCCAGAAAGGGTTAGAATACTCCCTACATTAAGCGAAGAGATTTTTTTCAAATCAATCATTTGAGCAAGTCCATCTTTTCCTTTTTCTACAATGAGACGATTTGCTCCAAAGACTTCTGTATAATATTCCTCTGAAGAAGGATAATGGATGATTCCTATAGGCCTTCCCAACTTAGCATATTTGGCCAATGTATATTTGGAACCACCATCAGCCTTACTTTGTACAAGAATTAAGCCGTGCGACAGACCTGCCTGAATTCTACTAGCCTTGCTACCAGAAAACTTGTCTTCTTTTTGTCGTGGATAGAATTCAGAAATAATAAGTCCACCGGCATTAATAACATCATCAATCACTCTAATATGATTAGAAGAACACGTTTCCTTATAAAGAAGTCCTCCAGATATGATGCCTACGACATTTTTAGTGACGTGACCATTATAATATATAGAATGTTCATCTATACCTTCAACAAGCCCATTGCAAATAGAATATTTGTGAGAAAAATATTCCCCTACTCTCTCTGCTATTTTATTACCGAGTTCAGTACTATGTCTTGTTCCGATAATGGCAATAACATGCTCTAATAAAGACACATCACCTTTAAGAAAGAGAACACTTGGAGGGTCGCCAATCTCGGCAAGTTGAGAGGGATATGTATCATCCAGAATACTTAGCATCTTGATGTCGTTAGCCTTGCAGTCTGAAATAATTTCATCTGCTACGGTACCATAATGCCTAAGGTTATCAGATTCATCTGGCTTGACCTCATAAACTATGTCCTCGCATGAAGCTATCTTCGACAATCTATGTCGATTCTTCTTTATAAAAGCAGGACCGATAGTTTTAACCATTGATAATATCAATAAATTCTTAATATCCATAGTCGATTATTTTATTGATTTGGTATGTCTTGAATATATCCACAACCATTACCGCCATATTGCGGTGGGGTACAAGAGTAGAATCTATGTCCGTCAGACCTGCGCATTTTGATAAGCATTGGTTGTCCACATATTGGACACATCACATCATTATTTACAGGTAACACCATTTGGAACATAGCTATAAACAAAACATTCCGAGCACCTTTCTCTTTCAATTTTCTTATTACATGCCATGCTGTAGCTCCTGTAGTTAATTGATCATCAAGGACAATCACATTTTTACCTGCCAGAGGGATTGGGACCTGTTGCTCTTGCCCAAACATATCAACAGTCGTTTCCATTGGACATTCCACAGATAAGTAGTTTTGTAGGAAAGTTTGTCTGTCCTTATACTGATTTTGATCCCGCAAAGAACCTTGAACATTATCAGACCATTTCAAAAGTCTGACCTTTTGGATAGGAGTTGCCACCAAGTCAAATATCTCTTTCATCTTGTTAGGTGGTGTGGTCGTTTTCTTATCCGTCAGGTAGGTGAAATAATCCCATCCTTGATTAAGAGAAGGCTGATTGAGATAACTTGATATACCGCTAGCCAATGATTGCAAGAAAGCCTGTGTACGCTGTGGGTTTGACATCATGTAATATTTATCTGCCCTTGCGTATTTATCACAGGATCCTTGTTCCTGTCTGGCAAGACATCTGATGCAAGCGCAAGAACCATCTGAGTACCTATTGTCGTTGAGTCTGATAGCCCGAACAGATGAAGAATCTGCAAACGCGGCTTCTATTGGATACAAATTAGACAAATGTGAATCGATAATAGATTCCATTTCTTGGAAAGTTTTTGCAGCAAATGTTGGTCCCATTTTTTTGCTCAACATCTCATCGCCTATGCCGTCACGTTCATCTTTAATGTCATCTGTAATTATGTATGGCAAGAACCAAATCGTCATGGCTCCAATATGTCTTCCGAGTTCGATGTCTAACTTGGTGTCGCCAATAACGAAACAGTTTCCGTTGTTAACCTCTTGATTATAATTCGGATGGTTGTCTAAAAATTCCTTCAGCTTCTGGGTATTGGGCTTATCAGCCAACGACACACGTTCAACCCCCAGCATGTCACAAATCGGATTAACATAACGGAAATGGGAGTCAGATACAACAATGATACTATCTCCTTTAGCTTTTCTGGATGCAATAAACTCCCTTGCTCCAGGGAAAATAGGAACTTGAGCAAGATAAGGCTCAATAGAGCAGTTCTCTTGCCCGTCTTTATACGGTTTCCACGTTGGATGAACCGTATTAATTATTGTTCCGTCTAAATCAATAAGTATCAACATCTCTATTCTGTTATCTTTTTAAATTGCCTAAAATTTCCCAATATCCGTTACGTTTACCGTTGACTCGCTTCAAGATTCCCTGTTCTTGTAGACGAGCGGTGATAGACTTCACTGTTCGCTCTGATTTGCCAATTTCGATGGCAATGAATTTCTGAGTAGCAGAGGGATTCTGTTGGATGACGCGAAGTACTGCAATCTCTTCCAAAGTGCAATTTTTGCACTTTGGAGGCAAAGAAAAGGCAGAATTATCGTTTCTAAGTGCAGAATTTGCACTTTGGGAATCAACTTTTGCACTTTGGGCATCTGGCTCTGGCTTCCAGTCCAAGTGCATCTCGCGATTCCTAAGAGGAGTGGTTTCGCCCAATAGCATGTTGCGGAAGAAACGCTCCAAGAAAATTGTAGTCTCAGTGATGCCCTCTTGCAGGTTGCTATAGTTTGCACGTACCAATGCGTTACGGAAGTACCAGGAGTGAGTAGCGAAGAGGTCGTTAGTTACTTTGAAGCCAAGCGTCTTCAGGTACTTAATCATGAATACTGCCGTGCTGCGAGTGTTGCCCTCACCAAAGGCATGTATCTGCCAAAGGTTAGCACAAAAGCGAGTCAGATGGCTGATTGCTTCATCAATGCTCTTCCCCTCGTAGCTAAAGTTGCGTTCCTGCCCCATGTCGTATTCCAAAGTCTCACTGATGGTGTCGGCACTGGCATAATAGACCGTCTCGCCTCGCAATACCCATTCCTGCTTGGTGATATTGTAGTCTCGTATGCGCCCAGCAAACTTGTATATACCTTCAAACAGACGGCGATGGATGGACGTTAACTGAGCTGGTGAAAAGTTAAATGTTTGCTCTTGCAGCAATTCCGTTATACGGGCAGAAACCTTATCAGCCTCTTCAGTACGTTCACCTTCTACCTCTTTGCGTCCTGTTTGAGACTTGTAGTAGCTGTCGATAAGTTGTTTCGCCTCAATGATGGTGATGTCACCCTCAATATGTTTACGAGCAGTCTCCAACAGATAAGGTGATGTCTTCAGACCATCAACCTCCTGCAAACCAATGGCAGTCTGCCAGGCGCGACCACGTTCCTGTTCTTGCGGTTCTCCTTGGCGAATGTACTCGTCGAGACCTTGCATGTATTGTTTATCTTCTGCCATAATCCTAATCTGCTTTTTGGTCATTAAATATTCTTTCAAAATGTGCCCAGGCTGTGCGGTAGTCGGCGATGCGGTCGCAGCGAGTGTAAGGAGCTACAAAAGTTTGTTGCTGGCCTCCGTAGAGTTCACTCTTTGCAGGGTCAATGGTGTGAGAATAAATAGGTGTAGTACCAGCATAGGTGTTTTCATCTATCTGTTCACCACGGATATCTTCCCAACCAAGCATACCTGTCTTAGTGTTGCGCTTACGATCGAGTCCTACACCTGTAAGCCCTTTCGAACAGGTGAAGACAATCTTACCCTCGGCATCATACCATGTGTCGTTTTCGTTCTGCTGAAGTACGGGGAACTGGATAGTGTAGATCATTTCGAGGTCTTGCAGTGACAAGCCGAGCGCCATAGCCGCAATGACATCTATCTCTACGAGTGCCTGTCTGCGCTCGTAGTAGTTGCGGAGAGGCGTTGCCCATTGCCATTTATTGGTAAGCATGGAGAATGGCTTCAGACGTATATCGTCCTTGCTCCATGTCTCCTGCTTGTAGGCAGCATCCCACATGTCTTCCCAAAGGTCGGAATAGGCAGTGGTAAGGCAGTTGAGTATGAGGGTGCGGGCGAAGAGAGAGGGTTTGTACTTAACGTCAATGCCAAGAGGCAAAGGCATTATTCGGTCTTTATGTAAATCTGTCACATTCATTATTTTAATTTTGAAATCCAAAACAATAGACGATGACAAACCTACAAATTCTACAAGATTATCGTATTCTTTGAATACAATTGACTTTATGCTCCCTATATGTAAATAGTTGGCTGGTAATATGGCACCAGACAAAGAACGTTCAGATGTTGCGCCCATCATTCTTCTAAATCCAGCTTTATAATAATGAAGCCAACTATCATATATGTTACTGCCATCTACATTTTGTCCAATAACAAAACCTCGTTGTAGCTCATCATATTGATCTATAGGTATAAGAGGAATATAGCATGTTCTTGGTTGATATGTATCAGAAATTGTTGTTAAATCAATAGGGTCATAGTCGCTATTCAATACACAATTTCTTCTTGGTGTTTTATAAACAGGGTTACAAACAAATACATGGGGGCCGACATAAATAAGTTCGTTCCCAGAAGTTGCACATACATCGCGTTTGGTATATCCCTTTCTTAAACATCCAGTTTCATCAAAAGCAACAGTAATAATTGGCTCTGGTGATATATCTCCAACATTCCCCTTAAAATTAGCAAATGCAGATAAAACGTGTAAAATAGAAGAAGCATGAATACTTACTAGTTTGGTACAAGACCAATCGCCACCATCTTCAAAAGCCAAAGACAACACTTTCAACTCTTCTTCTCCAAAATGAACAATTCTATCCTTATGAGCCTCTGTATTCCATCTTCCGTCAATAGTTTTTATACCGCCACATAAGCCATGACCATCATGTATAAGACATCCATCTATAGTACTCGGATGGAATAAATTGTTAATACTTATAAAGTTGACAGATTCTTGTCTTCCACCATATACCTGTTCACCATATTTCGTATGATGATCAACTTCAGAAAACAGGGTCATCTCATTCGCGTATTGGAAATGATAGCGTAAACGAAGGAACACTTCTTTACGAAGAGGTTGACCTTTGGGGTCGTCGTATATGCTCTCAGGGTGAAGCATTCCCATATAACCAGAATCCGACAGAAGAGAAAAACAATTTTCCAAAACGCACTTATACAAATTTGCCTTTTGTCCAACCAATAGAGGGTAATTGGAATATGCATTTGTAAATGTAATAGAGCACGCTATTTCCGTTTCCTCAGAGCGATAAAGATTTTCGAGATAAGCATCTTTCTTGAAATATTGTGAACGAAGATTACTCACCTCTGAAGCGCCGATCTTTCTGATAACTACTTCTGGGTACTTTTCACTAACAATCCCAACCTCATCAAAGGTAAGCATTACCCATGGTGGATTACCACAGATTATATCAAATCCATCACGAAGCCAGAACACTTCAATAAACTCCAACATTGGGTGGAAGAAACGATAGCGTTTTGCCAAACTGTCTGCAATCTTCAATCGTAAAGGATCCTCTTGAGCAAAAAGTGTAGAAGAGCCATGTGAAGATGTCAAGAGTTCTTCCTGAGTTTTGGTAACAATCTTAGACTCATCCTCTGTCATACGTGTTCCGTACTCAGGTGCATCCTCAGCAACCATACGAGAACCAGCACGCTCTAATGCCTGACGGGCACGAGTGTCAAGTTTATTATTATCAACATCGAGCAAAGCCTCTATATCTGCCCAATACTCCTCACGAGTAGGCAGATCGTTAGCATCATCATACTCCCAAAACCATAATGCGCACCAATAGTCCATCGCTAGTTTCAGCTTGCGATAAGCATTGTCACGTCGATAACGCGTATCGAAAAGTTGCTGTTTTCTTGCATAAGATTCTGCTTGTTCTTCTTCCTTAAACATTGATTCTGTATCAGAATGGTCTATACCATCCCAAATTTCTTTTCGATTGTTTGTATATTTATCGATTGAAATCTGGTCAGTATAATACTCTTTGAGCAATACATCAATTTTCAAAGACAATCGCTGGAGTGTCTGGAAATCATATTCGGTAATGGGTTTCGTCCAATCCTTAAGGATAAGTGTCATGCGAGCATACTCATTGGGATGGGTCTGCTTCTGCTCTTTGATGCTTCGCACACCAAGCATGTTAGCATCAGGTAGAAGGAAGTGATAAACTTCATTAACTGAACGATTTACACGATTGCTGAAGAACTTAACTTTATGAGGCGCTTTCTCCCACCATTTGTTTGGTTTCAATGAGCGACTCTGCTTTTCGGCAATACCTTTCACATCCTCTTTGCTATACACCTTTAGCCAGGCGCCAATCACAGCATTGCCAACAGCAAGACGGTTCGCAAAGAATGGCGTTTCCATATCTTTATGGATAACATTCAGCCAAAGCGACAACTTTCCCAGTTCTATAGCTGTGGGATTTAAGTCAACACCATAAACATTATGTGTGGCTATATATGCTTTTACCTTCTGCAGTTCATCGCGATACTTGTCTGGCTGTATACGCCAATTCCTTAACCCGCTTTCACGCTGCTGTCGCTGCTGGTGGGTGAGATAGGCATCTGCCAGCTGATTGATAACTTCATTCTGGAAGGCAGCAGCACCCATGGCTGGTTCTAGAATCTTCAATTCAAGAAGTTCAGTCGCTTTTCGCTTGTTGGCTTTCACTTCGTCGATGATAGCTTTCAACGTGTACTTTACTGTACTGCGAGTAAGAACTTCTGGCGTATAGTAACTGGCAGACTTCTGGCGATCACGACCATTCAGACGATATACAAATGTACCCTCAGGAAGAATGATGGGTTCACCAGTTTCCAGATTACATAACACCTCCGAAATATCAAAATCGCCCATGCGGCTATATGGAACCAAGAATGTTCCATCTTGTGGATCATTGGCTTTATGAACCTCAATATAGTCTTCTTCGGCATAGAATCCACGATAAGCAAGCAGGCTCTCGTAAACACTACCCAACTGGTTAACGCCAAGGTTGGCATAGCTGATACGTCCGCAGTAATTTTTCTTTTTAGAAAGTGACAATGCCTTAATAATCTCCTGCCATTTAATATTTCGTATACGTACATCAGCTAAATGCTTCAGATTTTTGTTATTAAACAATGGAGAATCGATAGGACGGACTCGGAAGCTCTTGTAGTATCCAGATAAGGTTGCATTGTGGCCATCAGACAACAAATTGAACAGATGTCGAATACTATCGTCGAAGAAGAATCCGTCGCGGCTTTCCTGAGAGTTCAAGCGAACCATCTCCAAATCGCGAAGTGATTCGAGAGAATAACCATGTTTATATACCTCGTCACCAATAGGGAGTATTTCCAATTCCTCACGGCTCTCGGCATAGAAGAGGAAAAGCAAACGGTACACAATAGTAAGACAATCGTCTTTCACTTCAGCCTCAAACGAATCGTCAGTATAGTCACTAACTGGAACACTATTGTTTTGCTTCCACCAGTGCAAAGCCTCGTTTGCTAATGTTTCAACAGCAAAGATTACACCTTCCTTCAAATCCTTAGTAACCTCGTAGGCGTTCTTGTAGCTCTCCTCTATAATGGTGTCCATCAACACCATCTCTCCATCGGCAGCCAGTGTCTGTTTGCTGACAAGCATATGGAAAAGAGCATAGTAATTCTTGAAGGCAGGAATACGAGCCTGCGCAAACAATTCGTCTAGAGAGAATTGCAGATAGCTGCCCTTTGCCCATTTATCCTTATCGAAAAGGAATACCACATTTCCTGCCATCATCAGAATAAAGTGAGGGCGGCGCTCTTCTGGCAATAGGAATATCTGGGTAATAGCCTTATTAATAATGGCTGGAGATATTTTATATCCATCAGGAATTTCAAAGACATAACGCCACTGACCAGCTGAATACTTTTGCTGCTTGGTATATCTATCAGGCTCACTCTCATACTGCTGTTCAAAAAGACCTGCAGGCTCTTGATCATTTAAGGCTATCAGATTCTGCATTTCCATTACAAACATCTTCACCTGCTGACCTTGGCGAAGAATATGGCGTACAGGAATCATCTCAATAGGATCAGAATCTTCAGTTACTACACAATGCTCTTGGTAAGCATGGTCAGTTTCATAACCAAGTATCTTCAAAAGCTGAGTATTGAAGTCGTGGGTCTTTTTGATGGCATCCTCTGTTCGGGGATTATTATTGATGATAAAGTTCTTATACTCATCGTAGTCATGCTGGAGTCGAACAAATGGAGAACAAAGGGCCTTAACCTCATCATTTGACAGGCCTGCGCACTTTTGTACTTTATCCAAAAAGTCCTCACCAAAATAACCCGATGGGAAATAATCACCTACGTTTTGTATGAAACGATATTTTATATTGTCAGCCATAGAATTGCTTATATTTATCTTTAGAAATTATAAAAAACTGCCAGCAGGCGCATATATGGATCAGCCTTATCAAGCGAGAACATATCCTGATAGAACTGGCCCGACTCGTCGCGGATGGTATGAATCTCTTCAATCTGTTTATCACGATTGCGACGAGTTACAACTACACCTTCGTCTCCGAAAAGAGATAATTGGTTTTCTGCTTCATTAGCCCATTTGTTGAGTTTACTCTTATATTCGGTGAGCTGGGCTTCCATTTTTACAGCAACATCGAACTGCTTTTGCATCATATACATTTCGATACCATTCGTAATTGCACTAGGAAGGTTTTGCTGCAACAATTCAATATCAGACTCTTGGACACCTTGCAAATAACCTTCTGCGATATGGTACTTATTCAGGAACTCATCAAGAGATGCTGGCTGTTCGCGGATGGCGCCCTCCCTATCGATAGGAACAACGAAGAACTTGCTAACAAGCGTCTGCCCTAACCCATTTGCATGACTTCCATAGAACAAATAGTAACTCAAGCCTACAGGTAAATGCTCGCCCTTAACTACTAATGCCTGGTTCTTAGGCACAGAAGCCGTAAACTTAGTTAGCAGATATTGAATGATGGGATGAAGATCATATAAAGGTAAGAACTTACTCCAACCTCCATCTTTGCTCTTTCGAGATGCTGCAATAGATTTATTCAATGTAGGCTTATCTGCACACAGACGGTAAATATTGTCTGATGGTACGGCTTCGCGAGGCATGTCGAACAATACATCGCTCAGTTCTGCATTGTTTTTTACCTCTACGTATGGCACATCACCTTCTTTCCAGCTTACATCATCATGATTGATGGAACCAATAGCTTCCAATTCATTGAACAGGTCACGATAGAATGACTCGTCTGACTGATACAAAGAAAGTTTTGGCTCAAATATCTTATCCGAAAGATGCTCTTTTGCGGGAGTTGTTGCCACAATATCAGGACGACGGAATCCTCCACGATGGCGACGAGTTGGCTGCAGGAAATCTTCATCACCTTTTTTCAAGGCCTCTGCAACTTCATCTTCCTCCTTCTTACTACTATAAAGCTCCATAACACTCATGGCATCGCCAAGTGTGTCGTGAACCTCTTGTTCCTTATCGCGCAGCTTATCAATAATGCGGAAATCTGTACGCAGGTCAGCATCCTGGCCCTGTGCTACGAGATAGTAAATAATAGGCGTTTGCTTCTGTCCATATCTGTCGATTCGACCATTTCGCTGTTCAAGGGTGATAAGACTCCAAGGGATATCATAGTTGAACATGATGTGGCAGAAGTAATGCAGGTTTACACCCTGAGAACCGGAATCGCTGGAAATGAATACACGTATCTTACTATCTTCCTTAGCGAAATCGTTAACCATCTCTTCCTGCTCAGTATCAGTAAGCGAGCCATCGAAACGTTTAACCTGGTCGTCATTAAGTCCGAACTCCTTCTTAATATTCTCTTCAAGAAACTTCATGGTTGCTATTCGCTCTGTGAAAATAACAACACGCTCTTTGGAATTCTTCTTCCATATCTCTTTAAGCTTCTCGCGGAAAGCTACATAGCGTGTGTCAAGACCAAGATTGATATTGCTGTTCACCAAATCAAGCAATTCCTTAATCTCTACGCTATCATCCTTTTTAATTCGCTCCTCCAGAGATGCCTTTGCTGCGTATGGTGAAGAAAGGTAGCTCTTGAAAAGTGATAAAGAATACAGTGGGTCTGTACCATCTTCATTATTAACAGAACGGAATTTGGTATGCTGCACCTTTAAGAATTTCTCTTCCTCAGGATGGAGATCGACAGGAATACTAATAACCTTACGGTCTTGGAACTGTCCACGAATCCTCTCATCCTCAATGTCCTTCTTAAATCTGCGCACATAATATGGCTTCACATCCTCCTGGGTATATTCGCCATTACGGGGAATAGAAATAGGATCAAGCATTCGCATAAGATTTGCGAATGACTCTGCATTTCCATTGTGAGGTGTTGCTGAAGCGAGAATCATCGAGTCGCACTTCTGGGCAAGGAACTGGGCCAAATCGCCACGCAGGCTATCTTCGTTAGCAACTTTATGGCACTCATCTATAACAATAATGTCCCAATGAGTCTTTTCGAGCCAAGCACGGAAACGACCGTTATTCTTCAGCGTATCTATAGATATGATGGTCTTGTCATAATAGTCAAAGGGATTCTTGTTCATAGGAATCTCACTCTGAATCTTGGCAACACCAACACTATCAAGACGTACAAGAGGAATGGCAAAACGATTCCAGATTTCTTCCTGGAACTGGGCAAGAATACTCTTCAAAGCACAAACAAGAATACGTTTTCCACGACCTCGACGTATCATCTCGCTCAGGAAAATGCCAACCTCGATAGTCTTACCAAGACCTACGCCATCTGCAATAAGCAAACGAGGGCGAGGTAGTTCAAGTGCCTTCAAAGTAGGCTCCATCTGATAATCAGCAATATCATATGCACCACCTTGAGCCACAGTTATCTTATGGGAGAAGAAGGCATTACTTCTTATTGCCGTTTCAATAAGAAGGCGTGTCTTACGCCATCGTGGATCCTTATCTGCCACAAGCAGAGTATTGGAAGGGCTGACAATCTCAATGTCAGTATCAATACTTGTATCAAAAATGAAATGATGATTCTTCACCAATTCACTTATACCTGTAGCATGTAAAAGATAAACATCATTTATATCTCGTTCAACGTTAGTGATGAGAAAATCCTCACCACGAACAGTAATTCTTTGTCCAGCTGCGTAACTTACATTCATAAAAATACAACACTAAAACCACAACTATCTATTGACATGCACCAACGAACTCAGTTCAACATCTAATAACTGAGCAATCTTGATTAATGTTTCAAGGGTTGGTTGACTGCTATTGGTACACCACTTTGAAACAGTTGCAGGATCCTTTCCCAACTGCTCAGCTAACCACTTGTTGGTTCTCTTCTTTTCAACCAACACAACTTTAATCCGATTAATGTCTTTATCCATAAGATAGCTCTTGGTTCGCTTTATTAATTATTTGTGGCAAAGATAATAAAAAAGAAGCACGAAACGTAACTTTTGCATCAAAAACTAATAAAAAAGTTCTATTTTATGGCATAATTTTCATTTTTAAGCAGAATTTTGCCTTATTTATAGATTGTTTTAATCTGTCTACTTCTTCGGCATCATCTAAATCAGCTTTAATCCAACAATAATCAATTATCTCTATATAATGATTATTAGGAGATAAGATTAGTAGAAATTGAGTGCCTTGAAAACAAATCTACTTTGTCTATACGGCAAAAGAATGCTTTTCCGGCATCCATCAGGGGGGGATGCACTGTGACAATTGTTACAGTTACAGTTTTTTAGGCGAGCAAATATGTAAAAAGAAAGAAATCCTTACAAAATAAATTACTATATATAATATATATTATATATAGTAAAATTTTAGTTGTTAGTTTTTAGGGCTCATTAAAGAAACTGTAACTGTCACTACTGTAACACTTACAGCACCTTGTTGATTTTAACAATTCATTAACAGTTGATATTTCACAGTATGACGAAAATTTCGTACCTTTGCATTGTCAAGATGAAGATGGAGATGACGCTCCCACACGAGGAAAAAGATTCTCCCACGTGCACTAAGAAAATCTGCCACGCGTGGCCGCAAATCTACATTAAACATTGAGACATGAAACATTAAACATTTACAATTAAAAATTTATTTACAACAACACAAAAATTAAACTAGAATTATGGCATTGAAAGTTAAAGCACAGGAAAAGTTGCAGAAGATTGGCAAGTATGAGGGCACTTATCGCTACATCATGATGCCGGAGTTGTACACCTCGCTCTCTCAGGAAAAGGTGATTAAGGAGGCTGCCCTGCGCAGCGGAGTTAGCAAAGGCATTATGCAGGCCTGCTGGGATGCTGCTGGCGAGGTGATTAAGGCTTGGGCCACTGAGGGTCACTCGGTTGCGCTGCCAGGTTTGGGAACCATGCGATTCGGTATCCGCGCCAAGAGTGTGGCCAAGGTAGATGAGGTGAAAGCCGGACTGGTAACCAGTCGACGCATTATCTTCACCCCTGCGGTGGATCTGAAGGAGGAGCTGGCAGGTACAGCCATCCAGATTACCTGCTACGACCGCGATGGTAAGGAGATTAAGCGTGTGACCAGTACCGACCCAGGTACGGTTGAGGATCCCGACGAGCCAAGCAATGGCGGTGGTAATACCGGTGGAAACCAAGGTGGTAATACCGGTGGCGGTGGAAACCATAACGAGCCCATCGGAGATTAGTTTTTAGGCACGGATTAACACGGCCTTTTTATAAAAGAACACGGCTGTTATCAACGAAAAAAGAGCAGCGTTTCTCTAAAAGAGAGCCGTGTTATCCGTGCCTAAAACAAAACAGAGTACTAACCTATTAATAGCATGTAACTATGAGCAAGAAGGAGACATTAAAATTCATCGTGCAGATGATAGCATCGATCGCTACGGCGATTGTGACGGCACTGGGAGCCACATCGTGCATGGGAGCCATGTAACAAACATTAAAAAAATCGTGACGGAGTGATGCCGTTGCGATTTTTTTAGTATTTTATTTTGTTTTTCGCGCGATTTTCAGTACCTTTGCACGCAAATTAGGAAACATAGAAGAAAAATATGGCAAAAGAATTAAAAGAATTAACGAAAAGAGCCGACAACTACAGTCAGTGGTTTAACGACCTGGTAGTTAAGGCTGATTTGGCAGAGCAGAGCGCTGTACGTGGCTGTATGGTGATTAAACCTTACGGTTATGCCATCTGGGAGAAGATGCAGCAGCAGCTCGACAAGATGTTTAAGGAAACTGGTGCTCAGAACGCATACTTCCCACTGCTTATCCCAAAGTCGTTCCTCTCGAAGGAGGCCGAGCACGTTGAGGGTTTTGCTAAGGAGTGTGCTGTGGTAACACACTACCGCCTGCGCGCAAAGGAGGATAAGAGCGGTGTTGAGGTTGACCCAACAGCTAAGCTCGAGGAGGAACTGATTGTACGTCCTACTTCGGAGACTATTATCTGGAATACATATAAGAACTGGATTCACTCATGGCGCGATCTGCCACTGATGTGCAACCAGTGGTGTAACGTAATGCGTTGGGAGATGCGTACTCGCCCATTCCTGCGCACATCGGAGTTCCTTTGGCAGGAGGGCCACACAGCCCACGCTACTCGCGAGGAGGCCGAGGAGGAAGCACAGAAGATGCTGAAGGTATATGCCAAGTTTGCTGAAGAGTGGATGGCTGTGCCTGTGGTACAGGGTGTGAAGAGCGAGACTGAGCGTTTTGCCGGTGCGCTGGATACTTACACCATCGAGGCTATGATGCAGGACGGTAAGGCACTGCAGAGCGGTACCAGCCACTTCCTGGGTCAGAACTTTGCCAAGGCATTCGAGGTAACTTATCTGAATAAGGAGAACAAGCCTGAGTACGTATGGGCTACATCGTGGGGCGTTTCGACCCGACTGATTGGTGCGCTGATTATGACTCACAGTGATGATAACGGACTGGTATTGCCTCCACGTCTGGCTCCTATCCAGGTGGTAATTATTCCTATCGCTACCAAGCCTGAGCAGATGGAGCAGGTTAACAAGGAGGTGACACCTATCATCGAGGCTCTGCGCGCTAAGGGTATCACCGTGAAGTTTGACGATGCTGACAACAAGCGTCCTGGCTTTAAGTTTGCTGATTACGAGCTGAAGGGTGTTCCCGTACGTTTGGTTCTGGGTGCTCGCGACCTGGAGAACGGTACTATCGAGGTGATGCGCCGCGATACGCTGGAGAAGGAGACTCGCTCGATTGACGGTATCACCGAGTATGTAGAGCAGCTGCTTGAGGATATCCAGAAGAATATCTTTGAGAAGGCTAAGGCTTATCGTGATGCCCGCATCTACGAGTGCGAGAACTACGAGGAGTTTAAGGAGAAGGTGAAGGACGGTGGATTCTTCCTGTGCCACTGGGACGGTACTGCCGAGACCGAGGCTAAGATTAAGGAGGAGACTCAGGCCACTATCCGCTGCGTGCCTTTCGGCGTAGAGCAGACTCCTGGTGTGGATATGGTAACTGGTAAGCCAGCGAAGGCGAGAGTTATTATCGCGAGAAGCTATTAAACATTAAAGATTAAACATTAAACATTTAAGATTTAATGATAAAAGTAAAAGAGGAACCTTCTCAGGTTCCTCTTTTTTTAACCATAAACTAATGTTCTAAAAAAATATATTCAAACATTACTTTATGGAGGCCGAAATATCACTTACCTCACGATAAATCCATTTCTAATTAACCTTAATAATCTAATACCATGAAAAACACATGTGCAAAGGTAATTCATTTCTTCTGAAAGTGGAAAATCAGAAGCCATAAACTACATTAATTTAACGTTTGTTTAGCAATTCGTCGTCCCGCTTCAGGATATTTTGCATTTCGAAACGCTTAATTCTTTGGCTTTGTGCTTCGGTAAATTGTGGTGCTGCGATGGGCTGCCAGGCGGTGGTAAAGTAGTGTACCCTACTCTGTCCGTAGATGGAATCGACGGTAAATGTTTCGATCATCACTACGGTGCTGTCCATCAGCAACATATCGGTTCGCAACGACGGGTTCATGCGGATAGTGAGACTATCATCGCCCAGCGCAATCATCTGGCTGGTTCCGCCTAACTGATTCTTTACTTCGGCCTTCATCCCTGAATCCAAAAAGTCGATAAAATCCAAACGATTATTCTTGGAGAGATAAGGCATCAATGAGTCAGGCATCTGCCTGAACACATCACGCAGGGTGACGCTCTGTGCCGATGCCTGATTAAGTGTTGTGGCCAACAAAAGGGCCATCATGAATTTCTTCATCCGCGACTGGGTCTTTTATCTATTACACGAACGGCCTTGCCCTCGCTTTGTGGCAACGAGCCCTTCTTTACAAGTTTTACTACTGGGGTGAGCAGAATCTCGTCCTTGAGTGCACGCTGGATGTCCTTCATCATCTTCTGCATCTCGGGATAGATCTCGGTCTCAAGGCTGTCGAGCTCAACCTCAACGGTCATCACATCGTTGTCGTCGATGGTTTCGAGGGTGATGAGGTAGTTGCTACCCAAACCAGGATACTGCACGAGAATCTTCTCGACCTGCATGGGGAATACGTTTACACCCTTGATGATGAACATATCGTCGGTACGGCCCTTGATACGGTCGATACGACGGTGGGTACGTCCGCACTTACATGGCTCGGCGATGATGCGGGTAAGGTCGCGCGTACGGTAACGCAGGATTGGCATCATGGTGCGGTCGAGTGTGGTAAGTACCATCTCGCCCATCTGGCCATCGGGCACTGGCTCGAGGGTGTCGGGATCTACAATCTCAACGATATAGTTATCTTCCCACAGGTGCATACCTTCCTGATACTTACACTCGAAGGCTACACCAGGACCGTTCATCTCGGTCATACCAAACGAGTTGTAGGCCTTTACGCCCAGCATACGCTCGATGCGGCGGCGCTGTTCCTCGGTGTGGGGCTCGGCACCAATGCAAAGGGTGCGCAGCTTGGTGGTGGCGGGATCGACGCCCTCTTCCTTGAACACCTCGGCCAAACGGATGGCATAGGATGGAATGGCGTGCAGGCAGGTGGTACCAAAATCCTTAATGAATTTGATCTGACGCTTAGAGTTTCCGGCTGCGGCTGGTACCGTCATAGCGCCCAACCACTCGGAGCCGTACTGGAAACCAAGTCCACCGGTAAACATACCGTAACCTGAAGAGTTTTGGAACACGTCGCTCTTGCGGCATCCTACCATATACAGATTGCGGGCAATCATGTTAGCCCACGAGCAAATGTCGTGTTCGGAGTAAACAACCACGCATGGATTACCGGTTGTACCACTGGTAGAGTGGATACGTACGGCATCGTCGAGATTGCCGCCAACGAGTCCGTAGGGGTAGTTGTCGCGCAGGTCCTGCTTTGTGGTGAAAGGAATCTTACGCAGATCGTCCAGACTGTTGATGGAGTCGGCCGTGATACCCAGTTCGCCTAATCGTTTCTTGTAGAAAGGCGACTTCAGACATACGTTGATCGTGTCCTTTAGTTTCTTAACTTGCAACTGCTGGAGTTGCTCTCTTGGCATAGTCTCAAGTTCAGGCTGCCAGTATTCGCCATCAGGCTTGATGGTAGCCATTATCTTCTCGTCAGTCATATCTTATAGTTTATTTGGTTTATCGTTCTATGTAATTGTTATTTCTGTGCCAGCTGCATCATCATCACGGCGGCTAAACCGGCCGTTTCGGTGCGCAGGCGAGCTGAACCTAAGCTTACTGATACCCAACCGGCAGCTACGGCTGCTTTCACCTCGTCGATTGAGAAATCGCCCTCGGGACCTACCAGCACGGTTGCGTCCTGACTGTCGGATGGTTTGCGCAGCTCGTCGAACAGCTCTACACGGGGTACCTCCTCGTAGCAGTGGGCGATGTACTTACGACCCTGAATGGGCTGCTCGAGGAAATGGTTGAAGTGTACCATCTCGTTAACCTGGGGCTTCCAGGCTTTGTGGCTCTGCTTAACGGCGGCGGTTACAATCTTATCCAGGCGCACCAGCTTTACCAGGCGGCGCTCGGAGAACTTACAGTTAAGGAACGACACCTCGTCGATACCAACTTCGGTGGCTTTCTCCATCATCCACTCCATGCGGTCCATCATCTTGGTGGGCGCAATGCCTAAGTGCAGGTGGCCTTTCCATTGGGGCTCCTGTGGCAGTTTCTCCAATATTTCGTAATAGCAGTGATGGGTGGCTGCAACCGTAACCTGCGCACGGAAGTAGTTACCTACTCCATCCATCAGAAACAGCTCGTCGCCACTCTTCAGGCGCAGCACACGCATGGCGTGCATGGCCTCGTCGGTAGGCAGCTCGGTCTGGTTCTCGGCATCAGGCACAAAAAAATATCTTGCTTCCTTCATATTCTATTTAGAGTAATCTGTGTTATTTCTTTTCCGGATGGAAAACAAGGGCGAACGATATACCTACTGCGAGTGCAAATGCGGCAAAGATAAACCAGCATGTGGTCCACTCGCCCTGCAGGAATCCATTCTCCCAATAACAGTAATGGTTTACTATCTCGCCGGCTGCCAGCGTACCTACGGTAGCGCCAACACCATTGGTCATCATCATGAACAAGCCCTGAGCTGATGCCTTGATGCTGGGTTCGCACTCCTGATCGACGAAGATACCACCCGACACGTTGAAGAAGTCGAAGGCCACACCGTAAACGATGCAAGAGAGGATGAACATGATAACACCAGGCATAGCGGGGTTACCAACACCGAAGAATCCGAAACGGAACACCCAGGCGAACATAGACATGAGCATCACAATCTTGATGCCATAACGCTTGAGGAAGAATGGTATCATGAGGATGCACAGGGCCTCGCTAATCTGCGAGATACTGGTAAGCAGGGTGGCATTGTTAGCGGCAAACGAACTGGCTATGGCTGCATCGGCACTACCCTTAAAGCTGGTAATGAACGGACCGGCATAGCCATTGGTTACCTGCAGGCACATGCCCAGCAGGGCCGAGAAGATAAAGAACAGGGCCATGTTGCGGCTCTTGAACAGCTTGAAGGCATTGAGGCCAAGGCTCTCGATGAGCGAAACCTTCTCCCTTACCACCACCTTACACTCGGGCAATGTGAAGCAATAGAAGCAAAGCACAATGCTGAGGATGCCTGATACAAAGAACTGCATGTAGGTGTACTGGAACTTATAGGCGCTGTCGGCGAGCGTCATGCTGAAGCTGCCATCCTGCCATACGGCGCAGTTAACAAACCACATGGTGACGATGAAACCCACGGTGCCCAGCACGCGGATAGGTGGAAAGTCCTTAACGGTATCAAGGCCGTTGTTCTTCAGAATGGTGAACGCGGCTGTGTTAGACAGCGCGATGGTGGGCATGAAGAATGCCACACTGAGGGTGTAAAGGGTGATGAACAGCGACTTATCGGCCAACTCGTTGCCGAAGCCTGCCTGGAGGCCTAACCACCAGCAGCCCAGCATAAAGCCGCCTGCTGCCAAGTGGCACAAGCCCAGCAAGCGCTGTGGCTGAATATACTTATCGGCTACAATACCCATCAATGTGGGCATAAAGATACTTACAATACCCTGAATAGCATAGAACCAGGAAATCTTGTCGCCCAGTCCGGCCACTCCGAGGTAATTTCCCATACATGTAAGATAAGCTCCCCAAACTGCGAACTCCAGGAAGTTCATCAATGACAAACGGAATTTCAGATTCATAATTATTACTTAGATACTTGGTTTTACTTTTTGGTTTCTTTCTTGCGCATCTTCTGGATATCGCCAATGGTTAACGGGCGTCCGGCTACATGGCGGCCTGGGCGGCGTAGCGAATCGTACTGAGCCGTATCGGGCTGCAGTTCATGGATGCTGTCGGGCTGTTGTGGCACAACGGGCTGATTGGTAAGCTTGTTATGGAAGCGGAACAGCTGGATGTTGTTGACAAACAGCAGACAAAGATTGCTGGTGGGGTCGGTAGATGGGCGCATGCCACACATCACAAAGCCCTTGATCTCTTTGACACGCTCCTTGCAATAAGGTATGCGCAGGGTTGTGATGCCCGACGACGAAACGGTAGAATACTGCTTAACAGTACTATCGTTGGCATAGGTAACGGCCATATACACCGAGGCCTGACGATTGCCTTGCTGCATAAGCCATGTGGTGTTCATACTCAGCATAAAGCTGTCGCCTGCACGATAGGCAGTGTCAGCTTTCTGAGCAAACTGATAAAGATGATACGGACGATCGTTGAACAGCAGGAGTGCACGGTTGCCCTTCCATACATCGGCCGTATCGCCACTGAGCGAGGCTGCTGCAATCTGCACATCGCCAACAGCGGCACCGTATTTCTCGGCTTCGGTATTCAGGCGTTCCTGTACATGCTTGTAAATCTCTTGGAATCGGTCGGCACGGGTATAATAATATACCAACGACGAATCGAATTCGGCTTGTGTGAGTCCGTGCTTCTTGAGCACTAACTCGAAAGTCAAACGGCGGTTGTAATCCTGATTACCCTCCTGCTGCGCGGCAATGCCTTGCGCTACGTGGTAATCGTAAATCAAATCCTCCATATCGTCGGGCTGGATATACTCCGATGGCACCGATGGCTTACAGCTAATCATGAAAGCAGCTGCGGCCACCAAAACAATATGTAAAGCCTTACTCTTCAACGTTATTCGTTTCTTTCTTAAGTGTAATCTTACTTATTTCTTCACGATAGAACAGCAACAGCAGCACTACGCTGACACTGATGCTGGCATCGGCAAAATTAAATACCGGACTAAAGAACACAAAGTGCTGTCCGCCCACAAACGGCATCCATGTGGGCCATTCGGTTTCGATCAGCGGGAAGTAGAACATATCTACCACCTTACCCATGAGGAAAGGTGCATAACCCGTACCAAAATCAACTAAGTATGACAGATAGTAGGGCGACGACTCGTTGAACATCATGCCGTAGAACATGCAATCGATGAGATTGCCTGCAGCACCGGCCAGCACCAACGATAGGCACACGATATAGCCTGTGCGGGCATTACGTTTTACCTGCTGCCAGATGTAATAACCCAGCACACCGATGGCAACCACACGGAACAACGACAGCACAATCTTGCTGCCTAACTGCATGCCAAAGGCCATGCCCATGTTCTCGATAAACGTGATGTAAAACCAATCGGTAACGCGGATACTCTCGTGCAGCGTCATCGACGTTTTCACCCAGATCTTGATAGCCTGGTCAATAAGGAGAATGGCGACTATGATTAATGTCGCCAATCTTCCTTTTGTAATCAGAGGTCCGTGCGTCACTTTTTCTGGTTCAGCTTAGACTCTACACTCAGTGTTGCATGAGGAACGGCACGCAGACGCTCCTTTGGTATCAGCTTACCGGTAATACGGTCGATACCATAGGTTTTGTTCTCGATGCGAACCAATGCAGCCTTCAGGCCCTGAATGAACTTCTGCTGGCGGGCGGCCATCGAGATCAACTCCTCTTTCGACTGGGTAGCACTACCCTCCTCCAATGCCTTGTAGGTGGGTGATGTATCGTCGACGTCGTTGCTGTCCTCGTTGGTCAGTACGCGCATCATCTGTTCGTAATCACGCTTGGCCAAAGCCATCTTCTCATTGATAATCTGACGGAACTCTTCGAGCTCTTCGTCAGTATAGCGAGTCTTCTCTGCCATAATACTTAATTGTTTAGTTATTGATTATTTTTAATTCTTTGTAACTGTTATGTTCAACTTGAAGTCATCGAACTCAACCTCCTGACCGTCATTAGGTTGTAGAGTGATATCATCGGCCAGAACCTGAGTCTTGATGTAGTCGGCAAAGCTGCTTACTGCCTTCTCAACCTCGGCATTTGGAGCAAGTACCACGCTGATACGGTCGGTAATCTCGAAGCCGCTCTCCTTACGGATGTTCTGGATGCGGTTGATGAGCTCGCGGGCCATACCCTCGTTCTTCAACTCCTCGGTGAGTTCAACCTCGAGTGCTACAGTAAGGTTACCCTCGTTGGCTACCAGCCAGCCTGGAATGTCCTCGCTGATAATCTCAACATCTACGGCCTCGACAGTGATGTCCTGACCCTCAACATTGATACCGATGGTACCCTGCTTCTCGAGTTCGGCAATCTGCTCCTGTGTCAGGGCGTCCATTGCGGCAGCTACACTCTTCATGAGCTTACCGAACTTCTTACCCATGGTACGGAAGTTACACTTTACCTTCTTAACCAGCACGCCAGCACCCTCAACAAAACGCAGCTCCTTAACGTTAACCTCGTTCATAATCAGGTCCTTAACGGCTTCGATGTGCTTCTTCTGAGTCTCGTCGACAGCAGGAATCATGATGGCCTGCAGTGGCTGGCGCACCTTGATGTTTACCTTACGGCGCAGGGCCAGAACCATCGAAGTGATCTTCTGTGCCATCTGCATGCGAGCCTCGAGATCCTTATCAATCTGTGCCTCGTCGGCTACTGGGAACTTATCCAGGTGTACTGAGTCGAGCTCACCACCCAGGTCCTTATACAGCTGGTCGGCATAGAATGGTGCAAATGGAGCCAGCAGCTTGGCAACGGTCATCAAGCAGGTGTAGAGAGTCTGATAAGCCGAGAGCTTATCTTCGCTCATCTCCTTACCCCAGAAACGTTTGCGGTTCAAACGTACGAACCAGTTACTCAGGTCGTCGTTTACAAACGCATCGATCAGACGACCGGCACGTGTAGGATCGTAGCCATCCAGCTCGGCCTCGACGCCCTTGATAAGGGTGTTCAGGCATGAGAGGATCCAGCGGTCGATCTCAGGACGCTTATCGAATGCCACCTGTGCTGTTGCGGGGTCGAAACCGTCCACATTAGCATAGAGTGCGAAGAAGCTATAGGTGTTATAGAGTGTTCCGAAGAACTTACGACGTACCTCATCTACGCCCTCTGGGTCGAACTTCAGGTTGTCCCAAGGCTCTGAGTTGGTCATCATATACAGGCGTACAGCATCGCTACCGTACTTGCCAATCATATCGAATGGGTTTACTACGTTACCAACGTGCTTCGACATCTTGTTACCCTTGGCATCGAGCACCAGACCTGAAGAAATAACATTCTTGAAGGCTACTGAGTCGAAGATCATGGTAGCAATAGCGTGCAGGGTGAAGAACCAACCACGGGTCTGGTCGACACCCTCGTTGATAAAGTCGCAAGGGAATGCGATACCCTTATCAATCAAATCCTTATTCTCGAATGGATAGTGGATCTGTGCGTATGGCATAGAACCAGAATCGAACCACACGTCGATCAGGTCGGTCTCGCGCTTCATGGGCTTACCGCTCTCTGATACCAGAATGATGTTATCAACGTATGGACGGTGCAGGTCGATCTTATCGTAGTTCTCCTTGCTCATGTCGCCAGGAACAAAGCCATTGTCCTTCAATGGGTTGCTAGTCATGAAGCCGGCCTTAACAGCCTTCTCGATCTCGTTGTAGAGCTCCTCAACCGAACCGATGCAGATTTCCTTGCCATCCTCGTCGCGCCAGATAGGCAGTGGTGTACCCCAGAAACGTGAACGAGAGAGGTTCCAGTCGTTCAGGTTCTCCAACCAGTTACCAAAGCGGCCTGTACCTGTGCTCTCGGGCTGCCAGTTGATAGTCTTGTTCAGTTCGAACATACGATCCTTCTTGGCAGTTGAGCGGATGAACCAAGAATCCAATGGATAATAGAGTACGGGCTTATCGGTACGCCAGCAGTGAGGATAGTTGTGCACGTGCTTCTCGATCTTGAGTGCGGTGCCCTCCTGCTTCATCTCCATACAGATAACGATGTTCAGGTCCTCGGCCTTAGCGGCTGCCTGCTCGTCGTACTTACCATCCTTGTTGAACTCGGGTGCATAGGCATTCTTTACGTAGTCGCCAGCGTGGTGACCGTAAGCCTTTACATCTATACACTTCTCAACAAAGTTATTATCCAGTTCGTCCATTACATAGTACTTACCCTGGAGGTCGACCATTGGACGTGTTTCACCTTTCTTATTAATAAGGAACAGGCTTGGGATGTGAGCATCCTTAGCTACCTTGGCGTCATCAGCACCGAAGGTAGGCGCAATATGTACGATACCTGCACCATCCTCGGTGGTTACGTAATCACCAGGGATAACGCGGAAGGCCTCGCTCTCCATCTCAACAAACTGATCCTTGCCATTCTCGCTGGCGAATACCTTCTCAGGATGTGCTGCGGCATACTCCTTTACATAGTCGGCAGCATTCTGATCGAGCTTAGCCGATGGTTTTACCCAAGGCATCAACTGCTGGTACTTCATACCTACCAGCTCCTGACCGGTATAACGGCCTACGATGCGGTAAGGTACAAACTTCTCGCCCTTGTTGTACTCAGGCATCTCGTCGCCATCGGTGATGTTACCCTCGGGTGAGAGATAAGCATTCAGTCGGCTCTCGGCCAGAATGATGGTCATCTTCTCGCCGTTGTAGGCGTTGTAGGTCTGTACTGCTACGTAATCAATCTTCGGACCTACGCAGAGTGCGGTGTTCGAAGGCAATGTCCAAGGAGTGGTTGTCCAGGCTACGAAGTAAGCCTCGCCCCACTTGGTCCACTCTTCCTTAGGATCGAGGGCCTTGAACAGCGCTGTAACAGTGGTGTCCTTTACATCGCGATAGCAACCAGGCTGGTTCAGCTCGTGTGAGCTCAGACCAGTACCGGCACCTGGCGAATATGGCTGGATGGTGTAACCCTTGTAAAGCAGGCCCTTGTTGTAGAACTGCTGCAGGAGCCACCACAGTGTCTCGATATACTTGTTGTCGTAGGTAATGTAAGGATTATCCAGATCAACAAAATAACCCATCTTCTCGGTGAGGTCGCGCCACTCCTGTGTGAACATCATCACGTTCTCGCGGCACTTCTTGTTATAATCCTCGGTTGAGATGTACTTCTCTGATGCTTTGTTGTCGATATCAGCCTTGGTAATGCCCAGCTCCTTCTCAACGCCCAACTCTACGGGCAGTCCGTGGGTATCCCAACCAGCCTTACGTTTTACCTGATAACCCTTCATGGTCTTATAACGGTTGAAGGTATCCTTAATGGTACGAGCCAGCACGTGGTGAATACCAGGATGACCGTTAGCCGAGGGAGGACCCTCGAAGAATACAAACTGTGGACATCCCTCACGTTCGTCAACCGAACGCCAGAATACGTTCTTCTCGCGCCACATCTCCAGGATATCATTGTTAACCTGGGTCAGATTCAAGCCGTTATGTTCTGCAAACTTCTTTGCCATATCCTACTTTTTTAGCTTCTATATTTTAACCTTTATTATTTAGCGTGCAAAGGTAGTGAAATTATCTGACCTGACCAAAGAAATAAATAATTTTAAGATTTATCCGCGAAAAAATGCGCAAAAATTTCGTATATCCAAATAATTTGCCTATATTTGCCGTCATAATTCTAATAATAACAACTTAAAACAATCGAATTTTAACGTATGATTACATTTACAATGGTTCTGCAGCTCTGTATCGTACTTGGTGCGCTGTGGGTTGGTTCCCGTTATGGCAGTCTGGCCTTGGGAGCTATTTCGGGAATTGGATTGGCTATTCTGGTGTTTGGCTTCGGACTTAAACCAGGAACGCCACCAACAGATGTTATTTACATCATCATTGCTGCTGTAACGTGTGCAGGAATCATGCAGGCTTCGGGCGGTATGGACTGGCTGATACAGATAGCCGAAAAGCTGCTGCGCAAGCATCCTGACCACATCACGTTTTTTGCACCGCTATGCACATTCTTCCTGACGGTGCTGGTAGGAACAGGTCACGTGGTTTACACGCTGATGCCTATCATCTGCGACATCGCGCTTAAGAAAGGTATCCGTCCGGAGCGCCCGTGTGGTGTTGCCTCTATTGCCTCACAGGTTGGTATCACGTGTTCGCCTATTGCTGCGGCTGTGGTGGCCTTCGTCACCATTTCTAATGCCAACCACTTCGACATCACCATTCCTCGTGTACTCATGATCAGCATTCCTGCTTGTCTTTGCGGACTGATGGCAGCTGCTGCCGCTTCGTATCATCGCGGACTGGACCTGGACAAGGATCCTGAGTTCCAGAAGAAGATTGCCGATCCTATTCAGCGCGAGTATATCTACGGTTCGAACGCTACCACACTCGACAGACAGATTCCACAGTCGGCTAAGAATGCCGTATTTATCTTCCTGGGTGCGCTGGCTGTTATCGTAGTGTTTGCTGCCCTACCCGACCTGCTGCCTTCTTACCCCACCGTTAAGGCGGTTAAGGGTGCTGGCGACCTGACGCTTGCAAGCGGTGTTACCATCACGGCTTCGGCGCTGGCAAAAGCAGGTGTTGTAGCCGAAGGATTTACCGAGAAAGGTATGGTGGATTTGAAGATGAACCTGGTGATTCAGATTGTAATGATTTCGGCAGCTGCGCTGATGATTATCTTCTGTAAGGCACAACCCAAGAAGGCGGTGGCTGGTCCGGTTTGGCAATCAGGTATGGTTGCGGTAGTTGCCATCTATGGTATCGCCTGGTTGGCCGACACATACTTCTCGAACTACATGAGCGAGATGCAGTCGATGCTGGCCGACATTGTCAAGGAATATCCATGGAGTATTGCTATCGTATTCTTCCTGGTTTCGGTGCTCATCAACTCGCAAGGTGCAGTGGTTGTAGCCATGCTGCCGTTGGCCTATAAGCTGGGTATACCTGGTCCCGTATTGCTGGGTGTGCTGCCAGCCGTTTACGGTTACTTCTTTATCCCTAACTACCCATCGGATATCGCTACCGTTAACTTCGACCGTTCGGGTACTACGGTGATTGGTAAATACCTGCTGAACCACTCGTTTATGATGCCTGGTTTGATTAGCGTATTCACCTCTACGATAGTAGCTTATCTGCTTTCAATGATATTCTACTAAAAGGTATAAAAAATAGCCCTCGCCGATGTGACGAGGGCTTCTATTTTTTGTCTATATGCTTTAGAGATTCAAGCTCTTCTTCAGGGCCTCGATCTTCTCCTCGGCAGCCTTGGTGCAGCGCTCGTAATCGGCAGCATCCTTAAAGCTGGCATCCTTCACCTCGGTATAGAACTTAATCTTTGGCTCGGTACCTGAAGGACGAACTGATACCTTTGTACCATCCTCGCAGAACCACTGCAGCACGTTGCTGGTGTCAGGCATATTCAACTTCTCAACACTACCGTCGGCCTTCTTAGCCTCCAGAGTCTTGTAGTCCTTCCACAGGCAAACCTTGCTACCGCCCAGCTCCTTTGGAGGATTAGCACGGAAGTCGGCCATCATCTGCTTAATCTCGTCGGCACCGGTCTTACCAGGACGAACCACATTGATGGTTACCTCCTTAGAGAATCCGTACTCCTTGTAGATGTTCATCAGCAGGTCGTACAGAGTCATACCGTTATCGCGAGCCCATGCAGCAATCTCACAAATCAAGCAGATAGATGCTGGAGAATCCTTATCGCGAACCTTATCGAATGGCAGGAATCCGAAGCTCTCCTCACCACCGCCGATGTACTTCTTTACGCCCTCAGAGATGCGAATCTCGTTGGCAATCCACTTGAAGCCTGTATAGCAGTCGCGATACTCTACGCCGTTCTTCTTAGCAATCTCGGCAATCACCTCGGTAGTAACGATGGTCTTTACCAGGAACTCGTTGCCCTTGAGCTGACCGAGCTTCTTCTTGTTGGCGATGATGTACCATGAGAACATCATACAGGTCTGGTTACCATTCAGAATCTCCCACTCACCCTTAGCGTTGCGGCAAACGATAGCCAAACGGTCGGCATCTGGGTCAGAAGCGATTACCAGGTCGGCATTCAGGCGTGTACCCAGCTTCATACCCAGTGTCATAGCCTCGGCATTCTCGGGGTTAGGACTAACTACTGTGGGGAAGTTACCATCGATAACCATCTGCTCGGGAACCACGTGGATATTCTGGAAGCCCCATGAACGCAGAGCCTCAGGAATAATGACGCGACCAGTTCCGTGCATGGGGCTGTAAACGATATTCAGGTCCTTCTGGCGCAGGATGACATCCTGATCAACCATAGCCTCCTTAACAGCCTGCAGGTAATCCCAGTCCATCTCACCACCGATGATGTCGATGAGCTCCTTGTTACCATTGAATTTAACGTCCTCGATCTTTACCTTGTTAACCTCGTCGATGATACCCTTATCGTGTGGAGCCAGCACCTGAGCACCATCGTCCCAGTATGCCTTGTAGCCATTATACTCACGAGGGTTGTGCGATGCGGTTACGTTTACGCCAGCCTGACAGCCCAGCTGACGGATGGCGAACGAAATCTCAGGTGTTGGGCGAAGGCTCTCGAACAGATAAACCTTAATGCCGTTAGCCGAGAAAATGTCTGCTACAGTCTCAGCAAACATACGACCGTTGTTGCGGCAATCGTGACCTACAACAACCGAGCTCTGCTTGCCTGGGAAAGCCTTCAGAATATAGTTGGCAAAACCCTGTGTAGCCATACCTACAATGTACTTGTTCATGCGGTTGGTACCAGCACCCATAATACCACGAAGGCCACCTGTACCAAACTCAAGATTCTGATAGAAAGCATCGATCAGCGCTGTCTTGTCAGCATTGTCGAGCATTGCCTGTACTTCCTTACGTGTCTCCTCATCAAAGGCTGGAGAAAGCCATTCCTTAGCCCGTGCCTCGCACTGAGCAATCAGTTGAGCGTTGTCTGCCATAATCTTTCTGTTTTATTTCTTTAGATTATAAATAAATTCTATTTTGCGAAATTACAAAAATAAAACGAGAAACGACCTAAATCATCTCTCGTTTTATAATTCATTAACTAATTAATTCTTCTTATCTTATTTCTTCAACAGTTTATCGATTTCATCAAACTGTTTACCCATATTCAGGTTGAAGTAGATGCGATATAATGCGGGCGCCCACTTATCGAGCTCGCTTGGAGCCATTTCGCGGTATTTTTCCATATAGGGGCGAGCCTTTTCGTACATCTTCAGAATCTGCTTCTTGTTCTTTCGGGGATCCATGCGCTGAGCAATGTTCAAGCAGGCCAAACCGGCTGTGTAATAAATGTCGGGCTGCTCTGGGTTTACCTCAATCAGCTGCTCGCTGAACTTCAGGCAGTCGCTATACTTCTTCATGTTCAGCATCACGGTGCTCTTGGCAAACAGATACAGCTCGTTGAGCGAGTCGATAGCCAATGCCTCGTTAACCACACTGTCAGCCATCTGATAGTTGCCGCGAGTGTTGTAAACATCCATCAGTCGGGGAAAGAAGTAGTTGGATTTGGGGTACTTCTTAAAGCCCTGCCAAAGGGTTGCGATATGCATCGAGTCGTCGTCGAGTTTATCCCATGCTTCGGCCATATACTGCAAGGTGTACTCCAGCTTCTGCTCGTCGCGCTGGGCTGTAGCTGCATGGCGCAGGGTAAGTACAGGGTCGTTCAAGCGATAGCCGCAATAGGTAGCCCAGTAAGCCACCTCGCCCATCTTGGGGTCCTTGTACATATAGTCGTAGCCTGTAAACAACGGCTGTCGGTCGCAGTCGAGATAGGTCTCAAAGAATTCAAGTGCGGTCTTGAAATCGCCCTTCTTGAGATGGTGGGCGCCTCCGTAGTAGATATTGGGGCGATAACCATTCATCTTGGCAGCGTTATCCTTGCGATATTCGGGGTGCGAGTTACCTTTCTTATCGGGTATGGCATCGATAGAATCCAATTTCTCGGCTACGGTAAACATACGCTTAGCCAGATTAAAGAAGGCAGCTGTATCAACCTTCTGCTTGATATACATCTTCTCGTTAATGGCCAGATACTGCTTCTCAACCGACTGCAACCAGATGTCGTATATACGTACGTTCTGCTGGTTGGCAGAATCCTTCAGCAAGTCGGTCATCAGCTTCTCTGCCTGCTCTAAATTCTTCCCACTCTTCAGTATGGTTCGTGCTTCGCCAATCTGCTTACGCTGAGCGCTCATAGGGGCACTCATTATCACGCAGCTTATGGCCATAATTATCAATCTCTTCATCCAGTTTATACCTTATTATATATATAAGCGGGTGCAAAGGTATAAAAAAATGCTTAAAATGTTTGCAAACTACAGATTTTTTAGTATTTTTGCATCGTATTTATCAACTAATAACCTATTTGGGGCATGAAAAAGAAATATCTTTTATTGGGTTACGCAGTTATTGCGCTTTGTATTTTTATTATTCTATTAGCCATCACTGTTACGTCAATTGCAGGCGCTCAGGGAGCGCGAAACCATATGGCCAATCCGGAGAATCGTAAAGGTATCTATGATACGGCCGCCAAAGTGAGCAGAGATACGGGACTGAAGTTCCCGGAGTTCCGCATTAAGGAGCACAAACCAGGCGAATATCTGGAAGGTGGACAGTTCCGCGATACTCTGATTGTGTACTTCTACAAGGGTATCCCCGACTCTGTTTATCGTTCGTTCGAAGAGCGTGCTAAGAGCATCGAGGCTGGTAACGACAGCTGCAAGAGCGTAGAGATCGACAGCGTTACTTATAACTATCAGGATTTTTATGTAGGTGGTTTCTCAAGCTATGTAGGTGTGCAGGTATCCAGGAATTCGCCTTACGGTCGCATCATCTTCGGCAACTGGAAGCCTGCAAAGAAGTAACATCCAAATAAACTTTGCAAAGATTTCAAGGAAAAGTTTGGTAGGTTCGAAAAAAATAACTACCTTTGCAGCCGATTTCTTAAAAAGAAGTCAAACAAGGCTGGTTCGGTAGCTCAGCTGGATAGAGCAACTGCCTTCTAAGCAGTAGGTCTTGGGTTCGAGCCCCAACCGAATCACAACAAAAAAGGTTAGCGAGTTGCTAACCTTTTTGTTTTTTACTTAAATATTACCTTGCTTCGGCAACATTCGGTATCGCCATCTTTGCAGATGCGGATGCAATATTCGTTCTCGCCTGTCTGCATGCGGTAGAACGAGAGCGTATCACCCTGATGGGCCTCGGCTACGTAAGCTATTTCGAAACGTTTAATCTGATGCTCACGATACCAATCCAAATCCCATAAGTCGAGCACATGCTCGATGTACTTCACGGAATTGATATGCCCATTGATATCTACATCGTTATATTTGGTTTCTACTGTACCAACCAGCTGGGCGCTATCGTCCATCTTTACACGACCGCCTTTATCAATGGGGCATTCCTTGTCATCTACAATCCAGTTGTTGATGGCACCGTTGTCAATCGCAAAGATATCGGTTGGCTGGCGGGTTTCGGTATCAATCATGGCCCAGATACTGCGTCCGTAGCCATATACCTTTCCATCCTCGCCTACTACACGGAAGTTACGACTGGTAAAGAAACGCATAGCACTCTCAACCCATGTCTCAACATTAAACTTAGTGTACATCTGTGGCATCTCGTCCATCTCGATGGCCAGTCGTGAGAGTACCCACGAACGCTTGATGGTCATGAGATATTTCATGCCAAAACCACGTGCCGACGAGTGATAATCGGCTGCATTCAGCATGTGATTGCCCATATGGCCCATAAACAATCGCTGCGAAAAGTCGCAGTGAAAGGGCTCTGCTAAAAATTCATATTTTCCTACTTTATCCATTCTCCTGTCTCGACTCTAAGAATTCACTAACCTGCTCCTGCATACCACGGGTTACGGCAATACGTCCGCTACGGGTGTACTGTAGCACGCAACCAAACGTGTCGAGGGCGCGGAACAACGAAATAATATCCTCGGTTACACCATGCATCTGTACAATGGTATAGGTGGGATTCACCTCGATCATGCTGGCCTGGAACCTGCGGATAGTACGCGATATCTCAGGATTCTCGAGCACCATCGGGGTTGACAGCTTGTAAAGACCCGATTCACGGATAAACAGCTGTTCGTCGGTAAAGAAGTTGGCCTTTACCACATCTATCTTCTTCTCAATCTGACGGGTAATCTTTACTATCTGATCTTCGTTGCTCCAAGCAGTGATGGTGTACTTATGTACGCCAGGAATACTTGATGCCGATACATTCAAGCTCTCGATATTTACCTGGCGACGGGTGAACACAGCTGTAATCTGATTCAGAATACCAGCCACATTCTCCGAGTAAACCAGCAGTGTATATAATTTCTTCTTATTTTCCATAATTATCAAAACCATTAAATCTCAAGCTGCATTTTGTCAACGTCCATACCTGGAGGTGTCATTGGCAGAACATTATCCTCCTCGAGGATGGCGCACTCCAGCAGGAATGGGCCATCGGTAGTAAGCATCTTCTTTACAAGGCCGGGCAGATCCTTACGATCGACTGCTGCCGCATAGTTAATACCATAACCTTTGGCAATGAGCTCGTAGTTAGGGTTCATCATCTTGGTGAACGATTTACGGCGCATCCAGAACATATCCTGCCACTGGCGTACGTTACCCAGGTAGTGATTGTTCATCACAATCATCTTTACAGGCTTCTGCTGCTCCATGATGGTGCCCAGTTCCTGAATACACATCTGGAATCCGCCATCGCCCATAAAGCAGCATACCGTACGGTTAGGGTCGGCAAAGGTAGCACCGATGGCTGCGGGCAAACCGTAGCCCATAGTTCCCAAGCCACCGCTGGTACACAAACTGCGCTTGTGGTGATACTTAAAGTAACGGGTTGCAAACAGCTGGTTCTGACCAACATCCGTAACAAGAACGGTATCGTCTGGAGACATCTCGGCTACCACGTTTACTACCTCGCCCATCTTCAGCGGACCTTCGGTTGGATGGATGGCGGGCTCGATGACCTTTTCGCGCTCCATAGCGTCTAGCTCCTTAAACGAGTCGCGCCACTTCTGATGGTCGTTGGCCTCAATCAGCGCTGTGATAGCAGGTAACGATTCCTTACAATCAGCTACTACAGCTACGTCGGTCTTTACGTTCTTATCTATCTCGCTACGATCGATATCCAAGTGAATAATCTTGGCCTGTTTGGCGTAGGTTTTCAGATTACCAGTTACGCGATCGCTGAAACGCATACCGATAGCAATCAGCACATCGCACTCCTGCTCCTTCAGGTTCACAGCATAGTTACCGTGCATACCCAGCATACCCACATTGAGTGGATGGTTTGATGGCAATGCCGAGAGGCCTAACATGGTACGACCAGCAGGGATATCAGCCTTTTCGAGGAATGCCTGCAGCTCTT
The DNA here is from genome assembly GCF_000701965.1 of Prevotella sp. RM4. NCBI lineage: Bacteria > Pseudomonadati > Bacteroidota > Bacteroidia > Bacteroidales > Prevotellaceae > Prevotella > Prevotella sp. RM4. The sequence goes on from NZ_JNKG01000012.1 coordinate 49,151, forward strand.
TCTGTGCATTACCCAGCTCTACACCCTGACCAACAAGAGCCAAAGGTTTCTTGGCATTATTAATTAGTTCGGCAGCCTTGCGTACAGCCTCGTTATCCAGCTTTGGATAAGGTACATACGAACGAATGAAGTCGCACTTCATGGGCTCCCAGTCGATCTCCTCTACCTGTGCGTTCTTGGTAAAATCGAGTACCACAGGACCAGGACGACCCGTACGGGCAATATAGAAAGCACGACTTACAGCCCAGGCAACATCTTCGGCATGACGAATCTGGTAGCTCCACTTTGAGATAGGCTGCGATACGCCAACCAAATCTACCTCCTGGAAGAAGTCAGTACCCAGAGCGCCTGTTGGCACCTGACCGGCAATCACCACGATAGGTGTAGAGTCCATCATGGCATCGGCTATACCTGTTAACGTATTGGTTACACCAGGACCGCTGGTTACCAAAACTACACCTACCTCGCCACTAACGCGGGCATAGCCCTCAGCGGCATGGGTTGCACCTTGTTCGTGGCGCACCAATATATGGTCGAAACATTTCTTTTCGCCTCGTGTATAATCAAAGAGCGCATCGTAGGTAGGCATGATCGAACCGCCGGGATAACCAAAAATGGTTTTTACACCCTCGGCCTTCAACGCCCTCATCAGCGCCTTTGCACCTGTTATTCTATCCTTCATAATTCATTGTACATTGATCATTGACCATTTAGTCGATTATTCTAACACCGCCTTTATCGGCACTCGATACGCTCTGGGCGTAGGCGCGCAATGCCTTGCTAACCACGCGGTTACGCTTAAGTGGCTGCTGTGGGCGTGCTGCCAGTTCGTCGTCGCTCAGTTTTACGCAGATAGAACGACTGGGGATATCAATCACGATGATATCGCCATCCTTTACTTTGCCGATGTTACCACCATTGGCAGCCTCGGGTGAGATATGACCGATACTCAAACCTGATGTACCACCCGAGAAACGACCATCGGTAATCAGCGCACACTCCTTACCCAGGTGCATGCTCTTAATATAGCTGGTAGGATACAGCATCTCCTGCATACCAGGACCTCCCTTTGGTCCCTCGTGGGTAATCACCACGCAGTCGCCACTCTTTACCTTGCCACCCAAAATGCCCTCGCAGGCATCCTCTTGTGAGTCGAACACCACAGCAGGGCCCTCGAAGTGCCACAGACTCTCATCTACACCAGCGGTCTTAACTACGCAACCGTCCTGGGCAATGTTACCAAACAGTACGGCCAGTCCGCCATCCTTGGTGTAAGCATGGGCCAAGTCGCGGATACAACCGTTTTCGCGGTCGGTATCAAGTGTGCCCCACTCTTCGCTCTGCGATCCCATCTTGGTTGAGAAGCGATTGCCAGGAGCCGTCTGATAAATGCGATTAGCTTCGGCATCTACAGCACCATCCACAATACTATATTTCTGCATGGCCTCGTTGAGTGTCAAGCCATCCACACGTGGGGCTGTGCCATCAATCAATCCACCTTTATTCAGCTCGTTCAGAATACCAAGAATACCACCTGCACGACCGCACTCCTGTACCGAGTACTTCTGGGTGTTAGGAGCCAGCTTACACAAGCAGGGAACCTTGCGGCTCAGAGCGTCGATATCCTTCATGGTGAAGTCGGCACCAGCTTCCTGAGCTACAGCCAACAAGTGCAGCACCGTATTGGTACTACCACCCATAGCGATATCCAGAGCCATCGCATTCATAAAGGCCTTGCGGGTAGCAATATTGCGTGGCAATACGCTCTCGTCGCCATCCTCGTAGTAAGCAAAGGCGTTCTTTACCACCTGACGGGCAGCAGCCTTGAACAGTTCGATACGATTGGTGTGAGTTGCCAAAATGGTACCATTACCAGGCAGCGACAGTCCGATGGCCTCAGTAAGCGAGTTCATCGAGTTGGCTGTAAACATACCCGAGCAGCTACCGCAACCAGGACAAGCACACTGTTCTATCTCCTTGATTTCGTCGTCGGTCACACTTGGGTCGGCACCTTTAATCATGGCGGTAATCAGGTCGGCATTCTCGCCGCGCCATTTACCAGCCTCCATCGGGCCACCACTACAAAACACCGTAGGAATATTCAGTCGCATTGAGGCCATCAGCATACCAGGTGTAACCTTATCACAGTTTGATATGCAAATCATGGCATCGGCCTTATGGGCGTTTACCATATACTCTACGCTGTCGGCAATAATATCACGGCTGGGCAGTGAGTATAGCATACCATCGTGACCCATTGCAATACCGTCGTCGATAGCAATCGTATTGAATTCGGCAGCATAGCAGCCCATCTTTTCGATTTCCTCGCGCACAATCTGACCAATCTCGTGAAGATGTGTATGACCGGGCACAAACTGGGTAAACGAGTTCACAATGGCAATAATGGGTTTGCCAAACTGCTCGTGTTTCATACCCGTGGCTACCCACAATGCGCGGGCTCCAGCCATTCTACGTCCTTCTGTGCAGACTGCGCTGCGTAACTGGTGTTTCATATACCTATTTACTTTTAAAATCCGAAATTTAGCCGCAAAAATACAAATAAACTATCAAATAGCCAACTATTTCGGAAAATTATTAGTAAATTTGCAGCAAAATAATGATTACTAATAACAAATTGAAATGAAAAAGGGACTAATTACAATGCTGTTGGCAGCCCCGTTATTGGTGTTTGCCCAACAGCGACAGGAAATCACATTGAGCGATAACTGGCTCTTCTCACAAAACAAATCCGATTGGCAAACCGTTTGTGTGCCTCACGATTGGGCTATTGCAGGACCGTTTGATAAGAAATGGGACTTGCAGAAGGTGGCTATCGAACAGAATGGCGAAACCGAAGCAACCGAAAAGAGTGGACGTTCGGGTGCCCTACCCTGGATTGGCGAAGGACATTATAAGCGAACCATCACTATCCCAGAAGGTTACAAGCATGCAATGCTGGTGTTCGATGGGGCTATGTCCGAACCTACCGTAAGCATCAACGGCATGCAGGCCGGCTATTGGGCCTACGGCTACAATACCTTCCGCGTGAATATCACCCCATTTATACAAACAGGCGACAACCTGCTGGAGGTTGATCTGCAGAATGTAGAAGAGAGCAGTCGCTGGTATCCTGGCGCTGGTATCTACCGTCCTGTAAAACTGGTACTTACAAAATATGGATGGATTGATCCTTGGAAAACTTATATCCGCACCCGCGAACTGAGTGCCAACCAGGCTGTACTTGATGTAAACGTGGGTATCGGCAGTGCGCTGGATGGTGGTTTAAAATTCGATGTGGAGATTTGCGATGCTACTGGTAAAGTAGTAGCAAGCGGCAGTAGTGACGACCTGAACAACGAAGGCATTGCACAAATGGCTATAACCGTTAATCAGCCCCAGCTGTGGAGCCCTGAGTCACCTTATTTATATACTGCTCGCATCAAATACTCGCAGAGTGGCGAACTGCTTGATGAAGTAACACAGAAGTTTGGTATCCGTACCATCAAATGCTCAAAGGATGGTGGTTTCCAGCTTAATGGCGTATCGCGCAAAATTAAGGGTGTTTGCTTGCATCACGACCTTGGTCCGTTGGGTGCCGCCATCAACAAGAGTGCACTTATCCGACAGATCAAGATGATGAAGGCGATGGGTTGCGATGCAATTCGTACATCGCACAATATGCCCAGTCAGATGCAGATGGATGTTTGCGATTCGTTGGGTATGATGGTGATGGCCGAGAGCTTCGACATGTGGAAATATCCTAAGTGTAAGAATGGTTATGCCCGTTTCTTTGATGAGTGGTGGGAGAAGGACATTACCAATCTGGTACTGGCCAATCGCAATCACCCCAGTATAGTGATGTGGAGTATCGGTAACGAAATCCCTGAGCAGGGCAATAAAGTAGCAGGCCCCAAGATGGCCAAAGCCCTGCAGGACCTGTGCCATCAGCTCGATCCTTCACGCCCAGTTACACAGGGTATGGACCGTGTAGACGAAGCCGTGAACTATGGTTTTGCTGCTGTGATGGATGTTCCAGGTTACAACTACCGACTGCCTAAATATAAACTGTATTACGATAAGCTGCCCCAGGGATTCCTGTTAGGTTCCGAAACGGCTTCAACCGTCAGCAGTCGCGGCGTATATAAGTTCCCTGTCGAGATTAAGGACAACTCGCAGTATGCCTCATGGTCGCCTGGTTATATTCCTGGTGCCGTACTGAACGAAGACGGACAGTGTTCGGCTTATGATGTGGAGCATTGCTCATGGAGTAATCTGCCCGACGACGACTGGGTGATGCAGGACGACCTGCCTTGGGTGATTGGCGAGTTTGTGTGGACAGGCTACGACTACCTGGGCGAGCCCACTCCTTATGATGAGTATTGGCCCTCGCGCAGCAGCTATTTCGGCATCTGCGATTTGGCCGGTCTGCCTAAGGATCGTTATTTCCTGTATCGTTCTAAGTGGAACAAGAATCAGCATACTATCCATCTGCTGCCTCACTGGAGCTTTGGCAAGGAACGCGTTGGCAAGGTAACACCAGTTTATTGCTACACCGATTATCCTGCAGGCGAACTCTTTGTAAATGGTAAGAGTCAGGGTAAGGTAACTAAGAATCCAGCCGAGCGTTTGGACCGTTATCGTCTGCGTTGGAACAATGTGGTTTACAAGCCAGGCGAGGTAAAAGTGGTGGTTTACGACGCCCAAGGCAACAAGGCAGGCGAGCAGACCATCCGTACAGCTGGCAAACCATCAGCCATCGCTTGTGATGTTTGGACACAGCACGATGCCCCATGTCTGAAGGCCGATGGCGACGATTTAGCCTTCGTTACTGTATCACTTACTGATAAGAATGGCATCATGATTCCAGAGGCCGACGATCAGCTTACTTTCGAGGTGACTGGTGCAGGTACCTTCGAGGCAGTTTGTAATGGCGATGCCACCAGCTTAGAGCCATTTAAAGAGCCAACCATGAAGCTGTTTAAAGGTCAGTTGGTAGTTATTGTTCGTGGTGCTAAACAGCCAGGAACAGCCATCTTGAAGGTAACTGATAAGAGCAGAAAACTGAGTAAGACTATCGAGATTAAAGTAGGCTAATAAGACTACTTGCTAACACGATAACAACCATGATGATTTCAGCTGTGCGATTTACTCGTACAGCTGTTTTCATATCTGCTGTAGTCAACTCGCGATCGTTATCACCAATATAAGGTTTATCGAATACTTCGCCGAAATACTTATGTGGTCCACCAAACCTGCAATTCAGAATGCTGGCTAATGCAGCCTCAGGATAACCGCTATTTGGTGAAGCATGACAGCAACCGTATTTGCGCACGAAACCGAGGCACTTTGGGCACCAAATAACCATCAGTAACGCAGTTAAGCGCGCGGGGATGTAGTTGGCTACATCATCGATACGGGCAGCCCAGCAGCCAAACTGCAGGTAGCGTTCGGTATGGTAGCCAATCATCGAGTCGAGTGTGTTCACCATCTTATAAGCCAGCATACCAGGTGTGCCCAATAACATCAACCAGAACAGGGGTGCTATCACACCGTCGCTCAGGTTCTCGGCCAAAGTCTCGAGTGCTGCCGTACGTACCTCCTGTGCCGACAGTTCCGAGGTGTCGCGACCCACAATACGGGCCACCTGCGCCCTACCCTCGTCCAGTGAACGGTCTAAGGCCAGAAACACCTGGCGCACCTCACGTATCAGCGTGGTGCCAGCTAAGCAATAGAATACGATGAGGACATCGAAGATAAGTGAGAACTGAGAACTGAGAACTGAGAGGTATGAATGGATGAGGCATGTGATGGTGAAGACGCCGACTATCAGGGATACGGCCATTACAGCACCTTTCAGTTGGCGATGAGGACCGCGATTCAGATGCTTCTCACCAAAGGCAATCATCCGACCAAACCACACGATTGGATGCGGCAACCTCACTGGGTCGCCGAATATCAAATCGAGTAGCCAACCTATCAATAATGCTATCGGATTAATCATGACTCATTATCTCATAAATACGCTGTATATCAACATGCTGGCGCACGTGGGCTGCCAACTTATTATACTGCTCGTTCTTAAAAGAATCGGCATCCTGCGCTGTGACAGTCTGCTTAGTACCCAACAGATAGTCGATAACCGACTGATTGTCGAGGAAACCGTGAATATATGTACCAATACAATGATCCGTCTGCATGATCATCTCATCGGTATCACTCACGCCCTGATGAATCTCGTAACCCTGACAGGTCTGACCATTAAACTGGAAACTCACCTGACGGGTGGTCTTCTCTGCACTCATGGTGGTGTGGATGGGCAGCAGTCCAAGACCAGGCAGACTGGCTATCGAACCTTCCACACCATCAGGATCATCCACCGAAAGTCCCAGCATCTGATAACCACCACAGATACCTATCACCATCTTACCATCGCGATGGGCGCGCATGATAGTCTGTGCACAACCGTTCCGACGCAACTCCAACAGGTCGTCGAGGGTTGATTTCGTGCCAGGCAGAATGATGATATCAGCCTGCTCCAGATCCGAGATATTATTGGTATAAAACAGGTTCACACGCGGATGACGCTCCAGGGTGTCAAAATCGGTATAATTGGAGATATGTCGCAACAGCACCACTGCCACGTTCACCTTACCAGCTATCAACTGCCGGCGCTTCTGCTCCAGCGCCACCGAATCCTCCTCGTCGATATAGATATCCTTATAGTATGGCACCACGCCTAACACAGGTATCCCACACAGATCCTCGAGCATCCGTCGCCCCTCGTCGAAAAGACGCATATCACCACGAAACTTATTGATGATAATACCCTTGATGAGTTTTCTATCCTCAGGTGTCTGCAGCGCAATACTGCCATAGACCGATGCAAACACACCACCTCTATCAATGTCACCCACCAGTATCACATCCGCCTGCGCATGGCGTGCCATCGGCAGATTCACCAAGTCGGTCGCACGCAAATTGATTTCTGAGATACTGCCAGCGCCCTCCATCACGATGGGATTATAGCGAGCCGCCAAGCGATCGAAGGCTCCGCATACTTCCTGTCGGTAATCGATATCGGAACAGCCCCGCCGCCAGTAGTCGTAGGCATGCTTGTTGCCCAAAGGCTTGCCATGCAGCACCACTTGCGACGTATTGTCAGAACTGGGCTTAAGAAGTAGCGGATTCATATCCGTCTCACAAGGGATGCCAGCCGCCTCAGCCTGTACAGCCTGTGCACGCCCTATCTCGAAACCGTCGGGTGTGGCATAAGAGTTAAGCGCCATATTCTGTGCTTTAAAAGGCGCTGGCGCATATCCATCCTGACGGAAGATGCGACAGAAGGCTGCAGCTAGGATGCTCTTACCCACATCACTGCCTGTACCAACGAACATCAGGGGGTGTAACTTCTTCATAAGTCGCGACCAGGTTTTAGTTGTGCAGCATCATCAAAAGTCAGAATCGCATTACAGAGTGTCGCAGCCAGATTGCTACCGCCTTTACGTCCTTCCACTATCAGTTTGGGAATATCGCGGAAAGGTTTCACCATGTGTTTCGACTCGCACACATGCACAAACCCCACAGGTGCCGCGATGATACCGGCTGGATGCGCTTTGCCTTTGCGCACCAGTTCACACAGTTCCATAAGCGCTGTTGGTGCATTGCCAAAAGCAAACAGTGCATCAGGATGCTCCTCCACAGCCAGACGAATGCCAGCCTGCGTACGCGTGATACCCAAGCGCTCAGCCATCTCAGTAGCACGTGGGTCTGAGAGATAACATTTCACCTCAAGACCCAGTCGCTCTACCGCCCCCTTGCGGATACCACTGGTCACCATCGTCACATCGCTGATGATCGTCTTCAGTGTGCCATCCTTCACCTTCTGATAGAGCGTTTCTACAGCCCCTTCGTCAGAATACAGGATATTCTCCATATCAAAGTCGGCTGTAGTATGGATGGCATGCAGCAGTGCCCATTTATGGTCGAGCGGATAGTCCTGTCGTTTCAGTTCCTTTGTGATGGTGCGGAATGAGGTTATCATGATGTTCTGCCCCACTTTCTCGCCTTCAGCCACCACCTCACGGTAGTAACCGCGTGGCGTAATCAGTCGGCCGTCAGCTATATAGGACTGGGAATTACCGATGATGATGACGGTAAACATATCCACATCCTCAGGGTCGAAAGCGCCGAGAGTCGTCAACTTCACCACCTCGTCGTCGCGACCTGCCTGGCGCACATAGCCCACAGGTGTTTCAGCCGAACGATGCTGCAGGAATATCTCTTGCAAGCGATACAGCTGCCAATAGCGCCCATGCGATTTGGGATTATAGACCGCCGTCACAAAGTCACCCATCGCAGCCGCCACTATGCGACGTTCTATCACCTCCCAAGGCGTCATCAGGTCGCTCATCGAGATGATACACATATCATGCCCGATAGGCGCACCCAACAGTGAGGCAGCCTTCTGGAAGGCGGATATGCCCGGCAGCGACACGATTTCGATATCCGAGCCACGTTCGCGGCGCATCTCATAGATCAAGGGCGTCATACCGTAGATGCCGGCATCACCCGAAGAGATCACCACAACCGTCTTATCCTGTTCGGCCAGTTCAAAAGCCTGTTCAGCGCGCTGTCGTTCCTTCTTCATGCCCGTATCGATACACTCACAGTCGGCCTTTACATAAGGCATGATAAACTGGAAGTAATACAGATAGCCCACTATCACGTCGGCCTGTCGCACTGCCTCGAGCACTGCAGGTGTGATGTCCTGCTGCGAACCAGGACCAATGCCAGCTACGATAATCTTTCCCATATTCTCTTAGTTTTTGAATTTTACTTTCAGTCCTACCACTAGCATGCGTCCTGGTGTGTATAGCGCATACTTGCGCGTAGAAGAGTCTAAGCGACGGTCAACCTTATCGAAGAGATTATCTACACCGATGCTAGGCTCCAGATAAGCCCACTTGGCCACATCAAAGGCATGCGTGGTATGCAGGTTCCACAAACCGAAACCAGGCGCATCTTCATAACTGCCCGTATAATAAGTCTTCGACTGCAATCGTCCATTCAGGTTCACGGTGAGTGCATATTTTCCCCAGGCATGATGGTAGTTGGCTGCCACCGTAGCAGCGTGGCGCATACTGCGCTCCAGCACCGTCCACACCTCACCACTATGGGTGCGGGCATACGTATAGACATAGTTGGCTGAGAGGTTGAAACCACTGAAGAGATTAGCCGACACATTCATCTGCACACCCTTCACGTCGCCTTTATCACTGTTCTGATACAGGGCGTAGCTCACCATTTTGTCGGCCTGGTCCTGTGTCATCTCCGGGAATTCTGTCATGAGCATCTGCCTACTGGCATCATCCACATCCACATTCTGTTTCACCACCATATCGTTGATACGGTTCAGATAGCCCGTCACACTCACAGCCAGAGCCTGTGTGCGATATTCAGCATTCAGTGCGAAGTAATTGCTCTTCTCAGGCTTCAGGTCCTGATTGCCAAAGCTGATCTGTGCCTTACCACGATTCACTGAGAAATAGTGGTAGTAGAGTTCATCGAGCCCAGGTGCACGGAAACCGGCTGAGTAAGTAGCTCGGAATCTGAAGTTTCCCGGTGCATACATCAGTGTGGCTTTTGGTGTGAGATGCTGGTCAAACGTCTCATGATGCGTCAGTCGCAATCCCAGTGTCGCCGTCAGGTTCTTCAGCAGCGTCATCTCGTGCTGGGCATAGGCAGCGAGCGAATACACATGACTGTCGATATTACCGCTGGTGGCATTGAGATTCTCCTTGCGCCAGTCGGCACCGAAGATGGTGGTTGAGTGAGCCGTCAGTCCTAAGATAGTTTTCAACTGTCCCTCCATCATGCGCTGCTTCTTCGACTGCACGTAGTCGCCAATGGCATTGGTCTTCGTGGCCACATCATACTCCTTGCCATAACGGAAACGGTCCACCACGAAATCGGCCTGAATCGAGTTCTTGGCCGTAAACTTATAGATTCCGCCCACGTTCCATCGCAGTCCTTTGTATCGCATCTCGTAGTCGGTACCGCCAGTGATATCGCTGCGTGTTTCTGGGCGATCGGTTATCTTATATGAATAGTCTATACCCGCATTCAGCGCCAAATGCTTATTGGGGGTATAAGTAAATTTCTGTCCGATGATATCAGAGCGATAGCCGGTGAACAGCGGGGCTATCGACGCCTGAGTTTCTGTGTCGGAACCTTTCACCAGTTCCAGGTCGTTGTTACGATAACTGTCGGCCCTATCATGCATGAACGAGGTATAGGAGCCGAAGCCATTCTTAAAGATGTCGAGCCCAACCGACTCGGTGAGCACGCCATGCCCCGACACACGCGTGTCGCTGGTGACGCTCATCATTTCCTGTGTGGGCTGATCGGTGATGATATTGATAACGCCTGCGATGGCATCGCTACCATAGAGTGATGAGGCAGCTCCATCCAGCACCTCGATACGTTTCACGCGCGACATGTTGATACGATTCAGATCCACATTGTTTGAGATGTCGCCCGATAGTTTCTGACCGTTTATCAGAATCAGGATATATTTATTGCCAAGTCCGTTCAGTCTGAGGAAGCTCCCCATGCTGCTGGGAGCCATCGATGCCTGAGGCATCATACGTGTGAGTGCGCCGTCGAAGGTCGTGATACCTTGTTCACGCATCTCCTGACTGGAGAGCACCCTCACAGGTGTGGCTGTTGATTTCAGGCGCTGGTGATGACCAGAACCGGTAACCACAATTGGATTAAGGTTGTAAGAACGACGGACAGCATTCGAGTCCGTCTTATGAATTTGTGAAAAGGCGGTACTCCCCGAAAGGAGTACCACCAGGAAAGAGAAATATTTAATTCTCATTTAACAAAACTAATCTTAATTATTCGGCAGCTGTTGTAGGAGTCGAGAGGGCGTCGTCGGTGCCCAACTTGGCGATAGCCTCACGGGTGTGGTTCATCCACAACTTGCGCACGGCACTACGCTCAGCCAGTCCGGGGATATACTCCTCGCCGCTCTTATACTTCTTCCAGCAAGCCTCAGTGTAGTTGGTCTCATAGGCAGCAGTCTCAATGCCTGCAGCATTAAACATAGAGAACCAGCTCTCGTCATCATCGGGGTCAGCCATGTCGTTATGAGCGTGGTCACCGGCGATACTCATCAGCGGATAGAGCTGAGCCTTCTTAGCACCGTTGGCAGCATAGCTCATGCTCACGGTCACGTCACCTACAGCGATGTCAAAGTCGCCACCAGCCACATGCTCTAGCACATTATCTACATAAGTATCCTCCATATCCACAGTACCTACATAGTAGTTGGTATTGATGTCACGCAGGTAGTTCTCCAGCTGCAGGTAGCGCACGTTACCACCATAGTAGTCGTAACCCTCTGGATTTCCATGACCCATGAAAGCCACGATGCCCTGAGCCACAGCGGCCTTCACGTCAGCCTCGTTGTTCAGTGTGGTAGCCAGTGTCTTGGCGTCGCTCTCCTCAGCCATCAGTGGGGTACCTACAACCACCTGGCGGTCCAGACTCTTCATGTAAGCATCAGTGAAGTCGCCATTACGGTTGTTCATGAAGTCCTTCACATAGCTGTCGCGCACACGGCGATACTCTTCACCAGGGATTACCTGCAGCGACTGTACCACCACCTGCTTGTAACCAGCCAGACCGATAGCAGTGAGCCAGTGCTCTGGGTCGTAGTAGTCCTTTGGATCCACATTCTCACCCGCACGGGCATTGTTGATACAGATGGCCGAAGAGAATGAGAGATATACATCCCATCCACCGAACTGAGCCTTGTAGTCATCCACCACCTTATCAAAGGTATCGTAAGCCTGCTCCCAGGTAGAGCCGAAGGCTACCAGCAGGATCACCTTGTCACTCTTCTTCTGTGCATTCACAGTCTGGTTCACAGCCTGCTGATACCTGTCATAGTTCGACTGTGTTGATTTGTTGTCATCATCGCTGTCGCAAGCTGTAAACAGTGCGCTGCCCACTACTGTCAGCATGGCCAGCATCAAAAACTTAATCTGTTTCATTGTTGTTGTAATTAAAATTAGACTTATACTTATTTGATAGTTTCTTACCTTGATTGAATCTCAGCGTGAGCGAGGCATAGATAGTTCTGCCTGGCGAGGTGGTGCCCAAATGCAGTCCGTGAGGCGTGCGGTCCACGAAATCAAAGATGTTGTCGATACCGGCATCCACTTTCAGCAGTCGGCCTATCTGATGATTGGTTGAGAGTCGCCACAATTGATAACCCTTGCCGTCGCCGTCTATCTGATAGTAGCGCTTACTGCTCAAGCGTCCGTAGATACCCACGCCCAACTGGTATTTCTTTGAGAACTGATGGTTCCAGGTGGCATATACGTTGGCCTTGTGATGCGCCATACCGTCGATGGTCACCTTCTGCATCACGTCGTTCTCAGTGTCATACTGGTTGGCTTCGGTGTCCAGATAGCTGTAGCTACCACCAGCGGTGAAGTGCTTACCCTGATAGCGCACGGTGAAATCCACGCCATAGGTCTTGGCATCTTCCATATTCTGATATTGACGCACACGGATGGGGTCGTATTTCGTAATCAGTTCGCCCGGAGCCTGCTTGGTAGGTATGGTCACCAGCGTGATCATGCGGTCCACCTTATTAATATAAGGCGCCAAGGTCAGCGTCAGGTGCCCGATGGTATATTCCACGCTGGCACCGAAATAATTCGAGGTCTGTGCCTTCAGGTCTTCATTGCCCAGGTAGAGATACACACCATTCATATTCTTGATATACTGATAGTGCAACTCCTTAGGCGTAGGTGTCTTGTAACCCTGACTCCAGGTGGCTCGCAGTCGCAGGTCGCCCAACTTCAGCATGGCTGACAGTTTGGGTGTCAGTCGGGTGCCGAATCCCTCATTGCGGGTCAGTCGCAAACCGCCTGTGATGTAGAGTGGATCCAGCAGTGCCCACTCGTCCTGCACATACAGTGCTTCGGTATTGTCAGTCGCTTTTCCGCCAGCCACACGCATCGGCGCTTTCAACCAGTCGTAGCGATACTCCAGTCCGGCACTCAACTGCTGCTCATAGGGCAACGCAAAGATTCCTTTCAGCGAGATGTTAGTCAGTCGTTGGTCGCTCTGCAGTTCCTTATCACCGGGGAAGTAAGGGAAATAATTGGTAAAACGGCCGTTCACATAGCCATCCGTCAGCGTGGTATCGGTATAGGCGTAGTTATAGGCATGCTTCTTCCAGTCGGCATCCAGCGTAATCACGTCGGTCTTGTTCAGCTTCCACTTACCACCAACCGACGCCGACGCATTGTTGTACTGCAGATCCCATGTCTTCACGTCCACACCGGGATGATGACCGCAGGGGCGATAGATGCGCTTCCAGTAGATGCTACCGTCGGCATAGAGTTCGATGGCAGGCGTGAGCTGATAAGTCAGTCGCTCAGCTATCTGCCAGTTGGTATGCCGGTTCACCGTCTTGTTGCGCGAGTCGGTGATGTGGTATTCCGTTTGTTGGATAGCTTCCTCGGCGGTGTTCTGCCAACCGTCGGAGTGCTGCAATTGGAAGTTGGTGTAGCTCGACAGTTTACCATAGTTGAGCGCCACGCCGTTATGCTGCCTGATGTCGCCATAAGAGCCCACGCGCGTGGTGTTCTCCACCATCACGCCCTGTTCGCGATGCTTGCGGGTGATGATATTGATCACACCTGCTATCGCATCACTGCCATAGAGGGCACTCGAGGCCCCTTTCACGATTTCTATTTTCTCGATGTTGTGCGGGTCGATAAGACTCAGGTCGTTCTCGCCACCATTATCACCATGCAGGCGCCTACCGTCTATCAGTATCAGCACATACGCGTTGCCCAGACCATTCATCTGCAGTCTGCTACTCATATCGTTCTCGCTGAAATCGAACGATGCCGTCAGTCCCGACAGGATATCCTCGATACTCTTGCCGGCATACTGCTGCAACTGCCGGCGACTGATTACTTCGGTCTGCACGGGCGCATCTTTCAGCAGGTGCTGCGTACCAGTACCTGTCACCACCACCTCCTGCAAACTATCAGCACGCCAAATGTCCGTCTGGGCATTTACACCAATAGCAAGCAAACTCAGGCCTATTGCCAATTGCTTCTCTAGTTTCATTACTTTCAAATTATCACAACCGCTAACTCCTGAACGGTCTAAAGTTAAATTGTCAATCTTCAATTGACATTCGGCAGGTCTTCTGACTTTCCTCAGTCTGCCTTACCTTCCCGAGCCTGTGGCTCAGTGGCGTTATACAGGCAAACCCTTTTTGCGAGGATTACAGCTGCAGGTACAGTTACGGATTCTCACCGTATTCCCTTTTCATCGTAGTGGCATCGGCCACCAGATGACCTTATTTTGGCGACAAAGGTACAACTTTTTTCGGTTAACCACACATATTTAGCAGAAAATTTATATATTTGCACCCAAATCAACTTCAGAAGATGCCGAACAAGACAGCGTTTATGATAGCAGCACCCACCAGTGGCTCAGGCAAGACAACCATTGCCCGAGGCCTGATGCAGTGGTTCACCCAGAACGGTTACCGGGTGCAGCCCTTCAAGTGCGGGCCCGATTATATCGACACTAAATTCCACACAGCTGTCTGTTGGCACCCGTCGGTCAATCTCGATACCTTTATGACTACGCCCGCACACGTACGCGCGCTATTTGCGCACTACGGGGCTGATGCTGACATCTGTATCGTCGAAGGTATGATGGGCCTTTATGATGGCTACGATCGCGAACTGGGTTCGTCGTACGACATCGCCCGCGTGCTTGATATTCCCGTGATTCTGGTGGTCGATGCCAAGTCGGCAGCCTACTCGATGGCAGCCCTCTTATCGGGCTTTATCCACTTCCGCGGCGACGTTTATATCGCCGGTATAATATTTAACAAAGTTGGTTCGCAGCGCCACTTCAACATGCTGCGCGAAGTGTGCGATGAGCTCCATGTCAAGTGCCTGGGCTACCTGCCTAAATCGCCCGACCTGGAGCAAAATTCACGCTATCTGGGGCTCGATTTCTCTCAGCTACCCGAGTCAGACCAGCTGACTGCCCTTTTAGAGGAGAATATCGACCTTCCATCTCTCAAAAGTCTCACTACCACGCTCCTTGACGAGGTAGAGTCCAAAACAAGAAACTGCGAGTTCCAGCATCTGGAAACGAAAACGCTTATAGCCAGGAATCATGAAAGTTTTTCGTTCATCTATCAGGAAACTTTAGACCAGTTTGGCGACGTCATTTTCTTCGATCCTGAGAAAGATGTGCCAACTTTTGATGGCATCGACCTGCTCTATCTGCCAGGCGGTTATCCTGAGAAGCATTTGGAGGCTTTGACAGCCAATCAGGCTTGTCTGCATGCTATCAAAAAATTTGCGGAGGATGGCGGCAGGATTGTTGCTGAATGTGGCGGTATGATGTACCTCTGTCAAGCCATCATTACCGACGATGACAGCTACCCCATGTGCGGTGTACTGCCCTACTCGATCACTGCCCGCAAAGCTGATCGCAAGCTGTCCTTAGGCTACCGCCAGTTCACCCTCGATGGCAAGACCTATCGAGGGCACGAATTCCATTACACGCAATTCATCGGCGATCCCCCTGAGAGTATCACCCAAGTCTATAACGCTAAAGGTGAGCCTGTACCAACGCCCGTATTCAGATATCACAACGTACTGGCCAGCTACACGCACCTTTATCAAATACCCAGCATCCTATGAAATTCATCGTCATTGGTATCACAGACAACCCCAACCCCTATTTTCCCCCTGAGGTGATGGCCATCATACGCGATGGAAAGGTGTTTTCTGGCGGCAAGCGCCACCATGAGATTGTAGCCCCGCTGCTACCTGCAGATGCCGAATGGATAGACATCACTGTACCGCTCGATGCCGTATTTGATAAGTACTCTCAACATGCATCACTCCACTCGACCTTTGGTCGCTCGCAAAGCGAGAACACTAGACACTCAACAGAAATCATCGTCTTTGCTTCTGGAGATCCGCTGTTCTTTGGGTTTGCGAATACGATTCGTAGGAAGATGCCAGATGCTGAAATCATCGTCTATCCTACCTTCAACTCGCTGCAGTTGCTGGCCCACCGATTGGTGATGCCCTATCACGACATGCGTATCGTGTCGCTCACAGGGCGCCCCTGGGCAGAATTCGACAGAGCACTCATCGAGCGCGCACCGAAGATAGGTATCCTAACCGACCGCGAACATACACCTGCCACGATAGCCCAGCGCATGACCGACTACGGATATACCGATTTCATCATGCACGTAGGCGAGAAATTAGGCAATCCATCGGAAGAGCACCTTTCTACGCTTTCGCCGAAAGAGGCAATCCATCGTGATTTTGCCATGCCTAATTGCATCATCCTGGAACACCGTGGCGCAGTGCCATCACGACCATTCGGCATTCCCGATGCTGCCTTCACGCTCCTCGACGGGCGCGAAAAAATGATCACCAAGATGCCCATCCGCTTGTTGACGCTGCAGGCCCTCCAGTTGACCGGTCGCCATGTGCTCTGGGATATCGGCTTCTGCACAGGTAGCGTCAGCATCGAGGCGCGACTGCAGTTCCCACACCTGCAAATAGAGGCTTTCGAGATTCGTCCTGAGTGCGAATCCATCATCCAGCAGAACACCCGGAAGTTTGGCGCGCCAGGCATCCATACCCATATAGGCGACTTCCTTGAAACAGACTTGACCACCCTTCCAAAACCCGATGCCGTGTTCATTGGCGGACATGGAGGAAAACTTAAAGAAATCATAGCTAAGTTACTGACAGTCATATCAGATAACGGTATCATTGTATTCAATAGCGTCACCTCACCGAAGGTCACCACCGACAGTCATCAGCTCTGGGATGAAGCCTGTGCCGAACTCGGTTTGCAGCAATTCCCACCCCAACGCATACAGTTAAATGATTATAACCCCATAGAGATATTATCATGCAAAAAATAGCCATCATTCAGATTAGTGATGCTGGCAGCGAAATCGCCAGTCAGTTGCAGTGCGAACTCGGTGCCGAACTCATCCAACGAACCGATGTTGGTAACCAATGGGCAGCCTATGATGCCTTCGTTTTCATCGGTGCCATGGGCATTTGCGTGCGCACCATCGCCCCTTACATCGAAGACAAGCATACCGACCCGGCCGTGGTCTGCATCGACAGTTTCGGGCTCAACGTCATCTCCGTTCTCTCCGGCCATATCGGTGGCGCCAACGACCTGACACGCCACATTGCCGCCCATCTTGGTGCGCACGAAGTGATCACCACCCAGAGCGACAATGCCGGATTGTGGCCACTCGACACGCTGGACAAGCAGTTCAACTGGAATATGGTGGGGTTTGACGATATCAACGCGTGCATCAGCGCTTTCGTGAATCGCGAGCCCACTGCACTGCTCATGGATATCCGCGACGCAGGTACCGACTTCCTGGAGCGCACCCTGCCCGACCATGTCACCATCGTCAACAGCATAGATGAGGTTACCCCCAAAAGATTCAGACTGCTAATCCAGGTGACGCCCTACATCATCGACACCCCACCAGGCGTACTCAAGGTGTGCTATGTGCCAAAGGTAGGCGTACTGGGATTTGGTCTGGCTAGTCATCCTGCCAACAACGAGCACATCCTTGAAGAAATCGACGAGGCTATCACTGACAACGATATCATGCCTTGCTACAAGCGCTTCTGCACCATCGATGTGAAGCGGGATGAGGAGTTCTGCGCCGAGCTCAGAAAAGAACCAAATAGCGAGGTGGTTTATTACACCGCCGAGGAGTTGGCCAAGGTAGAAGTACCCAATCCCAGTCCTACCGTAGAGAAACATGTAGGAACGCCCTCTGTCTGCGAGGCAGCCGCCATTCTCGGGTCTAATCACGGACAACTGATTGTCCCAAAGATAAAAGGCAAGAACTGGACGGCGGCCTTGGCCATCGACCGCAAATACCTGCGCGAGCAGAAAGGACACATAGAGATTGTAGGTGCCGGACCGGGCAATCCCGACCTGATTTCGGTGCGTGGCCGCAATATGCTCGAAAGGGCTGATTTGATACTCTATGCAGGCTCACTTGTTCCAAAGGCTTTGACGGAGTGCCACAAGCCAGGAGCAGTAGTTCGTTCGTCAGCTGATATGGCACTCGAGGAACAATGCGAGCTGATGAAGAAGTTCTATGACGAGGGCAAATTCATCGTGCGCCTCCATACAGGCGACCCATGTATCTTTGGTGCCATTCAGGAACAGATGGCCTTTTTTGATGCCCACCAGATGGAGTATCATATCACCCCAGGCATCAGCTCGTTCCTGGCGGCAGCAGCCGAACTGCAGAGTCAGTTCACGATTCCAGAGCGCTGTCAGACGATTATTCTGACCCGTGGCGAAGGACGCACACCCATGCCCGAGAAAGAACAGTTGCACCTGTTGGCCAAGAGTCAGAGCACGATGTGCATCTTCCTCTCAGCCAGTATCGTAGATGATGTGCAGCGCGAACTTCTGCAGGAATATCCTGCAGACACCCCCGTGGCTGCCTGCTATCACCTCACCTGGCCCGACCAGAAGATCTATCGCGGAGTACTTAAAGATTTAGCTCAGATAGTTCACGATAACCACTTGACGCTCACCACAATGCTCGTCGTTGGCGAAGCCATCGACAACCGTCAAGGACTGTCTGAACTCTATTCAAAAAACTTCACTCATCTATTCCGAAAAGGCAAAGCATGATACTGGTATTTGGTGGAACAACAGAGGGACGCAAAGCCGTGGAGGTGCTGGAAGAAGGGGGTTCGCCCTACTTCTACAGCACAAAGACCGGCGAGCAGGACATCACGCTGCAGCATGGTGTGCGCATAGACGGCGCACTCGATGAGGCAGCAATGATGCACTTTTGCACCGAGCACGGCATCCGGATGATAGTGGATGCCGCCCACCCCTTTGCAGCACTGTTGCACCAGACCATTGCCAAGACTGCCAGCGCACTCTCGCTGCCCGTAGTACGCTTTGAACGCATATACCCGCCATGCGACCCTGCCATCACCTGGATTGACGACTACACCCAGATACCACGCGACATCCATAGCCTTCTCGCCACCACCGGCGTGCAGAGCATCAGCAAACTGAAACCGCTCGAGGCCGATGGAATCAGTATCTTTTATCGCATCCTCAACCGACCGTCGTCGATCGCCTTAGCTCTGAAACAAGGTGCCACCCAAGCGCAGCTATGCTATTACGACGACCCTAACGATATACCCGTTCAAGCAGACGCTATCTTATTGAAAGAAAGCGGTTTATCAGGCGGATTTACAGAAAAAGTAGAAGCAGCCAAAGCCTGCGGCATGCGGGTGATAGCCATCAAGCGCCCAGAACAGCCCAAATCATTCATCGTGGTTGACGGTCCTTACGGGCTACGGAGAATGGTAGAGAAGCTACTGCCAGAGTTCTATCCCCTGCATAGCGGACTCACCACGGGCACCTGTGCCACAGCAGCAGCGGTGGCAGCCTGCATCCGACTGACTTCAGGCGAGATGCCTGCCGAAGTGCCTGTGATGCTGCCTAACGGCGAGACCATCCATGTAGCAGTGAGCTATGGCGACGACTATGCCGCCTGCATCAAAGAAGCCGGCGACGACCCGGATGTTACCAATGGCATCGAGGTCAGGGCCCAGGTCACCGAATCCGATCACTTTGAGATTCTTGGTGGCGAAGGTGTTGGCAGGTTTACGCTGCCTGGCTTCGATTATCCCCCAGGCGAGGCTGCCATCAACAAGGCCCCACGGGAGATGATTCGCCAGAACTTAGAAAGATTGAAGATGGAAGATGGAAGATTGAAGATTGTGATTAGTGTGCCGCAGGGGGCTGAGATTGCGCGCAGGACTTTTAATCCGCGATTGGGGATTGAAGGGGGCATCTCCATCATTGGTGTTTCGGGCATCGTAAAGCCGTTTAGTGAGGAGGCGTTTGTGGATAGTATCCGTAAGTGTATGACGGTGGCTAAGGCGTCTCAATCGGCAAGAGTGGTGATCAATAGCGGCGGAAAGAGTGAGCGGTTTGTGAAGGCCCTCTACCCCGAGCTGCCCCAACAGGCGTTTGTGGAGTATGGCAACTATATTGGCGAGACGCTCAAGATAGCCCACGAACTGGATATACGCAGCATCACACTCGGCGTGATGATAGGCAAAGCCGTCAAACTGGCGGCTGGTCATCTCGACACGCATAGCAAACGCGCCACCATGGATAAGGCGTTTATCAGTGAGATGCTGCACGAGGCCCATTGCGATATCGACATCAGCGATATCACCTTGGCACGCGAGATATGGGAGAGACTCTCCCTAGAACAACAACAGGATTTTGCCGACGTCATCATCAGCCATTGCGCCGCTTATTGTCAACCGCTACTGCCCAATGGCGAGTTGACTATTCTTCTGATTGCCGACGACGGAACAATACTACCGCTATCACCGGCGCACCAACCAGTGCCGTCACGGAGTTAACGGGCAGTGCACCCTCGAAACCAGGCATACGGGCTATGAGATTGCATACCAGCGCCAAGGCCGCCCCACAAAACATCGTGGCAGGCATCAGCACGCGGTGATCGCTACTGCCAAACAAGGCGCGCGCCAGATGGGGCACCGCCAATCCGATAAACATGATAGGTCCGCAATAAGCTGTGACGATGGCCACCAGCACACCCGAGCTCAGAATCACCAGCAGTCGGGCACGCTTGATGTTCAGTCCCAGATTGGCAGCATATCTATCGCCCAGAAGCAGCAGATTCATCGGTTTCACCAGCAGGCAGGCCAGCGGCAGCAGCACACACATCAGTACCACAAACAGCACCATTTCATCGCCCGATACGCGCGAGAACGAGCCTAAGCCCCACACCACAAATGCCTTCACATCCTCTTCGGGCGAGAGAAACTTCAGTACACCGATGATGGCATTGGCCAGATAACCTATCATCACACCGATAATCAGCAGCGTCACATTTCCCTTCACCTTCTGCGAGAGCCATACGATGAGCATCATCACCGCCAGGGCACCGATGATAGCCGCCACACTCATGGCAGCATCGCCCAGATAACCCAGTCGGCTCAGTGCCACGCCACCTATCCTACCCGACAGTAGCACCACGAAAGCCACACCAAGCGCCGAACCATTGGAGATACCCAATACCGAAGGTCCTGCCAACGGATTGCGGAACACCGTCTGCATCTGCAGTCCGCTCACCGCCAGTCCGGCACCAGCCACAACAGCCGTCATCACCTGTGGCAGTCGTGATTGCCAGATAATATTCGTCCATATCTCGTTGGAGATATCCCCAGCCAGAATGCGGCACACATCCCCCACCGGAATCTCTACCGACCCCAGCAGCAGGTTTACAATCGCCAGCACAGCGATACCCAGCAACAGTGCTATGAACTTCGGTGCTTTCATTTCAGCAAGCGATAGAATGTAGGTTTATAATCAGACTCCACCAGTTCTGGATGGAAGATAGCCACAAAATCCTTCAGCAGCACGTCGGGCCTCACGGGCGATATCTCGTAATAGGCCGTCTGCTTCATGTTGCAGTAGATCACCTTTTTCTCCTTATAAGCCTTGAAGAGCTCGTTGCGCGGTTCAGATGCCTTCAGCGCCTCGTACGAGAACTCACCGGGATAACTATTCAAGATGCGCCAGTAGTCGGCATTGGCCGCCATGGCGTACATCTTCTCAAACTCCAAGTCTTCGCCACTGGTCTCCTCATCGTCGATCACGTAGTCGGCTCCTGCATCGCGGAATATCTGAGCCAGATAGTTCTTGCCGCCCACCGCATGCCAGTTGCCGTAGTGCATCTCACCACTCAGCACGGTGGGGCGTTTTGTCACGTTCTGTGTTTTCTCTTTCAGAGCGTTATACCGACTCTCTATACCGGCAAACACCTCGTTGGCCTGCTGCTCCTTACCTATCAGCATACCCACAAACTTGATCCATTCAGCCTGTCCCAGTGGGTCGAGCTCTTTATAGCCCAGATGGGGCACTAGTGTGATACCCGTCTCCTTGATGGCATCATAACCGCCACGTTTAGAAGGAGATATCAGGATTATCTGAGGATTTGCTGCAAGCACTATTTCGGTATCAAAATTACCCTCCATACCTATCTTTACAATCTTGCCTTCCTTCACGCGTTGCAGGATATCCTGGTTATAGAGGTTCTTGGTGCCGGTGATACCCTTCACCACATCGTGGGCATCCAGGGCGGTGAAATTCGAGAGTTGCAGTGCCGTCATACAGATGGTGCGCGTGATGGGCACCTGAATCCTGGTATAGCCCTCAGGCGCGTCGGCATCCGATTTCATCAGTGCAAAATGATACTTTTCACCGATATTCACCAGTCGCACGCCGGCCGAATCCTTCACGCTGAACCCTGTGGCATATTTCACGGTGATAGCAGCGGTAGAGTCGGCCTCACCATCGCCCTGCGCCTGTTGCACACCCTTACCCTTGCACCCCACAAAGAGTGCTGCAGCCACTATCATCCATGCTATTTTCTTCATTTTTTATCATTTTATTGGTTTCGTGTGTGCAAAAGTACAAAAAGTTTTCATATCTTTGCCCTCAAAAACGAAAATTATGCAGATAAATATTGATCAGACACATTGGTACGACCGTGTTTGGGCGGCATTGATATTTTTTACGCGGTTGCCTTTCTGGCGATTGCATCAGCCGCCTAAGGCTTGTTATGCCACGGTAGTGGAACACTGGCCACTGACAGGTTGGCTCACCGGCGGCACCATGGCTGCCACGCTCTATTTCGGCAGTTGGTATCTACCTTATTCGATAGCCGTATTGCTGGCCATCGTGGTACGACTCCTGCTGACAGGCGCGCTTCATGAAGACGGATTGGCCGACTTTCTGGATGGTTTTGGTGGTGGCGGCAGCAACCGCGATCGTATCTTGGCCATCATGAAAGATTCGCATATCGGCACCTATGGCGTTATCGGTTTGATTTGCTACGAAGTGTTGCTATTTGCTGCTTTGTTCGCCATGCCTCCCGCTTTGGCAGCACTCACCATCTTGGTCGCCGATCCATATGCCAAAATGGTTACTTCGCAACTCATCATTATGATGCCATATGCCCGCAATATCGAGGAGTCGAAAGCTCGTACCGTATATCGTAAAATCAGTGTAAAGGCTGGTATAGGGTTAGCCATTCAAGGGCTCCTGCCAATGGCGGCTTACATCTGGTACACGGGCATGCGCTGGGATCTGATTATCTTCCTTCCTGCCCTCGTGATGTATTTCCTTTATCTGCTCATCTGGCGCAAGATTCACGGCTATACCGGCGACTGCTGTGGCGCCGTTTGCTTGTTGGTTGAGTTGAGTGTTTATTTGGTTGTTTGTACGCAATGAAAAAGATTATATTGATTACAGGCGGTCAGCGCTCGGGTAAGAGCACCAAAGCCGAAGAGCTGGCCCTACAGCTGAGTCCCCATCCCGTTTATCTGGCTACGGCTCACATCTGGGACGAAGAGTTTCGTGAACGAGTACGTAAGCACCAGGAGCGTCGCGGTCCGGAGTGGACGAATATCGAGGAGGAGAAATACCTCTCGAAGCACGACCTCACGGGGCGTGTGGTGGTGATAGACTGCGTGACGCTGTGGCTGACGAACTGGATTTCGACTGAAACCACCGACATCGACACAATCCTAACAGCAGCGAAACAAGAGTTCGACCGATTCACCGCTCCCGATGCCACCTACATTTTCGTAACTAATGAGATAGGACTGGGTGGTGTGAGCACCAACCAACTGCAGCGGCGCTTTACCGACCTGCAAGGTTGGATGAACCAATACATCGCCCAGAAGGCCGACGAGGTGATTCTCATGGTCAGCGGCATCCCAGTAAAAATCAAATAAATCCGTGTTAATCCGCGTTAATCCGTGCCTAAAAAAATGAAGTCATTCGCAATTCACCCCGTTGACCAAACGATTAAGCCAAGTATTCTGGCAAAGATCGACAACCTGAACAAACCCAAAGGTTCACTGGGCCGATTGGAAGAGTTGGCCCTACAGATATGTTTGATTCAGCAGACGCTGGAACCGAGTCTCGCCCACCCCTGTCACCTGCTGTTGGGCGGCGATCATGGCATCGAGCGCGAAGGCGTGAGCGTGTCGCCACGCGAGGTCACCTGGCAGCAGATGATCAACTTCACCCATGGCGGTGGCGGTGTAAATATGTTTTGCAGGCAGCATGGGTTTAAGTTGCGTATTGTAGATGTAGGTGTAGATTACGATTTTACAGGTATCGATGGCATTATTAATCGCAAGATAGCCCGAGGCACCAAGAATTTTCTGTATGAAGCAGCGATGACCGAAGCAGAGTTCGATCGAGCCATCCAGATTGGGTGCGACCTGGTAGATGACTGTATCGCTGAAGGCTGTCGTGTACTGAGTATCGGCGAGATGGGTATTGCCAATACCTCACCCTCCAGCATCTGGATGCACCTGTTTACAGGCGTCCCCTTACAAGAGTGTATCGGTGCAGGTGCCGGTCTCGATACCCCAGGCATCCGCCACAAGTACGAAGTGCTCTCAAAGGCATTATCAAACTACCAAGTTACCACCCCAAACCAAGCACCTATCACCCCACTCGCCTACTTCGGCGGCTACGAGATGGTAGCTGCTATCGGCGCCATGCTAAAAGCCGCCGAAAAGCATCTGGTGATACTCGTCGACGGCTTTATTATGACGGCCTGTGCGTTGGCTGCTATTCAGCTATATTCTGCCGCTCAGGACTACATGATTTTTGCACATTGTGGTGATGAGAGCGGCCACAAGCGCATGCTCGATGCGATGGGTGCAAATGCCTTGCTGCATCTGGGTTTGCGATTAGGCGAAGGCACTGGTGCTCTCTGTGCATTCCCGATAG
Organism: Prevotella sp. RM4; assembly: GCF_000701965.1. Taxonomy (NCBI): domain Bacteria; kingdom Pseudomonadati; phylum Bacteroidota; class Bacteroidia; order Bacteroidales; family Prevotellaceae; genus Prevotella; species Prevotella sp. RM4. Next base: position 74,114 of record NZ_JNKG01000012.1, read on the forward strand.
TTGATTCAGCCGTTCGGATGATGAACGAGATGAACAACTTCGAGAACGCCAATATCACCAAGTATTTTTAACGGAGCATTTCCTTTACAGCACGCTCCAACTGACGGTCGCGACCGTTGATGTAATCCTCGGGTGTGTTATACACCTCGATATCAGGATTCAATGTAGTGTTCTCGCCGAACACACCACGCATATCGCGACAGCCCACCTGAGGAATACCGAAAATCATTCCGTTCTGCAGGGTCTCCCACCAAACGGCAGTCATTGTTCCGGCTACAGGTGCACCAATCAGCTTACCAATCTTTAGCTCCTTATATACCCATGGGAAACCATGTCCGTTACTGTAGTCATCCTCGCAAATCAGCACGCACGATGGCTTCAGCCATTTGTTATAAGGATCAGAGCCTACATACTTACCATGAGGCACAAACTCCTGATACTTCTTACCGCTCAGCAGGGTGCACAAATCGTCGTGTAACCAACCACCACCGTTGTGACGCTCGTCAACTACAGCAGCCACACGATTGCGGTTCTTGTCGCTCAGCAGCTCACGGTAAACCGTACGGAAGCTGGGACTGTCCATAGCCTTTACATGCACGTAGGCCAGCTTGCCATCCGAGAGACTGTCGGTCATCTCACGCTGACGGTCAACCCAACGCTTGTACAGCAACTCAGTCTGTGCACTACGACTGATGGCTTTGATAGTCACATCGTTACGCTTACCGGTTGAAGGATTCAGAATGGTTAAACGTACGCGCTTTCCAGCCTTTCCATCCAGCAGTGGGAAGTAGTCGTCGTTAGCCTTGATGGCTACACCGTCGATAGCCTCAATCACGCATCCGGCTACCACGCCAGTCTTCTTCTGGGCCAATGGCGAACGCTTGATAACCTCCTCGATACGCAGTCCGTCGCCCTGATAGTTCTGGTCGATAAACACACCTAATGTGGCGGTGCTGAGTGATGCACCATTATGATAATATCTGGCACCTGTGTGCGATGCATTCAGCTCGCCCAGCATCTCGCTCAGCATATCCCTGAAGTCGTACTCATTATTGATATATGGCAGGAAACGGCGATAGTTATCACGATAGCCTTCCCAATCTACATTGTGCAGATTCTCTACATAGAACTTATCCTTAACCTGGCGCCAGATGTGGTCGAACAAGTAGGCACGCTCCTCGTAAGGACGATAGTTGAATACGGTCTCGAAGTCAATGTTCTTGGTAGATTTCTTAGCGAGATCCAACTTCTTGATACCACCACGCGATACCAGGAACAGGTTATTAAACTTCTTGTCGGGCTGCATAGCGCCGCCGCCAACACCCTTTATCAGCAGCTCGGTCTTATCCTCGCGCAGGTAGTGTACCCACAGGTCTCTGCCACCTTCGAACGAGGCCTGATAATACAATGTGTCGCCCTTCAGTACAGCGTCGCCCATACGAGCTGAATTATCAGTTACGCGCACAATGCGATCGCGACAGTTTTCTAAGTCGAATGCCAGCAGCTTCTCGGTCTTTGGCTTCTCGGCAGTTTTCTTCTTACTGTCTTTTTTCTTCTTAGCATCCTTATCGTCAGCCTTTTCATTCTTCTTAGCCTCCTTCTCAGCCTCTTCCAGAATTTCCTTATCCTCCTTACTCATGGTAAAGCGGTCGTAAGCATCTACATCGAAGAACATCACGTAGTAGTCAGACTCGGCACCCCAGCTACCGTGACTGCGATAGCCGGCGCGATCACTCTCAAACAGCATGGCCTTACCACCAAGCACCCAACGGGCCGAACTTTCGTTGTAGCCACTCTCGGTCAGGTTGTGTACCTCGCCATTACCGCTGGCGTTTACCAAAGCGATATCGCTGCTGTTCCAACCGCCAGTACCTATATAGCTGGCCAACAGCCACTTGCTGTCGGGACTCCACTCAAACCAAAGGTCGCCATCGCGGTACGAGAAGTTGTACTTACCATCAAGCACAGTGCGCTCCAGTCCGGTCTTCAGGTTAATCACGCACAGCTCCGAACGGTTCTTGAAGTAAGCTACCTCTTTGCCATCAGGACTGTACTTTGGCTGCAGCGATGTCTCGTTGCTGTTAGTCAGACGCTCCTCTTGCAGGGAGGTAGCGTAAGTAAAGAGTTTCTCGTTCTTATTCTTCAGTTTGGTCTGATATATCTGCCATACGCCACCACGCTCTGCACAGTAAACCAGACTGCGACCATCAGGTGCAAAATCCACACTGCGCTCCTGCTGTGGTGTGTTGGTAATCTGCTTGGTAGTCTTGTACTCAACCGATGTCACGAAGATATCGCCACGTAGAATAAAGGCCACCTCTTTGGCATCGGGCGAAAGACTGATCTCGGTTACACCACTCGAACGGAGCTGACGAATCAGGTCCTTATCCTGACGGTCGCCGGTAATAGTTACCTTTACCTTCTGTGGCTCAGAACCTTCCTTCAAGGTATAAATCTCGCCATTCTGACTGTAGCAGAGTGTACCCTCGTTGCTTACCGAGAGATAGCGTACGGGATTCATTGTGTGGTGCGAGAGCTGCTTTTTACCTGTGCCGTCGATATTTCGGCGATACACATTAAAAGTACCATCTTCCTCGCTGGTGTAATAATACGAGTTGGCATCAGCCCAGCGTGGTGTACGATCCTCGCCCTTAAAGTCGGTCAGTCTGGTGTAGTGTCCATCCTGCATCATCCAAATGTCGCGACAGATAGGACTCTGATGGTGCTTGCGGAAAGGATCCTCGTAACCCTTATAGTCGTGATACAATATACGACCATCCTTGGCAAAGCTAATATCCTCCATTGGCAGTGTTGAGAACATGCGAGGACGACCGCCCTTGATGCTCACCTCGTACACCTGATTCTCGCCAGGGAACAGAATCGACTGTGCCGATGGCATCCACGAAGCCGAGAACAACACATGTTCGTTGTCTCGCCAAACCACAGGCATCTCGTTGGTGCTGTTGGTTGTCAGGCGCACAGGTTCGCTACCTTGCGCATCCATCACATATACATCCATGCTACCCTCACGACTCGAAGCAAAAGCCAATTTGGTGCCATCGGGGCTCCATACCGGACAAGCATCGTAAGCCGCATTGGTGGTAAGCTGTCGGGCCTGTCCGCCAGTTGATGCTACTGTATATACATCACCTTTATACGAAAAGGCAATCGTTTTGCCATCAGGCGAGATGGCAGTGTACCGCATCCACAGCGGACCTTCTTCGGCATGCGAACTAAGCCCCGCCATCAGGAGCCCAGCAGCCAGAATCAATTTACTAGTTTTCATCACGTTATTTTAAGTTTATCTATTGTGTTTGAAATTTCAACAAAATCGGGTGCAAAGATAAGAATTTATACGCATTATGCAAAAAAATACGCTAAATTTTCGCATTTTTCGTTACTTTTTGTTACTTTTACAGCCAAAAAACAGTCAATATGAAACGATTACTCACATTTGCATGCGCCTTTTGCCTGGCATCGGCAACATTAAATGCACAAACAACCAGTACCGAAGTGCTCTTCGAAACCACCAAGGGTAACATCCGTATCGCCCTTTACGACGAGACACCAAAGCACCGCGACAACTTTCTGAAGCTCACCAAGATGGGCTCGTACGATTCGCTTCTGTTCCATCGTGTGATTAAGGATTTTATGATCCAAACAGGCGATATCTTCAGTAAGAAAGCCAAACCCGGACAGTTGTTAGGTTCGGGTGATTACGATTATACCACCGAGGCTGAGTTCCGTTTGCCTAAGATATTCCATCGTCGAGGTGTGGTAGCTGCTGCACGCGAAGGCGACGAAAAGAATCCAGAGCGCCGTTCTGGTGCCAGTCAGTTCTACATGGTTTGGGGTAAGGTATACGACGATCGCCGACTGGATTATACCCAGCAGAAGATCGATTCGATTACCAATGGCCAGGTAAAGATTACCCCAGAGATGCGCGAAGTTTACAAAACCATCGGTGGCACGCCCCATCTGGATGGTCAGTACACCGTGTTTGGTGAGATTGTCGAGGGTTTGGATGTAGTCGAAGCTATCCAAGGTGTGGCCGTAGATAAGAACGACCGCCCCTTAGAGGATATCCGCATCCTGAAGGCCACCGTTACAAAGGACCTCCCTGCCCCACCTGCTCCCAAAGCTACTCCCAAACGTAAAGTAGCACCAAAGAAAAGAAGATAATACATATTATTTATTATTCATATCGCAAGCGATATTTAGTTAATTCTTCTTAAAGTGTTATCTAAATCGCTTGCGATATAAATTATTCTTATTACCTTTGCAGCGCTTTTAAGTTGATAACATCACAAAAACAACAATATATATTAAATACAATGATTTACGGAAAAACGAAAGGTACCGATTTTGAAAAGCTGTGCGACGGAGCTGCTAAGGCCGAGGCACAGGGAGTAATGGTTTATTATGCGCTGGCTCGAATGGCTCGCGAACAGGGCTATCCCGAAGAGGTTTCGGCTACGTTTATTGAGATGGCGAATCAAGAGGCAGTACATGCAGGATTCTATGCTACCCTGATGGCTAAGTACGATAGCGATATCTGGAAGATTGCCGAGAACTTTGCCAAGAGCGAATATCACGGCGAGCAGCAGGTAAACCAGTTTGCTCAGGCATTACGTGCTGTAGGACTGGATGATGCAGCCAACGAGATGGATGTGTTTGCCAAGCAGGAACGTCATCATGGTGATACGCTTACAGAGTTGATTAGCAAGTATAAAAAGTAAATCAGTATGGAAAGTCAGAGTGCCATCAATTTGGCAGAATACATGAATGGCAGCATTCGCAATATCATGGCTACAGCCTATAAGAATGTGCTGAGTAATCCCCGTGAAGCGAAGTTTGCCTTCAAGATGCAGCGCCTGTTCGAGAAATCGGAAAAACGCCGTAAGAAGATGGCAGAAAGCGAAGGTTTAGATGTGCCACCTTTCTTAATTAGTAGTATCTCAACCACCTGCAATCTGCATTGCAAGGGTTGCTATGCCCGCTCTAACGGAATAGCCGAGGATAAAGAGTCCGACCGCAAGGCCACACTTACTCCCGAGCAGTGGCGCCACATTTTTGAGGAGGCTGCTGAGATGGGTATCAACTTCTCGCTGCTGGCTGGTGGCGAACCTATGATGCGCAAGGATATTCTGGAGCAGGTGGCTGAGGTTAAGGACATGATATTCCCCATTTTTACCAATGGCACACTGATTGGTCCATCGTACATGGAGTTTCTGCGTAAGAATCTGAACATGGTGCCTATCATCAGTCTTGAGGGTACTGCCATCGGTACCGACGAGCGTCGAGGTCAGGGTGTGTTCAAGCGTGCTATGCAGTCGATGGAGATGCTGAAGACCGAGAATCTCTTCTTTGGTACCAGCATCACCGTTACTACCGAGAACATGCAGCTGGTAACATCTGCTGATTTCATTAATCAGCTACGCGGCTATGGTTGTAAGATTGTGTTTTATATCGAGTATGTGCCCACAGAACCAGGCACTGAGCATTTGGCATTTAGCGATGCACATGTGGCCCAGATGGAGCAGGTACTCGAAGAACGCCGCACGATGTATCAGGATATTATCTTCCTGTCGTTCCCCGGTGACGAGAAGGCTTTAGGTGGCTGTCTGGCCTCAGGTCGCGGCTTCTTCCATATAGGTCCAGATGGATCGGCCGAGCCCTGTCCGTTCTCTCCATTTAGCGATAGTAATGTGTTAGAACTTGGTGTACGACAGGCACTTAAATCACCTTTATTCAAGAAGATTAGAGCTGCCCGTGCATTAGGTTGGGAGCACACAGGCGGCTGTACCCTCTTTGAGCACCGCGAAGAAATAGAACAGATGATGAACAAATAAATAAGCTCAAGTAGATTAAGCTATAGCACAACTGCTGTACCGCTGGCGGCTACCATCAGCATAGAGCCGTTAGCACCGATAGTTTCGTAATCCAGGTCGATGCCTACGATAGCGTTAGCACCTAACATCTGGGCACGCTCCATCATCTCGCGCATAGCCTCGTCCTTGGCCTCGCGCAGCACCTTCTCATAGCTACCGGCGCGACCACCTACGATATCACGGATACCAGCAAACAGGTCCTTAAACATGTTTGCACCGATGATTGTTTCACCTGTCACTACACCCTTATACTCACGGATAGTGTGACCTTCGATTGTTGGAGTTGTTGAAAGTACCATAATTTTAAAATTTAAGTTATTATTACCAATATTCTTTTGCGTCAAGTATCACATGTTTCTGCTGGCCCTGTGGCGTCACGATATCAAGTTCGTGGCGTGGTGCTTTGTGCAAGGCTTCCTCCTCGTCCCAGGTGTAATCCTTTACATCGCGACCATTAATGGTGGTAATCGTGTCGCCGATCTCTACACCAGCCTCATGGGCCTCGCTCGAGTGGTTCATATAATACACCACCCAACCGCGACAGATATCCGTACGGTTTCGCCAGCCGTAACCATATCTCTTACCGATGGGGTCATCAGCCTTATGCCGGCGCAGATAAAGTTTCAGGTTCTGGGCATCGATAATAATGTTAAACCTATCCCAAACGTCGTTACCGATAATACCCAGATAAGGTCGGTCGCTCATAGCCCCTACCCCCTCGGGTACATAGCTGATATCAGTATAACGGATGGTGTCGCCACCTATCAATATATGGTCGCTCATCATTTCAACTGATGTCTCCATCGCCTTGTCGCCAATGCCAGGCTGAGCCATATCTGCCAGGTAGCGCTTGCCTTCAATCTTATCAAGAGCGAACTCGGTCACGGCACCCGACGTAAAGGTAACCGAACCACCACTGCCCGTATCCATCAAGTACCAGCCACGTATCTTCTTGCCACCCAACTGTACCTCGGCCTGCAGCATAATCCTATTATTCTCGTATTTTATGGGTAACTGCTGATAGCCCTCGGTATTGGGCTTGGTGCTGGTGTACTGCTTAAGATACTGCTTTTCGAAGTTGATCTCGAGCGGATATTTCGAGATATCCTTGATACCCCAGATACCATCCACATGGCGATTTACAATGTCGCGCAACTTAAATATCGGCACTATCTGATATTGCTGCACCACATTTCCCATCTGTACCTTGGTGCCATCGGCTATCACACGTACCATGGTCGATCCTGCGACACCACCAGCTCTGGCCTTACCTACTTTCTGTGGATGCCAGGAAGATTGCGCAAGCGCTACGCTGTCGATACCAAAGATGTTAGCTGCACCTGTATCAAACAGCGTATTTACGTGCAGCTTATCGTTAATGATAGTCTGCAGATAGATATGGCCATGATACACAAACGGCATCGTATTATCGTTGGCATTATTCTGTGCCAAGCCATTCAGACTGCTTAATGCAAGTATGATAGTTGATAACAGTTTCATAAAATAGCGTTTTTAAATAATCCTATCTGTTGCAAAATTAAGCATAATTTCTGAAAGGCCCAAAAATATTAGCGTTTTTTGGTAATAATTTGCTTAACCAATTAACTCAAACGATCATGGCCTATACGTAAACGGCTAAAAGGTATCAAATTAGCATAAAAAAGAAGCAATATTTGGTGGTAAACAAAATAATATGTACCTTTGTCAGCGAAAACAAACAATAAATATCAAAAACAAACAGCAATCAAGATGATAAAAAAACTGATTTTTGCACTGGTGATTGGAGCCAGTAATAGCGCATTGGCTCAGGTAAGTATGGTAAAAATGCAACCCGCATGTGGGGCACAGGATGTAAATATCGATACCCATTTGGAGCTCACACTTTCCGACACTGCCTCGATCGGCCAGAAAGGTTTCATCTCGGTTTACGATAAACAATCGGGCAAACTGGTTGATCGCTTGGACTTAAGCATACCTGCCGGTCCTACACAAGGACAGTCGCGTAATCCTGCAGCACAATACACGCCTATACCTTATATGTATAAGGCATCACAAAACATCACCAACCGCAACACCAAAGCCGGAACACCATCGGGCGTAAACGCTATCGATAGGTCGCGCTATCAGTTGGATATCATTGGCGGATTCTCCGATGCCTTCCACTTCTACCCCATCATCGCTCACGAGCGCCGCTTTACCATCTACCTACATCATAACATGTTGGAGTACGGGCACGAATATTACGTAACCATTGATAACAACGTCATTAAAGGTTTTAAAGGTATAAAAGGAAAAAATGCGTGGTCTTTCAAGACAAAAAGTAAAGCTCCCGATGCAAATAAACGCACGCTAACAGTTTCTGCCGATGGACAAGGTGATTTCTCTACGATACAAGGTGCCATGGATTTTATCCCTGATTCGCTAGCTACAGAATACAGCCGTTATTGCGTGCAGGTAAAAAATGGCGATTATCAGGAGTTGGTATATTTCCGCAACAAGCGCTTTGTAACCATCCAAGGCGAAACACGCGATAGCGTGGTTATCCATTACCCCAACAACGAGGTGTTTAATCCTCATCCATCTGATATCAAGACCAACGAGGTGCGTGGCACATTCCCATCACGACGAGCAGCCTTTGCAGCCGACAACTGTAGCGATCTGATTTTCAAGGATATCACCATTAAGACCGATTGTAAAGGTCAGGCCGAAGGACTCTTGGTTAATGGCGAACGGAACTACTTTGAAAACGTTCATGTTATCGGCGACGGCGATGCCCTGCAGGCCAATGGTAGCTGTTACTGGTTAAACTGCCAGATTGATGGTGGCGGCGATACGATATTAGGTCGAGGTCCTTCATTCTTTAATCATTGTACGATAACCAGCTATGGAGCGTTTATGTGGATACGCAACACTGCCGAAAACCATGGTAACGTGTTTGTTGATTGTCACTTCAAAGGCTTGTCGGATTACGCAGAATTGGGTCGTTTACCCGACAATAAGGGGCGTAACTATCCCCATGCCGAGTGCGTACTACTCAACTGCACACTCGAGAACATCCCTGCAAGAGGCTGGGGCGTGATTGATAATGGTGCCCAAACAGCCACTATCCTCGAGTTTAACAGTCACGATACCGAAGGATATCCTGTAGATACTACCAAACGTAACCCTCTCATGCGTCAACTGCATCCAGTCCGCGATGCCGAGCTGATTGGAAAATACTCGGATGCCAACTGGGTACTTTACCATGGGATTTAAGATTATATAGGAAATACAAATGCAGACAAGCTTCACAGCTTATCTGCATTTTTAAGTTGTTTTATTATAAATGATTTACTCAAAAAGTTAATTCAGTTATTTCAGTCGCTGGTAGCCGTAAGCAGCTGTACTGCCCAGCTCTTCCTCAATACGTATCAACTGATTGTACTTGGCCATACGGTCGGTACGAGAAAGTGAACCAGTCTTGATTTGTCCAGAGTTTGTGGCTACTGCGATGTCGGCAATTGTAGTGTCCTCTGTTTCACCTGAACGGTGAGAAGTCACTGTGGTGTAGCCGTGACGGTGAGCCATTTCAATAGCCTCCAAGGTCTCTGTCAACGAACCAATCTGGTTCACTTTAATCAGTATCGAGTTAGCAGCGCCCATCTTAATACCCTTCTCCAGGAACTTGGTATTGGTCACAAACAGGTCGTCGCCTACCAACTGGCAGCGGTCGCCAATCTTCTCGGTCAGTTTTACCCAGTTATCCCAGTCGTTCTCGTCCAGTCCGTCTTCGATAGAATCGATAGGATACTTGGTGATGAGCTGCTCCAGATAAGCAATCTGCTCATCGGCCGAGAGCTTCTTGCCGTTAGGATCCTTCTTCGCACCATTCTTAAGCTGACGGTAGTCGTAGAACCACTGCCCATTCTCGCAGGTAGCAAACTCAGATGCAGCACAGTCCATTGCAATCTTTACATCCTTACCAGGCTCATAACCAGCTTTCTTGATAGCCTCTACAATGGTGTCGAGTGCATCCTCGATACCGTCGAAGTTAGGCGCATAGCCTCCCTCATCACCTACAGCTGTTGACAGTCCACGTGCCTTGAGCAGCTTGGCCAGGTTATGGAATACCTCAGCACCCATACGGATGGCCTCGCGCTCATTGCTGGCACCCACAGGACGAATCATAAACTCCTGGAAAGCGATAGGGGCTGCAGAGTGTGCACCACCATTTACAATATTCATCATAGGCACGGGTAAGGTGTATGCATTGCAGCCGCCTATATATCTATAAAGAGGTATATTCAGTGCCTTAGCTGCAGCCTGAGCACAAGCTAACGATACACCGAGGATAGCGTTGGCACCCAGTTTCGACTTGGTAGGAGTACCGTCGAGAGCCAGCATCTTATAGTCGATGGCACGCTGTTCCAGTACGCAGTCTCCCTTCAGCGCAGGTGCAATCACTTTGTTTACATTGTCAACGGCCTTCAAAACACCCTTGCCCAGATAGCGCTCTTTGTCGCCATCGCGCAGTTCAAGGGCTTCGTTCTCGCCAGTCGATGCTCCTGATGGCACAGCGGCACGGCCCATTACACCATTCTCAAGTGTTACTTCTACCTCTACTGTTGGATTACCTCTTGAATCGAGAATCTCTCTCGCATGAATCTTTTCAATTTTCATTTTTTCTTCTTACAATTATAACTAATAACTAACAAAATTGCGCTGCAAAGGTACGGCGAAAAAAAGAAGTGCGCAATACCTAAAACATGGTATTTTAAGCACGGCGCACTTACCACGTATGCAGAAACGGATTAATTATAAGTAGGTATTACTTATGTTTCTTGTAATAATCCAAACCGGCTTGTACGTTCTTAATCACCGCTTCGGATGTATAGGTGGCGCCGGTCACGCCATCTACCTGCAACTTCTGAGCCTCGCTCACCTTCAGATTGTTCCACTTCTCAAACAGCGCCTTCTTCACACGGGCATAGTATTTGGGAGTCTCCTGATTCTTCAGAGCTTCAATCTTAACCACCTTGTTCTTCTTGATGTAGATTTTCAGCGGGGTTGGACCGTTATAACCCTCGATATTCTTACCCAGTTCCGTGGTGTTAATGATGTACGTACCATCCTCTTTGGTGATGGTATCGTCCTTCAGACCAGCACTCTGTATGCAGAGCGCCAGTCCTAGGATACTAAAAAGCTTGATCTTACTATTCATATTCTTATTTTGTATGATTTTGATTAATATCCGGGATTCTGTGTCAGGTTGCGGTTACGACCTATCTGCTGTTCGGGGATGGGCAGCAGCGACTTGTACGACTGCCAGTTCACCTTTTTATAGCTGTTCTTACTGTAGATGGCATCGGCACGACCCGTACGGTTCAGATCCATCCAGCGATGACCGCACTCGAAGAAGAACTCCTTGCGACGCTGACTCTCAATCTCCAACAACAGCTCGTCCTTACCCTGCCCGCCTGCATAGTTGCTAAGTGCGGCACGATGGCGAATCTTGTTGATGTCAGCAACGGCCTGTGCTGCATCACCCAGATGTGCGCTTGCCTCGGCACGAATCAGATACATCTCGGCCAGTCGCAATATCACGTAACTCTCGTACGAGGCCGCACTGGCTGGAGTGGTCATATTCTTATATTTATAAGGATAATAGTATGTCTTACCACCGCTGCCGGCCTTCTCCCCTATCCACTCGTTACGCAGGTCGGTTGGCTCCGAACGCAGGTCGTCCATCAACTCATCACTGAAGTAGTAGCTGGCATAAGTGGCGCGGGCATTTGGGATAAACAGATTGCCGATACGGGTGTAGCCCACGTAGCTGCCTGTGCCGATAAATCCCTCCTGATTACTCTGCAGGATAGCCTCGCTACTGGTTGAGAGGAATACGCGCTGGGCTGTTTCGAGGGCATATTTACTACCCAGTCCACCATCGGCTGTAGGTATCAGCTTGTTGGCCTCACTGATGGCTTTATCCCACTGTTCGGTATAAAGATACACACGGGCCAACAGGGCTGTAGCAGCATCGGCCGAGATACGGGTGGTACCATTGCCGGCATCCTTCAGATACTGCTGTGCCTGCTGTAGGTCGGCTATAATCTGCTGATACACTTCGGCCTTTGGTGCGCGTGGTGCAGTAGCCGTCACACTCACATCGTAAGTAGTGAGCAGAGGTACATCGCCAAACAGGTTAACCAGATAGAAATAAGCGTTGGCACGAAAAAACAGTGCCTCGCCACGATACTTATTCAGCTCGTCGGCAGGTATCACTGTCGACCCCTCTACATGTCCCAAGAAATCGTTAGCGCCATAGATACTTGAATATGGGGCGCTCCACAAATTGGGAATATAGCTTGTTGATGAGTTGTAGTTGTTCTGATACAAATCGGCAAACTGACCTGAACGTGCCAGCAGCTCGTCAGTTATCTGACTCACGTAGAGCTCCAGTCCCTGATAGTACATCAGGTTGTTCAGAAAGTTGTCTGTATAGAATCCAGTTGCGGCGGTACGTATGCCTTCGGGGGTTGAGAATGTCACCTCGGCTGTTAGCGAGTCGGTAGGCGGATCAATCTCGAGTATGCTTTCGCACGAGGTGAGTGCAAGAGCGGTTGTTAATGATAATGCGATATATTTCAGTTTCATACCTATTAATAATTAGAATGTTACGTTTAATCCGAATACAACCGACTGCGTTGGTGGCACAGCCTTCACGCTGGTCTCAGGGTCGTACGCATCATAGTTGGTAATGGTTACCAGATTCTTGCCCTGAACGTATAGCTGCAGGGCGCTGATGCCCAGTCGGCTAATCACTTTCTGGTCGAAGTCGTAAGCCAGTCGCACGTTCTGCAGGCGCAGATAACTACCTGTGCTGAATGCTGCGTCGCTATACGACATGTAGCGGTAGTAAGCATCGTAGATGTCGCTGGCACTGGTTGTCGTCAGTCCGGGATATTTGGCATCAACTCCCGGTGTAGTCCAGTAGTTGCTGGCCATCTCACGGGTCACGTTCTCGCTCATACCCAGTGGATAGTAGAATATCCACAGATAGCCGTATTCAATAGGCTTGTTACGATAGTACAGATTAAAGTCGAAGGTCAGGTTCTTCCACTTGATGGTGTTCTGCAATCCGGCGTAATATTTAGGATCTTTACTGCCCAGTGTGATGTAGTCGTCGTTGCTGTTAATCTTACCGTCGCCATTCTGATCCTGCACCATTGGCACACCCGTCTGATTGTCAACGCCTAAATACTTGTAGCCGCGGATGATGTTCACCGACTTGCCTATCTCGTAGGTGTTGTAGTAGCCCGAATTCTCCAGGTCGGCAAACTTGGTCAGTTTGTTGCTGGGGATGGTCAGTGTCAGCTGTGTGGTCCAGCGGAAGTCCTTGGTCTTGATGTTCTGGGTGTTCAGTTCCAACTCCAGTCCCTTGTTCACAATCTCTGCATCCAGGTTCGTCATCATATACGAGAATCCAGTCTGGTTTGGCAGATACTGTCGTGTAAGCAGATCTTTGCTGGTGTTGTAATAGTAGTTGGCGGTCAGCAGTATGCGATCGCTGAAGAATCCGAGCTCCAGTCCAACATCAAACTTGTCGGTAGTCTCCCAGTGCAAATCGTCGTTAGCCAGATTGCTGGGAACGATACCCACGCTGCCCTCGTAAGGATACTGGCTGGTGGTATACTTGGTCATATACTGATAGTCGCTGATACCATCGTTACCAGTGCGACCTAACGAAAGGCGCAGTTTACCATAGCTCAGCCACTTCAGGTTGTTCTTGATAAACATCTCATTGCTGAACAGCCAACCCAGTCCTATCGAGTAGAAGTTACCGTAGCGGTGATTCTTACCAAATCGCGACGAACCATCGCGACGGAAGGTGGCATTGAGCAGATAGCGGTCCTGCCAGTCGTAGGTGATACGTCCGAAGAACGATGCGCTTTTGGTCTGTGTCGAAGGATTCTTGTGATAATTGATGAGCGATGCTGCGTTGGCATCCTTCAGGAAGATGTCGCCAGGATATTTCTGTCCATAGAGATACAATACATGAGTATCCGAACTCTGATAGGTTGTACCCAGCAGGAAGTCGGTTTTACCTCCCAGAATCTGACAGTTGAACGTGAGTTGTGGCTCAACAATCAACGTACTGGTGTTCATCGAATAATATCTTGCCTGATTATAGGCTGTTGTGCTCAGTGGATGATAATAGCTGCGTGGATACAAGTCTTTCTGGTCGCTCGAGCTGTAGTTATAACCAGCCTGCAGCTTAAAGGCCAACTGGTCCCAGATGCGATAGCTACCATTAAAACTGGCATTAAGCGATGTGGCATCGTTGGTGCCACTATAGTTCAGAATACTCAGTGGAGAGCTGTAGTTACTGTTCTCCATCAGCCAATAGGGATCGCCGTTCTCGTCGTATGGTGGCATGTTGGGCTGCGATACTACAGCCGAATAGCCCGAACCAGCTGCATCGGCATCCATCTTTAGTTTGGTCAGAGATATGCCTGCATCCAAATGCAATCGGTGGTCGTCGCTCTGGTGCTGCACGTTCGAACGACCTGTCCAACGGGTGTACTTATCCTCGCCTACGGTTACTGTACCCGAACTGTAGTAGCCACCGCTAATCATAAACGAGGTGTTCTTGTTACCACCCGACACGTTCAACTGTATGTCGGTGCCCCAGGCGGTGTTGCCAAACAGGATATCCTGCCAGTCGTATGTGGTATGTTGGTCCCAAAGTGTCAAGTCTGGAAATTTTGCGGGTGTCAGGTCGGCATCAGTCACGTAGCCCTTAGCCTTATCTGTCTCGAAAGCCTTGCGGCGCAAAGCGGTGTATTCCTCTGTATTCAGAAAGTCGAGTCGCTTGCTCATAAACTGGGCTGTGGTACTCATCTTCAGGTTTACTTTTACGCGACCCTCGCGACCTTTCTTTGTTGTAATCAGTACCACACCTTTCGATCCGCGCGTTCCATATATAGCAGTAGCGTCTGCATCCTTCAGTACTTCGATACTCTCAATGTCGCTGGGGTTGATGAGCGACAACTCATCGGGCAGACCCAACAGTCCGGTTGATGTGTATGCGATGGGGTTCTCAGGGTTTGAGTTCAGGGGTACACCATCCACGATATATAATGGATCCTTGCTACCGGTAAGTGTGTTGGCACCACGGATCACCATACTGGTAGAACCGCCTCCAGGCACACCTGATGCCTGTGCCACATACACACCCGATGCAGTTCCTTGCAGGGCCATGATAGGAGCATCCTGTGTGGCCTCGCTCACCACATCGCCCTTCACCTTTGATACGGCACCTGTCAGTTTCTTACGCGACTGCTGACCATAGCCCACAACCACTACATCGTTGAGCGAGTAGCCATCCTCGTGCAGCTTGATGGTACCCAGGTTGCTCTTATTACTAATTACCTTCACTTCCTGTTTCTCATAGCCCAGGTAGTTGATGGTGATGACCACCGGCAGTTTGTTCGAAGTCAACTGCAGGTTGAAGTTTCCCTCGGCATCGGCTACGGTTCCCTCTTTCGAGTTGTTCACCCTGATAGTTGCGCCTATCAGCGGATTGCCGTTGGCATCAACCACCTTACCTTTAAGCGGATGAGCCTCTGTATTTTGAGAAAAAAGGAAAATTAGTGTTAATAATGCGAAATATACTCGTGTTTTCTGAGGCCACCCTACGATGGTCTCAACCAAATTATATACTTTTGCCATGCTTATCTAAAAATAAGTAAGGCACCACCGCTGTTGCACTTCTATTGCCGTAGTACCGCAACAGCGTGGTGCCTTTTCATTAATGGTTAATGTTACTTCTGGGCCTCGGCCTCTTTCTTGGCGTGGTGTCCGCAGCCTCCATGACCATTCTGGCCTTCGTGCTTACCGCAACCACCTTCCTTACCTTCGTGCTTGCCGCAACCACCCTTGGCCTCTTTGCCATCGCACTGTTTCAGGATCTCTGCCTGGTACTTAGCATCGGTCAGGGTCTTCAGCAGGGCCTCTGCATTAGCCTTCTTGGCATCGTAGCTCACGCATACGGTCTTGGCCTGCAGGTCAACATTAACCTCCTGTACAGCCTCGTTTGCTTTAAGCGTCTTCTCTACGCGCTTAGCGCAGTTCTGACAGCGAATGTTGGTTACCTTGAACTTCACGTTGTCTGCCATTACGTTCATCGCGAACAGGGCGGCAAACATCATCATTACAATCTTTTTCATCTCTTTTAAAGTTTAAATTAATAATGTATAAAAATGGTTGTTTAAAAACGAGTGCAAAGGTACGGCGAAAAAATGAGTTGCGCAATACCTAAAACACGGGGTTTTAAGCATTGCGCAACATTTAAACGCAACATTTGCGATTAACCATAAGTAGGTATTCGCGTTACATAGAGATGGGCACTACCAGTTTGAAGGTGATGTTGCGGCCCATGTTATATACGCCTCGGCGACCGGTAACCACATTCTCATCGGCATACTTCAAACGGCTCAGGTGGTTCTGATAGGCCTTGTTCAGCAAGTTATCGGCGGTGACGTATAACTCTGCTATCTTCTTACCTTTTACCTGAATATCGGTTCCTGCCGAGAGATTCAGCAACGCATAGCCGGGTGTAACTGTTTCGGTATCGTCGGCGCTATAGATATGCGACTGCTTCAGATAACAGTCGAGACCTGCGGCGATAAAGAGGTTGTTCAGCACCGAACGGTGGGCTGCATCGGTAGTATGGTGATGATTTACTGTGGTATGCGAGTGGTGGAACAGCTCCCACTTCAGTTCCGAAGCCCATTTGGGTGCTGGCGTAAAGGGCAGATACTTGGTGCCAGGATCGGCATGCATCTGCTGTGCATCAACGTACGAGAAGGTATTCGAGAAATGTACGCTGTGTACAGGATGTAAGTCCACGCCAGCCTCGAAGCCTAACAAGCGGGCATCGCCCTGGGTATAGGCATAAGTCAGGTAGCCTTCTTCAATCTCCTCGGCCAATCGATGGGTGAAAATGTAATTATCGATGCGATTGGCAAAGAGTGCCAACTGTGCTGATACATATTGCGAAGTAAACTCCAGTCCCAGATCGGCCTGCATACTATATTCAGCCTTCAAATCCTGGTTACCAATCTCGTAGCGCAAAGAACCCTCGTGTACACCGTTCGAAGCCAGTTCGCTCATGTTTGGTGTGCGGAAACCGCGGGCCAGATTCAAGCGTACATTAAAATGCTCGTTAATGTTGCATACAGCACCGATGCTACCTGTTACACCATTGAAATGGCGACTGAAGTTGGCGAAACGAACGTCGCCATCCTCCATCAGCTCGTAACCGTGCAGTCGGCGATGATCGTAGCGTAATCCACCGTTCAGTGTCCAGTTGTTGCCAAGACTCTTGGTGGCAGTGGCATAGAAACCGAAGTCGAACAGTCGGTAGTCGGGAATCAGATATTCCTCGCCCTCGTTACCCGACTTCTGATACATACCACCAATACCAGTCGACAGTTTCCAGCCGTTAAACTCGTTGGTAACGTAACGCAGGTCGTATGTCAGTGTGTGCAACTTGAAATACAGCTCGTACTCATCCATCTCTTCCTCGAACTCCTGGCGGCGGTTCTGCTGGTAGCCGATGATGGCCTTCAAGTAGCCCGACGACAGGTTCAGCGAGTTGTCCCATACCACCTTGTAGTGCTTTACCTGCT
Source organism: Prevotella sp. RM4 (assembly GCF_000701965.1). Taxonomy (NCBI): domain Bacteria; kingdom Pseudomonadati; phylum Bacteroidota; class Bacteroidia; order Bacteroidales; family Prevotellaceae; genus Prevotella; species Prevotella sp. RM4. Next base: position 91,677 of record NZ_JNKG01000012.1, read on the forward strand.
GGAATGGGAGTGCTTTCGAGTACTGATGTCCGGTCCAACCCTCTTCGTGTTCCAGTTCACCAGTCTCAGCATCACGCTCTCCTTCAACGATTCCTGGTGTTAAGTGATAGGCAGTCCACGTCAAGCGCGAGTGCCCCCACCCTTTGTTCAGGCCCAGCATCAGTCGTCCTGCTCTTTCGCGGAACTGTGAGCCAGGCACATAACCATCGTACTTATTCTTATAGGCATGTGCCATCTTATCGCTATAGCGGGCGTCCCACACAAAACCTTTCTGGTTGCCTGCCATTTGCAATGAGTAATTAAACAAACCATTGTTGGTTTGGTATTCGGTACTGATATTGCCTTTCAGCTCGCCCTCGGCCAATGTAGGTTGAGCGTGCAGGATAACCACACCTGCCATAGCATCCGATCCGTACATCAGCGAGGCAGGACCTTTCAGTATCTCAACACTGCCCACGCTGCTGCCATCAACCTCAACGCCATGCTCGTCGCCCCACTGCTGTCCTTCCTGGCGCACACCTTCGCTCATCACTACCACGCGGTTATAACCCAGTCCGCGGATGATGGGTTTCGAGATGCTACCACCGGTAGTGAGCTGACTCACACCTGGCTGATGGGCGATGGCATCGATGATATTGGTAGAGGCCGTGGCCTTTAATATCTGTGGTGTAACAATGCTCACGGGTGCTGTAGCGTGTTTCAGTTTTGTATCGCCCGTTACGCCTGTTACTGTTACTTCGTTTAAGTTCAGATGGCGGAAAAACACATCTGTTGAATCTTCAATATGGTGATGTTTACTATTATCCTGAGCTGCCACGGTCATGCATACGCACAACAATGGCAGAATGATATATCTTGCTTTCATTCTGTTTTGTAATTAATTGTATGTTATATATATGTATGTAAATAATCCGAGGTAATCAGAGTGTTGGAGGACCTCGGGTTACGATGTTGCCACAGCTGTAGGTGCGAAATCCGCACAAGGGCTGGGCATAACTCTTGATACATACATGAACATATAACGTAACAGCCATCACAGCGGCTGCCAACATAGTCAGCGTCAGGAACTGGCACAGCACGCAGTCGTGATCCCACGAGGCCACCGACGAAAGGTGACCATGACAACTATGGTGTACGCAGTCGTTACACTCGGTAGTTGTTGTATCGCCAGTTTCATGAATGTGAATAGACGACAGCAGCAGTATTGGCACAAAAACTGCCAATAGCATCCAAGCCGCCATATGTCGTTTATTCGCTAGTTTCATATATTCGGCTGCAAAAGTACAAATAAAATCCCAAAGCACAATTGTTTTGCCTTGGGATTTAACTTTTGTTGAATTCTGTCGTATTTAATTATTCACTGGCAGGGTGATAAGCTGATTATCAAATAAATTCTATTGAGATATTCAATGCTTTTTCGAGGTCATGATGTTCAAAACCATATCATCGGTTTTACACATGGCCTCGGCACCAATGCTGGTAAGATTGTGGATGCTCTTGTCAACACTGTCGTCCACGATACCTTCGTCCTGCGATACGCATTTGCCCTCCATAGCCAGCAGTGCTGACAGCAAAGCCGTGCTGACGCCACTGGTAATCTTCAACGAGCACGATGGTTTGGCACCATCACAGATCATACCCGTCAGATTGGCAATCATATTCTTTACAGCATAGCAGATACGCTCGTAGTCGCCTCCCATCAGGTAGGTAATGCCACAACTTGAACCTATCGAGGCTACCACACAACCGCAGAGTGCCGACAGCTTTCCAAGACTCTGTTTGATATAGATGGCCGTCAAATGACTCAGCATCAGGGCGCGCAGCAGTTCCTCCTCCGTATTCTCGTTTTCTTTGGCATACACACATACGGGGTTTGTGGCACAGATGCCCTGATTACCCGAACCTGAGTTACTCATCACAGGAATCATGGCACCACCCATACGGGCATCACAAGCCGAAGCTGTTCGCGAAATAATGTGCGAATAGATGCTGTTACCGAAGATGCCTTTGGCCAGCGGACGATCGATGGTCTTACCCAGATTATGACCGTGGTTGCCCTTCAGCGCCTCGCGGGCAGCATTCATGTTGTAGGTGCGTGCTTCCTCAATAAAACGTATCTCGTCCAAAGGAGCGGTAGTTGCAAAGTCGTACACCAGTCGCATGTTCAGTGCTATCTCGTCATCTTCATCGCTCGCCGCAGTCCTGGCGTAACTGGCATCACCCGAAACAAAATGGGTATGACTGCCTGCGATGATAGCCGTTTCCTGTCGGTCGCCTGCCGATGCAATAATCTCAATGTACAGTTTGTCGCACTTTCCATCCTTTAACCGGATGTCAATTCTATCCTCCGTGATATATTGTTTGCCCTCTTCAAGTGCCTCAGGAGTAAGGTCTTTCAGCACCTCCAACTGGTATTCGCTCTTGCCTATGAGCGCACCCAGGGCAATGGCAATGGGAAGTCCTATCATACCTGTGCCTGGAATACCTACACCCATGGCATTCTTTAGGATATTTGCACTCAGCAGGGCCACAATCTTTTCTGGTTTACAGCCTAACTGCTCTTTAGCTTTTGCCGTACACAGGGCCACCGCCATCGGCTCGGTACACCCGATAGCAGGCACCACCTCTTTATGCACCAAAGCTATTATCTGTTCGCGTATATCTTTACTTATCATAGAATTTTAATAATTTGGTTGCAAAGATACGAAAAAATCCCAAAGCATGTTGATTCTGCCTTGGGATTTATGATTTATTTGGTATCGTTTATATTATCGAAGCAAGTGCCACTACCTTCCGTTTGGTTTCCTCGGTCTTCTGCTCGTCAATCTTGGCAGTAACAAAGCCCATGTTCTCTACCTTCCAGTAGTTGCAGATATCGCGGAACTCGGCTTTAGCACCATCATATACACCAGGCGAGTACGACGATATCAGCAGCGCCATCTTCCTCACGTTGGCTGGCTTGTTTACGCAGTACATGCGCTGGATAGCAGCCTGAATCTGTGCACAGATTGTAAAGTAGTAGATGGGTGCAGCCAGTACAATTACCTCGGCCTCGTTCATCATGGGGCAGAGTTCCTGCATGTCGTCCTTCTGGATGCAGGTGCCGTTGCCCTTCGTATGACAGTACTCGCATGCCAAGCAGCCTGCAATCTTCATTTTGGCTACGTTCACCAGTGTCACCTCATGACCTGCTGCCTCGGCAGCCTTCTTGTACTCTTCCGCCATCCAAGCGGTGTTTCCATTAGCTCTTGGAGAGCCTTGTAAAATCAAAACCTTCATAATCGTAATTGTTTAGTTATTATAATATTGTCGCAAAGTTACAGCACAACTTCCATGGTTATTTTCTGTACTTTCATGCCCATGTTTTTGTAGAAGGATAATGCGGCATCGTTACCCTCCCACACATTCAGGGTGATGTTGTTACAACCAATCGATGCGGCGTAATCGCGCACGTATTCGTACAAAGCCTTGCCCACATGCTGGCCGCGTGCATTTTCATCTACACAGATGTCATCTATATACAGTGTTTTGATGTCCTGCAGCAACTTGTCGCCCTTTACTTCGGTTATCTTGCAGAAAGCATGGCCTAACACTCCCCCATCTTCGAAAACAAAGATAGGTTTGCTGTCATCGCCTATCAGAGCCTCCAGTTCCTGCTCGTTATACTTGGTGGTATAGGGCTTGAACAAATCGGGGCGCAATACATGATGCACCATGTTTACCTGATGCAACAGTTCAATAATACCTGGTATATCTTTTATTTCTGCTCTTCTAATCATCGTTTTAATTTTTTGGGATGCAAAATAAGGTAGTGCTACTTTCGTCCCTTGAACGTATAACCAATACCTTCAACGGCGGCACGGATAGCCTCTTCGGTAGCAGTGCCTTTGATGGTAAGGCTATTGGCAGATGCACTGGCCTTAGCTTTCTCAACGCCAGGCAAATCCTCAACGGCACGAACCACGGCAGCCTCGCAATGACTGCAATGCATGTCCTCAACGCGATAGATGGTTACATCGGGGGCTAACGTTTTTTTGGTGGTAAACTTGCTGAAAAACTTCATCATAAGCGCAAATATAATTAATAATGTTAATACTGTGGCACAAACAATCTTGAACACACTTGGCATAGCCGATTCATTCATGCAGCAAGCATCCTGAACGGCAACGGCAAAGTCGAGCCCCGTAGCATTGAGCAGCAGGCCGAAGAGAACGGCAAAGCCTACGATGGTCATCAGATAAATCGATGTAAAACGACGCCCCATCGACTTATGAACCACCAGGATTGATGCGAGATTAACGGCAGGCCCTGCCATCAGCATCACCAATGCTGCACCAGGCGAGAGTCCCTTCATCATCAGCGCGGCTGCCACGGGGATGCTACCCGTAGAACAGATATACATCGGCACTGCAATGATCAGAATCACCAGCATCTGCAACAATGGCTGACTGCCGAAACTGAGGAAAAACTCATCAGGCACAGCCACCTGAATCAGCGCTGCTACTATCAGTCCGATAAGCAGTCGCAGACCGATGTCGCGAAGCATATCGTAATAGGCATATCGCAGAACACGCCAAATTCTGTTTCCACTTTCCACCTCACACGAACAGTTGTCGATGCTGGAGATATCATCCTCGCGAACCAGTCGGTTCACCAGCAGTCCACCACAAACACCGGTGATAAGTGCAGCCACAGGACGGATAATGGCAAAGCCAAGTCCCATCAGCGAGAATGTGGCCAAAATAGAGTCGATACCCGTCTGTGGTGTGGCAATCAAGAACGAGGCAATGGCTCCCTTCGAAGCCTTCTCGTTCCTCAAACCAATAGCAGTGGGGATTACTCCGCACGAACACAGTGGCAGGGGTACACCCAACAGCGCCGCCCAAAGCACCGAAAACTTATTGTTGCGCGAAAGATAATTGGCATAGAACCTCTGTGGCACAAACACATGTAGCACGCCTGCGATGAAGAATCCCAACAGCAGGTAGGGAGCCATCTCGCAAACTACATTCAAAAGCGATATAAAGAAACTCTTTAAATCTATAATCATATTTGTCATAGTCATATTGTTTAGTAATTATTTTGCAAAGATACGAAAAATATCCCAAAGCAGTATCACTTTGCCTTAGAATTTAACTGTTCTTTTGTTTTAGGATGGGTGTCAGCATTGCTTGGTGATGATGACTACCCCTATGCCGTTCCCATCAGTTATGTCTATTATGAAGGAAAACTGTATTTCCACAGCGCTTTAAATATACTTAAATCATCTTAAATGTTGCCACAAAAGTACTGAATTCTGCTGGATTTTTACTACTTTTGAACAATCAAATTAACATAAACACATTGGAAGAATGAAAAAACTACTACTAGTATCACTTACATTACAATTGGCTCTGGTTGGTTGTACGGTCGATAACTCTGTCGATAACCCGGTAAAAGATTTGTCCACTCAAGAGGCTTTCGACGAGTATAAATCATCGTATATAAGCTATCAGTTGGCTGAGGCGAATTTCTTTGAACCTGAAGCATCGTTCCGTCAAAGTTTGCTCTACAGAATGTGTCAGGTAATGCCTAAGGGAGCCGACCTGCATGTGCATTGTGATGCATTATTGCCCATCGTGGAACTGATAAAGTTTGTGAGCGATCATCCAAACGAATTGGTTGTTTGTTGTGTTGCGGGAAAGGACTTTGGCATGTTGCGCTATATTGGCGACGGTACGCCTTGTCCCGAAGGTTACAAGACCATGGCCGATGCATTGAAAAGCGGATGCACGCAAGATGATTTCGTCCGCGCTTGGACGATAAAAGGCACAGGAACTCAGCGTGCATGGGACTGGTTTGAGGGAATCTTTGACAAAAACATAAACCTGACATCATCGGTTTCTTTGTTAGAGGACTATTACACACGCGCCTTCAATTTCTATCTTGATCAAGGCGTGGTTCACATGGAGCTAAGGCCTCTGTTCTTCGGCGACCATGCTGCGGCTTTGGAACGAGGCCGTGCTTTCTATCGTGCCATGAACACTGCTCGCAAGAAGAACCCCGAGTTCAGCGTGCGCCTTATAGGCTGTGGACTCAAGGCCAAGACTGATGCGTATGACAAAACGCAATATAACGAAATGCTTATTGATAATGCCGTCTATGTAAGTCTGAATCTGAAGGACACCGTAGCCGGGCTCAAGGATTTCCTCGTCGGCTTAGACTTGGTCAATGAAGAAGACCTGAGCGTGAGGCTTACGGATTTCAAAGAGCTGTTGGCGAATGCCCGCAAACAGAATCCTAACCTGCACCTCACACTTCATTCAGGAGAGAGTCTGAAGTCAGACAACGTTGAGATAAGCAGTGCCCTGTCGCTGGGTGCAGAGCGTATAGGTCACGGTTTCAATCTGTATAAATATCCCGATGTACTTGCGCAAGTCAAACAAAAGGGTATCGCCCTGGAGGTGTGTCCTATCTCGAACCATTACCTGGGTTATGCAGATGACCTCACCCAGCATCCTGCCAAAGACTATATCCGTCAGGGAGTTAGTGTGGTGCTTTGCGACGACGACCCTGCCTACTTAGAGGGCAACCCCTATGTCGATGATGTTTTTGCTGCAGTAGTGGCATGGAATCTCAGTCTTGACGAACTGGAGCAGCTCTTCCGCTTGAGCATCACGAAGTCATTCTTGACAGAGGATCTTAAACAACAGCATCTCGCTTCGTTTGAAAAGCGATGGGCAGCGTTCCGAGCTCAGAAATGGCAGTAAGAATATGTCAGGGGCTGTCATATTTTTTCATTGTCATTCACTATAGTTATGATCCACTACGACAACCACTTGCTGGTCGGGCACTAACGGCTGAAGTTCTGCGGTAAGCTGACTGATAAAGGCAGCCTCGTCGTGGACGGAGATATCAGGCACAACATCTACTGAAAGATACTTCCTTTTCTCTGAATAGTAGAAGCCGTGCACCTGTACGATGTCCTTGTGGGCTGCAAGGGTCTGTGTCACCGTTGCTTGCAACTCGGCCCGCTTGTTATCGCCTGTAGCGATGGCATATACGCCAACGGTCATGATAATACCATGCTTCACATACATCTGCGAAGAAATCCGTCGTGTCAGTCCGTGAATCTCGTGGGCTGTCATCGTATCATATACGTTGATGTGCAGCGAACCAATCTTTACGTCAGGGCCGTAGTTGTGCAGTATCAGGTCGAAAACACCATGAACACCCTCGAAATCTGCGACCTCCTTCTGTATCTGTTTGGCAAAGTCTTCCGAGATACTCGTACCCAGCAGTTCGTTTACAGGCGAAGCCAGCATCTCGAAACCTGCCTTGATAATCACAACCGATATCAGTGCACCCAGAATACCATCCAGCGATACACCCCACAGCAGCATAACACCAGCCGAGATAAGCGTTGCCAGCGTGATAACGGCATCGAACAGCGCATCAGAGCCGGAGGCAATCAGCGCATCGCTCTTCAGTTGTTCGCCCTTCTTCTTCACATACTGGCCAAGGATGAGTTTTACCACGATAGCCACCACAATAACCACCAGTGTTGTGGTAGTGTACTCTGGCTCTGTGGGGTCGAAGATTTTCTTCACCGATTCGATGAGCGAGGTGATACCTGCCGACAGTACAATAACAGCAATGATGATGGCGCTGAAATACTCGATACGCCCGAAGCCAAAGGGATGCTTCCTGTCGGCAGGACGTTGCGAGAGTTTAGTGCCAACAATGGTGATGACACTCGACAGTGCATCGCTCAGGTTGTTGATGGCATCCATCACAATAGCTACACTACTGGCCAGTATTCCTACAGCGGCCTTAAAGCCAGCCAACAGCACATTGGCTACAATACCAATCCAACTGGTACGGATGATTTCTTGACTACGATCCATTATCTCTTCTAAAAATATGTGGCAAATATACAAAAGAAATCCCAAAGCAAAACAAATTTGCCTTGGGATTTAGGATTTTTTGATTTTATTCGGGCTGAAAGTCGGCGTACTCCTGGGTTACGTTCTCGATGCACGGGCAGGCCTTCATCGGGTTCAGGTCGTGATGACCTACGATAACCGCACGTGGATAGCGGCGATGCAAATCAGCCAGTAGTGTGCGCAGGGCCGCCTTCTGTTCCGGTGTTCGCGTATCGGCGGGTTGTCCGCGGGCATTCAGTCCTCCTTCGTAGCACACACCGATGGAGTACTTGTTATGGTTCATGCAGTGAGCCCCAGCCAACCATTCCGGTCTACCCTGCTCTATCTCTCCGTTACGACGCACCACGTAATGGTAGCCAATGCCGAGTTTAAAACCTCGCTGGCGATGCCATGTATCTATCTGGGCTGCCGATGAAGTCTGCAAGGGTTTCACTGCCGAACAATGAAGAACAATCATTGTTATCGACCGCATGACTGTACAGCAATAGTTCCCAGAACTGTTGTAATCACTGTTGCTGCAAATCGCAACCACTTAGCTACTCTATTCCAATTTACTTTTATCATAAAATTACTACAAATTAAATTAATACTAAGTTATCTATATCTTTCATTTCTTTCATCACTGAAAGAAACGAAACAAAGAAAGGTGCAAAAACGTCCTGAGCTCAGAGGCCGGAACACAAATTCTTCAAATCACTCAAAGAACTCGCTACGCTCAAACAGCTTTTCGTATTTCGTTGTTCAGATTGCGTTCCGCAATCCGAAACTCAATGTCGATTCAAAGAATTTTCATTCCTATAAATACCTCTTCGTGCGGAATGTTTTTGAGTGATTCGGGGGTATGGGGCACTCCCCATTAAGAAATATATGGCGAATCCCGAAGGGACAAAGGCTGGAGAGCCATACCAAAACTTTGATGGAGAGGGTTTTCCCTCGGAATCAACTACATCCCCTCCATATAGGGAGGGGCTTGGGGAAGGTGGATGCTTCTTTTACTTCTTTTCTTCGCGCCGAAGAAAAGGAGAATCTCCCCTCTTCGGCTTACGAAGAAATTGGCTTAATCACCAATAGGCTCGTGACTTGAGTTACCGCCACCTGAGGTATTACCGCTGCCACCGGTATTGCCACCGCCATTACCAGTAGAGGGTGATTCGCTCTCGGTGTTCATGGAGTTATCATGTGTCTCCTCGAACACCACATCCTTCAGCAGGGAGATGGCCGTAACATACTTCTGCTTAACGGTGCCATCCGTGCGCTTCTGCTGACCAACCACAACACGCTCTGTCTCTGGCTGGAACAGGATGCGACGTGTAGTGATGGTTGAAGCCGAACACTCTTCAGCCTTTGCCACACCGATGCTCGAAAAACCAACCTTCAGGATACCGATGCCCTCCAGCTTAATCTTCTGTCCCATCTCAAAGAAATGCTTCATGGCCTCGCCCAGCTCCTGCAGCACAGCCTTGATATCACTCTTCTTAACCGAGGCCTGACGCTGGATAAAATCAGCAATCTCGTCGGTACCCACAAAATGGTTGTCGTAAACTGCAGTGGCAAAATACTTACCGTAAGCCTTCGCATTGGCGCGGTTGTTGTTCTTTAGTTTAATAAACTTCTGACTCATTTTTAATGTTTAATCTTTAATGTTTAATGTTCTCGGCAGCCGAGGTAGGTTGTGGGTTGCTCAGATAGTCTGCGTGTGCTATCCGGATAGTCTTTACCAGGTGTTCGGATAATCCCTATAGGGGTATGGAAATAATCTGAACGAGTGGTTCGTGACGTCTGAGTGAGGCATAAGTACCATCCCCACGGCTCATCTTGCTTACCGCTTACAAAGATACCACATTTCGGAGAGCGTTTTGTCTGCATATTCAGCACTATCCGTACAATCGGCAGATTCTGCATTAATTTAACATTCATTCAAATAAAATCGATTTTTTCTTTGTTGCTATCATAATTAATCGTATATTTGCACAATATAACCATCTTACTCTATTAATTATTTTACAATCTATGGTGACATTCTTGGTTATTTTACAACTGTTTATCGTATTGGCCCTCATATTTATCGGCGCCAGGGTTGGTGGTATCGGACTGGGCATCTACGGTATGGTGGGTGTGTTCATACTCGTGTTTATCTTCGGCATGCACCCCGGCAAGGTGCCCATTGATGTGATGCTGATCATAGCATCGGTAATTACGGCTACGGCGGCGCTGCAGGCTGCTGGTGGCTTGGATTACCTGGTAGGATTGGCAGCTAGGTTCCTGCGTAAGCACCCTACACACATTACTTATTATGGTCCGCTCACCACCTGGTTGTTCTGCTTGGTAGCAGGCACAGCCCATACCTCTTACTCGCTGCTGCCTATTATCTCTGAGATTGCCAAGAATTCTAAGATTCGTCCGGAGCGCCCCATGACGGTGGCCACCATCGCGGCCTCGTTAGGTATCACAGGTTCGCCCATGTCGGCGGCTACGGCAGCTGTTATATCCACCGACCTGCTTGGCGGACAGGGTATCGAACTGAAGGATATCCTGCTGGTGTGTATCCCAGCCTCGCTGATAGCCATCCTGGTGGCTTCGTTTGTGCAGAACCGTGTGGGCAAGGAACTTGAAGATGATCCCGAATACCAGCGCCGTGTACGTGAAGGACTGATTGACCCGGAAGCCGAAGCCATGGCGATGGCACAGATGGAGCAGAGTCCCAATCCACGTGCCAAGTGGAGTGTGCTGGCATTCCTGTTGGGCGTTGTGCTAGTGATTGTTTTTGGTAGCGCCCCTTCGCTGCGTCCATCGTTCGAGGTTGACGGCGTGGTTACCCAGCTATCGATGCCTGAGACCATCGAGATACTGATGATGTCGATGGCAGCAGTGATTCTGCTGGTTGGTAAGGCCAGTGTGAAGCAGGCTGTGAGCGGCAATATATTCAGTGCAGGTATGAATGCCATGATAGCCATCTTTGGTATTGCCTGGATGGGCGACACCTTCTTTAATGGCAACCTGGAGTTCTTTAAGAGTCACATAGCCGACGTGGTAACACAGTATCCGTTCCTGTTCAGCGTGGCCCTGTTTATCATGAGTATCATGCTGTTCTCGCAGGCAGCCACGGTACGCACGCTCTTCCCGCTGGGTATTGGCTTGGGCATTCCGCCATTGGCACTCGTGGCTATGTTCCCCGCTGTCAACGGTTACTTCTTCTTCCCCAACTATCCTACCGAGGTGGCAGCCATCAACTTTGATACCACGGGTACTACCCGTATCGGCAAGTACGTGCTTAACCACTCGTTCCAGCTTTCGGGCTTTATCACCACTTTTGTGAGCATTGGCGTAGGCTATCTTATTATAACATTCCTATATTAAACTTACTAAAGTTTCGCAAGTGATGGCGCACCTGCATAATCGAAGTCATGCTATCGCGTCAGCCTGATTTCCTCGTGGTAGAAATAGTTGACCACGACGGGATGGCCATACTCTGAGCGACCATAGGGCAGGTCGTTGATGACGTAGGGCATCTGGTGCTCCATCGTGTAGGCTTCCACCTGCAGGGCGAGCGTCTGCCAGTAGTCACGGCGCTTGCGCTTGTAGATGTCGTCGTAGAGCGGTAGCAGGTCGGGATGCTCTTCGCGGATGTACTGCATGATGGTGGGCTTGAACTGTCCGCGAAGGTTCAGGTTCTCCAGCCATACAAGGTCAGAATAATCCTTAACACGCTCGATGATGGCAAAGACATCGGTAATGCCTGGGAAGATGGGTGACACGAAGCAGACGGTGCGGATGCCCGACTCATAGACCTGCTTCATTGCAGCCAGTCGTCGCTCGATGCTGGGCGCATCGTCCATCGCTTCCTTGAACTGCTCGTCGAGGGTGTTTACAGACCACGATACCGTGACGCGCTTGAACGTTTTCAGCAGGTCGAGGTCACGCAACACGAGGTCGCTCTTCGTGGTGACGATAATCTTGCAGTCGGCACCCTGTAGCTGTTCCAGCAGTGCACGGGTACGCTTGTATTCAGCCTCCTGCTCGTTGTAGCCGTCTGTCACCGAACCGATGACGATGCGCTCGCCGTCGTACTTGTGCGGATTGGTTATGGCAGGCCAGTACTTCACGTCGAGGAAAGTCCCCCACGGCTCGGTATGACCTGTGAAGCGCTTCATAAAAGAGGCGTAACAGTACTTGCAGGCATGGGTACAGCCCACGTACGGATTGACGGAATAACCGCCCACAGGCAGCGATGACTTTGTCATCACCGACTGCACTTGTTTGTCATTTATAATCATAACCCTGTTGTTTTAATACTTCCTTAAATTCCTGTGGCAACACGCTCTCACCGTCCTCGGGAATGTGGACGCGCCCAGCCACTCCATGCTCCCTGGCAGCCTGAAGGAGTGCGGCACGGGTGACGTGATTGTGGTTCACGCCCTCCAGGTGGGTGGCCACGAAGGTGGCCTTCGGTGCGTAGTCCATCGTCTTCAGCACATCGGGAATGTGCATGATGACATGCCCTCCCACATGAAACTTGTTGCCGCCAGCATTGACTATCACCACATCGGGCTGCCAGCGGTCAAGGTTGCGACGCACACCACTATACCAGATGGTGTCGCCAGCCAGATAGGTCGTGGGCTCCGCAGGGTGCTGGAACACATAGCCGCAGGTGTGGCCGGCCTTCGGCAGCATCCACCAGTGGCCGTGATGGCTCTCAGCCTTCGACAGACGAACATCGCCCAGCTGCATCTCGCCCTCAATCACTTTCACCTGCTTGAACCCATGCGACACGACCACCTCACGGTCCAGCTCGTCCTGCACGACGATGAGCATTTCCTTCGGCAGCTGCTTATAAGCGGCATCGTCTATGTGGTCAGTGTGCAGATGGGTCAGCAACACGCAGTCCACATCCCTTAATAGTTCGTCCACCGTCATCGGCAGGTCGTGAATCGGGTTGCGCAATTCCTGATGGTGCGAGAACGGAAACGGAGGCATACAGCCCTTTTCGCCCAGCATGGGGTCTATCAGCATCACCTTACCGGCATACTCAATCTTAATCGTAGCGTTTCTAATCTGTTGAATCTTCATGTTCTTTTCTGTTTTTTTGATTTCTGGGTGCAAAGGTACGGCGAAATGTTAAAGATGTCTATACCAGAACAACATGTTGTTATGCCATTTTGATAAATCACGCTTTTTTCGTACCTTCGCAGCCGAAATCATATAAAGAGGTATGGCAAAAACAACATACAGGCTCGTAGAGGTGCCTTTCAGCAAGACGGAATGTGGTGTAGATTTCTTTATCAACACCGCCCATGGCAGTGAGCGGAGGGGCGTGCTGACGGAATACCCCGTGTTCAAGACCGATTTTTTCGAGATGTTCTTCTTCCGTAAGGCCAATGGCTATCTGTTGCTGGGCTACCAGAAGATAGAACTGCGCGATGGCATGGTGCTCATCCTGAAGCCCCACCAGCAGCAGGAATGGCACATTGACGAAGATGCCCTCGACTACGATTTCCTTATCTTCCGCAACGACTTCATGCGTACGTTTATTGCCGACAAGTTCTTTGTCTATCGCCTGCAGTACTGCCAGCAGACCGACACGCCACCATACTTCATGGCAACAGCCGACGAACTGGCGGAATACGAACGGCTGCTGAAGAAAATCCGCAGCGAACTGCGCCAGCCTGTAGCCGACAGCTACCATATCATCGTCAGCGTGCTCTACTATCTGCTGGCCGTCTTGAACCGACGCTATACCGAGACATATAGTCTGCCCTTTGAACTGCCGAAGAACCACTACGCTTTCCTGTTTGTGGAGCTGATGGAGCAGCACATCCGCGACCTGCAGCGTGTGCAGGAATATGCCGACCTGATGCACGTCAGCCGGGTGACGCTTAACCAGAGCGTCATGGCGCAATATGGTGTTCCAGCCACCGTCCTGCTGAAGCAACGCCTGCTGGCCGAAATCAAGAACGGACTGTTGTTCAGCCACAAGACGGTCAGCGAGATTGCCTACGACTTCCACTTCTCAGAGCCTTCACATCTGATGCGGTTCTTCAAGAAAGCCACAGGCAAGACGTGTACACAATTCCAGCAAGAATACGAGAATGGAACGTTTGAATAACTCTTTTATGATGCATCGCCCCCACCCCGTTAGTCAATACACAGCCAGTACTTGATGCGCTCCACCATCTGGGCTGTAAACCCCGAATCGCCCGAATGGTAGTGCAGCCGTTGCAGATCGCGCAACAAGTCGGGGCACCCGTTAACTTCACGCCACAGCTTGCGCAATCGGCTCTCAGGTTTAATGTTACCAGCATAAAGCGCATCCGCCAGTTCTTGCTTAGAATAGTCTTTTACTTCTAACATAATTACTTATATTATTTAAAAATTTTACTATTTAACTTATTGGTATTCAGCTATTTATATATAATAGTGTGATTTTGTGAATTAGAGAAATACAAAGTTTTGTATACAAAAAAGGAAAATGTGCAACATTTTAGTTTTTGTATGATAAAAGTTGCATATTGCTAATTCACTGATTCACACTTTCGATCACAGAGGCAGTCCAAGTTGCTGATATTCAGCCGCTTCGTCGTCATCCGCCTCTTTAAATTCAAAGTTAAAATCTTCGGAGGCAATATATACTTGCTGATGGTCGAGCGGGATTTCAACAACCTTAAAGAAGTTGCCATTACGCTTATGCATGCTTTCATATCCCAGTTCGAGCATAATATCCCCTATCTTACGATTTGAGAAAAAGTTATTATGCCTGCCATAGTTTAAAAACAGGTTTATCATCTGCGAACTCATCAATTGATAAGGTTCATTCTTCTTTGGCTTGCGCAAACGTATCACAATCATCTGCTCTTCGGGGCTGATAACCCTGAAAGGCTCGTTAAGTTGCTTTACACGCTTCTCGTCGGCTTTCGAAAAGTAATACTTAAACCCCTCATAGTACTCCTTTTGTAGCTGAGCATACAACTGTGCGTAATCAATGGTCCACTCAAACGGACTGTCAATCTCGCTTAACTTAAAGCAAAGCCATCGCCGGTTACCGGTTGCATCTGTCAATATCTGTTGCTCGTTGGTTGATGCGCATAGCGAGGCTAAACGTGGTTTCTCCTCACGTGCGCGACCATATACAGGGCGCTCTTTTATCTTATCGGCAGTAACCAATGCTTTCAATTTAGCCAGCTCCGTGCCCTCAAAAGCCGACACCTCCTCGAGCTCTATCACACAGTGCTCCTGCATAGCTATACGATCGTCTTTCTGCGATACAGAGTTGGTGCGGTTCTCCATAAAATAGGATTGGAGCTGTGGTGGCAGCAGATGACGGAAGAACTCGGTTTTATACTTTCCCTGCGGACCAACGAGCGTAAAAATACAGTGATTCATTACACGGTCGTCGAGCCATGTGCCCACCGCAGCCACCATCCATTTATGAAAAGCCCAGTGCATGGCCTCCTGTGCCTCCTTGTCGGTCATATCCGGTGTGGCCGAAACAGCATGGATATGGTCGGATAGCTCTTTCACACGGTCGATACCATCCCACTCAGGTAGCAGCTTCATATATTGTCGGATGGGATGCACTTTCAGCGCAAAGTCGCTTTTATAAACAGCCCTCAGATGTTTCTCCTCTACACGCTTTCCAGTATCAAGTTCTATCTGATACATGCGGGTGTTTATCTCTACATCATCAACAGGTTGCCATTTGTCGGATGTTAATGGCGGCAACGAAGAAATCAGGTCATCATCATCATCCCCATCAGTTTCGGCGATATCATCCCTCGAGCACCATAGCAAGGCGTTGGTTAATATATTAAAGCAGCACACGATACGTTCGGATAGCCATTTTCTTATTTCGGGCAGTGTCATCAGTACGTTACCGCGTGGTTTCTCCATCCCGGGCAGGCGCCAGGTGCCATGCAGTGCTTCCTTTTTATAGCAATGACTGATGGCCCTGTCGCGCTCTTTCTTTGTGTGGTCGCGCCACTCTACATCGGCAAACTTCACAAGCTCGTCTTTCGGCACACCGTAACGGTTAAACAGGTAAGCGGCATGCAGTATGTAATCGTGATGGTGACCAGGCTCATAGCGTATCTGTTTCTGCGACAACTGCTGCTCGATATGTTGCCACGCCTCTTCAGCTTTTACCTCGAACGATTTAGCATCGTAAACCTTACGGGGACGGCCGTGTTCCTGATGCTCGCAGTTCTGTTCCACTATCATATCGTCGGAAATAACGAAAGGTACGGCCTGCTCGTTAAAATACACATCGGGATCGCCAGCCAAACACGACAAGCGTGTAAAATCGCTGTTGGCCTTATCGTAAGGGTGCTGTGCCACGGCAGCCAGATACTCATTACCCTTGATAAAAGCGCCCTGCCACGAGGTATCATCGATACGTTTACCACCCTCGCGCTCGTAACAATAGATGATGTGCAAACCTAATCCGCCTATCGAGCGATACATCAACAGTACATGCGGATCCTTGGAGAGCCGCTCGATGGCGGCCTCCAATTCTTCCACACTCTCAAAATGATCGATATCACACAGGGCAAGCCTCGTCCATCCACAGGCCTGCGCCGCACTATGTCCTAACCCACTAAAATTTACTGCCACACCAAAGGCAGGCTGCAGTTGCGATTTGATATAACTATCAGCCTGCTTTTTGCCCATCGCTGCCATTGTTTTACGATAGCTAACGGTATTGGCGGCAACAATTTTATCGTAACGTATAAGGTGTACAATCTCATTTAGAGTTTTAAGTACGTTAGAGTAGCTTGTATGGTTAGCAAATAGTGATACCTTTAGTTTGTTGATATCCATCATTTCAATAACTTTTTATAGCGTTTATAACTGCGCAGTATGGTGTTAACCCGTTTGCTACAAACAGGATTATCAGCCAGATTGGTAAACGTGGCCAGAATAACAGCCAGTTTACGCTGTGAGCATTTTAAACCATTAGGCTGAGTGGTTGCCTTTACCAAAAACTTATACACATCGCCTTTACTTATGAGCTTAAAATCAAACTCAACCCTAACTAGTTGGTCGGGATTACTCTGACTATAAACCTCATTGATAGCTATAGCCAATTGATCGAGCGAAGCACGCAATTTATGCATATCACTGGGATACACAATCCCATAAAGAGAGTATTCCCTCTTTTCAATTTTGTTCATATTCATATTTGTTTTTATTTAACATTAAGTGTGCCTGAGATCATCAGTCAGCACACACACACAGGAACTGATAAGTTAAACCGATCAGTCGGGTGAATGTTCGAATCTGGCGCCCATCTCAAGGAAAGCCTTCCATGAAGCTGAGCCGGGGTGAATGTTCTTAGTTATTATCATCTATATATCTGTTTTTAATGTTATTGTTACACGCAAAGTTAACAACAAGAAATGAATCTTGCAAATTATTAGGGACGTTTTTATTAAAAACATCCCTAAAACCTGCAAATTGTTGTACCCACGGCCCAATTTTGATGCTAAAAAGCAAGAAAAACGCCATTTTTCTTTGATTATTGTCCGCTTTTAACTACCTTTGCAAACGATCGCCGGCACATACCATAGTGAAAGGCTACGGGTAGGCGAACTCTGTTCGGGAATGGTGCCGGTGTGACTTTTGTGGGTAAAATATAACAGCATTAGCTGATTATTCGGTATGTCTTGAAACCTAGGAAATTTCAAAGATTGTAGAATTACCGATGATTAGTCACTGATGTCTGCGCTGCATGGCGTGGACATGACTTATCTGGTAATTCGGGCTTTCCTAGGGCCTCAAGACATAGATAGGGCGGTTCACGCTTTTTCTGTGCCTTGAGGTCCCGTAGTTTTAGCCCGTAAAAAATCCCGATAAGTCGGCAGTGCTATAAACCAAATAATAGCAACTATGACCGACAAACAACAGTCAGCCGCCGCTGCAGCCTTTGCTGAGCGGTGGAAAGGCAGAGGATACGAACGGGGTGAATCACAGCCATTCTGGATTGACCTCCTAAGCAACGTGTATGGAATCGATACACCTACCAATGGTTTTATCACTTTCGAAGACCATCGGATGGTGGACAGCTCAAACTTTATCGATGGGCGCATACCATCCACCAAAGTGCTTATTGAACAAAAATCGCTAGGTAAGGATTTGCGTAAAGGCATAGTTCAGAGCGATGGTTCGCTACTTAATCCATTCCAGCAGGCACGCCGCTATGTGGTAAGTTTGCCTGTATCCGAACATCCCCGATGGATTGTTACCTGCAACTTCTCTGAGTTCCTGGTTTACGATATGGAGCAGCCCAATGGCGAACCCGAACAGATACTGCTCGAAAATCTGGGCAAAGAGTATTACCGTCTGCAGTTTCTTGTGGATGCCAAGAATGAGCACCTGCGCAAGGAAATGGAGGTATCGATGCAGGCTGGCGAAATAGTGGGTCGCATCTACGAGGCACTGCTCAAACAGTACGACGATAATTCGCCCGAAGCCCTGCGCTGGCTGAACATCCTTTGCGTTCGCATCGTATTCTGCTTGTATGCCGAGGATGCAGGAATATTTAGTCACGACCAATTTCACGATTTCCTGGTAACCTATGAGGCTAAGGATTTACGCCGTGCACTGCGCGATCTGTTCGAAGTACTGAATACGCCTAAGGAGCAACGCAGCAAATACCTGCAGGCAGAACTGGCTGCATTCCCATACACCAATGGCGGCCTGTTTGCTGAAACCATCGAGATACCGCAGTTTACCGATGAGCTGAAGCAGAAACTGCTGCAGAATGCCAGTCTGGATTTTGATTGGAGCGAGATCTCCCCTACTATCTTTGGTGCTGTTTTCGAGAGCACGCTCAATCCTGAGACGCGTCGCAGTGGTGGTATGCACTACACCTCGATCGAGAACATCCACAAGGTTATCGATCCGCTGTTTCTGAACGACCTGCGTGCTGAACTCGATGAAATATTGGATGAGAAAGTTGAGAAGCAACGCGTTCGAAAACTCGATGCCTATCAAGACAAGTTAGCATCGCTCACCTTCCTGGATCCTGCCTGCGGCTCAGGTAACTTCCTGACCGAAACCTACCTGAGTTTGCGCCGATTAGAGAACGAGGCTATCCGTTCTAAATACCACGACCAAACCATGATAGGTGCATTTATGAACCCCATCAAAGTGAGCATCCACCAATTTTATGGTATCGAGATTAACGACTTTGCTGTAACCGTAGCCACAACAGCTTTATGGATCAGCGAGGCTCAGATGATGGCAGAAACAGAGAAAATAGTAACCTTTGAAGATAACTTCCTGCCATTAAAAAGTTACTCAAATATCCACGAAGGCAATGCCCTCCGCACCGATTGGGAAACCGTAGTACCAAAATCTCACCTTACTTATATAATAGGCAACCCCCCGTTTGTGGGAGCTAATATAATGAATGATAATCAAAGAGCAGATATAAGGTCCATTTTTGGTAGTAAATGGAAGAACATCGGTGAAATGGACTATGTAACAGGATGGTACTTGAAGGCAACTCAAATGATGCATGGAACAGATATACGTACGGCTTTAGTTTCGACAAATAGCATATCACAAGGAGAACAAGTTGCCAATCTATGGAAACCACTCTTTGAAAAAGAAGGTGTTCACATAGACTTTGCCCATCGCACATTTCGCTGGGATAGTGAAGCATCACTTAAAGCACATGTTCACTGCGTAATTATAGGATTTAGCTGCACGAACGATAAACATACAATGACCATTTACGACAATGCAAAGGAACATAAAGCATCAAACATTAATGCATATTTGATGGATGCCCCAAATGTATTTGTCGAGAGTAAGAGCAAACCCTTATGTAGGGTACCTTCTATTCGTAAAGGCAATCAACCTACTGATGGTGGTAATCTTATAATAGAAGCAGCTGATCTTGAAAACTTTCTTGCTTGTGAACCAAAATCAAGAAAATTTATAAAACGCCTAATTGGATCAAAAGAATACATAAACAATAAAGCAAGATACTGTCTTTGGCTTAAAGAAGCAACACCTGCAGAATTAAGGCAGATGCCAACAGTTCTTAACCGCATAGAAGGCGTGCGGAAAATGCGAGAATCAAGTAGTGACGAAGCTACTCGCCGTCTAGCCAATTATCCTCACTTATTCCGTGAGACGAACAACCCTGAAACGTACATCGTAGTTCCCAGCGTCTCTTCTGAGCGTCGTCGTTATGTTCCAATGGGATTTCTTACCAAAGACACCATTCCTACCAACCTCGTTTTAATTATACCTGATGCAACTTTATATCATTTCGGTATTCTAATAAGTAATGTCCATATGGCATGGATGAGAGCAGTATGTGGAAGACTTAAAAGTGACTATCGATACTCAAAAGATATCGTTTACAACAACTTCCCCTGGCCTATTCCAACAGAAGAGCAAAAGGCAAAGATAGAGCAAACAGCTCAAGCCATCTTGGATGCAAGGGCCCTCTACCCAGACTCATCGCTGGCCGACCTCTACGACGAGCTAACCATGCCCGTAGAACTCCGCAAAGCCCATCAAGAGAACGACCGCGCCGTTATGGCAGCTTATGGTTTCCCCATCAAAACCACGACCGAAAGCCAGTGTGTAGCCGAGCTGTTCAAACTATATCAAGAACTTACAAACAAAAACCAATAACGATATGAAAGCAAGCTTTGTACAAAAAAAACAGTAAAATATTTGGAAGTTTCAGAATATCTTCCTATCTTTGCAGCGTGAAAGGTGGAACCAAGTAGAGCCACGATGTGCGGAACGGTGGCATCTGTGTGATGATGAGCAATTCGACCTTGCCGCTTGGTTTCATAAACATAGCGCCCATCACTTCAAGGGGAGTGATGGCCGCTTTTTTTAGACTGTGCTACATCGAGGACACCTGAAAGTCCTGCTTCTTTAGTATTGAGCTATTGTTTTAGACATACTCTTACGAGAATGACTTAGAAAGGCATTTCTAAGTTCTCTATGCGCTTCTTCTTCCTCGGTCTTCGGCTTGTAGGAATTGTATTCTAATGTAGTGGTGTACATTTACTCAGGTTTGTTGGTTAAGATACTAATAGTCTCTCTAAATTCTGAAACAATTTCAGTTAAACGTGGATTAGACTTTTGTACTATGAGTGCCGCAAAATTTTTAGTTTCACCTTCCATGACTTCTGCTGTTTCTAAGATATAAGCATCACGATGACTATATGTATTAAACCATCTAATAAAAAGGCGACTTCGCATTGCCTGCTTACCATCTCCCGTTTCACAAATATAAAGTAATATATCAGGGTTCGCCTTGAAAAAGGCCTCAATTAGTAAAAGAATTGTTTCGCGTAGTTTATAATCGAGCGGTGATGGTCGATGGCTTTGATTGTTAATGGTAAACTGATATGCGCCAGTCTGCCAGATAGAATAATCATCCATAAAACCTATTACAAAGATTTGACCTCTACTAGTCTCTATGAGATAGTCACGTCCCTCTTTCGTCCACACTTTATAAGGTGCGAGACGGTTAACATATGCCAAATCGAGTGAATTCATCATCAGATACTTAGTTGTAAACGCTCTTGACGAATTTTCTCGATTTCCTTTTCTGCCTTTTCTTGCCATTCGTGTTTTTTACGAATAGACTCCCGAAATGCAGCTATTATTTCATCGCGTGTACGATTTTTAAATGCAACTGATGCCATAGTTTGATCCTTTCTTTAATTCCGGCAGCAAAGTTACGATAATTATTTGATACTTCCAAACTTTTAATAAAAAACTGACGAAATAAAAAAAACAGCCTAAATATTTGGAAGTTATAAAAACTACTTGTATCTTTGCCCCCAGAAACGGAACCAAGTAGAGCCACGATGTGCGGCGCTCGGCTTTGCCGCTTCGCTTGCGAAGAACGGTGGCATCTGTGTGATGATGAGCAATTCGACCTTCTTGCGTCCCGATGGTGGCAAGCCAGCATAGCTGGAGCGGCCGCTTGGTTCTTATAAAAATAGACTCCGTCTAGGACAAGAGCCCCGTTTGTATCGGCAAGCCATCAAACTTAATCATTGTCACTGTCCTCCTCTGAATATTTGTTCATAATATGGCGAGCTATTTCAATCTCACCTTTATATTGTTTGATTACTTTATGACGAGCTTATCGCCGGAGAGATCTACTTCGAAGAAATGGGGAATGCGGACGGTGCGACCTTGGGCATCTTTAGCATGACTGTGAACCGACATCATCCACTGACCATCGAAACGCTGGAACAGCATACTGTGACCGTAAGTGGGAGGCGTGATGGGCTCGGGCTCCTGAATCCATGGGCCATCGAGGGTGCCGCTGGCAGAATAAGCCACACCCTGGGTATAAACATCATATACCCACGATGTCCACAGCATACCAAGACGACCAGTACCGGTGCGGAAAAGCCATGGACCATCGGTTACTTTATTCCAGGTGATGTTGCCCTTATCATCTTTTTCGCGACTCCAGGGCGAATCGCTGGCACGGAACAGCAGCTTGGGCTCGCCAACCGTTCCACTCAGGTCGGGCTTTAATTCAATCTTCTCTATCGTACCGTTCCAATTCTGCAGCCACTCGCCACAGAACACCATATAGGGTTTGCCATCGGTATCGCGCCAAAACGTGCCATCGAGTGTGGGACGATTGGCGGGCAGATAGGTGGCATCGCCAAAAGCACGATATGGTCCCATAGGGTTATCGGCACGTAACACCTGACAGGCACGGCGCTCGATGACATTACCACGAACGGTATCAATCTTTACAGCCTGATTGGTAAACGTAGCAAAATAGTAATAAAAGCCATCGCCTGTCTGGTGCAGTTCGGCAGCCCATATCATAGGATGTGCGCCCATCCATGAGTTGGCATCGAACTCGGTAACGCGAAATGGTCCCTCCCACAGTTTTAAATCTGCACTACGCCACATCATACCGCCAGTACCCGTCATGTAGTACATCTTTGTTTTCTGATCGGCCAGGATGGCTGGATCGCTCAAACGGATGGAGTCGGTTGGTATATTACTACGAACCTTAAAGGCTCGCGGTTGTGCCTGTGCCATAGTCATGCACATCAAAGCGACAATACTGAGAAATACTCTTTTCATACAAAATATTATTAGTCAAAGTACTATACACAAGATTATTTCTTCTTGGTTTTCTTTTTGGGGCTGAAGATGTCGGAGATAATGTCAAGTGTGGTGTCGAGGATGGCATCGCCAAAGGAGTAATCTCCATACAGTTTCTGGCGCTCTTCCTGATCTTCAAATAATCCTTTCTGCTCAGGCACCCATACCACTCCTGGAATTTTGAGGGCATTGGGGTTAGCCTTGAGAGTGCCATACCGATTAACCAGCAACGACTGTTGATGAACAGAATCAGCATGATACAAATGATATGGATCGTACTTCATCTGCAACTCCACCATCACAGAGTCGACATGATGCATCTCGGCTGTTAAGCTCTGTGCCAAGCCTGCAACAGGAGTCACCAACAATAGCGCTATTAAAGATGTAAAGAATCCTTTTGCTGATATCATACACTTATATTTTGAGGGCAAATGTACAATTTTGTTTTGGAATTTACAAGGATTTACAGATTTTTGTTTACCTTTGCACGGATTTAATTAAATATATCAGCATGTTAAGTTATTCGATAATAGGTATGGGAGCCATCGGAGGCTATTACGGCGGACGTTTGGCAAAGGCAGGACGTGAGGTGCATTTCCTCGCGCATAGTGACTATCAATATGTGTTGCAGAATGGATTGCGAGTAGATTCGTGCGACGGCGATTTCTGTCTTCCACATATTAATGCCTACGCTACTCAGAAGGATATGCCAAAGACGGATGTGATCATCGTAGGATTGAAATCGGTTAAAAACCACGATGTATTACCAGAGCTACTACGCCCTATCGTACACCAGAATTCGATTGTAATACTTATACAAAATGGTATAGGACTGGAGGATGATTTGCAGAATGTGTTCCCAGGCCTGCAGATTGTGGCTGGCTTGGCATTTATATGTTCGGCCAAGGTTGGTCCAGGTCATGTTTCGCACCAGTGCTATGGTAGCATTAATCTGGGTAACTACTCGTGCCAGCAGGAAAAGTTCGAGGTGCTGTTGCAGGATATGACAGATGCCGGCATCCAAGCTGCCGAGGTTCCATATTTGGAAGCACGATGGAAGAAGGCTGTATGGAACATGCCATTTAACGGTATGACGGTAGCCCTGAACACCAGTACCGACAAGCTGCTGAAGAACCCAGCCACACGCCAGCTGATATACGACCAGATGATGGAGGTGATTGGCGCCGCCAATGCCCTGGGTGTAAACACCCTGACATCTGAATTTGCTGATAAGATGATGCAGATGACCGACGAGATGGTACCCTATAGTCCGTCGATGAAACTTGATTTCGACTATCATCGCCCCATGGAGATTGAATATCTCTATTCGCGCCCAATAGCAGAAGCAAAGAAAGTCGGCTTCGAGATGCCGAAACTAGCCATGCTCGAAGCCGAATTAAAGTTTATAGAAGCCCAGCTGAATAGCTGAAAACTAATCAGTAGTCTCGATAACGAGTGTATCGCCGTTGTCGAGAGCTGATTTGATGTCGCGGCCGCCACTCTGCACCTTACACAGACTGATGTCGTCGCCCTGAACTTCCTCGATCTTCAGCTTGCCAATCTGCTTCTTGGCCTCCTTACCGGCAACGGTCTTTACGGTATATACACCCATGTGCAGACCCTTGTAAGCACCCTCGGCACTGCCCAGGTCGATATACACTTCCTTTTGTTTGTCCTTCTTGTCGCGAGCACCCTCCAGTACGTTAGCGCGCAAAGGCAGCCAGCGGTTGCAGTATCTGTTTACATAATATGAAAGACGGTCAAGGGCCTTCAGCATAGCGCCGTCTTCGGTCTCAATCCACGACAGGTCGGTTTCGGTGACGTTGAACGTAGGACTGGCCAGAATCTCGTCGGTCTTGGCGCTCTTAAACTGCATGGTGATACCAATCAGCGCCTTATAATAGGTCTTGGTGCGGGTCTTTTTCTTCTCCTTGTCGATATACTCTGTTTCGGTTTTAGATGTGGTCGATAAGGTAGATACAGTAGCATCTACATAGCGTGCGCCTGGGAGTGCAGCCTCCTGAGCCGACAGCTGTCCGTCGATAGCCGACATGCGGTGCGACTGCGATATTCCCTTCAGGATAGCAGCCCTAACGGCATCCTGATACTTCGACTGATCCTTCGAAACCTCACCTGTCAACAGTACATCCAGCACCTTTTCAAGTGTCTTTGTTTTTTTCACCGTGTAGGTAAGATTGTTCATACCTACCACTACACGGGCATTTCTCTCATCCTGTGCCCAAGTTTCCAGTCCAAAAACCAGACAGAGGGCCATTAGCAGCAATTTCTTCATACGTTGTAATATGGTTAATGTTAATATTTGGCGGCAAAGATAGTACTTTATTTTGAAACATACAAGTGCTTGCTGAAGAAAAAAGCAGGTTGGCTGAAATTATTTTGCTGGTATTGAGCATATTACTAACTTTGCAGCGTCGAAATACAACATCGGTGATATTGATAGTAATAACAATTTTAATAACTTAGAAACAATGAAAAAGATTTTATTAGTAATGATGGCCCTGCTGACTATGACTACAGCAATGGCTCAGCCATCGGACCGTAAGGCTCACAAGAAGATGACGCATCAGGAGATGACAACCCAGATGACCAGTAAGCTGAAATTGAACGATGCACAGAAAGCCAAAGTGGCTGCGCTGAACAAGGAGTATCAGGATATACTGATGCCACCCGAACCACCTAAGAATGCCGACGGCAGCAGACCTGAGCCACCAAAGAATGGCGACAAGGCTATGCCAAAGAAACCCGACAGCAAGCACAAGGCTAAGCGACAGGAGTACGAGAAGAAGCTGAAGCAGATTCTTACCGACGAGCAGTACAAGACTTACCAGAAGATGCAGCCGCCACACGGTAAGCGACCGGGAAAGAAAGATTAAACAAATATAAAAGCGAGCCTGTTATAAAACAAGCCCGCTTTTATAATTATTTTTCGTATCTTGAAAATACCTGATCTACCAGAGCTGCGAATTCTTGGAAAGCATCGGTGTCGCTGAGCGACGAGAGGCTTTTTACCAATTGGCGATAATACCAGGCGTGGCACGCTGGATCTTTCTGATTAAAGCGCTGCCAAACCTGATCGCCCTGCTCATGATAATGAAGGAGCATGGCACGCATGTTTGACAGTTTATCGCCAAGCGCCACAATCTTAACATCGCGACTGGCTGCTGCGAGATGATCGATAGCAGCCTGTTTGCGTATCTGCCAGCTATCAATATGACTCATGCCGGGCACCTCGCTGTCGGTCTCGGAATCAACCAGAGCTGCTACACGGTCGCCGAACTCGGTGCGGATATCGGCCACATTTACACCGGCATCCTCAACCACATCGTGCAGTACGGCTGCTGCCAACAGTTCCTGATCGTCGGTAATACTACCTACGATAGCCATCGCCTCGAGAGGATGAGCAATGTAAGGAATTTTAGTACCCTTACGAACCACACCCGAATGGGCTTTGGTAGCAAAACAGATAGCACGATCAACCATGCTTGAATCGATGGTTTGCTTTTTCTTATCGTGAGGTTTCTCGTTGGTAAGATACTTCAGCAAATCACTCTGAATGATGCCATTGGTAGCTACCACACTGTTGCCTTGGGTAAAGTCGGTCTCGCCTTCGTAATTGGTTACGGTGCCGCCTGCCTCTTTTACTATCAACGCACCAGCCATGAAATCCCACTGACCGATGTACTGCTCGGCATAACCGTCGTATCGGCCTGCAGCCACATAGCACAAAGCCATGGCAGCCGAACCGCACATGCGGATGCTACCTACATGGCCGTAAAGCTCATCGATTAAGCGCTTGATAACGGGCTTATAAGCATCGCTGTTATAAGGCAGTTGCAAGCAGAGCAAAGCATCATTGATTTTCTGTGTACTTACGTGCAGCAGTTGGCCGTCCATATAGGCGCCCCCACCCTGCCAGGCGTAAAAACACTCGTCGTGACAAACCTCGTAAACCACACCTAACAATACCTCGTGGCCTTGCAACAGCGCAATGCTAACGGCGTAAGGTGCATACTGATGAATAAAATTGGTGGTACCATCAAGCGGATCTACCACCCATAAAAGCTGCTCCTGATTGTGACCAGCCAAACCTTCCTCGGTAATAAAACCTGCCTCGGGCAGTAACTGGCGCAATGCGGTTACAATCAGTTGCTCGGAGCCCTTGTCGACATACGACACGTAGTCGTGTGCATGCTTGCGCTCCACGCTCTCTAACGAGAACTTGCTTCGTTCGTTCCTAATGTAAGCGCCCGCCTGCCTAGCAATCTGGCAGACGGCGCTTGTTAATTGTCTTAACTCCATTTATTTGATTTCCTGGATAATCTTAGCACCCTCTTTCAGGGCTTCCATATTCAGAGGAATCAGTCCGTGGTGGCGCTCAGGCAGAGTTTTGTAGAGAGCCTTCTCTACACCCTTGTCGCTTACCACAGGGGCTACCTTTAAGAGTCCGCCCAAAACGATCATGTTGAACACCTTACCGTTTTTCATCTCGGCAGCCTTGTCCATCGCATTGATCTCGTAAACGGTGATATCCTTACGGGTTGGCTTGTTGATGATACCAAAGCCATCGTAAATCAGAATGCCACCGGGCTTGATTTTGGGCTCAAACTTCTCGAGTGAGGGCTGATTGAGTACCACAGCGATGTCGTACTTACTGAGGATAGGCGAAGAGATGCGCTCGTCGCTAACGATCACAGTAACGTTGGCTGTACCACCACGCTGCTCAGGACCGTAAGCAGGCATCCATGTTACCTCCTTATCCTCCATCAGTCCACTATAGGCCAAGATCTTACCCATTGAGAGCACGCCCTGACCTCCGAAACCAGAAATAATTATTTCTTTCTTCATAAAACTTCGTTTTATGCATCATCGGCTGCACCTCAGCAAAGAGTAAACTCTCTGCATTCGGTTTGCACGATAATTCATTATTTATTTGTCGTATCTTTTAAGTCACCTTTGGGATAGAAGGGGAACATATTCTCCTTCATCCATTCGTTAGCCTTAGCGGGCGAAAGCTTCCAACCGCTGTTACAGGTTGAAACAAACTCTACCAGCGATGAACCCTTACCAGCCATCGAAGCCTCGAAAGCCTTACGCAGAGCCTTCTTAGCCTTGTTGATTGAGGCTACGCTCTCTACACTCTGACGGGTAACATAGCAGGTTCCCTCGAGCTGAGCAGCGATATCGGCCATCTTCAAAGGATAACCGTGAATCTCTGGATCACGACCATAAGGACAGGTAGAGGTTTTCTGACCAATCAGTGTGGTTGGAGCCATCTGACCACCCGTCATACCATAAATGGCATTGTTAACGAAGATAATCACGATGTTCTCGCCACGGTTCAGTGCGTGGATGGTTTCGCAGGTACCGATACAAGCCAGGTCGCCATCGCCCTGATAGGTGAATACCAGGCGATCGGGCCAGGTGCGCTTGATACCAGTGGCCAGTGCGGGTGCACGACCATGGGCAGCCTCCTGCCAGTCGATATCAATATAATTGTAGGCGAAGACAGCACAACCTACAGGCGATACACCTACGGTCTTGTCTTCCATACCCATCTCTTCGATGACTTCGGCAATGAGCTTATGTACCACGCCGTGGCTACAGCCTGGGCAGTAGTGCATATTGTTGTCGTTCATCAGCGTCGGCTTCTTGCAGACGATGTTCTCTGGTTGAACTATTTGATTTCTATCCATTTTCTATTAATTTTGGCAACGGACTTGCTACATAATTTTCTCTTTTAACGCATCTACAATTTCCTCGGGATCGGGAACGATACCTCCCAGGCGACCGAACTGCTCTACGGGAACTGCGCCGTTGGCAGCCAGACGAACATCCTGTACCATCTGACCAGCATTGATCTCGGCTACCAGGATACCCTTTACCTTCTTTGAAAGCTCGGCAATCTGCTTCTCGGGGAATGGGAACAGTGTGATAGGACGGAACAGACCTACCTTGATACCCTGCTCGCGGGCAATCTCTACGCTCTTCTCAGCAATACGGGCAGCACTACCGAATGCTACGATAGCATACTCGGCATCGTCCATCTGCTGCTGCTCAAAGCGTACCTCGTTCTCCTGAATCTTGCGATACTTCTCCTGCAGAGCCAGGTTGCGCTGCTCCATGATCTCAGGCTTAAGCTCGAGTGATGTGATAACCACACGCTCGCGGTTCTTTGGCTTACCAGTTGAAGCCCAAGGACACTCCTTAATCACCTCCTCGTCGGTACGACGGGGCTTGAATGGGGGCAGAACCACCTTCTCCATCATCTGACCGATAACACCATCGCTCAGAATCATGGCAGGGTTACGATACTTAAATGCCAACTCGAAAGCGAGATCTACGAAATCGGCCATCTCCTGAACTGACGATGGAGCCAGAACGATTACCTTGTAGTCGCCGTTACCACCACCACGGGTAGCCTGGAAATAGTCGCCCTGCGATGGCTGGATGGTACCCAGACCGGGACCTCCACGCTGAACATTGACAAACACACCCGGCACCTCGGCACCAGCCATGTAAGTGATTCCCTCCTGCATCAGTGCGATACCAGGAGACGAAGATGAGGTCATGGCACGCTTACCGGCACCGGCAGCACCATAAACCATGTAGATACTGGCCAGCTCGCTCTCGGCCTGAACTACCTGCATACCGGTAGTCTCCCAAGGCTTCAGCTCAGCCAATGTCTCGATCACTTCACTCTGCGGAGTAATAGGATAGCCGAAATAGCCGTCGCATCCGCATCGAATAGCAGCGTGGGCAATAGCCTCGTTGCCTTTCATCAATACAACTTCCTTTTCCTGTGCCATAATTACTCCTCCACTTTTTTACGATACACGGTGATACAACCATCGGGGCAGACGATGCCACACGAAGCACAGCCTACGCAGGCCTCTTCGTTGACAGCCTCCACGTAGGGGTAGCCGTGCAGATTAACTTTGTTGGCAAGGGCGATAACCTTCTGAGGGCAAGCAACGATGCAGAGGCTGCATCCCTTACACCTCTCGGTATTCACCTCAATAGCGCCTTTCATTTTTGCCATATTCAGTATTTGTTTATGGATTATACATATCTTTACAATAGAAAGCCATGATGTCGTCGAGCATACGCTTGGCTTCCACAGCGGGACTCTCGGGATCGAGCTCAATAGCCTGGATATAGCTGTTGATAGCCTCGTGCCACTGACCGCGCTTGCGGGCCTCATTGCCTTGCTGGTAATACTCTTCGGCTGTCATTACTTATAGTACTCTTTTTTACCTGCGGCTAAGGTATTCTTCATGAGCGAACAGATGGTCATAGGACCTACGCCACCAGGAACAGGTGTAATATACGAGCACTTAGGTGCAACCTCGTCGAACTTCACGTCGCCATTCAAACGGAATCCGCTCTTACGGGTAGCATCGGGTACGCGAGTGGTACCTACATCCACAATCACAGCACCCTCCTTCACCATATCGGCGGTAACAAAGTCGGGCTGACCGATGGCAGCGATAATAATATCGGCGGCACGGCACTCCTCCTTCAGTGTTTTAGAACGCGAGTGGCATACGGTAACGGTAGCGTCGCCATACTGCTTCTGCATCATCAGCTGAGCCATGGGCTTGCCTACGATGTTTGAACGACCCAGAATGACACACTTCTTACCGCTGGTTTCGATACCATAGCGCTTAAGCAGGGTGATAATTCCAAGAGGTGTGGCTGAGATGAAGCAAGGCAGTCCGATAGCCATACGACCCACGTTAATGGGGTGGAAACCGTCGACATCCTTACGGTAGTCGATTGCCTCGATAATCTTCTGCTCGTCGATATGCTTTGGCAAGGGCAACTGCACGATGAAACCATCTACATCGTCGTCCTTGTTGAGCTTATCAACGCAACATAAAAGCTCATCCTCCGAGATATTATCCTCGAAACGGATGAGCGTACTCTTAAAGCCACAAGCCTCGCAGGCCAGCACCTTATTTTTTACATAAGTCTCCGATCCCCCATCGTGACCCACTAAGACGGCGGCCAGATGGGGTTGTTTGCCTCCTTGGGCAACAATCTCTTTTACCTCCTCAGCGATTTCGGCCTTGATAGCCGCCGCTGTTGCTTTTCCATCAATCAGTTGCATATGTGTTGTATTTAGAACTTGGGCATACCACCTCGCATCTTCATGGCTGCAGCCATCTGAGCCATTTTCGACGAATTGAGGCCGGTAACCATCTTCATCATCTTGCGAGTCTGCTCGAACTGCTTCATCAGTCGGTTCACATCGTCCAATTTGGTACCCGAACCGGCTGCGATACGACGGCGACGGCTTGGATTGATGATATCGGGATTAGCGCGTTCCTTTGGTGTCATCGAGTTGATGATAGCCTCGATACCCTTAAAGGCATTGTCGTCGATATCCAGATCCTTAATCTGCTTGCCAACGCCAGGAATCATAGCAGCCAGATCCTTGATGTTACCCATCTTCTTGATCTGCTGTATCTGACCCATGAAGTCGTCGAAGTCGAACTTATTCTTGCGGATTTTCTTTTCAAGTTTCTTAGCTTCCTCCTCGTCGAACTGCTGCTGGGCACGCTCAACCAGAGAAACGATATCACCCATACCGAGGATACGGTCGGCCATACGCTCGGGATAGAACACATCGATAGCCTCCATCTTCTCGCCCGTACCTACAAACTTAATAGGCTTGGTTACTACGGTGCGGATTGACAGGGCAGCACCACCACGGGTGTCACCATCGAGCTTGGTAAGGATAACACCATCGAAATCCAGACGATCGTTAAACTCCTTAGCGGTGTTAACGGCATCCTGACCGGTCATTGAGTCAACTACGAACAGAGTCTCGTTAGGATTAACGGCCTTCTTCAGGGTCTCGATCTCCTGCATCATCTCCTCATCTACAGCCAGACGACCTGCAGTATCGATAATAACCACATCGTTGGCCTTCGACTTGGCCTCCTGGATAGCGTGGTTGGCAATCTCTACCACATTTTTATTATCAGGCTCGGAATATACGGGAACACCTACAGTCTCGCCCACTACCTTGAGCTGCTCGATAGCAGCAGGACGGTACACGTCGCAGGCTACCAGCAAAGGCTTCTTGTGGTTGCGCTCTTTCAGCATCTTGGCCAGCTTACCACTGAAAGTAGTCTTACCCGAACCCTGCAGACCCGACATCAGAATGATGGCAGGCGCACCGGCACGGCCCTCGATCTTCAGCTCGGCAGCCTTACCACCCATCAGCTCGGCCAGCTCATCGTGAACAATCTTCACCATCAGCTGACTTGGCTTAACGGCTGTAAGCACGTTCATACCCAAAGCTTTCTGCTTAACGGTATCGGTAAAGCTCTTGGCTACCTTATAGTTTACGTCGGCATCCAACAGGGCACGACGTACATCTTTCAGCGTTTCGGCTACGTTAATCTCGGTGATTTTACCCTCACCCTTCAGTATCTTAAACGAGCGTTCTAGTCTATCACTTAAATTCTCAAACATATTACTAATCTATTTTTAGGGCGCAAAGTTACAATAAAAAAACGACACACCCAAATTTTACTCGTCGTTTTTTACATTTTCTTTTATTTCTGTTGATTTAGGCCGCATACTGAACTCACAGCCGCAATACTGCTGATTATAGAACTGATACTCCTTAAGCAGTTGGTTGCGGCGTTCGTACAGGCCACCCTTGCGCCAGTTCTGGGCCCAGAATTTAACTTCATTGAACATTGACGATTGACCATTGACCATTTCCTCTGCGATATGGCCGGCACGCTCAATCTGCTCTAAGCTTTTCCAGCGGCTCGATGCCAGCGTGGTGGTGAAATACTTAATACCTAACGCCTGGGCCTGCTTGGCAGCGGCAATCAGGCGCAATGTAAAACAGCGTTCGCAACGGCGCCCGCGTTCGGGCTCGGCCTCCAGTCCGCACACACCACCCAACCACTCCTCGTGGTTATAGTCACCATCAATCCATCGCAGTCCTAAGCTCTCGGCATGACGCTTACTCTCCTGTTTGCGAATCTCGTATTCCTCTCGGGGCCAGATATTTGGATTAAAATAATAAATCACAGGTCGAATACCGTTAGCCATCATCCATTCGACGATAGCCGACGAGCAAGGTGCGCAGCAAGCATGCAGCAATACCTCGCTGATATCTTCGGGTTTCTGTATAGCTGGTTGTTTCATCGGGTGCAAAATTACACAATATTATTGTTAATCTTCCCAAATTTTGCATTTATTTCGCCTAAAATGTGTACTTTCGCAGAAAATTTATACTTTACTACAATTAATATAACGATGATGAATTTAAATCTAACTAACAGTATTAAGATGCCTAACCACGAGCTTAGACGTCAGGTAATCGAACTGTGTGAGAAGGTAGAGAAGCCACTGCTGAAGCTTTCTACCAAGGATTATGTTGAGAATGGACTGGGACATCTGGTTGAGCAATTCGACGGTCAGGCCGGTCTGGTAAACATCGAGGTGTTTAACGAACTGCAGCACACTATTACTGGTTGGCCCGGCGGCAAACCCAATGTAGATGATAGCACCCGCCCCGAGCGCGCAAAGCCCTACCCCAAGCGTGTGATTGTATTCTCGCCCCACCCCGACGACGATGTAATTTCGATGGGTGGAACCATTCGAAGACTGATGCAGCAGAACCACGATGTGCATGTAGCTTACGAGACATCTGGTAACATTGCTGTAGGCGATGAAGAGGTACGCCGCTTTATGCACTTTATCAATGGCTTTAACACCATTTTTGCCAACGGTAGCGACGAGGTTATTAAGCACTCATACCAGGCAGTAAAGGCCTTTATCAAGGGTAAGAAACCAGGTGATCTGGATAACGAGCAGATTCTGCGCCTGAAGGGACTGATTCGCCGTGGCGAGGCCCGACTGGCTTGTGAGTACAGTGGTATCGACAGTAAGCATATCCACTTCCTCGACCTGCCTTTCTACGAGAGCG
The DNA here is from genome assembly GCF_000701965.1 of Prevotella sp. RM4. Classification (NCBI taxonomy): domain Bacteria; kingdom Pseudomonadati; phylum Bacteroidota; class Bacteroidia; order Bacteroidales; family Prevotellaceae; genus Prevotella; species Prevotella sp. RM4. The sequence continues at coordinate 125,694 of NZ_JNKG01000012.1, forward strand.
GTAAGATTGAGAAGCTGCCTATGACCGAGGCCGACGTAACCCCCATTATCGAGCTGATTAACGAGATTCAGCCACACCAGATTTACGTGGCTGCCGACCTGGCCGACCCACACGGCACACACCGTAAGTGTACCGATGCTGTGCTGGCTGCCATCGACGAGACCAAGAAGGCTGGTGCCGAGTGGTTGAAGGACTGCCGTGTATGGATGTACCGTGGTGCCTGGGCTGAATGGGATGTAGCCGATATCGAGATGTGCGTACCTATGAGTCCAGAGGAACTGCGCGAGAAACGTAATGCTATCCTGCGCCACCAGAGTCAGATGGAGAGTGCCCCATTCCTGGGTAACGACGAGCGCCTGTTCTGGCAGCGTGCCGAGGATCGCAACCGCGAGACAGCCAAGCGCTACGACAATCTCGGACTGGCATGCTACGAGGCCATGGAGGCGTTTGTAGAGTACAAATTCTAAACGTAATAGATTAACATTAAAGATTAAACATTAAAGATTAAACATTAAAGATTAAACATTAATGAAGACCGTAAACATGAAGTTTAAAGGAATGGTGTTAACAGCACTCATCTCGTTAGGCTCAATGACAGCTGCAGCTGGCGAGCCTGCCAACTACAACGTGGTACCACTGCCACAGTCGATTGTGATGACAAAAGGTGCAGCCTTTGAGGTTGACGCCGACGTACAGATTCTGGCCCCTGCCGAACTGCAGAGCGAAGCAGAATTCCTGAAGCAGTACATCAAAGAGCTGACCAAGTGCGACCTGACCATCGTGAACAAGCGTGCTAAGAAGGTGCGCTACATCGAGCTGGCCGTATCGCCAAAGGTAACCGCTAAGGAAGGTTATGTATTGAACATCAACCAGAAGGGTGTTACCATCCAGGGTGGCACAGCAGCTGGTGTGTTCTATGGTATCCAGACCCTGCGCAAATCGCTGCCTATCGCCTGCAAGTGCGGTAAGCACAAGGGTGGCAGTCTGCCTGCCGCAACGATTACCGATGCCCCACGCTTTGGTTATCGCGGTATGATGCTGGATTGCTCACGCCACTTCTGGAGCGTGGATTTCATAAAGAAGTTCATCGACCTGCTGGCTATGCACAACATGAACACCTTCCACTGGCATCTGAGCGACGACCAGGGTTGGCGTATCGAGATCAAGAAGTATCCTAAGCTTACCACTATCGGTTCGCAGCGTTCGGGTACTATCCTCGGCACCAACTCTGATTTGGACGATGGTATCCCCCACGGTGGTTTCTACACCCAGCAGGAGGCTCGCGACATTGTGAAATATGCCCAGGAGCGCCATATCACTATCATCCCTGAGATTGACATGCCCGGACACATGCTGGCTGCACTGGCTTGCTATCCCGAACTGGGTTGCACAGGCGGTCCTTACGAGGTAGGTCACTACTGGGGTGTTTACACCGATGTGCTGTGCGTAGGCAATCCTAAGGTTTACGAGTTTGTAGAGGGTGTGCTGGCCGAGATTATGGACATTTTCCCTTCGGAAGTAATCCATATCGGTGGCGACGAAACTCCAACAGTAAAATGGGAGGCATGTCCTAAGTGTCAGGCCCTCGGACTGAGCAAGGATAAGCTGCAGGCTCACTTTACACAGAAGGTATTCGGCTACCTGACATCCCATCAGCGCCGTGCCCTGGGATGGGACGAGATTCTGGATGGCTGTCCACAGGATGCCATGATTATGTCGTGGCGTGGTAGCGAGCCTGGTGCCAAGGCTGCCGAGTTAGGTCACGACGTGGTGATGGCGCCTACATCGCATGTTTACTTCGACTATCTGCAGTCGAAGGAGGCTCAGTTCGAGCCAAGCCGTTGCGGTGGTTTCATTCCTGTAGAGAAGGTATATTCGCTGGAGCCTGCTCCCGACACCCTGTCAGTCGAAGCCAAGAAGCACATCTTGGGTACACAGGCCAACCTGTGGGCTGAGTATCTGCTGACTGAAGGACTGGTGGAATATCAGGCCCTGCCACGTATGTCGGCTCTGTCGGAGGTACAGTGGACACAGCCTGAGCTGAAGAACTACGACGCCTTTAAGGAGCGCTTGACACGATTCACAAAGCTGTTCGAGTTCTACAACTACAAATATGCCAAGCATCTGTGGCCTGAGCGTCAGTTGCCCAGTCGCTGGCAGTTCTAACAAATTCAAAACATCTACCAACACTTTTTATGAAGAAAATCATTTTACTGCTATTTAGTATCCTGAGTCTAGGCATCCAGGCTCAGGTTAACTTAGTACCTGCGCCACAGAAAGTAACTGTTGGCACAGGCGAGTTTAATCTGGCACAAGGCACTACCATTGCCTACTCATCGGCTGCACTGAAGCCTGCTGCTGAGTACCTGCAGGTATGCCTGCAGCGCTATGCAAAGGTAAACGCCACGCTGGTTGCCGGCAAGCAGGGCGACATCCGACTGACTACCAAGAAAGGTATAGCCAAGGACGGCTACCAGTTGAATGTAAAGGCCAACGGTATCGACATCAACGCTGCCAACTACAGCGGAACCCTGTCGGCTATTGCCACCTTGAACCAGTTGCTACTGCAGAACGATGGCAAAGCTGCCATCCCTACTGTTGCGGTTACCGATGCACCACGCTTTAACTGGCGCGGATTCCATCTGGATGTATCACGCCACTTCTTTACAGTTGACGAGGTGAAGGAGATTATCGACCTGATGGCACTGTACAAGCTGAACCGATTCCACTGGCACCTGACCGACGATCAGGGCTGGCGTATCGAGATTAAGAAGTACCCACTGCTGACCGAGAAGGGTGCCTGGCGTATCTACAACAACCAGGACACTGCTTGCATGCAGCTGGCTGCCCGTGATGATAATCCCAACCTGCTGATTCCCCAAAAGAATACCCGTGTGGAGAATGGCGATACCCTGTATGGTGGTTACTACACACAGGATCAGATTCGCGACGTGGTGGCTTATGCCAAGCAGCGCGGTATCGAGATTGTACCCGAGATTGACATGCCAGGTCATTTCCTGAGTGCCATCGAGAACTACGAGGGTCTTTCGTGCTTCCCCACCATCGGCTGGGGCCAGTATTTTACTACCCCACTCTGTCCAGGAAAACAGAAGGTGCTGGATTTCTGCAAGGATATCTGGAGCGAGATTTTCAAGCTGTTCCCCTATGAGTATGTACACGTAGGTGGTGACGAGGTGCGTAAGGATACCTGGAAGGAATGTCCCGACTGTCAGAAGCGTATCAAGGATAACCATCTGAAGAACGAGGAGGAACTGCAGTCGTGGTTTATCCATCAGATGGAGGCATTCATCAATAAGAACGGTAAGAAGATGATGGGCTGGGACGAAATCCTGGAGGGTGGACTCTCGAAGACCGCTACCGTAACCTGGTGGCGTACCTGGGTGCCCGATGCACCAAGTCAGGTAACAGCACAGGGCAACGATGTCATCTTCTGTCCTGGTTCGCCCATGTATCTCTCGCAGGCCGAGGAGAAGACCAGCATGCGTAGCATCTACGAATACGACAAGGAGATGCTGAAAGGCATGAACGCCAAGCAGAAGCAGCACGTGATTGGCGTGCAGGGTAACATGTGGTGCGAGTATATCCCTACCCGTGAGCGTGTGCTGTTCCAGTATTTCCCACGCATCCTGGCACTCTCAGAATTAGCATGGACCAAGCCCGAGCTGAAGGATTACGATGAGTTCTACAGTCGCCTGCCTAAGCAGTTTGCCATGCTGCACAAGCTGAACGTGCCTTTCCGCACCCCAAGTCTGGATGGTGTATATCACGTAAACGCCTTTACCACTGAGGGTACCATGGCAGTGAGCTGTGCCGACCCATTGGCAACAGTACGCTACACCACCGATGGCAGCTTCCCCAACAAGAACTCGCAGCTATATAACGGACCTGTGAAGGTTGATGAGACCACGCACTTTATTCTACGTACGTTTGCACCTAACGGACAGGCTGGTGAGATGTTGAAGGCCGACTTCCTGAAGCAGGGACTGCTGGAGCCAGTAAAGGCAGATGCCAGCAAGCTGACACAGGGTTTGGACGCTGTCTGGTACAACTATCGCGGTGAGAAATGTCGCGAAATCCACAAGGCCCCATTCAACGGCAATTATCCTGCTAACGACGTAGTGATTCCCGAGGGTGTAAAAGGTAACATCGGACTGATTATTACCGGTTACCTGCGTGTGCCTGAGGATGGTGTATATACCTTCTCGCTGATGAGCGACGATGGTAGCTGGCTGAAGATTGATGGCAACATGGTGGTAGATAACGACCGTCCACAGAGTCCTCACGAGGAAGTAAGTCAGCAGGCACTGAAAGCCGGACTGCACAAGATAGAGGTTCGCTACTTTGATAGCAACGGTGGTATGCTTCGCCTCTGGGTATTTGATACCAAAGGCCAAAAGATGCAACCCGCCGACATCTACTTTAAATAAAAAAGAAATCCCGCTTCAGTTTGTTTGAAGCGGGATTCTTTTTATAGATTATTCAATAACTCGGTTTTGCCATCAGCTATGAGTTTTAATACCAACTCACCAAAGAGTGTGTTCTGCCAAGCAAACCACGGACGGGTGTAATCGTTGGCATCATCCTTATTAAAACTCTCGTGTATAAAACCTGTACCGGCATCGGTAGCTAACAGGGTTCGCATGCACCAGCGAATCTCATCATCATCGGTGGCTGTAAAGCATTTCATCATAATCGACATAGGCCATACCATATCATAACCGATATGCGGACCGCCTATACCCTCGCCTGCCTTACCACGGAAGAACCAGGGGTTATCCTCGCTCCACACAAAACGACGGGTATTCTGATAGACAGGATCGTCCATAGGCACATCGCCTAAGTAACCCATACCCAACAAGCTGGGCACGTTGGCATCGTCCATCAACAGATGATTACCGAAACCATCCACCTCGTAGGCATAAATCTTTCCGTACTTAGGATGATCAACCACGGCATACTGCTTCAGGGCGGTTTCTACCTCACTGGCCAAAGCCTGGCACTCGGCAGCCTTTTCGCTCTTGGCGTTAACCTTAGAAAGAATCTCAGCCATCTTTTTAAGCGATGATACTGCCATGAAGTTAGAAGGCACCAGGAAAGGCAAAGAGGTACGATCATCAGATGGACGGAATACCGAAGCTATCAGACCAACAGGTTTTACTGGAGCGCCGTAGCCATTCCATCCCACGGTATCGTAGGTACGATCGGTCATACGGAAGAATCGGTACGGACCATGTCCATCCTTACGCTGCTGTTCGCGGAAGGTTTTTACGATGTTATCAACTGCCTGCAACCAGATATCGCCAAAGATAGTGGCATCGCCCGTTACCAGCCAATACCAATAAGCCAGTCGCACGGGATAGCACAGCGAGTCGATCTCGTACTTACGCTCAAACACATCCTTGGTCATCCTGGTCACATCCTTCTGCCAACCGGCACCGGTAGGACCATCGTTAAAGGCATTCGCGTACCTATCTATATTAATACACTTCAGCTGGCGCAGAATCACACCACGCAGCATTTTTCTGAGCTTCTTATCCTTGGCACACAACTGCACGTAAGGCCATACCTGAGCACCCGAATCGCGCAGCCACATGGCAGGAATATCGCCGGTATATACAAAGGTATCATCCTCGCCATCTACCACACGGTAATGCACGGTAGATTCCAAGGTGTTTGGAAAGCAGTTGGCAAACATCCAAGCCAGACGGGGATTGCCACTCAGCAGTTTCTGCACCTCGCGGATCTTGGCCTCTACGGCATCCGACGTAAAAAGGCGCTCGGCTACCGGTGGACGTTTGGAAGGATACACCTTAGTATTATCAGAAACCACAGAGGTGTATCGGGCATTGACTTGCTGTGCTGAGGCTGTGAATAGTGAACAGTGAATAGTGAATAGTATCACTAAACACCATCTCACACAGCTCACACTTAGTGTATATCTAATCATCACAATACTTTTCACTATTCACTAAAATTAAGGACGATTCTTAATCTGAGTCCCCCATGCTGAAGGCTGGTTGCCCATCTCGAGTTCGAGTACACCACCCTTTACGATATCCTGGAACATCAGGTACGACTTAGCATAAGGCTTGCCATTCAACTTGGCACTCTGCACGTAGATATTATCCTTGCTGTTGTTATGAGCCTTAACAGTAAATGTCTTACCGCCACCTACGTTAACCTTAGCCTCGTTGAAGAGTGGACTGCCGATGATGTACTTGCCACCTGCAGGCTCTACCTGATACAGACCTAACGACGACATGACATACCAAGCCGACATCTGACCTACATCCTCGTTACCCGACAGACCGTCGAAATCGTTGAAGTAGAGTTCACTCATGGTCTGGCGCAGCAACTTGGCTGCCTTCCAAGGCTGACCTACGTAGTTATACATATATAATATGTGGTGACTAGGCTCGTTGCCATGTGCATACTGTCCAATCAGACCAGAGATATCGGGCGAAGCCTCGGCACCCATATCGCCACTGACGATGAAGAGTGAGTCGAACTTCTCAACAAAACGCTTCTCGCTGGGGAACAAACTAACCAGTCCGTGTACATCGTGAGGTACCAGCCAGGTGTACTGCCAAGCATTACCCTCGGTATAGTCGTCGGCGGTATGTACACTCTTGAATGGATTGAATGGCTCGTGGAAACTACCATCGCTACCGCGTCCACGCATAAACAGAGTCTTGCGATCGAAATAATGCTTATAGCCACGACTGCGATTATAGAAGTACTTGTAATCAGCCTTCTTACCCAACATCTTAGCTACCTTAGCGATACAGTCGTCAGCCAGTGCATACTCCAAGCCCTTAGCCACAGTCTGGAAAGCAGAATCCTTATCGTAAGGCAGATAGCCATACTTTTTGAGCAGATCCATACTGCGCTCATCAAGCATAGCCGATGTCTTCATCGCATTAAAGGCAGCCTCCTTATCGGTTACAAAACCTTTCAGAACCATATCGGCCAGCACAGCTGCACCGGGGTTACCCACCATACAGTCGGTCTCGTTACCCATCAGGTGCCATACAGGCAGCTTGCCCTGCTGCTCGAAGATGTGCTGGAAGGTGGCAGCCATATCCTTCTGCTTCTCAGGATGAATCAGCGTCATCAAAGGATGAGCTGCACGATAGGTATCCCAGAGCGAGAAGGTGGTATAGTTGGTAAAATCGCCATGGTGCACCTTACCATCGGCACCACGGTAATTGCCTGTAACATCGCTGAACACCGATGGTGCGGTCATAGTGTGATAAAGGGCTGTATAGAAGATGGTACGAACGGTCTCATCGTCGGTATCTACATCAATCTTACCCAACTCGTCGTTCCATGCCTGATTAGCAGCAGCTACGGTAGCCTTGAAGTCCCAACCTGGCAGTTCGGTCTTGAGGTTTGCCTTGGCATCCTCGACACTTACTGCCGAGATGGCACATTTTACCATCACTGGCTTAGAGATATCTTCGAAGGTAAGCACCATGATAGAGTCGCCTACCTGCTTCTTCACTTTTACAGGGGTTGAGAACTCGGCTGCAAAGAACACATGCTGATTGCGGGCCCAACCCGACGACTGACGGAAGCCGGTAACCATGGTAGGACTCTCAACAGAAAACCCGCTCTTACGCCAGTTGTCCCAACCGGTACCCTGTCGCAAATCGATACGCAGCATACCTTTATGATTGTCGGCACCGAATGTATAACGGTGGAAACCAACGCGTTTTGTAGCAGTGAGCTCAACAAAAACATTAGGCTGCTGCAAACGGATGGCATAGTAGCCTGGACGAACCGACTCGTTGGCATGTGAGAACTTAGTCTCGGTAGCGCTGCAATGAGCCACTGGCAGGAAACCGATATCACCCAGATCGCCGATACCCGTACCACTGAGGTGGGTATGACCAAAACCTACCAGTACCGAATCGCTGATGTGATAGCCCGAGCACCAGTCCCATCCATGGGTGTGCTCTGTGGGGCCGAGCTGTACCACGCCAAAGGGTACGTTTGCACCCAAGAATACGTGACCGTGACCTCCGGTACCAATCCAGGGATTAACATAATTAGTAAACTCGTTTTTGTGTTGGCAAGCATCTGCCGCCATAACCTGACCAGACACTGCAGTCATGGTCAACGCCAGAATAAATTTATTTAAGCATTTCATAATTTAAATAGGTATATTAGCAATTCGCTTACAAAATTATAAAATAGTGTACGATAACAGAACAAAATGCAAGATTATTATATGAATTTAACCTAAATTAACCTAAAAGTCTTGCTAGTTTGTATAATTATGTTTAGATTTGCACCGTTTTTATAACTATAATTACTATTCAATTAATTAAAACCAACAACATGAAAATGGGAAATTACTTTCTTAGCTCTCACATGAGAGCGTGTATGATGGCCATTTGTCTGCTTTTTGCAGCAGTTGTCAATGCACAGAATGTTACGGTTAAGGGAAGTGTTCTCGACACTAAGGGTGACCCCATTATTGGAGCCACTGTAAAGGTTGAAGGCACCCAAGCCGGAACGGTTACTAACTACGATGGCGACTTCACCATCTCTTGTCGCAATGGAGCTACGCTTAATGTCAGCTACATTGGCTTTGCCCCAAAACAGGTAAAAGCCGAGACAGGCAAAGTTCTCAAAATTGTTCTTGAGGAAGAAGCTACTACCCTGAACGAGGTGGTTGTAACAGCTCTTGGTATCAAGAAAGACCAGAAGAAACTGGGTTATGCCATCAGTTCGATCAATAGCGACGAGCTGATCAAGACTGGTGCCTCTAACTTCGCATCAGCCCTGTATGGTAAGGCTCCTGGTGTTCGCATCCAGTCAGCCCCTGGTGGTAACACATCTGCTGTATCTATCTCGGTACGTGGTATGTCATCAATCACTGGTAACACCCAGCCTCTGATCGTTATGGACGGTGTGCCCATCCACAACGGTAATACCAATAACGAAGGCTACTGGGACAACCAGCGTATCCGTTCAAACGGTTTGGTTGATATCAACCCAGAAGACATCGAGAACATCTCAATCCTGAAGGGTGCTGCCGCTTCTGCACTGTACGGTTCTGAGGCTGCCAACGGTGTTGTAATGATTACCACCAAGAAGGCTGCCAAGGGTACTGGTACACGTGTAAACTTCAGCGCTAACGTTAGCTGGGACAAGATTGCCTACATGCCAGACATGCAGACAGAGTTCGGTCCTGGTTACGACAACTGGGTACTGGGTAACGCCAACCAGGAGGCTCTGACCGGTATGCGTAATGTATATGTTGACCGCAATGGCAACAGCATTACCACTCCACGTGCAGCCTACTATTCTTATGGTCCTCGTTACGATGGCCGTGAGGTAACTTACTTCGATGGTACCAAGCGTGCTTACTCACCTATCGGTGGTAACCAGTGGAACGAGGTATTCCGCACAGGTTTCAACCAGAACTACAACGTTGCTATCACTAACAGTTCAGAGCGTAGCAACATCCGCTTCTCATACAACTTCAACGATGTGAAGCCCATGCAGTTCAACTCTGCTAACCACAAGCACAACTTTAATGTAAATGGTTCGTTTGATATCACCAACACCATTAAGTTGAACTATACCGCTACTTATCAGAAGCAGTTCATTAAGAACCGTCCTTATCGTATCAGCCGTATCGTCCAGAACTACTCTGGTATGTTCGGTAGCTTCACAGATGTTAAGTACATCCGTGAGCACACCATGACAAGTCTCGGTTATATGAACAGCGTATATGCAGCTAACGGTGGTACAACCAACACACTGACTCCCGACGAGCAGTTCCTGTACAGCCCAATGGGTTCTACCTCATTGATCAGCGAGTACTTCTGGAACATCCTTGGTAAGGAGCAGCTTGAGGATCACCAGCGTTTCATCGGTAGCGTGAACCCAACATGGGAGATTATCCCTGGTCTGACTCTTGGTGCACGTATTGCTACCGACCTGACATCAGATAAGATTGAGAATAAGAACCGTGCTGAGAGCGCACACATCTTCTCAACCAACGGTCAGTTCAGCGATGCATACGCACTCGAGAACAGCAAGTATGAGATTGTTTACGGTGACGTAATGCTGAGCTTCGACAAGACATTTGCTGATGTTCACAACGTACAGGCTAACTTCGGTTACAACGCCCGTCAGGAGACATACTACATGTCAAGCGTTAGCACCAGTCAGGGTCTGAGCCAGGAGAACTGGTTTAACCTCGCAGCTTCAGTTGGTACCAAGAACGCCAACATGAACAAGCAGGATATGCTTCGTACAGGTATGTTCCTCACCGCTAGCTACGGCTACGACAACTGGGCATACATCGAGGGTACTATCCGTAACGAGAAGACCTCTACCCTGAAGAAGGGCAACAACTCATTCTGGTATCCATCAGCCAGTGCCAGCATTCTGTTCACAGAGCTGATGAAGGACAACAAGCCAGCTTGGTACGACTATGGTAAGATTCGCGCTTCTTACGGTATCGTAGGTAATGCTCCTGAGATCTACCGCGCTAACTTGGCATACAGCCAGGGTAACCTGCAGCACGGTGATACTTACATCTACAACTACATGAGTACATCAGTAGGTAACGAGAGCATCAAGCCTGAGAAGAAGTACGAGTTCGAAATTGGTCTCGAGAGTAAGTTCTTCAACAACCGCTTAGGTTTCGAGTTCTCTTACTACCACAATGATATCAAGGACCAGATCCTGCAGACAACTTCTGCCTACTCTATGGGTGCACAGAGCATGCTGATGAACGTAGGTGAGTTGACTAACTCAGGTGCTGAGTTCAGTATCTATGGTACTCCATTCGAGAATAAGGACTGGCGTGTTGACCTGCGTGCAAACATCGCAGTTAATAAGAATAAGGTAAAGAAACTGGCCGATGGTCTGGATGTTCTTTCACACGCTAACTGGGATAACGGTGCAGCTACCCTTGAGTCACACGTTGGTGAGCCTATGGGTGACTTCTACACATACACTTGGAAGACCGACGAGAACGGTAACCGTATCGTAGGCGAGGATGGTTTGTACATCACCGATACTTCTGAGCGTCATAAGGTAGGAAACGCTATGCCTGATGCCGTTGGTGGATTCGCTGCTTCGGTAAGCTACAAGAACTTCACACTGGATATGAGCTTCGACTACCGTATCGGTGGCGACGTTATCAACCAGCCTTGGCAGTACTACATGGATACCGGTATCATCAAGGACGCTGTTGGTGCTCGTGACTACCAGAGCGGTGGTATCTTCTACTACAGCACTACCGAGAATGTTGACGATAAGGCCAGCATCGTACGTGTTGATCCTTCACAGGTTCCTAACTACCAGCGTGGTGTAACCATGATCGATGGTCACTATGTATGGGATAACGGTGTTATCCAGAAGGGTGTAAAGGAGGATGGTACTCCTAACGACATCATCACCACTCAGTTCGCTATCAACGACATGCAGTATGGTTGGGGTACCAGCGCTACTCAGAGCTATCAGGAGGCAATCCAGAAGAACAGCTACGTGAAGTGCCGTGAGATCAGCCTGTCATATCAGCTCCCAGTAGAGTGGACCAAGCGTTTCGGATGCAGCAACCTCACAGTATCTGCATTTGCACGTAACCCATTCTATCTCTATCGTACATTGAAGCTGTTCGATTCAGAGACTACCGATGGTACTAACTGGATCTACCAGGCACAGGTTGGTGGTTCAACTGCCAGCGCCCGCACATTCGGTGTTTCACTCCGTGCAAGCTTCTAATAGATGGTGCAATAGAACATTTGAAACTAACTAAAAGATTATAAGATTTATGAAAAAGATATTTTTTACAGTCTTTGCCGCAGTGGGAATGATGTCTCTCGTATCTTGTTCTGATTCAGACTTTAACGAGAAGTATGCTGACCCATCAAAGACTACAACAGTAGGCGTTCCACAGGTGTTCACCGGCGTGCTTGATGCAGGTAACCGTTGGATGAACCTGGATTATTGGCGCTATTACACCCAGTCAACCACATCAGGTTGCTTCTCGGGTGTAATCGGTAACGCTAACGGACGCGGTCGTTTCCGTGGTGCCAGCGAGGGTTACTTCAATATCCGTTGGCAGGATTTCTACAACATGCTGACTCAGTTCCGTGTGCTGGAGGATACCTATAACAACCTCTCTGACGACGAGAAGGCTGCTAACAAGATTTTCTTCTATCTGGGTCGTACCCTGATGCAGGCTCAGCTCCACGAGGTTATCTCTATCTGGGGCGATGCTCCCTACTCTGGTGCAGGAACACTGTGGAAGACCGGTAACTACGATGCCGCTAAGACAGCAGCTACATACGATGACGACGTACAGATCTACAAGCAGATTCTGGCCGACCTGAAGGAAGTTGGTGATTACTTCGCCGCTGGCAACTTGAATGCAGCTGGTGTCAGCGCACTGAAGCGTCAGGACTATACTTCTGCCGCTGGTTCTACCGACATCTGGCAGCGTTATGTTAACTCACTCCGTCTGCGCATCGCTCTGCACCTGGCTACCAATGGTGACCTGACTGCCGACGCTAAGAGCGCTATCCAGGAGATTCTGAGCAACCCAACACAGTATCCTCTGATTGAGAGCAACGATCAGAACATCGGTGTAAACGGTGATACAGCTACCGACCACTTCAACTATGGTAAGGGTGTTTCTCAGGCTCTGGGTGGTAGCAGCTCTATGGCTGCTGGTTCACAGGCTATGCTCGACGCTATGAACGTGCCTGCTAACGGTGTGCCCGATGAGAATACCGACCCACGTCTGGCTGCTATCTACGATTGCAACCCCGACGGTGAGTATGTAGCTTACGACAACTCACTCACCAGCAGTGAGATCGACGACATCGCTGATAAGAAGAATAAGGAGTATATCGACCGTGGTATCAACACTTCTAATTACTACTGTCGTATCGATACCATCGCTTTCGCTGGTTGGGCTGCTTATCAGGGTAATGCCAACCTGAATGGTACTTGGATCAACGCTGCCGAGGTAGCTCTGAGCAAGGCCGAGGCTTACCTGATGGGTTATGGTGTGGCTGCCAACGAGGCTACAGCTAAGGAGTATTTCATTAAGGGAGTAGTACTTTCTAACGAATACTACTGGAACATGAAGACCACTTCTTCACTGTACAAGGAGGGTAACGACTCATACAGCGGTTTCCGTGCACTGACCGTTCCTACATCAGCCGACTTCGAGGCATATGCCAACAAGATCTGGAAGGCTACTCAGGAGTGCGTTGCTACTCAGCTCTGGCTGAACTTCGCTTACCTGAACGAGCTGGAGGCTTGGAACGTAAACCGTCGTACTGGATTCCCCAACGTGAAGTTTGCTAAGGATACTCAGATGGCTGACTATCCTACTCCTCCAAACCGTCTGCCTTACCCAAGCGACGAGTTGAACTTCAACAAGGACAACTGCGAGGCTGCTAAGGCTATCAACTACTCAGAGAGCACTGGTTACTACACTAACCTGTTCTGGGCTAAGCAGACCTACTACTCACTCTATTAAAAAATAGATTGAAACACAATAATTATCCCGAGACCCTTTGCGGGTTTCGGGATTTTTATTAAAACCCAACAAACCCAAAACTGAAATGAAAAGACTTCTATTGCTAATTATCGCATTATGCGTTTTCTGGCATAGTTATGCTGGAAAGCAGGTTACAAATCGTGTAGTGGTAGCTTATGTTACCGCAGGTACAACAGAGATTCCCGATCCAACGTTGATGACCCACATCAACTATGCATTCGGAACAGTCAACAAAACATTTAATGGTATAGATATCCAGAAGCCAGAACGCCTACGGGTGATTGCTGGTTTGAAACAGCAGAACCCCGACTTAAAAGTGCTGCTGTCGATTGGTGGATGGACAGCAGGACGATTCAGCGAGATGGCTGCCACCAAACAGAACCGCGCTGCCTTTGCAAAGGACTGCAAACGCATTGTAGATGAGTTCGGACTAGATGGCATCGATATCGACTGGGAATACCCGTCATCAAGCGAGGCTGGTATCTCGTCATCACCCGACGATATCGATAACTTTACGCTGCTGATGAAGGAACTGCGCCGCGTGTTAGGAAAACAGAAACTGCTTACCATCGCCACCATCTGCACCGCAAAGTATATCGACTTTAAGAAATGTCTGCCTTATCTCGACTTAGTGAATGTGATGTCGTATGATATGAGCGATCCCAACAAGGCTCACCATGCAGCCCTCTACCCCTCGCCTATCTCAGGCTACTGCACCGGCTCAGAAGCTGTCGAGGCACACCTGAAGGCAGGCGTACCCAAGGAGAAACTGGTGATGGGTATGCCCTTCTACCAAAAAGGCAGAAGACAGGACGCTGGTGTTGACGAATATCTGCGTACGGGTATCCTGCCCGTAGGCTACACACGTCAGTGGAGCGATGTGGCACAAGCCGATTATATTGCCAACGAAAAGGGTGAGTTTGTATGGGCCTACGAAACCACACGTTCATTAGGATCCATCTGTCAGTATATCCTTGATAACAACCTGCGTGGTGGTATGTACTGGGAATACTCAAACGACCGGACTGGTGAGTTCAGCTCACTGCTTAGTAAAATGCTATTAGAACAACCTACCACTGTAGGCCATAAAACCGCAGCCCTTAACACATCAGCCTGGCAGAATGCCGAATGGATTTCGGTTGTGAATGCCCCTGTAGTAACAGGTCGTGCCGACAAGGTGATTCGTGCTGCCGATGGCGCCAGCTGGTTTGTATCTACCATCCAGAACGAAAAGCCCGTTACCCAAGCTAAATGGATGACAACGGGATTAGGTGTGTTTGAACTTTACCTGAACGGACAACCTGTAGGCGACGAAATCCTGAAGCCCGGATTTACACACTACGCCAAAACCAAGCGTTCGTTTACTTACGATATCACCGCAGCTTTCCAGAAGCAGACTGGTAACGAGAATGTACTCTCGGCTCAGGTCACACCGGGCTGGTGGGCTGATAAGATTATCACTCCAGGCGATCACGAAGGTATGATTGGTAAGAAGTGTGCCTTTCGTGGTGTATTGGAACTGACATTTGCCGATGGCACCAAGCAATACTACGGCACCAACTGCAAGGATTGGAAAGCAGGTATTGCAGGTCAGGTAAAGCACGCCGGTATATTTGATGGCGAGGCTTTTGATGCCCGCGAACTGCCTGGATTTGCTACCCCTGAAAAACTCTCAACTCCTGAGGTAAATAGCGAGTTTACAGGCGAGATTGTACCATCCGATGGTGCTGAGGTTTATCTGCGTCGCGACTTGGCATTACGCCCCGCCAGCGCCTATATCTGGCAAGGTGTAACCGGCGAGAAACAAGCCACCGACAAGAAGGATATCGAATATGGTAAGGTTACCATCAAACGCAACTATGCCCTGGGCGAAACCATCACTCTGAATCCTGGCGAAACGCTGATTGTAGATTTCGGACAGAATACATCAGGTGTACCATTCTTCAGCTTTAAAGCCAACGAAGGTACTACCCTGACTTGCTTGCCTGCTGAAATCCTGAACGATGGCAACGGTGCCGAACGCCGTGGCATGGACGGACCAGAAGGTAGCGTGCATCGTCGCAACCTGCGTATCCAGAAAACTGGTATCCGTATCGATTATACCTTTGCCAACAACCCCAGCTTTGTAAGCTACTATCCCCACTGCACCTTCTTTGGCTACCGTTACATCTCGGTAACCGCTACCGATAAGGTAGAGATTCAACGCGTTGAATCACTGCCTGTAACCAGCATCGCCAAAGGTCTGGAAATAGGTAAAATCACCACAGGTAACGACCTGATTAACAAACTGATTTCGAACACCGTTTGGGGCCAGCGCTCTAACTATCTCTCGGTTCCTACCGACTGTCCGCAGCGCGATGAACGATTAGGTTGGATGGCTGATACTCAAGTGTTTACCGAAGCCGGTTCGTTCTTTGCTAATACCGACGGATTCTTCCATAAATGGACCCGCGATGTACGCGACTCACAGAGTGCTACAGGTGGATTTCCAGGCGTATCGCCTACTGCCCAGTATGGTAATGAGATGATGCGATTGGGTTGGGCCGATGCCGGTGTGATTGTGCCATGGACAGTATGGAAGCAGTTTGGCGATAAAGCCATCGTAGATGAGAACTGGGAAGCGATGGAACGCTTCATGAATCACATCAACGAGGTGAAATACAACCACGAGGCACTCGTAAAGGAAAACGGCAACTACCAGTGGGCCGACTGGCTGAGCTGCGAGGCTTTGGAGACTTGTATTAACCTGGCTTTCGACGAGAACTGGAAACCACGTCCCGATGCCATAGTCTACTGGAATTACCTGAGTGCCTGCTACTGGCAGATTGATGCCGAGATGATGCGTGACATGGCACTGGCAACAGGTCGCGATGCCTCGAAATACCAGCAGATGGCAGAGGCTGCCCAGATTTATCTGAAGCAGCAGTTCCTGAATCAGGATGGTACCTTTAAGACTGACGTGCTGAACACCATGCAAACCCCTGCCCTGTTTGCTTTGAAGAACCGTCTGGTAGATGGTGGTGCCAAGGAGCGTATGATTCAGCGCCTGCGCCAGAATTTTGAGGAACATGGCAACTGCTTGCAGACCGGTTTCCTAGGCACCAGTATCCTGATGGCTACACTCACCGAAAACGGCATGGTAGATATTGCTTACGAACTGCTTTTCCAGCGTAAGAACCCCAGTTGGATTTACTCGATTGACAACGGTGCCACCACCATCTGGGAGCGTTGGAACAGCTACCGCCGCGATAATGGCTTAGGACCTAACGGCATGAACAGTTTTAACCACTATGCCTACGGTGCCGTATGCGAGTGGATTTGGGAGACTGCAGCCGGTATCGCTACCGACACCCAGGTGCCAGGCTTTAAGCAGATTATCATGAAGCCTATCCCCGATAAGCGTTTAGGCTTTATGAAGGCCGAATACCAGTCGGCAGCCGGTTTGATTAAGAGCGAATGGAAATACGAAGGCGACCTGTGGTTGTGGAACTTCACCGTTCCCGAAGGAGCCACCGCCATCGTTACCCTACCCGGCGAGACAACCCCGAAGACATATCCAAGTGGCACTTACCACTTACAAAAGAAACTCTAACAAAAAAAGCCGCCCTTCAGCATTTTGAAGAGCGGCTTTCTTTTTGGGAATCTGATTAGTTAATCGGAGTCACCTCAATCACAGGACTCTGACCTCTACCATCCTCAGCTTTCCATTCGATGGTAACCACCTTCTGTTCGCCAGGCATCATGGTAAAGTAGTTATCGCTGTAAATCACAGGCAGAATCTGCTCGCCATCGGCACCCTTCAGATTTATACGCAGGAATGGAGCTACCGACTTACCAGTGTTCTTCAATGTCACAACAGCCTTGGTACCAGTAACCTTTACGCTCTGCTGCAAGGCGGGTTTTGGCAGGGTGTTCAGGGCACGGTAGTTATTCTCCTCTTTGCCCATGATATACTCGTTCTCCGAAATCACACCACGCTTACCGGCAAGTGTCAAACGCAGGAACCATACATCTGATGGCGCCTGAGCCTGCAACTTAGCCAACTTCAGGATGGCCTTGGTGGTATCCTCGTTGCTATTCAAACGAACCTTCTGCTGGCGCACTTTCTTACCATTCAGATCGAATACCGTTACTGTAGCGGTGATACCAGCCACATTTCCTGCAGAGTGGTTCACTACCTCAACGCTATCCGTCAGAGCGTTATACTGGATATGTAAGGGCTCGCAGGCCTTCTTTACACCAAAGTAAGCCGCTGTGGGGTCGAAATAGTAATCGTAAGTCTGCCAAACCATCGATGGCCAGCAAGCATGACTCATCCAGATCAACAGTCCTGCACGACTCTTGCTGGTACTCTCGTACATGCCACGATAACCGTTATAGTTAATGAGCTGAGCCCAACGGGTAAACTCCTCGGCGCTGTTAGCCTTGCCAAGTCCCTCTTCTACCAGTCCGTTAAACTCGCGGGCACGCTGGGCACCTAACAGGGTGTAATCGTGCATACCCCACTGTACGCTCTGTGGCCAGAGTGAATCGGGACTCAATGTACGCTTCAAACTCTCGATATTCATCACGTTAGGCATACCACGCTCGGTGTGAATCTTACCACTCTGACGAGAGAAGTACTCCTTCATAGGCAGTGCCCAGTATGGACCGTGACCACTCACACCATCATCAGCCGAGCTTGAGATAAACTCCAATCCAGGCGACAGGGTATGTACATACTCACGCAACTTGCGATCGATAGCCTCAGGTGGGAATCCCTCGTTACGTCCTACCCAGATACCAATGCTGGCATGACTGCGGATACGGCGCAGATAATCCTGTGCATTGCTCAGGAACAGCATATCGTCGTGAGGATCAGGTCCGTCGGCTGGGTTAGCCAACCAGAAGTCCTGCCATACCATGATACCATGCTTATCGCAAGCCTCGTAGAAAGCCTCGTCGCCAATCTGTCCTACCCAGTTACGAATCATGGTGCAGTTCATCTCCTTGTGATACCCTACAGCAATATCGTACTCACGTGAGCGGTACAGCAGATTGTGCTCATCGAAGCCCCAGTTACCACCCAGTGGAATAAAGCGGCGTCCATTAATATACATGATGAGCGAATCCTTCAGACCCTCGTATTTCATCTCGCGGATACCAGCCTGATAGTTGATGGTAGATGCCACGCCGTTATCAGGGGTGAAGGTAAAGCCAGCCTCGTACAGATTAGGCTCGCCGTAACCATTAGGCCACCACAGCTTAAAGTCGCTGCTGGTCAACTGCTTGTTGCAATGAGGACAGAAGCTTACCTCCTGCTCGGTGTTGGCAGGCAGCGTCATCTTCTTCTCAAACTTCACGTCACCAATCCAGCCCTTCAGGGTACCAGTAACTGGCTTGTTATCGTTGTTGCGTACAAACACAGCAGGCTTTACACTGGCTGTTTTGCCATCAGCAGCCAACTTGGTTTTTACATATGGATCGCTCACAGTCACATTACCTGTTGAGGTGAGATAAACCTCGTTCCAGATACCAACCTCGCGTCCACGTACAGTGGTAATCCAGTCCCATCCGATAGTAGCGTGGAAGGTAGGATTATCGGCACCAAGCAGTCCACCATTCAACTGGGTGGTGTTGCGGTCCTTCTCCTTTACGGCACCAAAGTACTTGTTGCACTCCACCTCTACTGCCAGGTAGTTCTTACCCTTATGCAGCAGACCGGTTACATTGAATTTGCCACGCATAAAGGCACCCTCGATACGGCCCAGACGCTGTCCGTTCAGATAAACGTTAGCTTTCCAGTTGATACCATCGAAGTTGAGCCACTGCTGCTCACCATCAATACGCTCTACGTTGAACTCCTGACGGTACCAGAAGTTTGAGCGGAAATATGATTCTGAAATTTGATTGATATCGTCGGCATAGTTTGGATCGGGAACAGCACCGATATTCATAAACGATGCCAGCACGGTGCCAGGTACTGTAGCAGGCACCCAACTTCTACTATCATAATCAGCCGATGCAATCTGCTCGCCACGGGCATCCACCTCCGATGCACGCTGCAACTGCCACATGCCGCCACTCAACTCGTAGCGTCCGTTCTTCATACCAGCCACAGCATGTGCGGTGTAAACCTGTTTCTGCTTCGACAGCACCTCCAACTCACGCAGAGCATAGCAGCCATCCTCGCCGGGCTCCTGGAGGAGCAAGCGCACGTAGCGGGCAGTACATTGAACATTGACCATTGAAGATTGACCATTGAGAGATGCCACCTTTTTCCAGGTTTGGGCGTCGTCGGATATTTGGATGATACCTTTCTTGGGGGCATAAAGCCAGTCGAGATTAATCTGCTCGATAGGCAGACTCTTTCCAAGGTCGGTGTATATCCACTGCTCGCCACCGCCATCGCTCATCCACAGGCTACTGAACTGCTGCGATGGCAACAGCTCTACATACTCGCCGATGGCATTCTGGAACTGCAACTCGTACACGTCCCAGTGGGCAGCACCAGTCATATCCATTACCACACGCAGATGCTGGGTGTTTACAGGTGTTTTGAATTTAATCAGTTCATCCAACTGACGGGCTGGCAACAGGCTCTCCTCGGTCTGTTTGTTGGGGTCGGAATGCAACTTATAATACAGCGGCTTACCAGGCAGTTTGTCGCCCTTCAGTTCGCCAACCACCTGCCAGTCTTTTCCATTTTCCGAAGCCTCGCAACGAATGCTGTAGCCCTCGGTAGCCAGCTGGTCGTTATAGGCCATCATACCTACCACACGTACCCCGGCAGTTTTTACTGTCATGGCACCGCTATAGTCGTACTGCAGCCAGGTCTTCTCGCCCATCAGGATATTCTTTGAATAGGCACCGCCATCGATGGCCCATTCGGCTTCCTTACGTGGCAGCACACCATCCTGGGTAGAAACCTTCAGCAGGATGGGATCGGCAGTATCGCAGATACCATCTGTTACCAGATGTGCCGTCAGGTTGTAGTCGATAGCCGACGAAGCCCAGGCCGCACGGTGGCGTGCTACATTTGTTAATGTCTGGCCATTCTCCACCCAGCTCAGTGTGGGTGCGTAATACTCACTCTTGGCACCCGGATACTGTCCGATGCCACGCGTGTAATCAGTTGGTTGAGGTGCAGCCACAGCGCACATACCGATACACGAAAAAATTGCTGTAAGATACTTCATATTGTCGTAGTTTCTGATTTTTGTGCACAAAAGTACAAAAAAAATGGATACCATACTAAACTTTCGTCATTTTTTTGCTATCTTTGCAACCATAACTAATATACAATTTCTATTTATGCTAAAAACAAGAAGATTATGTCTGGCCTTAGGGCTGGCAGTGTGCCTGTCGGTAGGTGCACAGGATAACGAGATTCATCAGCGTTCCGAAACCTACGAGTGGCCAACCGACCAGCTGGTAGTAAAGAATCTTAAAGCATGGCAGGACCTGAAGTTCGGCGTGCTGTTTCATTGGGGATTATATGCCGTACCAGGCATGGTAGAATCATGGGCTATCTGCGACGAGAACTGGATTACCCGCGACTCTACACGCACCTATCAGCAGTATATGGACTGGTACTTCGGACTGGCCGACGAGCTGAAACCCACCAAGTTTGATCCTACCCAGTGGGCTGAGGCCTGCAGCAATGCGGGTATGAAATATATGATTTTCACCACCAAGCACCACGATGGTTTCTGTATGTGGGATTCACAGGAGACCGATTTTACCATTGCCAAGCATGCCTTTAAGGACGATCCACGTCGCGACGTGCTGAAGCATGTGCTGGATGCCTTCCGCCAGAAGCAGTTCACCATCGGTACCTACTTCTCTAAGCCCGACTGGCACTCGCAGTACTACTGGTGGGATGTGTATGCCAAGAAAGGTCGCAACGTGAACTATCCCGTTGATCAGCACCCCTGGCGCTGGCAGCAGTTCAAGAAGTTCACCCACAATCAGATGAACGAAATTCTGTCGCGTTACGGTAAGGTAGATATCCTGTGGCTCGATGGCGGCTGGGTAGCTAAGGAAAACCGCGGTCAGGATCTGGATATGCCCGAGGTGGCCCGTATCGCCCGTAAGAATCAGCCTGGCATCATTATCGTAGATCGTACCATCCATGGTCCTTACGAGAACTACCAGACACCCGAGCGCACCATCCCCGAGACACAGTTGGATTTCCCCTGGGAGAGCTGTATCCCTCTGAGCGACGACTGGGGCTGGGTACCACGTCCACGTTTCAAGAGTCCTGAGAAGGTGATTGGCACCCTCATCGAGATTGTAGCCAAGGGGGGAAACCTGGTGTTAGGCGTTGGTCCTACTCCCGAAGGACTGATTGAGCCTGAGAGCGTGAAGCGCTTGAATGCCATTGGTGCCTGGCTTAAGCTGAACGGTAAAGCCATCTATAACACCACCATCACCCCTTATTACAACGAGGGTAATGTATGGTTCACCAAAGCCAAGGATGGTAGTCGCTATTATGCCATCTACCGTTTGAACGATGGCGAGAAACTGCCTACCAGCATCACCTGGAGCCAGAATCTGCCAAAGAAAGCCATCCGTTTGGTTAGCAACGGCAAACGTGTAAAATACAAGCTGCAGGGCAATCAGGTAACCGTTTATCTGCCCAAGCAGCTGCCCAAGCAGTCGATTGCACTTGAAATAGAATAACGCAGTTTGAACTAAACTCTGAACTTATGAAGATACGTTGCATCCAAAAGGTCTTCGTAGCCTTGTTTCTTTTAGCGTGCCAGTCGGTTTTTGCCAAGCTGCAGCCGGTTGATTACGTGAGTACCTTGGTAGGTACCGAGTCGAACTACAACCTCTCAACAGGTAACACCTACCCTGCCGTAGCCATGCCTTGGGGCATGAACTTCTGGGTGGCACAGACCGGTAAGAATGGCGATGGCTGGCAATACACCTATACCGCCAACAAGATTCGCGGCTTGAAGCAAACCCACCAGCCCAGTCCGTGGATTAACGATTACGGACAGTTCTCGCTGATGCCCACGGTAGGCCCTAAGGTGTTCAACGAAAACAAGCGTGCCAGCTGGTTCTCGCATAAGGCCGAGGTAGCCACACCCTATTATTACAGCGTGTATCTGGCTGATTACGATGTAACTGCCGAGGTGGCTCCTACCGAGCGAGCTGCTGTGATGCAGTTTACCTTCCCCGAGACTGATGAGGCCAACGTGGTGATTGATGCCTTTGATAAAGGTTCGTACGTAAAAATCATCCCCGCCGAAAATAAGGTGATTGGCTATACCACCAAGAACAGCGGCGGTGTACCCGAGAACTTCAAGAACTGGTTTGTGATGGTGTTCGATAAGCCATTCGCCAGCAGCGTAACGGTGCAGGATAGCATTTTTACCAATCAGTTGGAGATGACAGCCCATCATGCCGGTGCCATCGTATCGTTCAAAACCCGTAGAGGCGAGAAGGTATGTGCCCGTGTGGCATCATCATTCATCAGTTTGGAGCAGGCCGAGCAGAACCTGAACGAGATTGGCAAGCGTTCGCTGCAGCAGGTAAAAACAGCCGGCTGCAAACGCTGGAACGAGGTATTGGGACGTATCGAGATCGAGGATAATGATATCGACCACCTGCGCACGTTCTATAGCTGCTTGTACCGCTCCGTGCTCTTCCCACGTAGTTTCTACGAGCTCAACGCCCAGGGTGAGCCCATCCACTACAGTCCTTACAACGGCGAGGTTCGCAAGGGTTATATGTTTACCGATACCGGCTTCTGGGATACCTTCCGCTGCCTGTTCCCACTGCTTAATCTGGTTTATCCCTCGATGAACACCAAGATGCAGGAAGGACTGGTGAATGCCTATCTGGAAAGCGGCTTCCTACCCGAGTGGGCCAGTCCAGGTCACCGTGGCTGTATGGTAGGCAACAACTCAGCCTCGATTGTAGCCGATGCATACCTGAAGGGGCTGCGTGGCTATGATATCAACAAGCTTTGGGAAGCTGTGGTGCACGGCACCCAGGCTGTACACCCCAAGGTGAGCAGCACAGGCCGTTTGGGCTACGAGTACTACAACAAGTTGGGTTATGTGCCTTACGATGTAAAAATCAATGAGAATGCCGCCCGCACCCTGGAGTATGCCTACGACGACTGGTGTATCTACCAGTTAGGTAAAGCCTTAGGAAAAAAGAAAAAGGAGATCGACGTGTTTGCCAAGCGCGCCATGAACTATAAGAACCTGTTTGATGCCGAGACCAAGCTGATGCGAGGTCGCCTGAAGAATGGTGAGTTTATGAAGCCCTTCAACCCCTTGAAATGGGGCGATGCTTTTACCGAGGGTAACAGCTGGCATTACACCTGGTCGGTATTCCACGACCCACAGGGACTCATCAACCTGATGGGTGGTAAGGCTGCCTTTAATCAGATGCTCGACTCGGTATTTGCCCTGCCTCCCGTGTTTGATGACAGCTACTATGGCTTTACCATCCACGAGATCCGTGAGATGCAGATTATGAACATGGGTAACTATGCCCACGGCAACCAGCCCATACAGCACATGATCTATCTGTATGGCTACAGCGGCGAGCCTTGGAAAACCCAGTATTGGATTAACCAGACGATGAACCGCATGTACAATGCCAACCCCGATGGCTATTGCGGCGATGAAGACAACGGACAGACTTCGGCCTGGTATGTGTTCTCGGCTTTGGGATTCTATCCCGTTTGTCCAGGCAGCAACCAGTATGTCATCGGTACCCCATACTTTAAGCAGGCCACCGTACACCTGGAGAACGGCAATACGCTCTCTATCGATGCCGACGGCAAAGGCTGCTATATCCAGCAGATGACGCTGAACGGCGCCGACTACCAGCATAACTACCTGAATCACAACCAGCTGATGCAGGGCGCTACCATCCGTTTCGGTATGAGTACCACCGCCAACAAGCAGCGCGGCACCCAGCCACAGGATGCCCCCTATTCGTTTACGAATGCACAATAATAACACAAAATATGAAACAATTACTTTTACTATTCAGTTTTAACTTCCTACTTCTACCTACTTTTGCCCAAAAGCAGGCACCAGCACCAGTTGCGCCCCTGCCTACAGCCCATCAGGTGGCTTGGCAGAAGTTAGAGACTTATGCTTTTATCCACTTCGGTCCCAATACCTTTGGCGATCGCGAGTGGGGCTATGGCGATGCGCCATTGAGTGATTTCAACCCCACCAAGCTCGACACCGAGCAATGGGCCCGCACCATTAAGTCTGCCGGTATGAAAGGTGTGATACTCACCGCCAAGCACCACGACGGTTTTTGTTTGTGGCCCACCAAGTACACCGACTACAGCGTTCGCAATACGCCTTACAAGGATGGTAAGGGCGATATTGTAGGCGAGTTGGCAACCGCCTGTAAGAAGTACGGCCTGAAACTGGGTCTGTACCTCTCGCCATGGGATCGCCATCAGGCATTCTACAGCACCCCACTCTATGTGGAGTATTTCTATGCCCAGCTCGAGGAGTTGCTCACCCAGTATGGCGAGCTTTTCGAGGTGTGGTTCGATGGTGCCAACGGTGGTGATGGCTGGTATGGCGGTGCCAAAGAACAGCGCAAGATTGATCGCCGTACCTACTACGATTTCCCCCGTGCCCACAAATTAGTGTATAAGCATCAGCCACAAGCCATCATCTTTAGCGATGGCGGCCCCGGTTGCCGTTGGGTTGGCAACGAAGAGGGTTATGCCGATGCCACCAACTGGTCGTTCCTGCGAATCAACGAGGTTTATCCTGGTTACGATAAGTACTACGAGCTGACCAGCGGACATGCCGATGGCGACACCTGGGTACCCTCGGAGTGCAACACCAGTATCCGTCCGGGTTGGTTCTATCACGAGAGCGAGGATGCTCGTGTAAAAAGCATCCCACAGCTCACCGACCTGTACTACCGCAGCGTGGGTCATAACGGCACATTCCTGCTCAACTTCCCCGTGGATAAGGAAGGACTCATCCATCCTATCGACTCGGCTAATGCCGTAAACTATCACCAGCAAGTAGCTGCCGAACTGAGTAACAACCTGTTGCGTAAAGTCAGCATCAAAGCTTCGAATGTTCGTGATAAGAAACTGTACGGAACGGCAAATCTGACCGACGGCAACTACGATACCTACTGGGCTACCGAGGATGGTGTAACCACTGCCACACTCGAGATTGCACTCAAAGGTACGCAGAAGATTAACCGCATCATGCTGCAGGAGTATATTCCTCTGGGCCAGCGTGTTAGCAAATTCCACTTAGAGTACTTTAACGGCGGCAAATGGCAGCCCATCAGCATCAAGGAGGCTACAACCACTATCGGTTACAAACGTCTGCTGCGCTTCCAGACCATTACCGCCAAGAAGCTGCGTGTGTGCTTCGACGAGGCTCGTGGTCCGCTCTGCATCAACGGCATCGGCGCCTACTATGCCCCCAAGGCTTTGGAGAGCTACCAGCAGCAGGAACTGAATCTGAAAGGCTTTGATTACACCATCCAGCAGCAGGATGCCAAAGCCATCACCATCGACCTGGGTCGCACCCGTCAGATCCGTTCGCTGCATTACAAACCAACCACTACTGGTATGATCTCTCACTACGAAATATGGGCTGGCAATACCCTCGACAACATGAAGCGTATTGCCGCAGGCGAGTTCTCGAACATCCGCAACAATCCCATTATGCAGGATGTGTATTTTGCACCCGCCGACTGCCGTTACGTACAGCTGAAAGCCGTACACCTGGTGAGCGAATCAGAATCAGCATCTTACGATAAACTCATCATTCTGTAAACATGAAACGAATACTGATATCAACAATGGCTTGCTGCATGGCCCTGAGCCTGTCGGCCGCCAAAAAGAAAGCTAAGGAGCTACTGCCCTACCAGAACCCGAAACTCTCGGTAGAACAGCGTGTAAACGACCTGGTTAGTCGTATGACATTGCAGGAGAAAGTGGGCCAGTTACGATGCACCTTGGCCTGGAACTACTACACCATCAAAGGAAAGAATGTAGAACCCTCGGAACTGTTCAAGAAGGATATTGCCGAGGGACAGATAGGTATGCTCTGGGGCACCTACCGTGCCGACCCCTGGACACAGAAGTCGCTCGAGAACGGACTCAACCCCGAACTGGCAGCCAAGGCTGGTAATGCCCTGCAGAAGTATGTGATAGAGCACACCCGACTGGGTATCCCCCTGTTCTTAGCCGAGGAGGCACCCCACGGACATATGGCTATCGGCACTACCGTATTCCCCACCGGATTCGGTATGGCTGCCACCTGGAACCCAGCCCTGATTGAGAAAACCGGCGAGGTGATTGGTCAGGAAATCCGCTTGCAGGGTGGCCATATCAGCTACGGACCGGTATTAGACCTGGCCCGCGAGCCCCGTTGGTCGCGTGTAGAGGAGACGATGGGTGAAGACCCCGTACTGGCAGGCGAGTTAGGTGCTGCCATGGTAAAAGGACTGGGTGGCGGCATCCTGTCGAAGCCCTATAGCACCATCGCCACACTGAAGCATTTCATCGGCTACGGCACCACCGAGGCCGGACAGAATGGCGGTATCACCATTGCCGGTGCACGCGAGTTGCAGGAGAGTTTCCTGCCCCCATTCAAGAAAGCCATCGATGCCGGCGCCCTGTCGGTGATGACCAGCTATAACTCGCTGGATGGTATCCCCAGCACCTGCAGCAAGGCGCTGCTTACCGACCTGCTGCGCACCCAGTGGGGATTCAACGGCTTTGTAGTCAGCGACCTGTATAGCATCGACGGTATCCATGGCACCCACCGTGTAGCCGAGACCAAGCAGCAAGCAGGTGTGATGGCGCTGAAGGCTGGTGTTGATGCCGACCTTGGTGCCCTGGCTTTCGGCAGACTGGAAGATGCCGGACAGAAAGGCATGGTAACTGAGGCTGAGATTGATGTAGCTGTTAAGCGCATTCTGAAGATGAAGTTCGAGATGGGCTTGTTTGAGCATCCTTATGTAGATGCAACCCAGGCCAAGCAGCTGGTTCGTAGCGATAACAACAAGGCTGTTGCCCTGCAGGTGGCTCGCGAGGTTATCACCCTGCTTAAGAACCAGAACAACGTGCTGCCACTCAGCAAAACCCAGAAGGTGCTGGTGTGCGGACCTAATGCCGACAACGTGTATAACATGCTGGGCGACTATACCGCACCACAGGAAGAAGCCAACGTAAAAACCATCCTCGCTGGCATCCGCAGCAAACTGCCCGCCAGTCAGGTAACCTACGTCAAAGGTTGTGCCGTACGCGACACCACCGCATCGAACATTGCCGAGGCAGTAGCTGCTGCTAAGGAGGCCGATGTCGTCGTGGTAGCTGTAGGCGGTTCGAGTGCCCGCGACTTCAAGACCAGCTATAAGGAGACCGGTGCTGCTGTTACCGACAGCAAGACTATCAGCGATATGGACTGCGGCGAAGGATTCGACCGCGCCACCCTCACCCCATTGGGTCATCAGATGCAGCTGCTCAAGGCCCTCAAGGCCACAGGTAAGCCTCTGGTAGTGGTATATATCGAAGGTCGACCCATGGATAAGAGTTGGGCCGCCCAGCATGCCGATGCCCTGCTCACGGCTTACTATCCCGGACAGGAAGGTGGTACCGCCATTGCCGACGTGCTGTTTGGTGATTATAACCCAGCCGGACGCCTGCCTGTATCGGTACCCGCCAACGTAGGTCAGATTCCAGTTTACTACAACAAGAAGCCACCTATGCCACACGATTATGTAGAGATGAGTGCTCGTCCGCTGTATGCCTTTGGCTACGGCTTGTCGTACACCACATTTAAGTACGACGATCTGAACATCGAGGAGACCGGCGACACCCAGTTTAAGGTAACCTTCAACGTTACCAATACCGGCGATATGGATGGCGACGAGGTGGTACAGCTGTATCTGCACGACGAGTATGCCTCTACTGCCCAGCCTATGATGCAGCTCAAGAAGTTCAGTCGTATCTTCATCCCCAAGGGCGAAACCAAGCAGGTATCGTTCACCCTCGAAGCCGAGGACCTGGAGATTGTAGACCAAGAGATGAACCACGTCGTAGAGACTGGCGACTTTACCGTGATGATAGGCCCCAGCTCGGATAACATTATTCTTAAAGCCACATTTACCCAGAATTAAATGAAAAAGCTCATTTTTACATTTTTAAATTGTTACATTTTAGGCTCTCTGTCTATCTGCGCCCAGCAGCCCGTGGATTACGTCGATCCCTTTATCGGCACCACCAACTACAGCGTATGCAATCCAGGTGCCGTGTGCCCCAATGGCATGATGAGTGTGGTACCCTTTAACGTGATGGGTAGCGACCTGAACATGCACGATAAGGATAAGCGCTGGTGGTCGGCACCTTACGAATATAACAACAAGTATTTCACCGGCTTTGCCCATGTAACGCTGAGTGGTGTGGGTTGTCCCGAACTGGGCACCCTGCTCACCATGCCTACCACTGGCAAACTGGATGTAGATTACCGCCATTACGGCACCGAATACAGCAACGAGCAAGCCACCCCAGGCTACTATGCCGTGAGCTTGAAAAAGTACGGCATCCGTTGCGAGGTTAGTGCCACCACCCGCAGTTCGGCCGAGCGCTTCACCTTTCCTAAAGGCGAGGGTCATATCCTGCTGAACCTGGGTAACGGACTCACCAACGAGGTGGGTGGCATGGTGCACCGTGTCAGCGATACCGAGATTGAGGGTTATCGCCTGGTGGGTACCTTCTGCTACAACCCGCAGGCCGTATTCCCCATCTACTTTGTGATGCGAGTTAACAAACAACCCGTATCGGCAGGCTACTGGAAAAAGCAGCCACCGATGGACGGACCCGAAAAGGACTGGGATCCCGATCAGGGCAAATACAAGCTCTACACCACCTACGGCAAGGAGCTGGCAGGCGATGATGTAGGCTACTATTTCAACTACGATTGTGCCGAGGGCGAACAGATTGAGGTGCAGATGGGCGTATCATTCGTATCTATCGAGAATGCCCGCCAGAACCTGAACACCGAACAGCCCCAGTTTGCTTTCGACAACACCCGACAGCAGGCTCGTCAGATATGGGCCGAAACGCTGAACCGTGTTACCGTCGAGGGTGGCAGCGAGGCCCAGCGCCGCATGTTCTACACCGCCCTGTATCACACCCAGATTCACCCCAACATCCTGCAGGACGTTAACGGCCAGTACCCCGAGATGGAGAGTTTTAAGATTGGCACCACCAGTACCAACCGCTACACCGTTTTCTCACTCTGGGACACCTACCGCAACGTGGGTCAGCTGATGACACTACTCTACCCCGACAAGCAGTTAGATATGGTACGCTCTATGATTGGCATGTACAAGGAATGGAGCTGGATGCCAAAGTGGGAACTGTACAGTCGCGAAACGTGGACGATGGAGGGCGATCCTGCCATCCCCTTTATTGCCGACACCTGGTTGAAGGGTCTGCGAGATTTCGATATCAACACCGCCTACGAGGCTTTCTATAAGTCGGCCACCCTGCCTGGCAAGGATAACAAGATGCGCCCCGATGTAGACAACTACTACAAGCGCGGTTACGTGCCTATGGGCGAATATGCCGCCGATATGTCGGGCGACAACTCGGTATCGCACGCCTTGGAGTACTATATTGCCGATGCCTCGCTGGCTAACCTGGCCGAGGCCCTGGGTAAGAAACAGGATGCCAAGCGATTCCGCCAACAGAGTCTGGGCTACCGTCATTACTATTCCAAGGAGTCGGGTACGCTGCGCCCCATCAATCAGGATGGCACGTTCCTCACACCTTTCGATCCCAAGGATGGTGCCGACTTCTCGAATGCGCCCGGATTCCACGAGGGCAGCGCCTGGAACTACACCTTCTACGTGCCTCACGACATCAAGGGACTGGCACGCCTGATGGGTGGCGACAAGAAGTTTGTGCAGAAGCTGCAGCGTGTGTTCGACGAGGGCTTGTACGACCCAGCCAACGAGCCCGACATTGCCTACCCTTACCTGTTTACCTATTTCAAGGGCGAGGAATGGCGCACCGAGAAGATTGTTACCAGCCTGATTAACAAGTACTTCAGCGATAAGCCGAACGGCATTCCAGGCAACGATGATTGCGGCACCATGTCAACATGGCTCATCTTCTCGATGATGGGCTTGTATCCTGATTGTCCTGGCACACCCAGCTATGCGCTTACCAAACCGGTATTCGACAAGGTAACGTTGCATCTCGACAAGCGTTATTACCCCAAGGGCGACATCATCATCGATGGCACCAAACCACTCAAGAAATATCGCATCTCGCATAGCGAGCTGGTGCATTAAACATGAAACATGAAACATGAAACATTAAAGATTAAACATTATATGAAACGAACATTAGAAGTATGTACTGGCAATATGGCCAGTGTGATTGCAGCTGCTGAGGGCGGTGCCGAGCGCATCGAATTGTGTACAGCTTTGGCATTAGGCGGTGTTACCCCCACCATAGGTATGATGAAGTGGATTCGCCAGCAGTATCCCGAACTCAAGATTCAGGTACTCATCCGTTCACGCGAAGGCGATTTTGTGTATAACAAGGCAGATATCGAGGCGATGCTCGAGGATATCCGTCTGTCGTTGCCATACTGCGATGGTATCGTGTGCGGCGCCCTCACTGCCGATGGCGATATCGACGTAGAGGCATTGAAGCTGATGGTTGAGGCTTCAGGCGACAAACCCTTTACTTTCCACCGTGCTTTCGACCGCTGTCGTGAGCCCGAGAAGGCCCTTGAGCAGATTATCGCTGCCGGTTGTGCCCGCATCCTCACCTCAGGTCATGAGCCATCAGCCGAGAAGGGAATTCCCCTGCTGCGTAAACTCGTAGAACAGGCAGCCGGACGTATCATCATCATGCCAGGCGGCGGCGTAACAACAAAAAATGCCCGCCTGATCATCGACCAAACGGGCTGTATGGAAATTCACGGTTCATTCTCGGCAGGCAGTGGTGTTACCAGTGCCGACGACGTGAAATACGTGCTTTCTACAATTGACGAATAACCTTGATCAGCTGCTCACCTAAGTTGATGGTGTAGCCCTGCTGAACAAATACCACGCGGTTAAACGAATCGCAAATCAGGAACACAGGGAGTGCTGGGCTCTGCAGTTTCATCTGCTGCCACACTTCCTGTTTTATTTTACCCTCTACATCGGTTCCCCAAACCACGGTGTTAGGCAGCTTGTCGAACTCGGCAAAGTTAAAGCGCTGTGCCTCGTCGTCGTTCTGGAACAGGAAAATCATCTTTCTACCCCACTCCTCAAACTGCTGCTTGTAAACCGAGATATCGCGCATAGCGTGGTTGGTAGGCTCCTGGTTAGGTGCCACAATAGCCAGCACATAATACCCGCGCCCAGTAGTAGAAAGCAGACTCTTATCGCTATCGGTAGCTTTGTCGTGATAGATATCCTCGGCATTTAGCGACCCAATCACCTGTACATCCTCCTGATTCTCGCGCAGGGCATAGCTGATGGTGGTATCGCCGTTGAGAGTAAAGCGCTGCATACGAGCCAGTACCTTACCGCTGGCCATACGCACACCGGTAGTAAGGATATACTCACCCTTATCCAGCTCCTGTCCGTTCACGAAATCTTGCTGGGTGGCATCCTCGGGGAATGTCTGCAACTGCAACTGTCCATCCACCACCTTGCTCAGCGTAAAGTGGATGTAATACTTAGGATTATCGTTGTGAGCCGACAGCTTGTAATCCAGCTTCAACTTAGCGGTGTTAGCCTGTTTGGCGT
The DNA here is from genome assembly GCF_000701965.1 of Prevotella sp. RM4. Taxonomy (NCBI): domain Bacteria; kingdom Pseudomonadati; phylum Bacteroidota; class Bacteroidia; order Bacteroidales; family Prevotellaceae; genus Prevotella; species Prevotella sp. RM4. The sequence goes on from NZ_JNKG01000012.1 coordinate 158,023, forward strand.
TCTGGGCCTTGGCAAACACATCCACCCAACGTCCATCGGCATAGTACTGGGGCTTGCCGTTCACCTCGTTGATACGGGTAGGCATGCCTAAGCTGCGAGCCACCGATACAAAGAAGATGTTACGACCCAGATCGTCGGTCAGCTTTTCGCGATACACACTCATAGGCTGCATACGCAATCCCTGTGGGTTATGATCGTTGTCGATGCGGATGTTCTGGTTGCACCATGCCTCCAGCTGGGCAGGACTCTTGATGCTGCCCATGTGCTCGCGGAAGAAAGCCTTATAAGGTGTGAGCCACTCCAGCTCTACACGGGGGCACAGCACATACTTCAGATAGATATCCGATGTATCTACGGCAGCCACCTGATTATCCTTCAGCACAGCCAGTTCGATATCACGCAGGTCCTTCTTAGCCAATACGCCGAGCAGTTTCTCAGCCATCAGCTTGTTGGGAGCCTCGTTCAGGAACTGCTGGATGATTCGATGGTTACCGCGCCAGTCTTCAACCGGCATGGTAGCCTCGTAGGCATGACGAATACTGTCCTCGTAAGCCGAACGACGGTTGTTCTCGGCACGCTGCTCAGCAGTTACCAAAGGCAGCTGACCACTAACTGGTGGTGGCACGATATCGAGATCCACCAAATCAGGCAATTCCTTGCTGTTCAGCACGATTTTCACCTGCTTGTCCTTACCAAACGATACCTTACGGGTAGCCACCAAGCCACCTTTCGATACCCACAGCAGCATGTCGCCCTTACCGGCAGTCAGCGAGGCATGGCCCAGCTTGTCAGTAGTCTTGTTAGCTACGGTGTAGAACTCAGCATAGTTATACAGCTTAAACTCTACGCGGGCACCCGAAACAGGCTTGCCTTTAGCGTTAACCACCTGTACGTTAACCTGCGCGGTAGGTGCATAGTTATCTACCACGTTAATCTCTGTGTAACAAGGTGTCTGGCTCATCACCTCCTCAGGTCCGTCGTAGTTGCCAAAAGCCTTGGTGTGCATCAGCATACCACGCGAGGCACTCTCGTTAAACCAACCCAGGTTCAGCACAGGCTCTGGCTCGCAGGCACCCAAGAAGTACCACTTGCCATCGGCCCAGGCCTCTACCCACGCATGGTTATCGTCGGTATGCGCCCAACGCGGGGTATAAACCTGACGGGCAGGAATACCTACGGCTCGCAGGGCTGCAACAGTAAAAGTGCTCTGCTCGCCACAGCGTCCATAAGCCGTACGGAGCGTTGCCAGCGGACTGCTGGTTCTACCATCCGACGGACGGTACGTCACGTGCTCGTGGCACCAGTGGTTCACCTCGAGGATAGCCTCTTGCATACTCAGTTTCTCAACACGGGGCTTGAGGGCCTTGTAGAACACCTCGCGACTGTTGTCGAGATTCTCGTTGTTAACTCGCACGGGCACCACAAAATGGCGGAACTCGCGCTCTGGAATGGTTTTGCCCCACGGCATCTCAGCACGTGCTTTGAGCGACAGGGCAACGTTCTGCTGGTAGAACTCGCGACTGTAATCAGTCTTGTCTGGCTGTGGCATAAACTGGTAAAGGTAGTCCACATAGCTGTCGCGGGTTTGAGCGCTGGCTGGTAGGCACATGGCGCTCAGCAGAATGGTGAAAATAGTTAGCGTTTTGTACATGTAAAATATCTAGTTAGCGTTTAATCTCTATGTCGTTCTTGACGTTGTTGCGAATCTTCGTCAGATAGCCCTTCATACCAGCGGCATCCTTCTGGTCGATAATCTCCAGCAGTTCCTTCAGCTCGGTACGAATCTGTGCCACCTGATCGTGCGTGTAGGGGTTGAACAGGATTTCCTGCAGCAGGTAGTCGTCCTCATTCAGCACGCCCTTGGCAATACGCATATGGCGCTTAAAGGTGGTACCTGGTGCATCCTGATGCTTCATCACAGCAGCGAACACAAACGTTGAAACAAATGGAATACTCAGCGAGTAAGCCACCGTTTTATCGTGCTCCTCGAAGGTATACTCGTAGATGTTCAAACCCAGCTTGCGATACAGCTCCTTAAAGAAGCAACGACCCATGCAGTCGCCCTCCTGGATAATGATGGCATTCTCCTCGCTCAGCTGTTGCAGGTTGGCGAAGGTAGGACCAAACATAGGGTGCGTAGATACAAAGCGCATACCGGTCTGCTCATAGAAGTCCTTCAGATCGGTCTTTACGCTGGCGATATCGCTGATAATGCACTCCTTAGGCAGGTAAGGTATCACCTCTTTAAACACGGGGATGGTATATTTCAGCGTTACCGCATTGATGAGCAGTTCGGGCTCAAAGGCCTTAATCTCGTCGTAGGTGGTGAAACGCTGACAGTTGTATGTAAATCGCATGCGTTTGGCATCTCTCTCAAACACAGCCACTTCGTGGTCGAAACTCAGCAGGTCGATGAAGAACGATCCCATCTTTCCTGCGCCCATTACTAATATTTTCATTGCTTTTTTCTTTTGGCACGAATTACGCGAATTTACACGAATTTTAGCTTATTATTCAATAATTCGCGTTAATTCGTGAAATCCGTGCCTTAAAACTACTTATTGATAATCTCAATCTGCTGGCGAACGCTCTCCTCGTGGATATTCTCGAATACGTGCGCTACGAACTCGGGATCCATGCCACAGAGTGAGCCCTGGGCACCACGCTTATTCAGGATTTCGTTGTAGCGGTTAGCCTGCAGTACTGTCATGTTGTGCTCCTTCTTGTACTGACCAATCTCACGGCACACACGCATGCGCTTAGCCAACAGATCCATCAGCTGGTTATCCAGCTCGTCAATCTGCTTACGCAACTGGGTGATACCCTCGGTAGTGGTCTTCTCGTCGCGGATTACCAACAAGCTCAGGATGTAGTCGAGTACATCAGGTGTTACCTGCTGCTTGGCATCGCTCCAGGCCTTATCAGGATCGCAGTGGCTCTCCACAATCAGACCGTCGAAACCAAGGTCCATAGCCTGCTGACACAGAGGTGCTACCAGCTCACGACGTCCACCGATATGCGAGGGGTCGCTGATGATAGGCAGTTCGGGAATACGGCGACGTAACTCGATAGGAATCTGCCACATAGGTGCGTTACGGTAAATCTTTTGTTCGTAGCTTGAGAAACCACGATGGATAGCACCAAGACGCTTGATGCCAGCCTGATTGATACGCTCCAAAGCACCAATCCAGAGCTCCAGGTCGGGGTTCACGGGGTTCTTTACAAACACGGGGATGTCCACGCCCTTCAGCGAGTCGGCAATAGCCTGCATGGCAAAGGGGTTAGCCGATGTACGGGCACCAATCCACAGGATATCTACACCGTGCTTCAGGCACAGCTCTACGTGCTCGGGAGTAGCCACCTCGGTAGAAACCAGCATCTTGGTTTCCTTCTTCACCTGCTCCAGCCAAACCAGAGCGGGCTCGCCATGACCCTCAAAGCCACCGGGCTTGGTACGAGGCTTCCACACACCAGCGCGGAAGTTATGGCAGCCCTTCATAGCCAGCTGCTTAGCGGTTGTCATCACTTGTTCCTCGGTTTCAGCACTACAAGGGCCTGCAATCACAAAGGGACGTTCGTTGTCACTTGGTAAATTCAATGGTGATAATTCTAATTCCATGACTATATTTTTCTATTTTACTATTTCACTATTTTACGATTTTCTCGATGCGCTCGAGGGCGGCTTTGATCTTCTCTTCCTTGGCACAGAGCGAAATGCGGATGTAGCGCTCGCCGTTGCTACCGAAGATAAAGCCTGGGGTGATGAATACGCGGGCCTCGTGCAGCACACGCTCTGTCAGGTCCTCTACGTTCTGGATATCAGCGGGAATCTTTCCCCACAGGAACATACCCACCTGATTCTTATCGTAGGTACAACCCAGCACATCCATAATCTTCTCGGCCCACTGGCGGCGACGCTTGTAGTTATCGATGTTGAACTCGCGATGCCAGGCCTCGTCGTTGTTGTTCAGCGCCTCGGCAGCAGCCAACTGAATGCCACGGAAGGTTCCACTCTCAATGTTACTCTGAACCTTCAGTATCCACTGGATAAACTGTGGGTTCGACAAGCACATACCTACACGCCAACCGGGCATGTTATGACTCTTCGACATCGAGTTGAACTCAATACAGCAGTCCTTGGCGCCTGGCACCTGCATAATGCTCATGTGCTCCTCGCTCAGGATAAACGAGTAAGGGTTATCGTTCACCACCACAATGTTGTGATCCTGGGCAAACTTCACCAGTCGCTCGTAGGTTTCCATACGGGCACGTCCGCCTGTAGGCATATTGGGATAGTTGGTCCACATCAGCTTCACCTTCGAGAGATCCATCTTCTCCAGCTCGTCGAAATCAGGCTGCCAACCGTTGTCCTCACGCAGATTGTAGTTCACGATTTTGGCACCCAGAATCTTGCTGAGCGATGTGTAGGTAGGATAGCCGGGATTGGGCACCAGCACCTCGTCGCCTGGGTTTACAAAGGCCAAGGTTACGTGCAGAATACCCTCTTTCGAACCAATCAGAGGCAATACCTCAGTCTTCCAGTCGAGCTCTACGTTGTACCAACGCTTGTAGAAGTTAGCCATGGCCTCGCGCAGTTCGGGTGTACCTACTGTTATCTGATAGCCGTGTGCATCGGGCAGCTTAGCCACCTCGCACAGCTTTTCGATGGTTCGCTCCGATGGTGGCATGTCGGGACTACCGATAGCCAATGAGATAATATCCTTACCCTCGGCGTTCATCTGCGCCACCTCCTTCAGTTTCCTACTAAAGTAGTACTCCTGCACCAAACTTAATCTATCTGCGGGTTGTATCATTTTAATCTTTAATGTTTCATGTTTAATGTTTAATATTTAATCTTAATTGGTTTGCTTCCCATCCTTGTACTCACCCAGAATCTTCAGCGCCTTGGTAAGTGGGATGATGGCATCCACCGCCTGACGGTATCGTGTCAGATCGTCGTACATCACATCTACGTAGAACAGGTACTCCCACTCCTTGCCGATGATGGGCAGACTCTGAATCTTAGTGAGGTTAATGTGATAGAACGACAGGATGGCCAGTACATGTGCCAGCGAGCCCTGCTCGTGAGGCAGCGAGAAAACCATACTGCTCTTATTAGTCTCTGTAAGCGGACGCATCATATCGGCCTTGTTAGGATTGCTCACTACCAGGAATCGGGTAAAGTTATGCTTGTTGTCCTCGATATGATCCTCAAGCACCTTCAGTCCGTACAGCTTGGCAGCCTCGGCATGACAGATGGCAGCCCATCCGCGCTTCTTGCCCTCGGCTATCATCTTGGCACTACCGGCAGTATCCTCGGCCTCCACATTCTTAAGCTGTGGGTGCTGAGCCAGGAAGTTGCGGCACTGCATCAGGGCTACGGGGTGCGAGTGTACCTCGGTAATGGTGTCCCAATCGTCCTCAGGCAAACAGCAGATGCTGTGGGTGATGTGCAGCTTATGCTCGCCTACGATGGCAGTACCGCTATCACGCAGCAGCTCGTAGTTGTGCAGCAGACTACCCGCAATCGTATTCTCGATAGCCAGCATGCCTATGGCGGTAGGATCCTTCTGCATCTCCTGGAACACCTGTTCGAAGGTTGAGCAGCAAATCAACTGTATCTGTTCTCCCTCGAAGTACAGGTGCGCCGCGATATCGTGGAACGACCCGATTAATCCTTGTATTGCAATTCTCTTCATTATCTCAATTTTTACATTTTCTAATTTTTACACTTTAAAAAAGCAAGTCCCGCTATCACTTGGTTGTGAAGCGGGACCTTGTTGTTTTATCTTCCATTGTCATAAGTTGAACTTTACACGCAACTTCCCGCTTCACAGTGTCCTGCAAAGTAAAAATAATAACCGTAAAACCACGCATTCAACATTGACATAATTCTCTCGTTTTATTTGTTTACGGCTGCAAAAGTATAGTATTTTTGCGAAATAAACAAATAAAATGGCAGAAATTTTGCGATTTCTGCCACAAATTGTTATTTTTCGTGCTTTTACCTATATATTTACGGTAATTCTTTTAAAATTTTACGATACACGCCATAACTTACTTTCTTGATTACGCCATCCTCTTTCAAGCGCTTTAGAGCACGCGATGTGGCAGAATCACTCGTGCCAAAACTGTCCTTAAACTGCTGCGTATTAAACTCCTCAGGCAACTGGCGGAAACATTCATCGTAACGCGTGGTGCGGCGGCGCTGTACAAACTCCTTGTTCTGATCGGCAAAATAGTTGAAGGCCATTTCACCAAAGAAGAACTTCTGAGACTGATACTGAATGTCCATCACCACACGACAGAAACGCTTATCTGTCTCATCCATGGATAGTGTGTGGTGCTCCTGCCACTCGTCCCAATGGCGCATCAGGATAAAGGGCAACGAGATGCCGATGCCGTAATACGGAATACGCTTTAGCAACATGCGATCGGCCTTATCGCCATTAAATTCGGCTATCTCCATCTTATCGGTCTGCCACTCATAGGTTTCGTCGTTCAGCGGTTCTATGGGTATCTCACCAGCCACCTTATCCAATCGGTAGGCCCACTTCTTCAACGTTTCTTCGCTACCCTCAATCACCTCTTGGTAGCGCTCCACCTTACCTTTATCTGGCAAAGGAATCACAGCCAGTCGGGTACTCATACCCGTACCAAAATTACGCTGGTTCACCTTGCGATGCAGGGCATAAGGCGTGCCGGTGTAGATAAAGTTCCAGTACACGTTGAACATACCTGTTACGCTCTCCTGATTGGCGTACATCTGTCCGTCCTCCTCATTGTGGAAGGCTTTCAGCTCCAGAATCTCACGGTCTTTCCAATCGCCACCTTTATTATTTTTGGTAACGTTGTCAAGTTCCGAGTCAAACGAGAACATGTGCAGGTTCAGCGGCTTGCCATCTATCGTTTCGATGGCGGCATTCATGTGGCGGATAAACTCACCGGTAGCCGTACGTGCAGGGTGTACGCGGATGCCTACAGCAGGTCGTTTCAATGCCTCGCCCTTCTGGGCTTTGGTGCTGGTGGTGCGTTCCGTGCGCCCCTCCTTGTAGCGGTTCACAGCATCTATCAAACAGCTATCGGCTTGAATCATCGGGTCGGCAATCTGCTTGTAAAACTCCTCAATCATGTGCTTTCCCGCACCTGGATCACCGATAATAAAGATGCAGTAATTCAGCCTGCGAACAATCTTAGGCGCAAACCAGAAGTGATACCAGGCACGCGTCATCAACGTCCCGAACAGCGCCGCCGATGAGAACAATACCGCTGGCAGTTTATGGGGATGCACATTCACAAACAGCTCCTTCATACAAGGGTAAACATCGGCCATCTCCTGCAACTCTTCAGCCCACTTATCCAGCGGCAACTGCGCATAAACATCATCACTCCCGTCGGGAGAATTTACAGTTGGTTCCGAAGGCTCTAAGACCGCCTTCATCTCTTTTGAGATTTTTGGCAGCCAGGCCTTACCTTTCTTGGCATTCTCGTTTTCTTGCGCCGTTACGTAATCGGCAGCATTATCCACGGTACGCTTCACATCCTCGCCGCGCTCTGCTATCATATCCTGTACCCAAGGCTGTACCATCAGCAGGGCCAATGTCTTTGCCTTATCGCGATCAGTCATGATATACAAGTCGCGAGCCAGCACCACGCTGGCTTCATGCCTCGAAACCTCATCGCTGCTGGTAGATCGTTTTTTCCACCATGCTGCGATTATCGAGAGTAACGGCATGCCATTGTACGTCAGAAGCTCAGCAATCCGCAGGTAGTCTCCATCGCCAGCTGATACAGCAGGTTGGTTTTCTCCAGCACTTTCCACAGTGGCCATATCAGCGCTATCAGCACTATTCTTAGCAACGTTAATAGTAGGCTGGCTACGACCAGCATGGTACTCATCGTTATACTTCTTACCAAAATCTTCGTTTTCATACGTAATCAATTTTTCTTCGTCAATAAAAATAATATCTTCACTTGTAGTAAGGAACGCACCCCTTGAGGCATCCTTGCAAGCCTCATCGGGGTTAAGCCCCAGCTTTTTAGAGAACACTATCTGGTTGTCAATCAGGTTGCCTACGTTGGCATCAGCCATAAACACAACCTTCAATCCATGCCCCGATGGTGTAACGTACACAAACAGGACCCTCGCCTTATCCTCGTCAGATAGCTTGGCATAAGCTTCCTCCCAAACCTGGCGCACATCGCCCTCCACATGGTCATAGTCAATCACACACAAGCCGTTCAGCCGACAGCGTTCCTGCTTTCTCCACATGCCCATCTTGGCAGTTTGCTCGCCAGTAAGCTTGTTTTCGAATATCTTAACCGAATCATCGTACGTGGCAACGAAAATCACAAACGGCAAGGCTTTCTTTTTCTTATCGTAGGTATTCTTGTCGCCTCGTTCCAGCGCCTCTCGGGCCTCTTTAACAAGAGCCTGAGTTCTGGGCGCCCTGATGAGCGCCCAGAACTGTTCGGCTGTAACTATTTCGGTTGGTAAACCGAAGCTTCGTTGATAACAAAACATTTATCTATTTCACTTGTTAGTTGGTACAACTGCTTCCTTACATTCAATGCTCCTTCAACCTCGAATGTGAGCCAGGCCATCAGCTGGGGATGCTCACCTTTTACAAGACATACCTTCAGGTTGTCGTTGTTTACCAGATACTCGCCTTTCGGCAAGGTAGGTTCCTCAATCTCGATGTCCTTCGTCAGCTTAGCCAGCTCCTTGCGGAAATAAGCAGCCTTATCAACTACTTCTTCGGGACATTTCAATTCCACACACGTCAGCGGGTTCTTACCCGAAGTCTGATAGCGCTTCGACTTCCCCACCTTCTTCACATCCTTCTGAGCCGGTGCTCCCTTCTCCTGTGGTGTTACCTCAATCGAATCATCATCAAACACTCGGGTGTTCGATTTGAAACTTCTGATGCACTTACGTTTCTTTACGTCTTCCATTTTACATCAAGCCGATTTTATCCACATAGATTGTTGTTGCCTGCATGGCATCACCCGTCTGCTGCGAGTTCCACTCACGAACCACCATCGAGCATTGCACCTTGTACTGACGCTGAGGGTCGAACTTAGGACAGTTCACCGCTCTCTCGCCTGTAATCTCACCCAGGAAAGTGTCGGTACCGTCGGTCAACTTCAGCACAACTGTGTTGATCACCTTCTGCTCACCCGTTTTCTTGTCGGTGTACTCGCGGGTGTTCAATCCGCTCTGATTCAAAATTCTTACTGTTGCTTCCATAATTAATGTTTAATTTTTAAATTTTTCCATTTTTACATTTTCCTTGTCGCCTCATCCTTAATTCCGAATGCAAAGATAGATACAAATAATGTACGGGGGATAGTTTTAAGCAGCACCTGCCCTTACTATCCCCTGATTGCCCTTAATTTCCCTTGAAAGCCCTTAATTGCCCTTTGTTATTTGCTTAAATAGTGGTTACTAAAGTGTTTTTCACTGAATCCTGTACCAGTTGACATACCCAACCTCACCAACTCGGCATATACTGACGACGGGTTGTGTGGCAGCAGTATTTTCTTGTCGCGAGCCATCTGCTGCAGATACTCGCATATCACTTGTACACTTTGTCGTTTTACTAAGCGTTTCACTTCATTATGAATCGCCACCCCATCTTCATCACTAATCGTTGGATGAATAAACTTAAACAGCTCCTCATCCGGTGTCTTTGCATGGGATGTTTGCTTCTCTAAGTCTTTCTGTTCTGCTTTCAAGTTTATGATGTCTTCGTGAATCATTTTCAGCTGCACGTCGTACTCATACAGGGCTATGCGCTGCTCCTTTGTAAACTTCTCGAAACAATACGAAAAAAGATAGGTGTATATTTGTTGGTAATCAATCATAAACATGCGTTCATCTTTCCAATACGAATACCGCTTCAGTTTAGCACACTCCTCAACAAAGTTTCCTGGCAACTCTTGTCCATGTTTGATGTCCTTCTTTACCAGCTCCAACTTCACCGCGGCTATCTCGTCGCCTTTAGGATCCTCATCGTAGTACAAAACACCTTTTATCAGCATGTCAGCGGTTAGTTGCACCTGCTGCTGTATCAGCTGTTTTATCGTGGGATGCGGATGGCGTATGCGCCATAACTCATAATCAAGGGTATGGGTTGATTTCTCTAGTCGTGCTGCCATCCGCTTAAATACTTTTTCAGCATAATCTACATCCACTTGCAAAATCTTAATTTGCAGCTCCTGCAGCATGTTCACCAGAGTAACAATCTTCTGTTTCAGTGGCTCGATAAGCGGTTGACGAGGCACGCTAAAGATTTTGCTTTTCAGCCAGTAGTCCACATCAGTCATGCGGTCAAAGTCAATTACCAGTGGAATCCTACAGCTTCTTATTGCCGACTTATCCAATAGCCGCTTTACAACACGTATGGCATCATCGGCCAGTTCGTTCATACACAAGCTGCAATGCACAAAAATCCGTTCACAGGTAAGGTCGTGCATGTTACAATGCTCCATCAAATCAGCTAGATTCATCAAAGTCTGTTTTTGTTTCATAACAGCCAAACACCTCCTTTCTGTTTGATGGTTAGATACTTGGTTGCATAGCGGGAACACTTCACACAGAAGGTTCCCTTGCGTTGGAGCCAGTTAGCTCCGGTTTGGGGGTTGATAGTCATAATTATAAATTTAGAATGTTAATTTGTTAGCGTGTTCTATTGAAGAACAGACGCAAAGGTACAAATAAGTCAGCACAATACAAAAAATGGGTACCCCCAAAAACTACATATTCATTTAAGATGTAGGATAATTAAGAATTTTTATGTACCTTTACTCGATATGCCACATGCACAACTGACGCAGTTCTGAGTGATCTGTGCATATTTTGCACATACCACTTCTCGTTGTAACTCACCCTCTTTAATTAGATACAAAGAAAAAAGAGAAATACCAACAATTTACCCAATAATTCTTGGAATTGAAAAGAAATTCGTAATTTTGTACCCAAATAACAAACATTCAAAAACGATAAGCTATGATTAAGATGTATGTAATGGAGACTTGTCCCGACTGTGCTTATGTCGAGAAGCAAGTAGAAGGAAACCCTAATTTTGAAGTGATCGACATCGGTAAGCATGTCAGAAACCTGAAGCAGTTTATCAAGCTTCGTGATACACATCCGGCTTTTGATGAAGCGAAGGCCGTGGGTGACTTAGGTATTCCCTGCTACGTACTGGAAGATGGCACAGTAACGCTCTACTCGAAGGATGTCGGTTTGGAGCCACGTCCCCAGAACGAAGGTGCTGCTTGTAGCCTCGATGGACGAGGATGTTAGGTATGTAACTCAATCGTTTAGAAAACAACATATCCTTTATATTGGAAATATATTTTCAAATGGAGCTATTTGACGAGGAGAATATACATACCACGCTTGATGAACAGTGGGAGAATTACGGGACGCTCAACTATATTGAAGATGAGCGTCGTGAGAGCTATGCTGATTCTGCTGTGGAACGTAGTGAACTACTTGGACAGATAGCAGCAATGATAGATCGACATCTTACCCGTCAGGAATCAGAAATACTCCGTTCCTATTTTGGGCTGCAAATGAAGCGCGTATCTGTAGAGGAACTGGCACTAAGGAATGGTGTGTCGAAAAAACGAATCATGCGTATTGTCGGTGATGCTGTAGATAAACTACGCTTCAGCGACGATGCTATTGACATCTGGAAGTATCTGTATAGAAAATGAATAAAGCCTGTCATCACGACAGGCTCTTCTTTTTGGCAGTTATTCAAACATGTAGATACTTTGGCTAAAACATTGTGGGTGCAAAGGTACGGTGATTCTCCGACATTTGCAATACCTAAAACATGGGATTTATATTCAGATCGATGCTATCAAAGAATAGAGGTAGCTGCCGAAGGATATGAGTGCCCATATCATGAGGGCGATCAGCAGAAGGAGAACAAGCAGGACGATGGCGGATTGCAGCGCACGGCGGTTTACTTGTTTGATGATTGCTTCGTCGCCGTCGATAAAGCCCTGAATCATCGCCATGTTTTTCATGTTGGCGCGGTGGAAGATATCTATCACGTCGCCGATAAAGAATGGAATCATCCCTAAGAGCACGTCCCTCAGCGCGTTGTTGAGTACGGCTAATGTTAATGGAATACTCTTGATGATACACATGGAGAAATAAACGAATGGCACCACGCAGAGCAAGGCCACAGCATCACCCCACCCCGGAATCAACCCGATGACCGCATCGAGATAGAAGCGATCCATATATCGGGTAAATGATTGCATCGACTGATAGACCTGATTGTCCATCAGCCGAGCACGCCGTTGCAGTCGTATTTCGTCGTTCATCTGTTGCTAGATTACTGCTCTGCCGAATGGTGAGAGGGCTAATTTGGCCAGGCGGAAGTGCATTTTTCCGAATGGGATACCGATGATAGTGATGCAGAGGATGAACCCATAGAATATATGTGTGAGGAAAATCCATATGCCACCAACAAAGAACCATAGTACGTTCATAAAGGTGCTCAAACATCCTGGTTGCGACTGCATCCATTCTACCTTTGCACCGAATGGCCACAAAGCAAGTATGCCAAGTTTGAAGCTTTGCAAACCGAACGGGATGCCTACGATGGTGAGCATCAGGATAAGTCCTGCAACAAAGTACTCGAGGGCGATGTTAATGCCTCCGAAGATGAGCCAGATGATGTTTCCTAATAGTTTCATATTCTGAATTTTTAAAAGTCTTCAACTTTTAGACGTATGAAAAGGTAGAAAAGTTGCATGATATACGAAAAAAAGTGTAATTTTGCAGCAAAATAATAAATATATGAATGAACCAGAGATAAAAAAGGCGGATGTTTCTACCGAGCTGGAGTTGCCGATGTACGATGCGATTGCTGCGGGATTTCCCATTACCAGCGACTATCCTGCTGACAGGTTGGACTTTAATCGCGACTTTATCAAGCACCCCGAAAGTACGTTTTATGTACGTGTGAAAGGTGACTCGATGAAGGAGGCCGGCATTTTTGATGGCGACTTGTGCCTGGTGGACAAAGCCGAGGAGATGGAACACGGCAATATCGTAGCTGCGTATGTAAACGGTGGCTTTACGGTGAAGTATCTCGATACATCCACCAAGGATCAGGGCTTTATCCGACTGGTGCCTGCCAATAAGGATTTCAAGCCGTTTATCATCGATTCGTCCGACGAGTTTACCGTCTGGGGCAAAGTTATTTTTACCATTAGAGACTGGAGGAATAGCTATTGTTTGCCATTATAGATTGCGATAATTGCTTCGTGAGTTGCGAGCGTGTATTCAGGCCCGATCTCAACGGAAAGCCCGTCGTTGTATTGTCGAACAACGATGGTTGTGTGGTTGCGCGCTCAAACGAAGCAAAGGCCATGGGCATCAAAGCTGGAACACCTTATTATCAGTTGAAGGAGCTCTTCCCCGGACAGGAGATAGCCGTATTTTCATCGAACTACGAACTGTATATCGATATGACCGACAGAGTGATGTCGCTTATCCGAAAAGAGGTGCCTGAATTCTATCGTTACAGCATCGACGAAGGTTTCTGTATGCTCAAGGGGTTAGAGCATCTCGACCTGAAAGCATGGGGCGAAGAGATGCATCAGCGCATCAAACAATGCACGGGCATGCCGGTAAGCATAGGCATCGCCTCTACCAAGACATTGGCTAAGATGGCCAGCCATTATGCCAAGAAATACCCCGGATTCCACCATTGTTGCTATATCAACCATGTGTCACGTCGCGACAAGGCCTTGGAACTTTATCCCATCAGCGAGGTTTGGGGTATAGGCCGACAGTATGCCAAGCGACTTGAAGCTATAGGCATCAAGACAGCCTATGATTTTGCAACTCAAAGTCGAAGTTGGGTTCGATCCACCTTTAATGTGGTGGTTGAGCGCACCTGGCGTGAACTGAATGGCGAGGATTGCATTTTGCTGGAGGATATGAGCAAGAAGAAAAGCATCTGTACCAGCAGGAGTTTCCCCGGGATGGTGAACGATTTTGAGACGCTGCGAACCAGTATCAGCAACTTTGCCGCCCATTGTGCCGAGAAACTACGCAAGCAACAATCTGCAGCGGCGATAGTGAGTGTGTTTATCGATACAAATCACTTCAGAGAAGACCTACCCCAATATTGGAACTATGCCGAGGAACGACTGTTGACACCCAGCAGTAGCACGCAGGATATCGTGCAATGTGCGCTGCGATGCACCAAGCAGATATACCGACAGGGGTATCAATACAAGCGAGCAGGTGTAATCGTGATGGGCATTTGTCCTGATACGGCTGTACAGACCAATTTCATCGACTACGATTCGGAGAAATATGAGAAAAAGCGAAAGCTGGATGAAGCCATCGACCGTATCAATCGCATAAATGGTAGTGAGACAGTGGTGCTGGGGGCGCAACAATATACGGCTAAAGACGGTAAAGGCCGAGCTGGTATTTTCCGTGACAGCATCAAGCACGACTTCCGCAGTCCAAGCTACACTACCAAGTGGAGTGATATCCCAGAAGCGGAATAACTTTTGCAGTTTTGCGGTTTTGCAAACTTGACTTAAAGGTTTTTAGAAATCTATAATACAAAACCTATTATTATATAATATATATATTATATAATAATAGAGATATTTTACTAAAATATCCAATACCTTAATGTCAAGTTTGCAAAAGTGCAAAAGCGCAAAACCATCATCAGATA
>NZ_JNKG01000013.1:0-157914 GCF_000701965.1 Prevotella sp. RM4
TATCTGATGATGGTTTTGCGCTTTTGCACTTTTGCAAACTTGACATTAAGGTATTGGATATTTTAGTAAAATATCTCTATTATTATATAATATATATATTATATAATAATAGGCTTTAAATTATAGATTTCTAAAAACCTTTAAGTCAAGTTTGCAAAACCGCAAAACTGCAAAAGTTATTCCGCTTCTGGGATATCACTCCACTTGGTAGTGTAGCTTGGACTGCTATCTGCCATAGAGTTTTGCGGCGAGGGCGCCGCTGATGTTGTGCCATACGCTGAAGATGGCACCGGGGATGGTGGCCAGGGGGTAGGCGGCAAAATGGAGTACGGCTAAGGATGAGGCCAAACCGCTGTTTTGCATGCCTACCTCGATGCTGAGGGCTACACGTTTGGGATGGGGTAGGCGTAGCAGGCGGCCGATGGCATAGCCTACACTGAGACCTAACAGATTGTGCAATACGACGGCTGCTACTACAATGGCGCCTCCTAACAGCAGGCGACTGGCATTATGGCTGACGATGATGCCTACTACCAGGGCGATAACCACCGACGAGAGGGCTGGCAGATAGGGGGTGACGCTGCGGGTGGCACGGGGCATGAAACGCTGGCACAACAGGCCTGCCACGATAGGGGCTATGACCACATATATAATGCTGGTGAGCATGCCGATGGTATCTACATTGACCATGGTGCCTGCCATGAGCCATACCAGCAACGGGGTGAGCACAGGCGCCAGGAGGGTAGAGCAGGCGGTCATGCCTACCGACAGGGCCAGATCGCCCTTGGCCAGATAGGTGATGACATTGGAGGCGGTGCCACCAGGACAGCAGCCCACGAGGATGACGCCTAAAGCCAACTCGTTAGGGAGCTGCAATGCCCACGAAATAAGGAATGCCAACAGCGGCATAACGGTGAACTGGGCCAGGCAGCCTAACAGGATGTCCTTGGGGCGACTGAGCACGATGCGGAAGTCGGCTGGCGAGAGGGTGAGTCCCATGCCGAACATGATGACTCCTAACATGGGATTGATGGTGTAGGTGCTCATCCAGTTAAGACTTTGGGGGGCGAACAGCGCTACTGCTGCCACCACTACTACCAATGCGCCCATCCAACGGGCTATGAAGTTACAAATGCGTTTCATGGCTGCAAAGGTACAACATTTTTAGCAGAGTGTACAACTTTCTTGTTAAAATCTATTAAAACACGCTTGTTTTCCAATTAAAATATGTACTTTTGCCCTTGAAATAATAGGTAAAAAAATATTTGTAAGTAAGATGAATAATCATTCAGTTGTAGGCGCAAAAATCAAGGGCCTTAGAGAAACCAAGAATCTCAGCATCGACGTGATTGCTGAGCGCAGCGGACTTACCGTAGAGCAGATAGAGAGTATTGAGAATGATGTGAACCTGCCATCGCTGGGTCCACTGATTAAGATTGCTCGTGCTTTAGGTGTTCGCCTAGGTACCTTTATGGATGATAACGATGCCCTTGGACCTATTGTTTGTCGCGCCGAAGATCGTGAGAAGGATAGCAGCATCAGCTTTAGCAACGGCGCTACTGATGCACGTAAGCACATGGAGTATCACCCATTGGCACAGCAGAAGGCTGGTCGCCATATGGAGCCATTCGTAATTGACATTAACCCCGAGGAGAACCCCAACTTCCAGTTGAGCGACCACGAGGGTGAGGAGTTTATCTACGTGATGCAGGGTGAAGTAGAGATTGTGTATGGTAAAGAGACCTACACCCTGAAAGAGGGCGACAGCATTTTCTACGACTCGATTGTAAAGCACCACGTACACGGTGCCCCTGGCAAGAGTGCAAAGATTCTGGCAGTAGTTTACATACCATTTTAATACATTAAACATTAAACATTAAGGATTAAGATGAGTGATGTAAAATACGATATGGCGGGCAGACCGCTGCCTGATAGAACTTATCCAGCCGAGACCGGCTCGGAGGGATACAAGCTGTGGGAAAGAACTCTGGGCGAATGGCTGGAGTACTGGGCTGAGACTACTCCTGATAAGGAATACATAGTATATTCGGATAGAGACCTGCGCTTTACATGGAGCAAGTTTAATGAGCGTGTGGATAATCTGGCCAAGGGCCTGATATCTATCGGCGTTAAGAAGGGCTCGAATGTGGGTATCTGGGCTACCAATGTGCCCGACTGGCTAACCTTCCTGTATGCTACAGCTAAGATTGGTGCAGTGCTGGTAACGGTGAACACCAACTACAAGCAGAACGAGCTGGAGTATCTGTGTAAGGACTCGGATATGGAAGTGCTTTGCATTACCGATGGTACATGGGATTGTAACTATGTGGATATGACCTACACCATGCTGCCAGAGTTGAAGACTTGCGAGCGCGGACATCTGAACAGCGAGCGATTCCCTTACCTGAAGAACGTAGTATATATAGGTATGGAGAAGTATCGCGGTATGTATAACACCGCCGAGCTGCTGCTGTTGGGTCAGAATATCGATGACGAGACACTGAACACGATGAAGAAGCAGGTGAGCTGCTACGATGTGTGCAACATGCAGTACACCAGCGGTACCACAGGTTTCCCCAAGGGTGTGATGCTGACTCACTACGGCATTTCGAACGATGGTTACTTTACCGGCGAGAATATGGGCTTTACACAGGATGATAAGTTGTGTGTATGCGTGCCCTTGTTCCACTGCTTTGGTGTGGTGCTGGCCACGATGAACTGCTTGACTCACGGCTGTACCGAGGTGATGGTTGAGAAGTTCGACCCACTGGTAGTGCTGGCCTCGATACACAAAGAGCGTTGTACCGCCGTTTACGGTGTGCCTACGATGTTCATAGCCGAGCTGAATCACCCGATGTTCGACATGTTCGACCTGAGTTGTCTGCGTACAGGTATCATGGCCGGATCGCTCTGTCCTATCGAGCTGATGAAGCAGGTAAGCGAAAAAATGTATATGACCATTACCAGCGTGTACGGACTGACCGAGAGCTCGCCTGGTATGACGCAGACCTGCCTGAACGACACTTTTGAGCAGCGTTGTACTACTGTGGGACGCGACTTCCCATTTGTAGATGTGAAGGTGCTCGACCCAGAGACCGGCGAGGAATGCCCCGTTGGCGTGCAGGGTGAGATGTGCTGTAAGGGCTTTAATGTGATGAAGGGCTATTATAAGAATCCAGAGGCTACGGCCGAGGTGATCGACAAAAACGGCTATCTGCACTCAGGCGACCTGGGTGTGAAGGACGAGCAGGGCTTCTACAAGATTACGGGTCGTATCAAGGATATGATTATTCGTGGTGGTGAGAACATCTACCCACGCGAGATTGAGGAGTTCCTGTATCACATGCCTGGCATTCGCGATGTACAGGTGGCTGCTGTGCCATCTAAGAAATATGGCGAGGCCGTGGGTGCCTTTATCATCCTGGAAGAGGGTGTGGAGATGACGCCCGAGGATGTGC
This sequence comes from Prevotella sp. RM4, assembly GCF_000701965.1. NCBI lineage: Bacteria > Pseudomonadati > Bacteroidota > Bacteroidia > Bacteroidales > Prevotellaceae > Prevotella > Prevotella sp. RM4. The sequence continues at coordinate 3,459 of NZ_JNKG01000013.1, forward strand.
AGCTGTTCTGCCGAGGTAAGATAGCCCGATACAAAATTCCGAAGTACGTGTTCTTTATCAAAGAATTCCCGCTCACGGGATCAGGTAAGATCCAGAAATTCAAACTAAAGGAGATGAGCCTGAAACTATGTGAGGAACAAGGAATTGAGGTGGTCTAGACCACAATTGAACATGGAACATTGAACATTGAGATTTTAGAGACCTATGACTAGAAGATACGCGATAATACTACTAACAGTGCTGCTGTCGATATTGACTGCAGGGGCTGTTAATGTGTCACCGCGTGTCTTCCGTAATTATACCGCAGCTAACGGTTTGGCCGATAACGGTGCCCAAACCATTCTTTGCACCAAGACAGGCCGACTGGTGATTACCACCGCAGGTCAGATTAACTTCTACGACGGCGCCTCGTTCTCGTATATCGACCCGCTGGATGAGAACATCTACGCCCTGTCGGATTATCGTGGTAATTACCATCTGTACTTCGACAAGTATCACCACATCTGGCTGAAGAACACGGGTAGCGTTACTTGTGTAGAGCTGATTACCGAACGCTTTGTGCCGAGCATTGAGGATGTGTTTGCCGAGTTTGGTGTGAAAGAGCGCGTGATGGACTTGTTTGTGGACCGTACGGGTGTGGTTTGGCTGCTGACGGCTAACGGACTGTATTCGGTTGCAACCAAGCAGTATATTAAGCCTCGTGCGGGCTTGAACCTACAGGACCTGGAGGTGTATAAGGACAAGTTCCTGATGCTGTTCTACGAGAACGGACTGATGGAGATGTACGATATTGCCAAGGGTAAGCGCTTGACCGAGAACCGACCCTATAACGACGAAATGGCCCGCCACTATGCGGCTTCGTCGCTGGTAATGATGGACAGCACCAAGGTGTACCAGATACGTAACGGTGCCAAGGAGGCCATACTGATGCAGTACGACGTGCCACGCAAGGAGTGGACCGAACTGCTGCGCACACCTTACCACCTGAACAGTTTGGTGAAGCACGACTCGCTGCTGTATGTGCCTTGCGAATACGGTTATTGGACAGTACACGAGAGCAGCTACGAGACTACCCATTTCGAGGCACTGAGTATTTTGTCCGGGCAGCCGCTCGAAACCGATATCAATGTGATTGCCTTCGACCGCCAGGGTGGTATGTGGGCCGGTACCGAGAGTCGCGGTATACTTTACTCAAGGCCCTACAAACCGCCATTTATACCCTATGCCTGGGGAACACCTACAGCTAACCAGCTGGGCTCTATGATGAGTAACGTAAACCAGTGGCCAAAATTCCGCGACCGCACCGTGAACTGCGTGTTTAAGGATTCGCGAGGCTGGACGTGGGTGGGCACATCGCAGGGCTTGCAGGTGTATCGCCGCGAAAGCGACCTGTTGCCACAGGTTTACACCACCAAGGATGGCTTGTACAACAATATTGTACACTCGATAGTAGAAGACCAAGCCCACCACATCTGGGTGGCTACCAGCTACGGTATATCGGTAGTGCTGTTTGACGAGGATGACAAGGTACACTTTATCAACAGCTACAACGAGTACGACCATGTGCCTAACGAGGTGTTTGTGAACGGTAAGGCCATGCTGCTGCCCGACGGGCAGATAGCCATGCAGTCGCTCGACCATGTGGTGCTGTTTGATCCTACCAAGATGTCGACACTCGACAACAGTTATCCGTTTAAGATTTATCCTAAGCTGATAAAGCTGATGGTTAACGGTATAGATGTGAACCCTACTACCGAGATTGACGGAAAACGCATACTGGATCGTGCCCTGAGTCGTGTCTGGGGCCTGGATCTGAATTACAATCAGAACTCGTTGACGCTGGTGTTCTCGGCTTTGAACTACTTCCGTCCGCAACAGACGTTCTATCGCGTGCGTGTGCTGGGGCTCGACGAGGAGTGGCGCATACTGTCGCCATTCAGTTCTGATATGGTTGACAAGGATGGCCTGCTGCACCTGCCGCTGATAGCGCTGCGCCCAGGACACTACACCATACAGGTACAAGCTTCGTTAGCACCCGATATATGGGATACCAAACCTTACGAGTGGACCATCGACGTGAACGAGCCTTGGTGGCGTTCGGTAGGTATGTTCGGACTGTTGGCCTTTGTGCTGGTAGTGATGGCGGGTATTAACCTGTTCTACTATATGAAGAATGCCAACCTGCGTGCTATGCGTAACAGCGAGGAGATTGGCCTGATTAACCGTATCTACGCTTTTGTGGACCGTTGTAACACCAGCGCCGAGGTACTGGAGCCAGTGGTTGAGGAATACACTTTGGCACAGCCCGACCCGCAGGTAGAACTGGATGAAGACTTCCTGAAGATATATAAGAAGATTGCCCATGTGGTAGAGTTTGAGCGCAAGAAGAAAAAGATGACCATGCGCCGACTGAGCAATGCCGCCGGCATGGATGCCAAGACGTTCTATCAGGTGATTACCACCAATATATTCAAGAGTCCGCGACCACTGATTAAGCAGGCCCGACTGCAGCAGGCCGAGCGCATGCTGCGTAACACCAAGGAGCCGCTTGAGGTGATAGCTGATAAGTGCGGATTTATTTCGGTAAACTTCCTGATATCGCAGTTCTTCCAGGTTCACCACGTTACTCCCGACCAGTATCGCAGAAAGCGCTAAGGCGCCAAGTGCGGTCGGTAGTGCCCTTGTAATAAACTAAAGCTTGATATTGATTTTCGGTTTGGTAATAGTTGCCCTCGCTGGCTAACTGTTGCCCATCGGCTGTGGTGTACTGGTAGTTGTAATAGCCTTGCTTCTGTAGGATGCTGGCTGTGTAGAGCTCGTTCACGGGGTCGTAATACAGCATGTAGTCGTCGGCACCTGTAGCAGTAGTCCAGCGGCCGCTGATGTAGATAGGTCCCTGGCGTGGTACACGCAGGCGGTAGTTTACCCACACATACTGGCCAGTGGTGCTTACCTCGTGGTAGTCGCTGTTGCGGATACAGAAGGCGCCGTTGGCATCCTCGTCGTACAGGTAGTTGGGGCGGGGGGCATCTACAAAGGTGTAGGCCTGATAGTTCTCGCCATCCCAGGTAATGTGGTCGATACCCATGGTGGGATGACTCACATCCAGCACCTCGAACTTACGATACTCGTTGCCCGCATCGAAGATGAGCTCGCGGTTGTGGCTCCACTCCAGACCGTTGCGGGTGGTGATGTTGGGTTTTATGCCCTGGCGCATATTGCGCTGCTGGTGGTTCTGCATCACTACGGCGTAAATCTGCGTATCGGGGTTGGTAACGGGCAGGCTGCCATAGTCGAGCGCCATCGCAACCTGCTGGTGACTCACTCGGGTGTCGATATCGGTGTTAGGGGTGCTGCTCAGGCTCAGGCGCATACTCTGCTCGGTAACCATAAACTCGGTTACCAATACCTCGCGGTTGTCGTCGTCCTCGTCCAAAATATACAGGCGGTAGTTGCCACTCATCAGCAGCTGGCAGCGGTCGTTGGGCAGCTGCAGCTGGTAGTGGGTGTAGGGTACGATGGTGTTTATGGAGTGGGCGTAATCCTCGATGGGGGTGCCGTTGAAGCCTGAAAGCCAGTCGCTCTCGAACAGCTCTTCGCTTGGTGTCCAGTCGGCCTCACAATGCTCGAGGCGATACACGTAGCGATGGTAGTCGTGCGAGAGTTCGTCGAACTCTACCGTCAGCACATCGTCGCTATGCAGGCGCATCACAGGGGCATTCAGCCAGTTCTGGTTCACCATCGTAACCAGCGTCTTGATGTTGGGCTGGTTAATGCGGTTCTCGGCTTGTGCGGCTAATGGCAGCAGCCACAGCAGGGCTAACAGGCAGCGGGCAATCATCGGCGGCGCTCAGTAATTATACCGTGACGATAGGCGTAAAGCAGCTCCTTCAGGTCGGCAATCTGTGTGCGCAGCTCTTCGCCCTTATCGGTATCGGCCACCAGCATGCGATGGGCCGACATCTCGATAATCTGTGTGGTAGATTTAATATCTATTTCGCGTGCTATAGCATCGCGGGCCGAGGTAAACGGCTCGTGCTGAACCAGTTGGAAACCGCGCGAGTGATATACCAGGGTGTAGCCGGCAATACCAGTCTCCTTGTGATAGGCCTCGGAGAAACCACCATCAATCACCATGAGCTTGCCGCCTGCCTTGATAGGATTCTCGCCGCTACCGGCATGTACGGGCACGTGACCGTTGATAATATGGCGGTTGGTGCCTTTTACGCCGAAGGCATCCAGTATGCGGTCGCAAACCTCCTCGCTGTCGCGCAGCTTAAAGTAATTGCCTTTCTCCTCCTTATAGGTGTCCTTATCTACCAGGAAATAGCGCTCGAAGGTGGCCATCTTCGACTTACAGAACAGGGGCGACTCCTTACCGCACCACAGGTACAGGAAGTAGTCGCGGGCGTAATCCTTATCATCCGAATCGTTCTGGAAGGCCTCGCGGATCATCATGCCGATATTGTGCATCAGCTCCTTGCCCGAGTATTTCCTGCCTGGATAGATCTCTATCTCCTTGAGCGAACCATCGTCGTTGAGCGGGATGGCGGCGTGGAACAGCAGGTTGCTGTTGCTGATGGTGTACATGCAGCCGTGCGACAGCAGCGTGTTGATATGCTTGTGCAGCTTTTCGCTGATGCGGAACGAGTGGTGCAGCTTCTGCATCAGGTCGGCCTCCTCGGCGGTGAGCTTGTTAGGATGCAGGGGATTAACGGTGGGGAAGTTACAGCTCTTCATCTCGTAATCCTTACCATCGATGTTGCAGGTGCCCTTTTCGTAGTTTACCATACTGAGCATACAACGGTCGGTCATCTGCCACTCGGGACGGCGGGTAAATATCTCGGCCTCGGTCTTAAACTGCAGCACGGCGATGGCCTTGTGCATCTTGGCGGTGAGCTGCTTGGTCTTCTCGTCCATCGTGTTGCCTGGCAGCAGCTTGGGCTGGAACTCCAGACAGGGGTCGTTGCCATACACGTCGAGTGCAAAGGTGGCCAGGGGTACCAGGTTAATACCATACTCCTCGATGGTAGTCAGGTTGGCATAACGCAGGCACAGGCGCAGCACGTTGCAGATACAGGCATCGTTACCAGCCGAAGCGCCCATCCACAGCACATCGTGATTGCCCCACTGGATATCCCACGAGTGGTATTGGCGCAGGGTGTCCATGATGATGTGGGCACCAGGACCACGATCGTAGATGTCGCCAAGAATATGCAGCTGGTCGATGGCCAGGCGCTGGATCACATTACAGATGGCGCAGATAAAATCATCAGCACGACCTGTAGAGATGATGGTGTTTACAATCACGCTCACGTAGGCGGCCTTATCGTTGTCGCTCAAACTCTCGTGCAGCAGCTCCTCGATAATGTAGGCAAAATCCTGTGGCAGCGATTTGCGCACCTTCGAGCGGGTGTACTTACTGCTCACGTCGCGGCACACTTTTACCAGTTGGTGGATGGTAATGCGGTACCAGTCCTCTATATCTTTTTCCTGAGCCTTAATCAGCTCCAGTTTCTCTTCGGGGTAGTATATCAGGGTGCACAACTCTTTCTTCTCGCTCTCACGGATATCGTTGCCAAACAGCTCGTTTACCTTACGCTTGATGTTACCCGAGGCATTCTTCAGGATATGGCGGAAAGCCTCGCTCTCGCCGTGAATATCGGCCAGGAAGTGCTCGGTGCCCTTAGGCAGCGCCATGATAGCCTCGAGGTTGATAATCTCGGTTGAGGCGTCGGCAACCGTGGGGAACGATTGTGCTAACAGTTGCAAGTAGTGCAGATCAGTTTCATTGCCGGTAAGATGTTTCATATCTTAAGATGGTTTTTCAGATTGTTACGTAATACGTCGGTCTGTTTATCGTCGAGCGGGTCGATGGGCATGTAACCCTCGTCTAATAATACCTGCTCGCTCAGAACCTGAATCAATCGGGCTGCACGCTTGGTAAGATTGGCGTCTTCGAGTGCTTCGGCCAGCTGGTCGTCGTTCACGTTGTCGCGATACAGCTCGCGTGTCAGCTCCATCATGTTCAACAGAGTAGGGGCTTTGAGCACCTGACGGATGATGCGCATCAGGTAATCGGTCTCGTCGCCCTGATAATCGCCTATCAGCTCCTTGATGGGCTGGGGGCGATGGTATTTCTTGGGGAAATAGGCCGCAATCCTCGCTACGTCGAGTAGTGGCGATGTGTAGTCGAGTATGCGGATACCGTAGTCGGTATAGTTGCTGATGTTCTCATGCTCGGCATATATCAGCAGTCGTCGCCAGTCAATCAGGCGGGCATCCACCTCCTTGGCCTCTTGCTCCACCCAGCGCTTATCGCCCATGATACCTGCCTTGATAATCACCTTGAGGGCACGACGGGTGAGGTCGTCCATCAGTTCGAGGGTGTTCGAGTCGAGTATCTTCTGATAGATGGCAAATGTTTGGGCAGCCATCTCGGCAGGACTGATGGTGTTGGTGGTAACGGCATTGTGAACCTCCTCAACCCGTGGGTTCCACCCCAGCTCCATAAAGCTCTGTCGCTCCATTTTGCCCAGGGTAATCACTGCATAGGCCCCCTCGATAAACTCGCGCTGTACCAGCGTCATAGCGGCACGCTGCTGGGCGGGCAGCATCTGCAAGGCAAAGGGCTGCAGCTGTCCGTGAGGTGTTACTACGGTACGGATATTAAGCTTACGGGCGCAACGCATGGCCTTGGTGTGCAGCATCTGGTTGGCGCCATGAATGTGGATGATATCGGCCTGGGCGTCGCGAGCCTGTTGGTAGAAGGATTTGCTGTTATCGGCCACTACCACGGTGGCACTCTGTCGTAATCCCTCTACCAACAGCTGTACATGACGTTGTATCAGCTCGTTATTCTTTGGGTAGATATGTAATATATTCATATCTGCAGAACTGGTTTTTCCAGAAAATGCGCCAACGCAAAGCCTGACGCTGAACAAACGATGGCTTGAGTTCGAAGTACTTCAGCACATCGAAGGCCACCGATTTCTTGATAACGATGAAATCGTAACGCCCCCAGCGGTAGTGGTGGCGCTTGCGGGTTCTCACCTTCTTTAATCGGCGCTCTATGCGTGTAATATGGTCACTGGCATCATCTACATCGACGAATGCCTGCAGTTTAATGCCTTTCTTGGTAAGATAGCCTAACGTCAGGTCGGCGGTGTCATCAAAGGTATCGTTGATGGCCTGCAGAATATCTGCGTTTACGGGCGCATGACTGGCGTTGGCAAAGATTAACCAATCGTTTTTCGCTGCCTTGATACCAATGTTATAGGCCTGCTTTTTGCTCATGGCATGCCCTTCTGACTTGGGTAGGAAGGTGGTATAGAGGTTGGGGTAATCTTTTTTAAGAAGCTTGAGTATATCAGGCGTCTCGTCGGTAGAAGACTCATCTACCACCACAACCTCGTAGCCAGGCGCATACTGCTGGGTGAGGAAAGCCGTTAAGTTTTCCTGCAGCTCGTACGCCTGGTCGTACACGGTCATGATAACAGAGAATCTCCGTTCGTCTTTATTCATTTTATAATTTTTACATTTTTACATTTTGCTTACAGCTCATCGCTCATGTAGCCCTTTGGCAGGCGGCGACAGTTGTACTGCGACGCCATAATCTCGCCATAGGCACCAGCCGATCGGATGGCCAGCAAATCGCCGCGCTTAGCCTTGTTCAGGTCGATCTGCTTAGCAAACACGTCGGTGCTCTCGCAGATAGGACCTACCACATCATAGGCCTCGGGTGCTTCGTCGCTGGTGATATTCTCAATCTTATGGTAAGCCTGGTAGAGTGCCGGGCGGATGAGGTCGGTGAAGCCTGCATCGACAATGGCAAACTTTTTAACTGCACCTTCCTTAATATATAAGGTACGTGTGATAAGGCTACCGCACTGAGCCACAACGGCACGTCCCAGCTCAAAGTGCAGGGTTTGTCCGGGCTGCAGTTTCAGCTTCTTGGCATAGGTGTCGAAATAAGCCTTGAAATCGGGAATGGGCACACGGTTGGGGTGCGCATAGTCGATACCCAGTCCACCACCCACGTTGATATGCTCAACACGGATGCGATGACTGATAAGCTCCTGCTGCAGCTCGTTTACGCGATTGCAGAGTGCCTCGAAATCGCCCATATCCAATATCTGCGAACCAATATGGAAGTGCAAGCCTACAAATTTTACGTTCTCCATCTTCTCGGCCTCGCGAATCACCTTTACCATATCGCCCATAGCGATGCCGAACTTGTTCTCGGCCAGTCCGGTGGTGATGTTAGCGTGGGTGTGGGCACCCACATTGGGATTCAAACGGAAAGCCACGCGAGCCACCTTGCCCTTCTGGGCTGCCAGCTCGTTGATAACCTCGAGCTCGGGGATGCTCTCTACGTTAAAACAGAAGATGTCGTTGTCCAGTCCAAGTTTGATTTCCCAATCGCTCTTACCTACACCAGCATAAACGATTTTCTCCTTGGGGAAGCCTGCCTTGATTGATGCTTCAACCTCGCCGCCGCTTACGCAATCGGCACCCAGTCCGGCTTCGCGTATGATGCGCAGAATGCGTGGGTTGGCATTTGCCTTCACGGCATAGTGCACCACAAAGCCTTCGTGCTTGCTGGCTTCGTTGTTAATCGTTTGTAGTGTCTGGCGCAGCAGAGCTGTGTCGTAGTAGTAGAAAGGTGTCTCAATCTCGTTGAACCTCTCTACTGGGAATATTCCTTTAGCCATTGTCTTGTTTGTCTCTTTCTAATTTTTACATTTTTAAATTCTTACATCTTTATTTTTTAAAGATGGTGTCGCTCAGCTTCTGCAGGGCGCGCTTCTTGTCCTCTTCGCGAATCAGGAACGAGATGTTGTAGTTAGAACCACCGTAGCTTACCATGCGAACGGGGATATCCTTCAGCGCGTCGAGGGCGATAGTCTCGAAGCCTACATTGCTCCAATCCAGGTCGCCAACCACACAGATGATACACATGTTGGTATCAACGGTAACGGTGCCGTACTTCTTCAGTTCATCCACAATCTCGCCCAGGTGAGCGCTGTTGTCGATACTCATCGATACACCAACCTCTGAGGTACAAACCATATCGATAGGAGTCTGGTAGCTCTCGAAGATCTCGAATACCTTACGCAGGAAACCGGTAGCCAGCAGCATGCGTGATGACTTGATCTTGATAGCGGTGATGTTGTCCTTAGCAGCGATAGCCTTGATCTTGCCATACTCGGTCTTGTTGCTGATGGTAGTACCCTCGGCCTCAGGATCCATGGTGTTGAGCAGGCGAACGGGGATACCAGCATACTTGGCAGGCTGCACGCAGGTTGGGTGCAGAATCTTAGCACCAAAGTAAGCCAGCTCGGCTGCCTCCTCAAAGTGCAGCTGGTGAACAGGCTCTGTGCCGTCAACCACACGTGGGTCGTTATTGTGCATACCATCGATATCGGTCCATATCTGAATCTCATCAGCACCGATAGCAGCACCAATCAGCGAGGCTGTGTAGTCGCTACCACCACGCTGCAGGTTATCAATCTCGCCATAAGCGTTGCGGCAGATAAAGCCCTGAGTCAAGAATACCTGAACACCCTCGTGCTCCTGCATCAGCGCAGCCAGCTTCTCCTTGATATATACAGGATCGGGCTCGGCATTCTTATCAGTACGCATAAAGTCGAGTGCGTTCAGCAGTACGGCCTTGATACCAATCTCGTTCATGTAGTTAACCACCATGTTGGTCGACATCATCTCGCCCTGAGCCACAATGCTCTTCTCCTCGAAAGAAGTAAAGAGCTCCTTGGTGAACGAGCGCAGGTAGTCGAACTCGCTCTTCAGGAACTCGCGGGTTGCGGCCTTGGTCTCGTCCTTGCTGTAAAGCTCGTCAACATGCTTGTCGTACTTCTGCTCCAAGCGGTTAATCACCTCGTTAGCACCATCGGGGTTCTTCTTGTAGAGATAGTCGGAAATCTCGACAAGACTGTTGGTGGTGCCCGACATAGCTGAGAGCACTACGAAAACTGGTTCGTTAAACTTGGTAACAAGTGCTGTTACCTCCTTCATTCTCTCTGGTGAGCCGACGGATGTTCCGCCGAATTTCATTACTTTCATAAGCCTTATATTTTTAATTTTCTAATGCTCAATCTTTAATGTTTAATCTTTAATCTTTAATGTTTAATGTTTAATGTCTCAAGCCTTTGGCTTGATCACCACCTGTTCCATCTTGCCATCCAGGCACTGGAAGGCTTTGCCAGGGTACTTGTTTACCAAGCCGATGTTGTGGGTCGACATAATCACAGCAGTACCTGTTTCGGCGATGCTCTTCAGCAGCTGCATAATGCTGTCGGCTGTGTCCTTATCCAGATTACCTGTAGGCTCGTCGGCGATGATGAGCTTAGGATGATTCAGGATGGCGCGGGCGATGGCCACACGCTGCTGCTCGCCACCCGACAGTTCGTTGGGCATCTTAAACAGTTTCTCATCGAGGCCGATTTGGTCCATCACCTCGCTGATGCGGTTGTTGATGGCATCGTTATCTTTCCAACCTGTGGCCTTGAGCACAAAGCGCAGGTTTTTATATACGGTGCGGTCGCTGAGCAGCTGGAAGTTCTGGAACACCACGCCCAGGTCGCGGCGCAAGCCAGGAATATCTTTGCGGCGGATGGTCTTCAGGTCGCGCTCCAGCACGATAGCCTCGTCGGCCTCGTCAACATCCAGTTCGCCGTAGAGTGTCTTCAGAAGCGAACTTTTACCCGAGCCTACGCGACCAATCACGTACACCATCTCGCCCTCGTTAACCTCAAGGTTCACCCCCTCGAGCACCTTAATGCCCGAATCCTGGTAAACGTTTACATTCTTATAATTAATCAGCATTCTATTATTTTTTTTTGCCAAAATTTACTATTTCATTTTGCCAGCGGCTTTGGCTTCGCGGCGCTGCTTGTCCCAGTTGGGATCGTGGCGCTTGTGCAGCTCGTCGGCCACCTGCTCAATACGCAAACCCTTGCTGGTGAGCAGTACGGTGAGGTGATACAGCAGGTCGCTGGCCTCGTAAACCAGGTGCTCGTCGGTACCGTTGGTAGCCTCGATCACTGTCTCCAAAGCCTCTTCGCCCACCTTCTGGGCAATCTTGTTGATACCATCCTTAAACAGTTTGGTGGTATAGCTGCCCTCGGGCATCTCCTGGTGGCGCTTGTCGATAAAGTCCTGAAGCTCGGTCAGGAATGCTACGCCGCTATCGTTGGTCTCGCCCCAACAGGTGTCGGTACCTGTGTGACAGGTTGGTCCGTCGGGTGTTGCCTTTACCAGCAGGGTATCGTTATCGCAGTCCACTTTGATATCTACCAGATGCAGGAAGTTGCCGCTGGTCTCGCCTTTGGTCCAAAGGCAGTTACGACTGCGACTCCAGAATGTAACCTTCTTGGTATCGATGGTTTTCTGGTAGGCTTCCTCGTTCATATAGCCCAGCATCAGCACGTTCTTAGTTTGGGCATCCTGGATAATAGCGGGCACCAGGCCTCCGCTCTTTTCAAAATCTATCTTCATTGTTATATTTGACAATTTGACTATTTACTATTTTACAATCTGACGTTTATACCCTCATCTTTTAGATAGCGTTTGAGCTCGGGGATGGGGATTTCGCCGAAGTGGAACACACTGGCGGCGAGGGCGGCATCGGCATGACCATCGATAAAGGTGTCGCGGAAATGCTCGCGCTTACCGGCACCACCGCTGGCGATGATGGGTATAGAGAGGTTGTCGGCCAACTCGCGCAGAGCCTCGTTGGCATAGCCTTCTTTCACACCATCGTGGTCCATCGAGGTAAACAGTATCTCGCCTGCACCACGCTCCTGGGCCTCGTGTGCCCATTCAAACAGGCCGCGCTCAGTGCGCTCGCGTCCACCTTTCAGGTAGCAATGCCATCCATCAGGATCGAATCTCGCATCAATGGCCACTACGCATACCTGCGAACCAAAGCGACTGGTAATCTCGTTAATCAATTCGGGGCGGCGGATGGCAGCGCTGTTCACGCTCACCTTATCAGCTCCGGCATACAGCAGGCGCTCTACATCGGCCAGCTCGTTAATGCCACCACCCACGGTAAAGGGGATATTTATCTCTTTAGCCACACGTGTTACCATGTCGGTAAACGTCTTGCGCCCCTCGAAACTGGCTGTGATATCCAGGAAGCAGAGCTCGTCGGCACCTTGCTCGCTGTAGGCCTTACCCAGTTCAACCGGGTCGCCAGCCGAGCGCAGGTTTACAAAGTTGGTGCCTTTAACGGTCTCGCCATCCTTCACGTCCAAACAGGGTATGATTCTTTTTGCTAATCCCATCTTTATCTATTAAGTTTAATCAGTTCGCGAAGGTCAATCTTACCTTCGTAAATGGCCTTGCCGAACACAACGGCAGGTACGCCGATTGCTTCGAGGGCCTTGATATCTTCGATACACGATACACCGCCACTGGCTATCAGGTGCAAATCGGGATATTTCTTCATCACGTCAGCATAGAGTTCAAAGGCTGGACCGCCGAGGGTGCCGTCTTTCGAAATCTCTGTGCACAACACGTTCTTCACACCAGCATCCACGTATTTCTTGAGGAAAGGCAGCAGGTCTTCTTCCGAATCCTCCTTCCAGCCGTTGATGCTGATTTTGCCATTGCGCACATCGGCACCCAGAATCATGCGGTCAGGACCGTATTTCTGCAGCCACCAGGTAAACAGGTTGGGCTGGGTAACGGCAATAGAACCAACGGTTACCATCTGTGCGCCAGCGTCAAAGGCTGCCTCGATATCGGTATGGGTCTTAATGCCACCACCGAAATCTACTTCGAGCGATGTTTCAGACGTGACCTGAGTAAGCACCTTGCTGTTAACAATATGTTTTGATTTGGCGCCATCAAGATCTACCATGTGCAGACGCTTAAAGCCGATGCGTTCAAACTCGCGGGCCATCTCTAAAGGCTCGCCGTACTCGGTTTTCTGGTCGTAGTCGCCCTTGGTCAGTCGTACACACTTACCAGCAATAATGTCGATAGCGGGAATCAGTTCAATCATAAGTCTATAAAGTTTTTAATAATCTGTTCGCCCACCTTACCACTCTTTTCGGGGTGGAACTGGCAGGTATAGAAATTATCCTTGTGCATTGAGGCCGAGTAGGGCAGAATGTAGTCTGCCGTAGCGATGGTCTCGTTACACACAGGCACATAGTAGGAGTGTACAAAGTAAACGTAAGGGTGCTGGCCTAAATTTTTTAGAATCGGGTTATCGCTCACCCGCAACTCTTGCCATCCCATACACGGCACCTTGTCCTCGTGGCGTTGGGGCTGGAAACGTTTTACTTCGGCATCAAAAATGCCTATACACTCGGTATCGCCCTCCTCAGAGTGGCGACATAATAGTTGCTGACCTACGCAGATGCCGAAAACGGGCTGCTTCAGGTCGCGTATCAGCAGGTCGAGCTTGCGGGCCCGCAGATAGTCCATCGCTTCGCCAGCATGACCTTGTCCAGGAAACAGTACCTTATCGGCCTTCATCAGCAGTTCGGCATCGTCGGTCAGCGTGGGCTCTATACCCAGGCGCTTCAGTGCGTTCACCACCGAATAGATATTTCCTGCGTTGTATTTTACTATTGCAACTTGCATTCTTTTTCTCTTTTTTGCTAAATATTAGCTAAATATAATCGTCTTGTTCTTGTATGTGAGGATTTTGCGCTGGATGTGCTTGCTCACAGCGTGTGAGAGCACGATTTTCTCCAAGTCCTTACCCTTCAGCACTAAGCTCTCGGGTGTGTCCTTGTGGGTAATACGGGTAACATCCTGCTCGATGATTGGACCGGCATCCAGCTCGGCTGTAACATAGTGGCTGGTGGCACCGATAATCTTCACACCGCGCTCGTAAGCCTGATGATAGGGCTTGGCACCGATAAAGGCTGGCAGGAACGAGTGGTGGATGTTAATGATATGATGCGGATATTCGGCTATCATCTCGTCGCTGATAATCTGCATGTAGCGGGCCAGCACGATAAACGAGATATCCTCTTTCTTCAGCAGCTCCATCTCGGCCTTCTCTACCTCCTCCTTGTTGCTGTGGTCTTTCTTAATGCTCCACACATAGTAGGGAATGCCGAATTGGTCGGCCACGTAGCGCAGATCCTCGTGGTTGGATACGATACAAGGAATGTCGCAGTTAAACTCGCCAGCCTTCCATCGTGCCAGCAAGTCGTACAGGCAGTGACTCATCTTACTAACGAAGATAGCCATACGTGGACGCTTATCGCTGAAGTACAAGCTGAATTTCATTTGGTAACGCTGCGCATAAAGGGTGGTGATGTACTCGTAAATCTTGTCGCGAGGAATCATAAATCCTTCCAGTTCCCACTCAATACGCATAAAAAACATGCCGTCCACCTTGTCAACATACTGATCCAGGTAAACGATATTCCCCTTATTATCGGTGATAAACTTAGTTACTTCCGAAATAATGCCCTGCTGATCGGGGCAGTGGAGTAGCAGAATTGCTGTTGTTTCCATCTCTACATCTTTATTTTTTTACCTATAAAATTCAAGGTGCAAAGATAAATAAAAAGATTGTAAAAACTGCCGAAATTTGAATAAATATCTAAACTTTGCCAAAAATAGTGCTCTAAATCGTAAAATATGCGTTTTTTTTGCTAATTTTGCAGCCGAATTGATAGTAAATAACACGAAATTGTATCATTATGGAATATATGTCGCAAGAAGGCTGGGACAAGCTCGTAGCCGAATTGAAACAACTGGAGACGGTAGATTTACCTGCTTGTAAGGATGCCATCAGCGAGGCGCGCGATAAGGGCGACCTGAGCGAGAACTTTGAGTATCATGCTGCCAAGCGCGAGCAGGGCCGCCTGTTGGGTCGTATCAGCTTTCTGCAGAAGGTGCTCGAGAATGCACGCGTGATTGATACCTCGCTGTTGGGTAAGGATTGCGTGGGACTTCTGAGTAAGGTTGAGATGACCAATTTAAATAACAATGCTAAGATGACTTACACCATCGCAAGTCCCCACGAGGCAAACCTTCGAGAGGGTAAAATCAGTATCAAGTCGCCTATTGCTCAGGCCCTGTTAAATAAGAAGGTCGGCGATGTGGTAGAGGTGCGTGTGCCCGCTGGTATGGTGAAGCTTAAGATTGAAAATATCACAATGGAATAAATAACACAAAAATTATGAAAAAGATTGTATTGATAACAGGTGCCACAAGTGGCATTGGTGAGGCTTGTGCCCGCAAGTTTGCCCAGAATGGCGACAAGGTGATTTTGACTGGACGTAACCAGGTCCGTATGACAGCGATAGCCGACGAGCTGAAGGCCCAGGGTGCCGAGGTGCTTACCTTGATGTTTGACGTGCGCGACCGTGAGGCTGCCCGTCAGGCTATCGAGAGCTTGCCTGCTGAGTGGCAGGAGATCGACGTGCTGGTGAACAACGCCGGACTGGCCTTAGGTCTGGAGCCCGAATTCGAGGGTAACAGCGATGATTGGGACGGTATGATTGATACCAACGTAAAGGGACTTCTGACTATGACCCGCCTGATTGTGCCTGGTATGGTGGCACGTGATCGCGGACATGTGATTAATATGGGTTCGGTAGCTGGTGATGCTGCCTACGCTGGCGGTAACGTGTACTGTGCTACCAAGGCTGCCGTTAAGGCGCTGAGCGATGGTTTGCGTATCGATGTGGCTAACACCGCCGTACGTGTAACCAACCTGAAGCCCGGACTGGTAGAGACCAACTTCAGCAACATCCGTTTCCACGGCGACGAGGAGCGCGCTGCCAATGTATATAAAGGTATCAAACCTCTTACCGGCGACGATATTGCCGATGTAGCTGTTTACGCTGCAAACGCTCCCGCTCACGTGCAGATAGCCGAAGTGCTGATTCTGGCTACCCATCAGGCAAGCGGAAGCGTGATTGTTCGCAAATAAGTCTATGCGGCTGCGCTGTTTATTGCGCGGTGGCTTGTTTCATCCCCTCAACAAACTTGGCTTGTAACTGTGCGGCCAGTAGGTTGTGGGGATTTAATTTGAGTGCTTTCTCGAAGTTCTGCAGCACATCCAGATAGTACTTCTGTCCGTTCTGCGCTGGGTTCTGCACAATACGCGTCATGTACAGGAAACCACGCAGGGTGCACAGATCCGACTGGTCGGCTCCCTTCATCTGTGCCATCTGATTGATGGTCTGTTCGGCCTGTGCCAGCATCGGTTCAGCCTGGGCGGCATGCGGGTTGGTGATGGCGAAATTCAAACTGGCCAGCGCCAATTTGTACTTAGGTGCCACGCTGTCGGGCTGCATGGCCTCCAGGCGCTTCAGCATGCCAATCTGGTTCAGCATCTCATCGGCCGATGGCTGCTGTGCCTGCTGGGCATACAGGTTAATCACACTTGCAAAAACTAACACTACTGTAGCAACTACGTGCTTAAAAATTACTGATGTCATAAGCTTTATTATTTTTAAGTGAAACTAAAATGGTTACATAGAAAAATCTGTCGCGATTAGATATGATGCCCTTTCCGTTGGCATCGTAACGATGGATGTTGGTGCGGCCCAACACGTTATTGAGCGAGGTGTAGATAATCACCTTTGGACTGAGAAGATACGTCAGGTTTACATCTACGCTGTTGTAATGCGGGGTGGTGCCCTGGGCAAAGTGTCGCCCTGTGGCATAGCTCTCGCTGATACCAAAGATGCACTTGCCGATGCTGTATTTGGCTGAAAGGCGCAGGTTGTGGCGCGAGGCAAAGCTGGGTGTGCTTAGCTCGGTATAATCCTGATACAGACGCTCTGAATCGTTCAGCGAGTAGGCGAGGGTGGTAACGAGGCGTGGACTGATAGAATGGTCCTCAACGAACACATCCACACCCCTGCTGGTGCCATAGCCATCAGCCAGCCACTCGCCCTGCGGTATTCGGGGCAGATGGCGATAGCGCTTTAGATAAGGCTCGATACGCAGCAGACTCGATGCACCCTTGTACTGCATGCTCAGTATCACGTGATTAGCTGTGCTCTGGGGTAACGTGTTGTTGCTCTGGGCCAGCTGGTCGTCGTTAGGTGTCTGACTGTACCGGCCTGCCACCAGCGATACCTGCCACTGCTTGTTGGGTATATAGCTCAGGGTGGCGCGTGGCATCAGCTGCCAGCGGGTGCGCATCAGTTCGGCACGGGCGGATAGGTTCACAAATACCTTAGGCATTACGCGCAACTGGGCATCGGCATGGGCACCAAATATGTTGTAATCAAGTGTGTACTGATAAGGCATGAAGTCCAGCGTGCTGTGGCGCAGGTAGTCTTCAATACCTGTAGATAGCTTCAGGCGATCGTTCACCACCTTGCGCAGTTCGGTCTTCAGGTGTATCTCGTTGCGATGGTTGCGGTAGTGGTCGCCAGCGCTTACGGCATCATCGATATGATTCCAAACACTCGAGTTGGCTACGCCTACAAACAGCGTGGTGCCGCGGGCGATAGGCGCCTTGTAAGTCAGGTTGGCATAGATGTTGTGCTCTTTCAGACTCAGATGGCGATCGTCCTCGTGCAGGCCTACCGAAGTCAGGTTGTAACCCACATACGATTTCAGCACGCCGCCACAGGTATATTCCTTTTTATATTGTGCCTCGCCCGAAAGCTTGCGATAGGGTCGGGTAAAGTCCTGGCGCTGGGTAAACAATCGGTCGTAAAGGGCCATGCTGGTATAGGTGGCGTTAAACGACAGAGCACTGTTGGTAAACGCTTTGGTACCGCCTATATTCCAATCCACCAGCGAGGCACTTACGCCCAGTTTGTCGCTGGTAGCCATATCGGTAGTCTCCATCGGAAGCACGGCACTCAGCGCCTGTCCGTATTCGCCGTTGTAGCCACCTAAGGTAAAATTGATACCCTTAAACAGGAATGGCGAAAACCTACCACGCACGGCAGTATTCTCGGTATTGGTACTGTAGGGCACCAGCACGTGCATGCCGTTCACAAACGTCTGGCACTCGTCGCTCTCTCCGCCACGTACGTATAGTTTACCGTCTTCGCCCACCTTCTGGGTGCCGGGCAGCGACTGCAGGGCAGCTACCACGTCGCCACACGAGTTGCCGCTCATCACTACATCCAGCGCGTCCATCGTTTTAAAACCGTCGCTCTTGCCAAAACTATAGGTGCTGGCTGTTACCACCACCTCGTTGATGGCTGTGGCACGTTCTTGTAGGCGTACATCTATATCCTTCAGCGTGCTTACAGGGGCGGTGCGGGTATAGTCGTCGTAACCCATATAGGTCACCTTCAGCGTTACCTCGCCCGTCTGGGTGGTCTTAAAACTGAATCTACCTAAGGTATCGGTCAGGCATCCGTCTATCGTACCTACAATAAATACATTGGCGGCGGGCAGGGGTGTGCGGCCGTCGGTTACTGTTCCCGTTACGGTGGTTTGTGCGGCCAGGTTGCAGGCCCAGAGCAAACCGATGATGATATGTGCAAACTTCTGTTTCATGCCGCAAATGTACGGCACGTTTTTCATAGTTCCAAATTTTGCTGACCATCAGCTAAAACTACTGACGGAAAGCTAGCTGCGCTGACGAATGACGCGTTTCGAGGACGAATGACTAAGCAATAAAATCCTTCAGTCGGGGCACGTATTGGCGCGATACAGGTATGGTGGTATAGCTGTTTGTAAGGCGCAGCTGGTAACCGTTGCTGTTGCCCTTGGCCTGGGTGATATTATTCACGTTTACCACAAACGATCGGTGGCACTGAAAGATGTTCTCGTACTGTCGCAACTCGTCGATGGCTGTCGATAGGGTGGTGTGCAGCTCAACGGTGGTGGGCTTGTCGTCGCGCAGGTAGCACACGGCAATATTGTTTTTCTGCGCCTCAATATATAATAGGTTATTAATGGGCAGCTCCAGATCGTTGCCACGCACGTTCTGATCGTGTATCGTGATGGTAATGTCGCGCTGTTCCTCGGTGGTGTTGCTCAGCAGCGCCTCCATCTGGTGCTTCAGATAGCGGTTGTACTCTATACCTACCGATATGGCTGTGATGGCGGCACCTATAATCAGCGTCCACCACAGAAACTGCAGGAACACACCCGCACTGAAGGGCACGCTGAACAACAATACCAACAGCATGAAATTGCCGATAGCAATAAACAGAATCAGTCCTAACACCGCTGCAGCATCGTGCCATACGCGCAGGGTTTTAACCAGTTTGGGTAAATTTTGCATCACCGTGTAGCCATACACTATGTAGCACACCATCGTTACCAAGCCGAAAGCGGCTGCCACCAGGCATTTGTTGCCCTGATACTGACTGAATCCGAACGGCTGCAGTAAGTAGAGTATGGCCCAGATAATCACACCATATATCACACTGTCTCTCAACCAGTGTTTGCTTTGCCCAAAGGGGTATTTTCGTGTCAACAGATTCTTCATCCTGCGTTAAAGTTTCAAGTTTCTGGCCACAAAGGTACAACTTTTTCGTAAATTCCTCAAAGAAATAGGGATTTTCCTATCCGTCGTATCGAAAAATTTCGCATCTTTGCACCGTTGAATCAATCAAAACATGAAAGCGTATGAAAGAGAATCGACTGATTGCATCGGCACTGATAGCTATAGGTATCGTGCTTTTGGGCGTGTTTATCAAGGCTGGTATTGATAACTTTGCCAACAAGGATCGTAAGGTAACGGTTAAGGGCCTAGCCGAGCGCGAGGTGCCTGCCGATAAGGTTACATGGAGCATTGGCACCAAGGTTACTGGTAACGACCTGCCCCTGCTGTACGAGAACATTAACCTGCAAACCAACAAGATTAAGAAGTTCCTGACCCAGAACGGACTCGAAGAGAAGGAGATAACGGTTAATCCGCCTACCATCAGCGACCTGGAGGCACGCGAGTGGGGCGACAACCAGAAGAACTTCCGCTACATTGTTAACACCACCATTACGGTGGCCACCAACAAGGTAACCGAGGTTAATAAGGCCATCTTTAAGCAGGCCGAACTACTGAAGCAGGGTGTGGCTATCGAGAACAGCAATCCGCAGTACGAGTATGCCTCGTTCCAGCAGATGAAGCCCGAGATGATGGCCGAAGCCATTAAGAATGCGCAGAAAACCGCCGTACAGTTTGCCGAGGCCAGCAATAGCGAGTTGGGACAGATTCAAACAGCCGGACAGGGTCAGTTTGAGATCGAGGATCGCGATCAGAACACGCCTTACATCAAGAAACTGCGCGTGGTAACTACGATCACTTATTCACTGAAAGATTAGTTTTT
The DNA here is from genome assembly GCF_000701965.1 of Prevotella sp. RM4. NCBI lineage: Bacteria > Pseudomonadati > Bacteroidota > Bacteroidia > Bacteroidales > Prevotellaceae > Prevotella > Prevotella sp. RM4. Next base: position 23,711 of record NZ_JNKG01000013.1, read on the forward strand.
TAAGGCGTACGGCCATCATCAATCGATGATGGTCATACGCATATCAATATCGTTGGTAGGGCGATCGGCACGGCCTGTAGCTGTGTTCTGAATCTGCTCTACCACGTTTAATCCTTCCTCAACCTCGCCAAACACGGTGTACTGTCCGTCAAGATGGGGTGTACCGCCTACGGTAGAGTACAGCTGCATCTGCTGGTCGGTCAGTCCCTGCTTGCCAACCTTGTTCTCAGCTTCGGCTATCAGCTGGTCCTGCAGCTCCTGCAATCCTGCACGGTTGCGCTCGCGGCGCATCTGCATAATTTCTTCGCGACGGGCTTTGGCCAGGTCGTTAAACGCATCCTGCACCTTCTGCATACGTATCTGCTTACCCAGCTGGTTCAGCTGATTCTCCTTATACACCTGTCCCCATACAATGTAGAACTGCGAGCCGCTGCTACGGCGCTCGGGGTTAACCTCGTCGCCCTGACGTGCTGCAGCCAGCGCACCACGCTTATGGTACAGGTTGTCCTTAATCTCTGCCTCCAGTGTGTAGTCAGGACCGCCCACGCCCAGCATCTTGCCGGCGGGCGCTCCCTTCGAGTCGGGATCGCCACCCTGAATCATAAAGTCCTTAATCACACGATGGAACAAGGTGCCATCATAATACCCCTCTTTTACCAGTTTTACAAAGTTGTCGCGGTGGATAGGAGTCTCGTCGTACAGGCGAACGATGATATCGCCCAATGTAGTTTCAATCTTAACTTTCATATGCTCAAATTTTGGGTGCAAAGTTACTAAAAATTTGGCTTTTGGCGCACTATTATCATCATTTTGTTTGGTGGTTTAAATCTAAAAGCGTATTTTTGCACCCCGAAACTGTTATGCGTCGTAAAGAAATCATGCAAGGCTTTCGCGACGGTATCCCCATAGCCTTAGGCTATTTTGCCGTTGCTTTCTCGCTGGGCATCATTGCCAAGCAGGCAGGCTTGTCGGCTGTTATCGGTTTTGTTAGTAGTTTCTTTACCCGTGCCTCTGCTGGCGAGTATGGTGTTTATACGTTGGTGGCTGCCCAGGCCGCCTATGCTGAGATTGTAGCCATGTGTTTGGTGGTTAATCTGCGATATATGTTGATGAGTGCCGCACTCTCACAGAAAATCGCCCCTGGCACCTCGTGGTTGCATCGTGTGCTGATGGCCAGCTGCGTAACCGACGAGATTTTCGGCATCTCCATCGCCCGTCAACCTTACTGCCCGCCCGCTTATACCTATTCCGCAGCCCTTATCTCTACGCTGTTCTGGGCGTCGGGCTGTGCGGCTGGCATTGTGGCTGGCGGCATGCTGCCTGCTAACATCGTAGCCGCTTTGAGTGTGGCCCTTTACGGCATGTTCCTGGCCATTATCATGCCCCCTGCGCGTGCCGATCGTAATGTGCTGTATGCAGTGGTGGCCAGTTTTGTGCTCAGTGGTCTCTGCGCTGTAGCTCCTGTAGTGAGTGGCTGGAGTAGTGGCACCCGCACCATCGTGCTCACCATCCTTATCTCGGCTGTTGCAGCCTGGTTGAAACCTGTTGATGTCAAGGAGGAGGCTTATGGATAATCGTAGTATCATTATCTGCATCCTGCTGGCCATCATCACCACCAACCTGATCCGTGTGGTGCCCATGTTGCTCATCAAAGGCGAAATAAACAACCGCTTTGTGCGCAGTTTCCTGTATTATGTACCTTATGTCACGCTGGCCGTCATGACCTTCCCCAGTATGATACAAACCACCATCTCGCCTCTCTCAGGTATTGTGGCCCTCCTTGTAGGCATTATCGCAGCATGGCGCCGTTTGGGACTCTTTCCCGTGGCTGCCATTTGTTGTGCCATCGTTTACCTGATGGATAGCGTGATGTAATAATATTAAAACAATGAGAAATAAACTATTAATGATGCTAATCTGCTGCATGGCAGCAAATGTATTGATTGCCTGTTCGTCGGCTTCTGGTAACGTTTCCGACAGCACCATCGACGAACCTACTGAGAATGAAGAACAGAACCAACAGGATCTGCCCTTTGGCTTTTGCGCCCTGTCTTCACGTACCGACGCTACCCAAACCTATCATATCACGGGCGGCGGCTATTATTCCTACCCTGTACCAGAAAGTGCTACAGGTGTGGTAGTATTGACATCTGATGGTCGGGACATGAAAGCTGCTATCGAAAGTGCCATCAAGAACAGTAAGAACAAAGTGATTATCTTCGATGGCTCGAATGGCGACTTTATCGTGTCATCTACTATCAAAGTAACCGTTTCGGGCAAGACGCTGCTTGGCATCAACAATGCCCGTCTCTGCACCCAGTGGGATTTGACCGATGAAATGAAAAAAGCCCTGAACGATGCTGGTGTGCCCAGCATGAGTACCAGCGATGGGGGAGGAGTGTTAGTAAACGGCACTGAGGTAAAAGAGCAGGCTGAATACAACACACGTAAGATACTGATTGAGATGACAGGCGATAAAAGCGAAAACTATCGTCAGGCTGGTATTTTCACCCTTAATAACTGCCAGAACATCATTATCCGCAATCTGAAATTCGTTGGCCCTGGGGCTGTTGATGTTGGCGGCACCGACCTTCTTTCATGCACAGGCACTAAGAATTGTTGGGTAGATCATTGTGAGTTTACTGATGGATTAGACGATAACTTTGATATCACGAAGTCGTCCGACTTCCATACTGTTAGTTGGTGCACCTTCAGTTATACCAATCGTTCGTATATGCACCAGAACTCCAATCTCATTGGTAGCAACGACAACGAAGCAACAGGTTTCCTGAACACCACTTTCGCCTTCAACTGGTGGGGTGTGGGTTGTCAAGGACGTATGCCTATGGCCCGTGTTGGTAAGATTCACATGCTGAATAATTATTTTAGCAGCACCACGGCCTATAATGGCATCAATCCACGTAAGAACTCGGAATTCCTGATAGAGGGTAACTATTTCGACAAGGGCGTTGCCAAATATTACAGTCAGAACGATGCTGTGGCTGTAACTTGGGCGGCTGATAACTATATAGCCGAAGCAACCAGCGTCCCATCCTCTGTTGGCGCTACTGTTTCGGTGCCTTATCAGTATTCGGCAGTGCCCGCCAGTCAAGTTCCCACAATGGTCAAACAGGGTGCCGGCGCCACTCTCTTTCGGTAGTCATCAATTCAACAAGCTCACCCCGCTTCCCATAGAACAGCGCGCTCAGGGTGAGCCTTTTTTATTTCATGACCAGTGTTATTCATAAATGCTTAAAAAATAGAGCCGAAAGTTTTTTTGCTTTCGGCTTTTTTCGTATCTTTGCGATAGAAATCGCGAAGATACTCACGCTCGGCATAAAAAAGATTGAAAATCTTTTGTTCTGCTCTCGACTTTTTCGTATCTTTGCAGGCATGAAACCAGCTCAGATATTTTACCAGTACATCTGGATTATTAATACGCTTAGGGCCTATCATAAGTTGACCCTGGGCGAACTGAACCTGAAGTGGATGGATGATGGCGTAATCGACGGCAACCCGTTGCAGCGTTCGACGTTTAACCGCCATCGCGACTCCATCCTGGCTATGTTTGGCATCATTATCGATTGCGAGCCGAAAACGTATAAGTACTACATCAGTAACATGGAGGCTCTGAGCGATGGTGCTGTAGAAAGTTGGCTGTTCTCCACGCTTACTGTGCATGGCGTGCTGGCTGATAGCGCTGCTGTGAAGGATAGATTGGTGCTTGAAAATGCACCTGCTGGCGAGGAATATCTCGACGTGATTATCCGAGCCATCCACACGAATCGTCGCCTGCGTATGGGCTATAAGAAGTTTGAGGCTGAGGGGTACGAGAAGCTGGTTTGTCCCTATGCCTTGAAGTTGTTTCACCAGCGCTGGTACTTGTTGGCACTTAACGATGAGGAGCAGATGCGTATATACGCCCTGGATCGCATGACGATGATGGAAATAACCGACGAGACTTTTGAGATGCCCGCCAATTTCTCGCCGCAGGAGTATTTTGCTGAATATTATGGTGTGCTGACGGATAATACGCCAATGGCACACGTGGTGGTGCGAGCCCATAAGTGGATGCCGAACTATCTGCGCACGTTGCCCTTGCACCACTCGCAGCGAGAGTTGGAATCGACACCCGATTATACGGATTTTGCGTTCGATATCCGACCAACATCCGACTTTTTGGGCGAGTTGCTGCGCCACAGCGATGGCATAGAAGTGCTGGAACCACAGGAAATTCGTGTGAAAATACGTAAAATGATAGAGGAAACGCTTAAAAGATATTAAAATTCAGAGAGGTGTCCCAACTTTTGGGACACCATCCGGTTTATTTTGCACCCGATAACTTGATTGTCGAACTAAAAAATGATTATTGTTATGGAAGGTGCATTTATTATGTTTGTAATCGTGTTTGCCGTAGGTAGCATGGTGAGCGAGCTGATTAAGAATGTTGATACAGATTCAACGGTAACTGAGTAGGAATGAAGATTATTCATGTGGATATGGACCAGTTTTTCGCGGCTGTAGAGCAGCGCGATAATCCGGAACTGAAGGGCAAGCCGATAGCGGTGGGGCACGATGCCGAACGTGGCGTGGTGTCGACTGCAAGCTATGAGGCCCGACGGTTCGGGGTGCATTCGGCGCAATCTATACAGTTGGCTAAGCGTCTGTGTCCGCAACTAATCATCGTTGAGCCGCATTATCAGCGTTATAAAGAGGTGTCGATGCAGCTACACGAGATATTTCACGATTATACCGACCTGATTGAGCCGATATCGCTGGACGAGGCTTTTCTGGATGTAACGGAGAATAAGCGGGGGATAGAACTGGGTGTGGATATCGCACGCGAAATAAAGCAGCGCATACGTGAGACTACCGGACTGACGGCTTCGGCAGGTGTAAGCTACTGTAAGTTTCTGGCTAAGATTGCCTCTGACTGGCGCAAACCTGATGGACTGACGGTGATTCACCCCGACAGGGCGCTCGACTTTATTGCCCAGCTGAAGGTGGAGAAGATTTGGGGTGTAGGTCAGAAAACGGCTGAGAAGATGCACCGTATGGGCATTTTTACGGGTATGGATCTGAGGAACACGTCGCTGGCACGATTGACTCAGGACTTTGGTAAGATGGGGCAGGTGTTTTACGACTTTGCGCGAGGTATTGATACCCGTCCTGTAATCAGTGAGTGGGAGCGGAAAAGTGTGAGCTGCGAACAGACTTTTGAGACGGACATCAGCGAGAATGCTGCTGTTACCATCCACCTATATCAAACGGTGATGGAGCTGGTGCGCCGTATCGAAAAGAACGATTTTGAGGGGCGTACGTTGACGCTTAAGGTTAAATTCCTGGATTTTAAACAAATCACCCGCAGCATGACTGTGGATCATGTTCTTTGCACAAAAGATGATATTCTGCCATTGGCCAAACAACTGATGCAAGGAGTAGAGTTTCACTCGCATCCCATCCGTTTGTTAGGCTTGGGAGTGTCCAATCTGGTCACTTCAACACCACAAAAAGGTCCCCAATGGATAGAGCTAGAACTCCCCTTCGCCCCCTGGCCCGATGAATAAAAAAAGTTGATTTCGCGAACGCTACAGAGCATCACTTTTTCGATTTTTTAAGATGAAAAGTGTATTGTGTTTAATGTTTTTTTTGTACCTTTGCAGCCGTTTTTAGGATTTCGTAATTAATAGTGCTCGAAATTCTTCTCTGGATTTGTTCCCTAATCCGAGAGGTTTGTAGCGCATTGTGGCAAACGGGAGGTTTGTCCGAACCATGAAGGTTCATTATTCGTATTTCCGAGGGAAGGAATATTTTAGTACGAGTAATGAATTATAAGAGAAAAAAATTCTTTTTAATGAGTAGTCGCAAGTATTTTTGTGCTCTGACAGTCTCGATGATCGTCGGAGCAGGTTGCTGTGTACCTACGTATGCACAGCACAAGATGAGTCTTCAGTCGCTTTTTGACCTGGCTGACCGTCAGAATCAGCGCATTAAGGTGAGCGAAGCGGCATTGAAGGCTGCAGAAGAAGGGGTGGCATCGGCTAAATCTGCCATGCTGCCAAGTGTTGAATTCGGTGTGCAAGGCTCTTACACGGGCAATGCATTCCTGATGTCAAGAGGTTTCTCTACCAGTGGCACCACGGAGTATATTGTTCCGGGATTGGGGCCTCAGCAGGTGCAGAATGGCAAACAGCCCACACCACATTGGGGCAACAGCTTCACCGCTCAGGCAAGTCAGGTGATCTATACTGGTGGGGCCATCAGCTCAGGCATTGAAATGGCAAAGCTGGGACGCCAGTTGGCTGAGCTTGATGTGGAGAAGAATCGCCAGGAGGTGCGCTTCTTGCTTACCGGTTATTATCTTGACCTCTACAAACTGCAGAACCAACTGCAGGTGATAGCGAAAAACATAGAACTGACAGAGAAGGTCATAGAACAGATGAAGGCGCGCCGCGAACAGGGAACGGTGTTGAAGAACGACATCACACGATACGAACTGCAACTGCAAAGTCTTCTGCTTACAAAGACACAGCTTGATGATGCACAGAAGATTATCCGTCATCAGATAAGCACAGCCATCCATCTGCCTGAGGGTGAGGATTTCGATGTGGATACGCAGTCGTTAGAGCAGGAGAGTAGGGCACTCAAAACACTCACCTCTGAAGGCGAGTGGCAACAGACTGCAGCTGAAAACAACTTTGGCATTCGTCAGGCTTCGCTGGCCACAGAGTTGTCGGAACAGAAAATCAGAAACACGCGTGCGGCTTCACTGCCATCGGTGGCTGTGGTTGCCGAGAACAACCTGGCTGGTCCATACACCTCCGACCTGATTCCAAAGAATGCCAATGTCAACGTGTGGTTTGTTGGCATTGGTGTGAAATACAATCTGTCAAGTCTCTGGAAGAACAAGCATGCTATCCGTAAGGCGAAGCATGAAAACATTCAAGCAGATGAACGAGTGCAGTTGGCTCGTGAAGGCGTAGAGAATGGTGTACAGGCCTGCTATACCAATCTGCTGACCAGTTCAGTAGAGGTGAGCACACAGGAGAAACAGGTTGAACTGGCCAATCAGAACTACACCGTGGTGAGGAATCGTTACGACAACGACCTGGCCTTGCTCACCGACATGCTTGATGCCTCGAACATGAAACTTTCTGCCGATATGGCTTTGGTTAATGCCCGCATCAACATGCTTTACAATTATTTTAAACTTAAATATATAACAAATACACTATAAAAATGGAAAAGAATAAGATTACGACTTATATTTATAATGCGATTGTGATACTTTGTATCGTAGGCGGCGCTGTTTATGCTGCCAGTCAGTTTATGCATTTCGGTGGTGGCGAGGTGACGGATAATGCCCGTGTGTGCCAGAATATCGTACCCCAGAATTGCCGCGTGCAGGGCTTTATACGCGAGGTGCGCTTTACTGAATTTCAGGAGGTGAAGAAGGGCGATACGCTTGTTGTCATTGAGGATGCCGAGTTCCGGCTTCGTCTGGCTCAGGCAGAAGCCGATTTGACCCGTGCTGAGCGCGGTTCGCAGGGTACAGCAAGCAGTATCCATACCACTAAGACCAGTATCGGCGTGACCGAAGCAGGCATTGAAGCTGCTCGTGTGCAGATGGAGAATGCAAAGAGAGAGGATGCGCGTTTTCAGAAACTTCTGGAACAGGATGCCGTTACACAGCAGCAGTATGACAATGTCCACACGGGGTATCTGAGCGCCAAGGCCGGATATGAGCAGGCACTTCGTTCGCGCAACACACAGACGGCCGTTGTGGCAGAGCAAGGACATCATCTCTCGGCCTCCGAGGCAGCCATCGAGCTGGCACGTGCCCAGGTGGAGATTGCCCGCCTGAACCTCTCGTATTGCTACATCATTGCCACTTGCGATGGTGTGGTGGGTAGCAAGGATATTCATGTGGGGCAGCTGGTTAATCCCGGTCAGACAATGGTGAGCATCGTTGACAAACATGAGAAATGGGTGGAGGCCAACTATCAGGAGTCGCAAATGCCCAATATCAAGGTTGGCAATAAAGTAAGTTTTACTGCCGATGCTGTTCCCGATGTGGAATATACAGGTGTGGTTGAGCGTATCAGCGATGCCACAGGCAGTGCGTTCTCGCTGGTGCCTATCGACAATGCCACCGGCAATTTCGTCAAGGTGGAGCAGCGTGTGACGGTGCGTGTGAAGATTGATGTCAACGATGAACTGCAGAAGCTGCACGGTGGTTATAACGTGGTTTGTAAGGTCGAGGAGTAATGGGAAAGCTGACTGAGTTTTTGATGAAAGCACCACCGCCACCAGCAGGCATGGGTTTCGCTATGCCGATGATGAAAGGGTGGGTGCCTCGCAAGTTGCAGCCTTGGATTTACGTCCTTACGGCTCTGTGCTTCCAATTCTCGGGAGGTATATATCTGGGTGCTCTCGACGAGATTCGTGGCACCACCAACTTCATGATAGAGGATGTGATGTTCCTGCTCTATGCCACGCTTGCGGGCATGGCTATGTGGTTCCCTATGTTGTTCAGGATGAAGTTTCGCTTCACCAATCAGCAGTTGCTATGTACTTCGGCCATCGTGATGGGCATCTGCAACGTTATCACGATGCATAGTCAGTCGATGCCTGTACTCGTTGTGACATGCTTCATTGCAGGAATTGCCAAGATTCAAGGAACATTCGAGTGTATGAGCAACATCCAGTTGTGGATTACGCCAAGGCGCGACTTCGCCGTATTCTTCCCTGTGCTCCACATCATACTTCTCACAGCCATTGAAGGCGGTGGCTGGCTTGCTGCTTGGATGGGGCATCATTTTACATGGCAGATGATGCACGCTTTTACTGTGGGCACCATGTCGTTTGTGTTGCTGTCACAGATAGTGCTGTGTCGTCCGTTCTGTCCTATGCCCAACAGGTTCTCGCTGAAGGGGACCGACTGGCAGGGCGCTTTACTCATCTGCGTCACAATGCTTCTGTTCTCGTACATCTTTGTCTATGGCGATCACTACAGGTGGTTCGCAAACCGGCATATCAGAATGGTGGGAGCTTTTGCACTCATCTTTGCAGGACTCACCCTCTACCGACTGATTCACAATCGCTATCCATACGTCGAGCTGCGACTGTTGAAATGCCGCAACGTGGTACCCATACTCATCGTCACCATATTGGCAGAACTGGCTTTCGGTGCCGAGCATACACTGGAGGAGATACTCTACACAGAGGTCGTTGGATTGGAAGAACTCACCAAGGAGAGTCAATATATGTGGGCATTGCCAGGCATGTTCCTGGGTATAGCGTTCGACCTCTACTGGCTAAAGGTTCAGAAGTGGAAGGTATGGAAACTGATAGGCATCGCTTTTCTGTCCATCAGCGCTTACGCCTTGCTGATGTATTCCACGGTAAGTATGGCGGTGAACATCGAGCAATACCAACTGTCAATCATGCTCCGCGGCTTTGGTTATGGCGTTCTTGCACCAACCCTGATGTGGGCTTTGGACGAGTCGGTACCCAGTCTTGAGATGTTCTTTATGGGACTGTTCGTGTTCAACATCCCGCACATGTATCTTGGGGGTGCTATGGGTTATGGTTTCTATACCACCATTTTCTCGCATTTCCTGAATGAGGACATGATGAACTATGGTCGTCAGCTGACACTCACAAACCTCGACCTCTCACAATTTGATTTCGGGGCGTTCATGGGCAATAGTTATTTGCATTCTATGATGCTCGTAGCTATTAAACAGGTGTATGCTTACGTCATCTGGTTTGCCCTGCTTCTGGCGTCTGTCTTCCTGTTGTGTGATATTCCCGCTGTCAGAACAAACATACGCAAAGTGCCTCTATGGCCTGTATTGGCAATAGAATATCTGGCGAGGAAACATAAGAATGCTTAACTGAGTTTAATGGATTGTCAGCATAGTTTAGCGAGTTTAAATCCGTGCCAGTTTGACTTCAGCGATTGTCATTCTGGCACGGATTCCTTCAATCGGTTACCACTTCATTGAAATGTTCCTTGCCCCAAGCTATCAGAGCCGTGAGCGCTGGCATCAGCGATTTGCCTGTCTCTGTCAGGGAATACTCCACTCGGGGAGGGACCTCCGGATAGACCTCACGATGTACCAGGTGGCTCTGCTCCAGATTCTTCAGCGTCTGCGAGAGCATCTTCTGGGAACAGTCCGTCATCAGACGACGGATCTCATTAAAGCGCAATATACCCGTCATTCCCGACCCTTGGTCGCCTACCCGTTGCCTTTCGCTGGTGTGAAGCATATAGAGCACCAGCATAGACCACTTGTCACCGAAACGACTCACTACTTGCCTGATAGGACAGGCTAAATATTCAGCTTTGATATCTGCCATAACTATTGATTTTGCCGCAAGGACAGTGCAAACCGAATGCAATCGAGCTCGCTCGAATTGCTGAGGTGCAGCCTGTTCTCGCTGAGTTTACTCAGCAAAGGTAGCAAAAAGTTACCAAGTAACATCATTATACTTAGTTAATCTAAGTTAACGCCACTTTCGCAGAAGCCCGATAACATCACAATTCCTACTTTTTGGTAACTATCTCACCAAAAAGTGCCTTCTTGTGGGAATGATTTTTTCGCTGTACCTTTGCAGCGTCAAAACGAACAAATAACATTTTAAACGAATAAGAATTATGAAACAGATTGAAACAATTAAGAGTGGAAAGAACTTCAGCGCAGTAAGCGTAGGTAAGATGAGTGAGATTATCGAGCACGTGCTCCCCATGGGACCGAACGTAACCATTCAGGGCAAAGTATTTGCAGGTCAGGCCGTAGGTGCAACTGGCAGCGAACTGAGTTTCCAGACACTCGTTCCTGGTCAGGACAGCGGTTTCCTGCACACCCACAAGACTCACGAGGAACTTTACATTATCCTGAAGGGTGAAGGCCAGTATCAGGTGGATGGTGAGGTATTCCCCGTCAGCGAGGGCACCATCATCCGTGTCGCTCCCGATGGCAAGCGTGCGCTGAAGAACACGGGCAGCGAGAACCTGACTATGCTCTGCATCCAGTACAAGGCCAATGCCTTCACCGAGGCTGACAGTCCCATGACTGATGGTGTAATTCTGCAGGAAGAACTGAAATGGTAAGCGAGATGTTCGACAAAGCAATTCAGTTTCTGAAAGACCACAAAGAGATTGCCTTCGCTACCAGCGAGGGCAATTTGCCTAAGTTGCGCATCTTCCAGATTATGAAGCAGGAAGGGCATGTGCTCTACTTCGCCACTTCTGCTAAGAAGACTGTCTATCGGGAGTTACGCCAGAATCCCAATGTTGAGATACTGGCCTACGCAGATAATATTTCCGTTAGATGTTCTGGTATGGTGAACTTCAACGTCGAGGATGATGTGAAGCGATGGATATATGACAATAATCCCGTGCTGTCTCGTCTTTATACGAGCTATGACCAGATGGAATATTTCTGTCTGCCAATAGCAGAGATGGACTATTACGACCTGTCTCCAACACCGCCGGTATTCCAACATTTCGATCTCATTTCAGGCGAAATAGGAACTGGTTTCGTCGGTGAGAGATACAAGAAATTGCGATGCTCGCAGAAGTAGATGCCCTGCCATGTGCCGAGATTCAACTTTTGTTAAAACTGATGGCAAAGATAGCGATTTTACGCTGATTATTGGTAATTTTGCAACAAAAGTTCTTTTTTTTATGAAAAGCGAACAAGTTCGAGCGGCGAAAATGGGCTGCATCTCAGCAAAAAGCAAGCTTTCTGCATTCGATTTGCACCATCTTTGCCACCATATTTAAATGAATTTAGGGCAAAAGAGTATTATAAAACAAATAATATGAAGAGTTTTAAGTCAACAGCGTGGCTACTGCCACAACCAGTGCTGATTATCGGCACTTACGACAAAGAAGGTAAACCCAACGCTATGAATGCCGCTTGGGGAGGTCAGTGGGATATGCATGAGATTATGATCTCACTTGGTTCACATCAGACGACGGACAACCTTGCCGTTAATCCTGAGTTTACTCTTACATTCGCAACAGCTGACACTTTAGTAGCGTCCGACTATGTGGGCATCGCTAGTGGCAGGAACACCCCTGACAAGATGCAGAAAACAGGTTGGACTATCGAGAAGGCTCCCAATGTGAATGCCCCTGTATTCAAGGAGTTCCCTATGACGCTTGAATGCCGTGTAAAGCAGAAAATTGACGAGAGTGAGACAGGCTACTACCTCATAGCTGAAATCGTGAACATTCTCTGCGATGAAAGGTATCTGGCAGAAGATGGGAAACCAGATGTAGAGAAAATGGAACTTATCACATTCGACCCGGTACATCATACTTACATACAGTTGGGAAAGACTGTTGGTAATGCTTTCTCTGACGGCAAACAGTTCTTGGACGAGCCAAGCGGCAAAGCCGGGCGGAAATGAGCTTCATCAAGTACATAGCAGACGAGAGCCACTACAAGGAAGTTCGCAAGCTCAAGCATAAATGCTGCAAGGACTGTGGCCGTAGAGATTATTGTTCAGACCCGATAAAATAAACGAATATGAGGAAATCAAGCAGAGAAATGGATGCCACCTTCGCTTTTGAGGTGCTGGATAAGGCTCCGTATGTCACCGTCAGTTTTACACGGCCAGATGGTAGCCCTTATGGTGTACCCTTGTCATTGGTACGTACAGACGATAAGACTTTCTACTTCCATTGTGCTATGGAAGGAGAAAAACTGGACTGTATAACAGCTAACCCGATTGTTGCATTGTCGGCAGTCACCAGATGCACTCCTACCGTTGGCCCAAAGGACGGAAGTTTTTCACTCCAATATAAATCAGCGATGGCAGTTGGAAATGCAGAAATCGTATCAGATAGAGAAGAGAAGATAGAGGCTCTGAGGGCAATATGTCTGCGTTTTCTCCCCAAACATATGGATGCCTTTGATGATGCAATCCAGCGTAGTTTAGAAAGAACGGCAGTAGTTAAGATAACTCTTACAGCACCTCCTACTGGTAAGCGTAAACAGTATGACAAGCAGGGTGAAGAAATGAAATGGGGACGAATGGAATGAACAAAGTACGAATCACAGCCATACGTCAGACTGTCGATCACTCAATCTTTATCTCTCTTATGACATCAAGTGGGACTTTCTTCCCATCAGTAAACTCGATGCACTTTTCATACTCGTCGATGCGTTTCACATTACCGGTATAAGACTGATAGGAACCTCCTGCCTTATGTTCGTCTGGCACGAAATACTCGATGGTCACAGATGGATGCTCTGGCAATATGGAAACAATTAATTCCATTTTTCGATTCATTTCCTCATTGCCGGATTCACTCAAACCTACCCAGTCATCTGTAAAGCGCCCAGACTCTCGAATTGCAGCATCATAGCCTGTCAATGCGGCAAAGGGAGCAAACTGGGCTGCACGGTTCCACATTGACATCCTCGGGTGATGCTTTGGCTCATAGTGAGGCAGATTGATGATATCGTCGTAGTCGTGGGTCATGCCTTGTGTCCTCCTATTTGCTCGTTGCGTTCCTTGGCCGTGGCACCTTCCTCAAAGTTCAGACCTCTAAGGATGGCATTCTTGCCGAAACGCTGTTTGATTTTCAACTGTGCTTCCTGCATTCGGCGTTCTTTGTCCAGCTTTGCTTGCTCCTCCTGACGCTGTTTCTCTAATGCTTCGTAATCAGTGAAGAGATCAAGTTGCTGGGGAGCATTGGCCTGTGCAAATACCGATGCCTCCGATACCACATGGTTCGTTGTCAGGTTCAGCCTGCGAATCAGCAAATCTGGATTCACATGGCTGTCAAACAACTCTGAAGCACCTTCCATGATAAGGCGCGAGGATGATGTGGGTTTCTCGAAATTGAACGTGCCGTGAGCATGTTTTGGCACATCCTTCCCGTAATAATTGGCAGTAATCTCACCGTCATATTTCTCACGAATTTCTGGTCGTGTCAGACATTCTGCATCATAACCTACGGTCAGCACCAGCTGGTCAGTCATCAGGCGCTTCGATACGAGATCGAGTGCCATTCCTTCTGCCATTTCCTGTATCACCACACGGGCTTTCTTGAATGTGTAAGGCTCCTGCAGCACCTGTCCGCTACTGAAGGAGTTGGTCTCAGGACGATATGCCTTTACAGACTCCATCGTACACGGTTCCCATCCCCAAGCATGGTCTATCAGCAGTTCGGCATTCACGCCAAAGAGCCGGTAAAGCAATCCTTCGTTCTGTACAGACATCCTGGCCAACTTACCCATCGTGTCAATACCATAGACAGCCAGTTTCTCTGCTATGCCTCTGCCTACACGCCAGAACTTCGTGATAGGCTGGTAGTCCCACAACTCACGTCGATACGACATTTCATCTAGTTCTGCGATACGCACTCCGTCTTTGTCGGCAGGTGCTTTCTTGGCTACAATGTCCATTGCCACCTTTGCCAGATACATGTTTGTGCCGATGCCAGCCGTAGCTGTGATGCCCGTAGTGGCCAGCACGTCGCGGATCATCTTCATGGCTAGTTCATGCGCCGACAACTTATAGGTTCTCAGATAGGCTGTCACATCCATAAACACCTCGTCGATGCTATAGACATGAATATCCTCTGGAGCAATGTATTTCAAGTAGGTCTCATAGACCTTGGTGCTCACTTCCATATAGTGAGCCATACGTGGCGGTGCAGCGATATAGTCGAGTTCGAGACTTGGATTGGCTTTCAGTTCCGGGCCATTGTAGGATTTGCCTGTCATCCTCCACCCGGCAGATCTCTTGCGCTCGTTGTTCACCTCGCGCACTCTCTGAACCACCTCGAACAGTCGCGCACGTCCTCCGATGCCATAAGCTTTGAGCGAAGGAGAAACAGCCAGGCAGATGGTTTTCTCCGTCCGGCTTACATCTGCTACCACGAGATTGGTGGTCAGCGGGTCAAACCCTCTGTCCACACACTCCACTGAAGCGTAAAACGACTTCAGATCGATGGCAATATATGTCCGCTGCTGCTCCGACATACCTTAATTATTCTCAAAAACAGCCACAAAATTACTCATTAATCCTCAGAATTTATCAGAATTGACTAATTTTGCAACATTATTTAGGAGAATAGCCATGCCAAAAGAACGAAACAAGGCAGACTCGTATCGTGAGAAGGCTTACGAGGGTGACACCAAGGCAATGAACAACCTTGGGGTCTGCTATGAGCGTGGCACAGGCGTAAAGGTCAATCTGGAGATGGCTTTCGAATTATTGTAAGGAACACGGATATAAGTGGTATTAAACTATCGAATGATGAAACTGAAGAAACGAAAAATCAAGTATTCGGCAATATTCTTTCTCTGCTGGTTTGCCTTTCTGGTCTTTCTTGTGGATGGAGTCCTGAAATTCCAAACTTTGGTTGACTATTTCGGGTCGTACGCATTGTTAGAGGTTGCATTGCTGCTATTGGTTCTTCTTCCAACACTTGCAGTTTACGCATTTACAAAAGAAAAAAAGTGATGGCAAATGCTCTGTTATATTATCTGATAGTCATCAATGTCGTGACCTTCCTGGTCTATGGCATTGATAAGTGGAAGGCCAAGCAAGGTAGCTGGCGCATTTCGGAAGCAACGTTGCTGATGCTTGCAGTCATCGGAGGCACTATCGGAGCTTTGCTTGGCATGCAAGTATGGCGCCACAAGACGATGCATTTAAAGTTCAAGTATGGCCTACCTCTGATTCTGTTGGCTCAGATTGCACTCATGTATATGATAAGCGAGAAATAGAGATTCCATGACGCTGACCTACATCTTCCATAGCGGCTTTGTGCTTGAAACGGAGCAGTCCATCCTAGTATTCGACTACTGGATGGATCCCAGTGGTGTGATGGATGGTGTGCTAAGGAGCGAGAAGCCCATGTATGTCTTCTCCAGCCACTTCCACGAAGACCACTTTACGAAGGATATCTTTGAGTGGAAGAAGCTGCGTGAAGGTATCACCTACATTCTCTCCAAGGACATCTACAAACATCGGAGAGCCAGCAAGGAGGATGCTGACGTATGGTTGGCAAAAGGTGGTATGTGGTCTGACGATACCATATCCGTATGGGCGTTAGGCAGCACAGACAGCGGCGTATCGTGGATTGTTGAAACTGAGGACAAGGCTGCGAATAAGCGAGAGCAGAGCCAAGCTTGCTTGGAGTCTGCCGAGCGTAAGCAGGCTCGACCAAAGGTCAAACGTATCTTTCATGCGGGTGACCTGAACAACTGGTATGCCAAGTTTCTGTCAGACGACAATCCTGATCAGCAGCGATACAGCTTTGAGATGGAGGAGGTGTTTAACCCGATAGCTCACGAGAAGCAATTCCTTGGCGAGCTGAAGGACATCCGCAAGGTTGCCGACAGTTTCGATGTGGTGATGTTTCCCATAGATGGACGTGTCGGTAACGGCTATACCCTTGGTGGCCGGCAATTCATCGAGCGGTTCAAGGTCGGACTGTTCGTTCCTATGCACTTCACTACAGGCTTCGAATCTTCATGGCGCATGAAGGAATTTACTGACGAAAAGGACATCACTTTCTGGGAAATCAACAGGGAAGGAGAAACTATTGAAATCTGAGTGCCGCTCGAGCTCTGCTCGCCGCTACCAACGGGACGCAAGAATGCCATCGTAGGCATTGACATCGACTATGAGACTGTCGGAGCCAATGGCTCAATGCTCATGGTAGCCACCAGCGGAGCGGCAGAGCCGAGCGTACGGAAGCTGATATGTCACAGACAGATGAATCAGAATATATCTTTTAAATTGCATTTTATAAATCATCTGTGCCAACTGCTATATTATTGCCTAACTTTTATATAAACTTGTTTTTATAACTCTATCACACGGAAAGTGTAAGGGGGTAGCGTGAGGGCGTTGGGGCCTGCTACTCCTTGCTTCATCTCAAGCGTCTGGTCGGTGGGCTGACCGCTGAACTCCTCGGTCTTGCTGTCGGCTGGGATAGTGAGGCCGTTGGCTTTGATGGTGAGCTCTACGGGCAGGGCGTTTACCAACTTGAGATAGCGACGGCCGGTGGCACTGTGGCGAACCAGACTGACGCCTACGCGATGTTTAAGTTCGGGGGCAATCTGGATGTCGGTGCTCACGTACTTGTCGCCACCATATACCGAGAACATGCGCTGAACATGGTAGGCAGGGGTGGGGCGGACTTCGGTGTTAGAGAAGTAGATCATGTCGGGATCCCAGTTGTGGTGCTTATCCTTGGCCAGCATCGGGGCGTAGCTGGTCATCTCTACCACGTCGCCATTGCGCTCAACATCGGTGAGATAGAGGGCTTCGGCCAGTGCGGTCTCGATATTGGGACGCTTGACATTGGTTGAGGCTGCATATTCGCCAAGATAAACCTTAGGCATGGTGCGATCGTAACCGTCGTAATAGTTGCGATGGTGCATGAACCAACCGGTTGACTCGTAGTAGTGCTCATCAACCATATACTGCAGCTCGGGATGGCGCTTGGTGAAGTCCCATCCTTCGACGTAATCGGCACTTGGGGCGTGGAAAGGTCCTACGGTGCCACAAATCTTAATCTCGGGATATTTCTGACGGATGGCCTTGCAGATCATCTCGTAGCGCTCTTCGAACACGGTGCCGATGATGTCCTCGTTGCCTATACCTATATATTTAAGGTTGAATGGGGCGGGGTGACCGGCATCAGCGCGAAGCTTGGCCCACTTGGAGGTGGCGGGATCGCCATTGGCCCACTCAATCAGGTCGAGCAGCTCCTGGATGTAAGCTGGCATCTGATCCATAGGGATGCCGCACTGCTGACCGCCTATACCCTGGGCGTTGGCGGCTGAGTTCTGGCATGGAACGCCTGCTGCAAGCACTGGGAGTGGCTCGGCACCGATGTCTTCGCAGAACTGGAAATACTCGAAGAATCCCAGTCCGCGTGTCTGATGATAGCCCCAGATATTGAAGTCGGGTTTGCGGTCCTGAAGTGGACCTATGGTGTGGTTCCAATGGTAGATATTGTCGAGGCCCTGACCATGGCTCATGCAACCGCCTGGGAAACGGACGAACTTGGGCTTCAGGTCGGCGATGACCTGAGCTAAGTCGCGACGCAGACCGTTAGGACGGTTCATAAATGTTTCTTGTGGAAAGAGCGAAATCATATCGAGTCCCACACGGACGGACTTCTGCGGAATGATGGCCAGACGGGCCTTGGTGCAGCTCTTCTTGGTGCTGAGCACGCAGGTGTACTGTTGCCAATCGGTGCCCTGGGTTTTGAGTTTGCTGCTGGCAAGTATGGTGCCATCGGTGCCTATTAGCTGAATCGTGAAGTTCTGCTTCTGACCGTCGGCCAGAACATACATCGAGAAGTTGTACTTATGGCCGGCCTCTACGGCGATGCCATCCCACCCCTCGTTCCACAGTGTGTCGGCAGCAATCACAGCATAGTGGGGATTGTTGCTGCTGAGTGGGTGCTGGGTGGAAATATCGATAGGACTGGCTGAGTGCCAGGCGGTGGTGGCGTTCCACTCGCGACGATCTTTTGCGTTGTATTCGAAGTCGCGGTTCTGAATCAGTTCGGCATACAGACCGCCATCGGCAGCATAGCTGATGTCTTCGAAGAAGATACCTATCAGTTTGTCGCTGATGGTCTTCTCGCTGTTGCTCACGTGAAGTGTGGCTGTCACAGGCTGATGGGGCAGCAGGGAATTCTTGGCATCGTCGTGCATGCGCTCACTGCTGAGACGTGCGTCGGCCTGCAACTGTTGGAAGTGACTAGTGATGGTGCTGAGCTCCTGCGCTGTGATGTCGAAGGTGTTGCCCTCGTGCAACTTGCCTGCTATGGTGGCGGTGTCGCGCGTCCAGGCAGCCTGATCGATCAGGCTCTTCTGGTCTTTGCTGAATTGACGGAAGTTGCCCGATGCAGATACCCAGCGCTTGTCGCCGGTCTTCGTCTGATAATAGATGTCGAAGGTGCCATTGTCATTGGCAAAGACTACCGGCTTGAGGCACTGTGGCGTTGACATCACAGGATAGTCTTGTGGGCGCCAGGTTACCAAGTTGCGGCTATAGGCTGCGGCAAAGAGTGGTGAACTGTCGTTGACCTGAAACACCAGGCGCCAGGTGCCATCGGCAGCGCGGGCCACTGAGGGGTGGTACATGCGCTTCTCGGCTCCCCATGTGCCATAGTCGGACGAGCACAGCTGACCCATCTCCTGCCAACCGTTGGGGGTGAATTGTGCTACATGCAAGCCGGCGTGCTCACCTGGGCTATAGACAAACACGCGCTTGGTGGTCTGAGCGCAAACGCTGATAGACGCTGTGGCGAAAATGCCTAAGAGGTAAAATCTTGATTTCTTCATTATTATTGTGTCATTAATTCTTTGAGGATGCAAAGGTAATGAATTATAGCGTAAAAATGCAAGTGAAATTCAGAAAAAGTTGCTTGGGAAGGAAATATCTTCAAAAACTTTTGTATATTTGCACCCGATATGATTATTACTATCTTTTTAAAACGTTACTATTTTGGAACTATTATGAACTGTAAAAAATCGCTCTTTATGGCCTGCTGGGCTGCTGTGGCTGCCACCGCACAGGCACAGATAACCATTGATATCGATGCACAGCAGCGAGGCCCTAAGGTGAGCCCCATGCTTTATGGAATCTTTTATGAGGATATCAACCATGCCGCTGATGGAGGCATCTATGCCGAACTGATCAGAAACCGCTCGTTTGAGGATGGACCGCGCTTTGGTGCTCCTGCCGACATGCAGGGGTGGGCTACCGTGGCTGCAGAGCCTTCTGTGTTGGCCGCCCGTCTCATTCAAGACTCGAAGAAAACGCCTCTGCTCAATAGTGCCCAGCACCATGCCCTGCAGTTGGATGTCAAGGCATCACCAGCTGCGCCTGTAAGTCTGATTAACGAGGGCTACTGGGGGATTAACGCCGTGCAGGGACGCACCTATCGTCTGTCGTTCTGGGCCAAGGCGCCAGCCTATAGGGGCACCGTGAAGGCAGAACTGCGCTCGGCCGACGGAAAACAGGTGTACGCTCAGCAGCAGGTGGCTGCATTCGCCTCAGCTAAAAAGCGGGGGTGGACAAAATACGAGGCCACGCTGACCGTTCTTGACAATGATGCCCAGGCGCAGTTCGCGCTTGTGTTCGATGGTGTAGGACAGGTGCAGCTGGATATGGTGAGCCTCTTCCCACCCACATTCCGCAATCGTGAGAACGGTATGCGTCCTGATTTGGCCAACATGCTGTGGCAGTTGCATCCTAAGTTTATGCGATTCCCTGGTGGTTGTTTCGTGGAGGGGCAGGAGAGTCCCGACAATGCCTTCCGCTGGCAGCGCACCATCGGTCCTGTCGAAGAGCGTGAAGGCCACTGGAATGTGAACTGGGGCTACCGTACCACCGACGGACTGGGGTATCATGAGTATCTGCAGTTGGCTGAGGATCTGGGGGCCAAACCGCTCTACGTGGTGAACGTGGGGATATGGCACGGCGGACAAACACCTTACGATAGTATCCAACCATGGATAGACGAGTGCTTGAATGCGCTGGAGTATGCCAACGGTCCCGTCAGTTCCAAGTATGGAGCCATGCGTGCCAAAAACGGTCATCCAGAACCCTTCGGAATAGAATATCTTGAGGTGGGTAATGAGAACAACCAGCCCGATCCGCGGCAGCAGAGCGATCACTATTACGAGCGTTACGAACAGTTCTACAATGCCATCAAGGCCAAATATCCCGATATGAAAATCATAGGCAATGTGGTGGCTTGGGGCGATGATAATCCGAAATGGGGCAGCAGTCTGCCCGTGGATTTGTTGGACGAGCATTATTACCGTTCGCCCGACTGGTTTGCAGATGCTTTCCACAAATACGACAGCTACGACCGCCAAGGACCTAAGGTGTATGTGGGTGAATATGCCGTGACCAATGGCTACGGCACGCTGGGCAATATGAATGCTGCACTGGGCGAGGCCATCTATATGATGGGTATGGAGAACAATGCCGACGTGGTGGAACTGGCATCTTATGCCCCTATCTTCGTCAACGAGAATGATGCCCGTTGGCGCCCGGATATGATACGCTTCAGCAGCAGTCGTGCGATGGGCACTCCGAGCTACTACGTGCAACAGCTCATGCCACAGCATCTGGGCACGCAGGTGCTGAAAGTGCAGCAAACTAATCCTTATAAAGATAAGGTGGTGAAACAGATTACGCCAAAGCAGAGTAGAGTGGGGTATGGTACATGGAACACACGCGCCACTTTCCAATGTGATAAAGAGGTGGACTGCATGTATGGCGACTGGCAGATAGAGGGTGGCATGCTGCACCAGACTGGACATAAGGATGCCACGCGCTGCATTCAGAAGGATGTCATAGACGGCGATCACTATACCTGTAAGTTCCGCTGTCGCAAAGACGAAGGGGCCGAGGGCTTTATCGTCATCTTTAACTATGTGGATGACAAGAACTACTGTTGGGTGAACCTTGGCGGATGGACCAACTCGCAGCATGCCATCGAGCAGATTAGCAATGGCGGCAAACTGCTGACCGACAGTAAGCGTGGGCGCATTGAGGCAGGACGCTGGTATGATGTTACCCTGCAGGTGGCAGGCGACAGTGTGAAGGTATGGCTCGACAATGAGCAGCTGTTTGATACTGTGCTCAAGCGCGACCACACCAAGGGTATCTACTCATCGGCCACCATCAACGACGCCACTGGCGAGATTATTGTAAAAGTGGTGAACAACGATGATGCTGCCACCACAGCTCGTATTAGTCTGAAGAACTTTGCGCCAAGCGAAGCCCGAGTAGTGAGGTTGGCAGCCAACGACGGTATGGAGGAGAATACGCTCCAGCAGCCCACAACCATTCATCCAGTAGAGCAACAACTCTCGACAGCTGATGACCACGTGATGCTAACCGTGCCCCCATATTCGCTGAACATCGTCACAATAAAAACGTCGTGACTGCGAAACAGGCTCTTTTTCTCATTTTTTTCGTGATTTCAATATCCGGCATATCCTCAGGATGGTAGGCTTCACTTCCCTTGAATGCTTTGCCAGCAAAGCCGAATGGAGCGGCAGCATAAAATACAGGATCTACCAATATCCGCTTACCTGCTAACTGAAACAGATAAGATGAATGCCCAAACCATACGATGAGTTTTTCATCCTTTTCCAACTTGTGTAGGTCGGTCTTTATGACAGGCACGGAATCTTTGGGCTCAACATCGGGAGCTTTGTCAAAAACAAAACTCCACATGGCTTGAAAAAGATTCTTGTCTCCGGTCATGGTGACGGTTTCAAGCTCATTGTTAAACTTTCCCTCTTTCCATTGGGGTGACCTCTTTATGCGTTCCAGTCTTGCCCCACTTGGCAGTTTACCGAATTGGGGCAGGTTGATAACGACACACGTTGTCAGTGCCAGTAGAAAGATTACAAACAATATAATCGTTAGCATCTTTTTGCTGCCTTTTATCATGGCTTATTGCAGTTTACTGTAAATTTCGTCTATTACTGGCTCTAACCACTCGTTCGATGCTCCATCCTGCACATCCTTATGATACGTGAGATGCTGGAACCACGAGTTTTTCTGTGCGCCGTGCCAGTGCTTCACCTCGGCAGGGATGGCGATGACGGTGCCGGAAGTCATCTCTTGCGGCTCTTTGCCCCATTCCTGATACCAGCCGCGCCCAGCAACGCAGATGAGCACTTGTACCTGCTTGTGGTGAATATGCCAGTTATTGCGGCAGCAAGGCTCGAAGGTGACGTTCATCACACCACCACCGACATCTGCCAGATAGCTCTGACCAATGAAATACTTTCCGTAAGGATTAGGCTCGCCCTTGGGCCACTTGGTGTTCAGGGTGTAACCTTCGTTGCAGAGCCAAGTGCAGAGCTCATCGACCTGTTGCTTTGAGTTGCCCATATTCACGGCGCCCTGTTTGTGGGCAGCCAGTTGTGGAGCAACACCATCGAGACCGCTCAGGGCTGCTACGGTTACTATCTCACGATCTGCAGCAGAGAGCTGGTCGCCAGCGAAGATGTCACCAAAGAGGTGGGACTTCAAATAGTAGTCGTCCTGCGGACAGAACTCATAGTTAAAGGGCTTTCCTGAGAGTTGTGTCTGGTTCTTCATGCCCAGTTCGTATGCTTTCTTGGCATTGTCCCATTCTGCAGGACGTTTCCAAGGCTTGCCTTCCTGCCAGTTCGCTTGTCTGTTTTCCAAAACCTTACTCAGCACGCCAAGTGCATTCAGCGAACGAGGAAAGCCGGTATAGGCATAGAGTTGCGAGAAGGCCTCCTTCAGTTCGTTGATGGTTACGCCCTTGTTGAGAGCCATACGCACGGTAGGCTCCAAACGATTCATATCACCCTGTGCCATGAGGCAGGCACATGCTGCCAATCCCTTTTGACGCTCTGTCAACGTCTGTGCATCTGCTGTTGCCATCATCAATAATGCTACAAATAAATAGACGATTCGTTTCATATTACATGCTCTCCTTAAGAATCTCTGTCACGTCTGACTTCGTCAGATTCAGATAACCGGCGGGATAGCAGATGGTGCCCTCGGTGATGCCGGGAATCATATCTTCAGTGGCACCCAGTTGAGTGATGGTCAAGGGCAGACCTATCTCTTGCATCCAGGCTTTCAGGGCCTGCAGACCAGCTTCGGCTATCTGTTCGTCGGTCATTCCGTTGCTCTGGATATTCCACACGTTCTTGGCGAAGCGCACAAACTTAGAAAGACCGTTCTGCATGGCGCGGCGATAGTAGGCCATTGAGACAGATGCCAGCGCATAGCCGTGTGGGGCATGTGTCCAAGCACCCACGCTGTGACCAATCATGTGAACCATCCAGTCCTGCTGCTTGCCCAGCCCGATAAGGGTGTTCAGTGCCCATGTGGCTGTCCACATGATGTTCGAGCGTGCCTCGTAGTCCTGAGGATTCTTTACAGCGATGCGGCTGCTGTGGATGACAGAACGCATCAGTCCTTCAGAGAGGTAGTCGCTGGTGTTGTCATCGAAGTCCGAGAAGTACTGCTCCATGATGTGGTTCATGATGTCGTAGATACCCGCCTTCATCTGGTTCTCGGGTACGGTCATCGTGAACTTCGGATTGAGGATAGAGAACTTAGGCATCAGACGACTGTCGAACACATGCCCCACCTTGAAAGTATGCTCTGTATCTGTAATCACAGTGCCGGCGTTCATCTCAGAGCCTGTGCCAGCCATCGTCAGGATACAGCCCACAGGCAGCAGTCTCTGGTCCTTAGCGGGATTTTCCTGCTTCAGCCAAAACTTGTCCCAGTAGTCGCCTTCATAATTGACAGATGCAGCCACGGCCTTCGAGTAGTCGCAAACGCTGCCGCCGCCAAGGGCAAGGATCAAGTCCACCTCGTTCTCGCGGGCAATCTTGACACCCTCATGCAGTTTCTCTAAGGTGGGATTGGTCATCACGCCAGGGTTCTCAACGATGGTCTTGCCTGCCTCTTTGAGGATAGCCACCACCTGGTCGTAGATGCCGTTACGCTTTACACTGCCACTGCCGTAGTTGAGCAGCACCACTGGGCCGTAGCCCTTCAGTTCGTCCTTGAGGAAGTTCAAAGACTCATCACCAAAATACAGTTTGGTTGGGTTGTAATAAGAAAAGTTTCCTAACATAGTTGTTTTTTTATTATCCGTAATTCTCAATAAGATACTTCACAAACTGTGGGTCGCCGAAATCTCTGGTACCAGCGTCATGCCGCTTCATCTTGGCAATCTGAGCCATATCATCGTCACTCAGCGAGAAGTCAAAGATGTCGATGTTCTGCGCCATGCGCTCCTTGTGGCTCGACTTGGGAATAGCCACGATACCGCGCTGGGTGAGCCAACGGAGGGCGACCTGGGCGGCTGTCTTGTTGTACTTGGCACCGATAGAAGCCAGCAGTTCACTCTTTATAATGCCGTCAGTGCCCTGTCCACCGAGCGGGTACCAAGCCATCATCTTGGTGTCAAACTCGTCGAGAATCGGTTCGATGCCCGTCTGCTGAGAGAGCGTGTTGCACTCCAGCTGGTTCACCATAGGCTTCAGCTCTACATAGTGGGCGAAGTCGAAGAAACGGCCTGCCTGGAAGTTGCTCACGCCGATGGCGCGCACCTTGCCAGCACGATAAGCCTTCTCCATAGCCCGCCATGTGCCGAACACGTCGCCATAGGCCTGATGGATGAGCAACAGGTCGATATAGTCTGTCTGCAACTTGCGCAGACTCTCATCGATGCTCTTGGCAGCCTTTTCCTCACCAGCATTAGAAATCCATACCTTTGTAACGAGGAACAAGTCTTCGCGCTTGATGCCACTCTTGCGCCAGGCATTGCCAACGCCCTCCTCATTCTGGTAGGCCTGTGCCGTATCAATCAGGCGATAGCCTACACTTAAAGCATCACTCACGCAACGCTCACACTCGTCAGGACTTACGAGAAACACACCGTAGCCCAATGTCGGCATCTTCACACCGTTTGATAATGTAATGTACTCCATAATCTTCAATTTTTAATATCCTAAACCATTCAGCCACTTCTCAACCTTTTTCTTTTCTGTCCTTACCTCGTGTCCATAGATGCTAAAGCCCTTTGTGACATTAGCCCCAGGGAATGCTTCCTTCACATCCTCCACACAGTTGGCCAATCCAGAACCTTCATGAGTGGTAAAAGGAATGACGGTCTTACCCTTCAGGTCGTTAGCATGCTTCTTGAAGAAGGTGAACATCACTTGCGGATAGGTGCCCCACCATACGGGGCCACCGATAAACACAGTGTCGTATTTATTTAGGTCGATGTCGCCTTCATATTCTGGCAACTCACCGTTTTTAACTTCTTCCTTTGCCAGATTGATGAGTGGTGTATAAGCCATGCCGTCGTACTTGTGGGTAACGATTTCAAACTGCTCTGCACCTGTCACTTCTGTGATGTAGTCTGCCATAATCTTCGTGTTGCCCACCTCAATGTTTCCTACTGCGTAGTTGTCTCCCGCATGTGAGAAGAATACTACCAAACTTTTACCATCCTTGTTCATAACTTCCTCCTGTTTTGCGCCACCGCTGCAAGCTGTGGAAATCAGCAATGCTATGGCAGCTGTGATGATACTTTTGATATTCATTTTAAATATACTGTTGAATTTGGGTGCAAAGTTACGACGATTTCCTGATACTTTTGTTTCACAAATTACTTCACAATTTTCACTTTTTGCACAAATCGTTCGTTTACTTATAAAATAAAGTGTATTTT
Source organism: Prevotella sp. RM4 (assembly GCF_000701965.1). Lineage (NCBI taxonomy): Bacteria > Pseudomonadati > Bacteroidota > Bacteroidia > Bacteroidales > Prevotellaceae > Prevotella > Prevotella sp. RM4. Next base: position 49,977 of record NZ_JNKG01000013.1, read on the forward strand.
TGCAGCAAAAAGCAAGATATGAGTACTGATTTTCAATATTCTACAGACTTCTACGGGATGAATGCCCTTGAGTTGAGCCACACCTGCATGCACTTGCTTTGCTTGGCAGGTGAGGCAAGTTTTGTGTTCAACGAGCATTGCTACCACATTATCAAAAACGACTTGGTTGTGATACCGATGCCCGATAGAGTAAGAAACCTTGCGGGACATACTGACTTGCAGGTGGAGTGGTTCGCCGCCGACTACAAGTTCCTGCAGAACCTGTTGCCGTCGAACAACTACAGCATCGGAGGCAGTATCTCACTGAACCACGATCCAGTCATCTCGCTAACGGATGAGCAGGCTGCCATCTTGCTGGCAGACTTCCACCGCCTGCGCGACCGCATGGACGACAGCCACCTGCTGTTCTACCGCGAACTGATGGGGAGCCTCTGCCTGACGATGATGTACGACATCTTCGAGCCGCACGCCCAGCGCGACGCCACCGATACGCATACCGACCGCACGGCCTATATCGTGAAGCAGCTGATGCAACTGCTCTCCACAGGCATTAGCCGGACGGAGCGTGAGGTCACTTATTACGCCGAGCGCCTGAACGTCTCGCCCAAGTACCTCTCCGATACCGTGAAGCGCGTGACGGGCCACAGCGTCAGCTCGTACATCCACCGCCACACCGTACCCATACTGAAAAACTATCTGGGCGACGAGCGTCTGTCGCTCACCCAGATAGCCGAACTGATGGATTTCTCATCGCTCTCCCATTTCAGCCGCTACTGCTCCAAGCACCTCGGCCAGTCGCCCAGCGACTACCGCCAGAGCCTGCAGCCGAAAAGGGAGTAACTATTTTTCGCCCAATTGTCGAGCGCATAGCCATCGGGGCCTACGCTGCCCTCGGGCGTACCGAAGGTGTATGTCATATTCATTAAATTAACTATTTGTTGTATTCTTTATTATAGGTTATAAACGTTTTTTGATTCTATTCATCCGGCTGCTGACCGTCGTGAGCCTTCCAAACACACTCGGTAATCTTCATGTCTGAAAAAAGGGCGGTGAATGATGATTCCTCTGGCGAACAGGCATATATGCCGAAACTGATTTCGTCGGCAGCAGCATACATGTGACAGATGCGCATCTGACTGAAATTCTCGCCATCGGTAGAACATTCGATGCAGTAGTCATCCTCTCGGCGCGAGAAACGGTACCACATGGTCTTGACATCGGCAGGGATAGCCGTCGTAGCCCAATCAGAATAGCCCTTGTTGGTGGCTACGCTGCCTAAGTGCTGGAACTCGTCGTTCTCATATTCCACAGAACCTTTCAGCCAGTTCTCGCTATCCAGATACATCACGATGCCGCATTGGTCGAAGCGCTGATGGCTCTGCGTGAAGTCGGTCTTCACCACGAAACTGAAGAATTTTTCCTTTGTCTTCATCTGTAGCACGGGCGCATTGTCGTTCTGGAAGTGATAGTACGTGCGCTGCCATAGGTCGGTGTGCGGAGCGGTAGTGATGGCTATGGTATCACCTTTGACCTCAAAGGCTTTAGGCTCCCTCGTCCATTGCAAAGCATTCAAGTCTATGCGCCCGCTATCGGCAAGTGCCACCTTTACGTCGTCCACAAAGTCGGTTGTCTCCACCTTATTTTCTCTACTACCGCAACCCGTCAGAGTTGCTGTTGCTACCGCTGCCATAAGCATGATGTTTATTATCTTCATAATCGAATTACTGTGTCATTTATTGAACTCAATGATGGCACTCACCTCACTCCCTATAGACAGGGAAATGATGATACCGTCAGTTGTTTTGTAAATAATAGGAGTCAGACTATCACCAAGTTTGGCAGCTACGCGATATTCCACACGAAGACCTCGAACCACGAAATCCTCCGGCAACAGTTCCATTGCCATGCGGACATAGTTGGCATTATTCAGATGCTTGTTGTAGTCGATGTCGGCACGAAGCACCTTTATTGGCTCCAGCACTTCACCCTCCGTCTTAGGCAGGATGATGCGGCGGTCTTTGTAGTTCATCTCCAGCTGTGGCTCCAGCTTCATTGATTGTATGGTCGCTTCGTTCACACGTTTCAGTTTGCCCGCCACCTTGTCAACGAATGCTCCCATGCTCCATGTCTTGTAGCAGGGATTTCCCTGTGCGTCGTAGATGAACGTGTTGCGGAATCCGAACATGGGCTTCATGCCATAGACTGAGGTTGTTACTGTCAGTTCCTCTTTGTAGTCAGGCACACGGATAATCTCTACCTGGCGTGTTGCCAGTAGCTGAGCCATATTCTGCTGCAAGAAGTAGTCCTTGACTTCAGGTTCGCTGTCAATCCACATCTCTGAGCAGTCCTGCATCATCTGGAGAGCGGAGTAGAGTTTCAGTTTTCCTTCGCTGTCGCAGGTGCTTGTCGTTACTTTATAATTCAAACTGTACATGATTATTTCTTCTTTGTTTTAGTATGTTATTCCTTGGCCTTTGCCACCAGTCGCTTGCCCAGTTCGAAGGCTTTTTCGAGGTCGATGGGGAATTGCGTGTCGCGTACCTCTGCCTTGTGAACCTCGCTGAAAGTGGCGGCATCGTAGCGGTCGTAGTTCGGGAACTGATATGTGTCGTAGGAGCATAGTACTTCTGTAGGGCCGAACACACCGAGTTGCTGGGCAGAGGCGTCCATCAGGATATGATAGTTCATCTGACGATATACTTCTTCATTAGGGCAGTTCATCGTATAGATGGTAGCCGAACAGATGCGCTTCAGTACGACGGGCTTGGAATAGTCGGAGTAGTTGACAGCGGGAAACTCCATTCGCTCCATAAAGGCACGTAGTGCTGCTGAGGGGTAGCCGCAATAGTTGGGTGAGCCGCACGCCAGCACGTCGGCCTCCACGGCTTTCTGGAGTATGGGCTGCAGGTCGTCCTTGAAAGAGCAGACACCCTTTTTGCCGCCCTTGACCTTACAAGCGAAACACGACATACAGCCCTTGTAGTTCAGGCTGCGGTCGTAGAGATTCACCAGTTCTACCTCGGCACCAGCCTCCCTGGCACCATCCATGGCACGCTTCAGCAGCTGTGCCGTATTGCCGTTCTTACGCGGACTTCCATTGATAAATAATGCTTTCATAATTTTTAAAGTTTCAAGTTTCACCTTTGACCTTTAAGTTTTAAGCTTTAAGCCTTTGACTTTTGACTTTAGACCTTTCTTGCTCTCGCTTACTCGCATACTTGGCCTTTACAATCTCAAAAGAGTTTCGTGTCAGCTCCTTTAGCAAGTCATCTGGCGCAGAATTTGGGTTGATACCTATCCAGTGCTTGGGCGATTCGTTGTACGGATTGCCAATACACTCATACTGTGCCTTCAGGTCCTCGATGCGCTCAGGCTGGCATTTCAGTGATATGACAGAGAAGTCATTGCAATCGAAGAATGAGAACATATGTCCCATCACGTAGAACACCAATACCCCCTCTCCGTTCTTGAACTTCTGGAAAGGAAGTTTTTCTTCAATGTCTTCGCCTAATGACAGGCAATACTCGCGATAGTCTTCTATGTTCATACTGCATTTTTTATTTATTCCGATAACTACTGTATGATTGCCAAGCTTCACTTACATCTACAGGTTCAAAGTTTTCTTCAAAGAAGGATGCTTGAAAGTCCTCTTTAAAAGGTGACCAATTACCGCATATCTTTCCATCATAAGCTATTATAGGCTGGAAAATGCCGCTATTGTTATGGGCACGATGCCTGTGTTCTGGAGGAAGCACGATGTCACGACTCTTATAGCTGATGAGGTATTCATCGTATGGAGGAATCAGGAGGAACTTGCCTTTACGAAATCCCCTTATGCGGCATTCTTCGGTCAGATAGAACTCCCTGCCTTTCCACTTCTCCATGTGAATGCCGTTGCCAAGGAGTGCAATGCCTTTTCTACAGTCGCTGATGTTAAGTCCTGACCACCATACAAAATCCTTCAGTGTAGCTGGTTGGCGACTCTGAAAGTACTTATGAGTAAAGTAAGCCAACGCCTCGTCTCTGTCCATCTTTGCGGATGACTTTATCTTATCTGATGTTAGCGCGTAGGTAGCTTTGAGCGGTAACAAATCTCCACTACAAAGGATGCCTGCCATTTCTGCCATGCGGATATGATAAGACAGGCGATGGTCGCCCATCTTCAAACCTTTTTCTGCCAACGCCAGAACGAAATCATCTTTTGTCACACTCCTTTTGCCTGCTGCTGTCCGAACGAGAATATCTCTGACACGCATCAGTTCTTCATCGGGTATGGTTATTCTATTGCTGCTCATCCATCCCTTCGTGACGGCAATTGCTTTTGGAGCAAATAGGTCTATCATAGACCAGTAATCTTCAGCAGATACCAACTGCCAAGTGCCTCTCATCAGGTGCAGACGGATAATCAGTCCCTCATCAAAAGCTTTCTTGAAAGCCTTGAATGAAGGTTTGCGCGTGCGCATTGCCACAGCCCAGCGCATCATACGATATTCCTGTGCCTGCATGGCACCCATGTAGCTGACCACCTCAGTAGGTGTACTGAACTGTGGAGCGATGAGCTGCTGGTTGAGAAGTCTGATGGCAACAGGATTCATATCTCACATTTTACATTTCATATTTCAATTTAATGTCCAACCATTATCACCATGATATATCATCTGTCTGGTCATGCCACCATCGATACATATGTTCTCGCCCGTGATGAATCCTGCCTTGTCAGAGCAGAGAAAGAGCACCATATTAGCTATATCCAATGGATTTCCAACACGTCCTGCCGGTTGTTGAATGGCATCGGAACCTTCATAGACGGTGTAGGCCGTGTCAATCCACCCTGGAGAGATGCTGTTTACACGAACCTTTCCAGCAAGACTGACTGCCAAGGCGTGAGTCAAAGCCGCTATGCCACCTTTTGCTGCAGTATAACTTTCCGTCTGTGGCTGACTCATACGATCACGTGAGGAAGATATATTGACGACGGCCGCTCCCTTTGCGAAATGTGAAGCAAAGAGTTTGGCAAGATAGAAAGGTGCTGTAACACCAACACTCAGGGCATACTGGAACTCCTCATAACTACACTCGTTTATGCCCTTCATCAGTGGCAGGGCATTGTTGATGAGATAATCCACATGCCCATGCTTCTCAATGACATCCTTGGCAAACTGCTCCAGCACCTGTTTGTCAGCAAGGTCGCCAACAAAGTGGTCACCCTGCTGTTTATCGATTACGCAAACAGTTGCTCCAAGTTTCTCGAATTCTTCTGCTATACATCTTCCGATGCCTTGTGCACCACCTGTGACGATTACTATTTTATTATTGAAATCCATATTTGTGTCAGTTCGTTAAATTGGAATTTATATGATTTCTTTTTTGAATTTTGCGGGATTACCAGCCACTAAGGTCCGTGGAGCGACATTACTGGTTACCACAGAACCTGCTGCAATGACTGCACCATCACCTATTACGACACCAGGCAGTATCACGGAATGGCCACCAACCCAAACATCATTGCCAATAGTAATTGGAATTCCATAGCCATCAAGCGTTCTACCTTCGGGTTGGAGACGATGACCAGCTGTATAAATTCCCACATCAGGCCCAATCAGACAGTTATTGCCGATGTGTATTTCTGCAACGTCGAGCATCGTACAATTATAATCAGCATGGAAATTGTCGCCAACATGGATATTCTTACCAAAGTCGCAATGGAAATTATCACCAACGAAAGGATTACTACCAGAAGATCCGAACAATTCCTTGACAATTTCTTGCTTCTGGATTTGATTGACCAAAGATAGACTGTTTAATCGCTTGATAAGCTCAGATGTTTTGGTTAACTGTAATAGCACATCTTCACTAATATCTGTACGACTGAATGTTATCTTTTCCATAAATTCCGATTTATCTGTCTTTTATCTCTATCTTTTTTATCACCTTGGCTGGAACGCCACCAACAATGGTATTCGGTTCAACATCCTTTGTCACCACGGCACCAGCAGCCACTACGGCTCCATCGCCGATGGTTACTCCTGCAAGAACGGTGGCATTGGCTCCAATCCATACGTTTTTGCCGATGTGAATTGGTGCATAGCTCATACTCTGGCGCTTGGCCGGGTCAAGGTCGTGATTGATGGTTGCCAGCACGACATTGTGTCCGATGAGTGCGCCCTCGTCGATGGTGATGCCACCTTGGTCTTGGAACTTACAACCCATGTTGATGAAGACCCGTTCACCAACGATGGTGTTCTTTCCGCAATCGGTATGGAACGGAGGAAACATGCCTACCGTCTTGGGTACTTCACGCCCCCAAAGTTGTTCCAGCAAATCGTGCAACTGCTCTGGAGTATGGTACTTCCCGTTAATTTCTGCCGTTTTCTGCAGAGCCTCCTGCGACAGCTGATGGAACATCATGTGGACATCACCACCGCCAACGACGGGTTTGCCCGATGCCATGTAATCACGAAATTCTTGTATTGTCATTGTTCTTTATTTCCATTTTACCACATCTAAATCATTCTTATACAGGCACATACTTTGAGCGAATAGCCTTTGGAAGTTTCGATGCAATGAGTTGGTAGGACTCTTTAATCAACCCCGTTACTATTGCTTCGTCCATTTCTTCGTAATAGACATCGCTCCAGTGCGTCTTGTTCCAATGGTAAGCGGGTCTCACGGCTGAGAATTGCTCTCTAAGTTCGATATTCCTGTCTGGAGATAGCTTCAAGGCAATTCTTGAAACTCCTTCCTTCATATCATACCTGCCACCGCCTAGCCATAGGCAGACGAATATCTTTCCCTCCAAGCGAAAGTTAAGAATATCATCACCAAAAGCTTGGTCTTCGGTCACTCTTGGGAGTGACAACGTGTACTCTCTGACCTGCTCAATGTTCATACCCACTCAAAATTCACTTCTCCGGCACCAATCTCAAAGTGGTATTTGGCAATGCCTAAATCCATCTTTGTATAGCCAATCATGGAGAATCCTTTCTTTGCTCTCACTTGATGGCGATTGTTACTTGTACCGACATACTCAAACGAAAATTTCTGCTGGTTTACGGCTGTTGGAGCAAGCAGGGCTGCTTCAACTCCCTTCTTGAACCATGACGGAGTGATGTCACTCACATTGCTCACTTGCTCGACGGTCTTGATCTTATGACCGACACCTTGCGTCTCACCATAGCCGATGGCAATGTAGCAGGCAATCTTTTCACCTTCGTCAAGCACATACGTTCCTGGCACCTTGGAGTAGGAGAGACCCACCCAGCAGGTGTTCAGTCCGAGAGTCTGAGCCAGCAGTACCAATTGCTCGCCATAATAGCCTACGCGCTCATCCAAGTCATCAGCTTTCTGTCCTGCCATGACGATATAGTTGCCTACATTACGGAACTTCCCATATTTGGCCATCGTTCCTAAGAATGCCTTCGGCTCGTTCTGAATAAGCTGTATATGCAACTTACCCTCACGGTTCAGTACCGCGATTTTCTCTTCTAGCACCTTGACTACATTCTCTGCCAACGGCTGTTCCTTATATGCCCTTACACTGTGACGGGCTTCAATAGCTTCTTCTAGGGTCATTTCACAAAACATATTAAATCTGGGTGTAAAGATACGAAAAAATGAAAAATTATTGCTATCTTTGTGCCAAGATTTGAGAATTATTAGGATTTGATTCAGAAACAGATATCTATAGAGAATGCTAACGATGGGCAATTGAAACAGCTCTACGAAACGGCATTCCCCAAGGAAGAACAGATTCCCTGGGATGACTTGGTGCGACTAATTGGTGAGATGCATCTTGACTTCACAGCCTATTACGAGGGAGAAGAGTTTATCGGCTTTACGATTGTCTATCCCAGACCCTCGTTTAACTGGTACTGGTATTTCGCCGTTAAGGAAGAACTGCGAGGGAAAGGTCTTGGTCAGAAGATTCTTAATCAACTGATAGAACGTTATAAGGGACAGTCATGTGTCCTGGACATGGAGTCACCTCGTCAGGAGTGTGACAACAAGGAGCAAAGGCAGCGCCGCCATGAGTTCTATCTCCGTAACGGGTTCCGCGATACTAGTGTCTATCGCTGTTGGGACGACTTGGAGATGACCATTATGATGATAGGGCCAGGAACGTTCACCCTACAGGATTGGGAGGAGATTGTTGGAGAATTAAGGAAATATTGGACATGGGATAAAAATAAGGATTAACTGCATGAGTGAGTTTCGTGAAATGAGGCGCAAGCGCCAACAGCTTTCAAAAGAGGAAAGCATCGCAATACTGGAGAAAGCAACGGCAGGAACACTGGCATTGCTTGGTGATGATGACTATCCCTATGCCGTTCCCATCAGCTATGTATATCATGAAGGAAAACTGTATTTCCACAGTGCTCTGGCTGGTCATAAGGTGGATGCTATCCGCAAGTGTGAGAATGCTTCGTTCTGCGTCATCGAGCAGGATGATGTGCAGCCGAAGAAGTACACCACTTTCTTCCGTAGCGTGATAGCATTTGGCAGAATCCATATCATCGAGGATGAACAGGAGAAGTTGGAAACAGCCCGAATGCTTGGCAACCGCTACAATCCAAACGATGAGGAGAACCTGCAAAAGGAAATAGAGAGTGGCTTCGCCCGTATGCTAATGATACGCTTTGACATCGAGCATTTGACGGGCAAGGAGGCAATTGAATTGGTAAGACAAAGAAATATATGACAGAAAAAGAGAAGATGTTGGCGGGCGAAATTTATTCCGCTGTTGACCCGCAGCTGATAGAAGAACTGACGGAAGTTAAGGAGATAATCCATGACTATAACCTGTTGCGCCCGTCGGAGAAGGAGGAGGCAAGGGAGATTCTGAAAGGTCTCTTGGGACACATCGCTGATGACAATATTCTGATTAACCAGCCCTTCTATTGCGACTATGGCAAGCAGATTAGTGTGGGCAAGCGGTTCTTTGCCAACTTCAACTTCACCGTGCTCGACGAAGCACGTGTCACCATTGGAGATGACTGTTTTATCGGCCCTAATGTAAGCATCTACACGGCCAGCCATAGTACAGACCCCGTGGAGCGCAACAGCCGTAGAGAGTGGGCAGAACCAGTCACCATTGGCAATAATGTATGGATTGGTGGCAGTGTGACCATCCTGCCTGGTGTGACAATTGGTGACAACGTGACCATAGGTGCAGGTAGTGTAGTGACGAAAGATATTCCTTCGAACTCCATTGCAGTAGGCAACCCCTGCAAAGTAGTAAAGACTATATGACACTACGTGAACTCATAAATTCAGTAGATTCTGAGCAGTACAGCGAATCAACGTTGTACCAGAAGCTACGTGAGACGAAGCCTGAGTATGGTTCCAATAGACGTATTCAGGTTAAGTTGGTAAATGGTGAGGTCGCTATTACCAACGTTCACGTCGGCTCGTTGGGCGATATTCTTACTTACCAGATTGATGTGGCTCCAGACCTGCAGGTTACGAAGATGCAACTGTTGGATGAAATCCTCAAAGAGATGGCTTCGAACACCTTCAGCGATGAAGAACAGGCAGAGTTCTGGGGTGACTTTGATAACCTGCAAAAAGCAAAGATAGTAAGATGACTGACTACGATTCCATATGGCGCACGCAAGATGAGATTCGAACGGTGGTGAATGCCGTTCTGGGTGAATGTATCTGGAATCTCAGCTACAGCGAGCGACGTATGGCCATTGAACTGGAGTTGACTGTCACCCTTGATGATGATGCTATCGGCAATCTCTGCTGCCAATTCTCAATTACTGCCGACTACGAGGGCGTCGGCGCAAAAGGATCGAAATTCGCATTCTATCTTTGAATGCCTAAATAATCGAAGTCATTGACCTTTGTCGCTTAGCAAGGCTAAGAACTTATCTGGCCAACAATTCATAATCAGCTTGTTTGGGAATTCCGTTTCTGCCAGCAGCGGATAGAGTCGTTCATAATCGGCTATCTGGAAAGAAATGTCGTATGAGCCTGAAATATTTGTATCAATAAACTTACGGAGTGTCTGAGTGTCGCAACATTCAGAATACACGTTTGAATGTCATGCTTGGTTATTGATAAGCCTTGAAAATCAGCAGTTTATATATCTTTTTGATAATGTGTGAGTCTTATTTTAGTAGTTCCACTTTTGGATATGATTACCATTTTTGGAAATAAAATTGGCGCAAAATGTTTTAGATATAATATATAAGTCGATTCCTTGGTATTTTGTAATGATGTAATTACTTAAGAATCAGATATTTGTAACTGGTTTCTATCTAAAGATTCTAAATTTGATTTTGCGCCAATATTTCCTGTTTTAACATAAAACCGTTGGAATTTAAGTTAACGTCTTAATTTAAGGATAAAAAGAAAAACCTTGTAAGTTGTTGACCTACAAGGTTTTATGAGGGTGCCCGGTGGGACTCGAACCCACGACATTCAGAACCACAATCTGACGCTCTAACCAACTGAACTACGGGCACCATTTCTGAATTGCGGGTGCAAAGGTACGGAGATTTTTTTAATCTACCAAACATTTGATGTAGTTTTTTATAAAAATTTAGTTTTTGGTTAAAAATGTATAACAAAGAGAGGCCGCTCGCGCGCGTTTCAATTATTCTTTGTAATTTTGCAGCCGTGAAGATAAAAGAAGTGCTGAGCGCCCTTGAACGTTTCGCGCCTCTGCCCTTGCAGGAAAGTTGGGATAATGCTGGCTTGCAACTGGGACTGACAGAGACGGAGGTTTCAGGGGCATTATTGTGTCTGGACGTGAACGAACGTATCGTTGACGAGGCTATGGCGAAGGGTTGCAATCTGATTGTAAGCCACCATCCGCTGTTGTTTCGTGGTTTGAAAACCATCAGCGATCTGACCGACGTTCAGCGCACCGTGATGCGTGCTATTAAGCAGGGCATATCGGTGGTATCGATGCACACCAATATGGATAATGCCCGTGGCGGCGTGAACTTTAAGATAGCCCAGAAGCTGGGTCTGCAGAATGTGGCGTTTTTCGCGCAGAAGCAGGTTGACGGCATTGAGGCTGGCAGTGGGGTAGTGGGCGAGTTGCCCGAAGCTATGGCTGCCGACGACTTTATTATTGGTGTGAAGAAAGCCTTTGGTGTGGAGTGTGCGATGTGCAACGAGTTGCTGCGCCGTCCCATTAAGCGCGTAGCCATCTGCGGTGGTGCGGGCGATTTTCTGCTCGACGAGGCCGTTAAGAATCAGGCTGATGCGTTTATTACTGGCGAGATGCACTACCATCAGTACTTTGGCTACGAGCAGCAGATACAGATTTGCGTGATAGGTCACTATCAGAGCGAACAGTACACTGCCGAAATCTTTGAGGAGATTATCCAGAAGGAGTGCCCCGGCGTAAAAACCTGCATAGCCGAAACATGTACGAATCCCATTTTGTACATTTGACATTGAACATTGAGAATTGAACATTAATATTATAAATTTATTAGAATTATGGCAAAGAAAGATCCATCAGAACTGTCAGTTGAAGAGCGCCTGAAGACGCTGTATCAGTTGCAGACCGCCCTCTCGGCTATTGACGAGAAGCGTATGTTGCGCGGTGAGCTGCCCCTGGAAGTACAAGACCTGGAAGACGAGATTGAGGGTTTGACCACTCGTGTTGAGAAGATTGCAAACGAGATTGCGGACTACCAGAGAGCTATCAGCCAGAAGAAGGGCGAGATTGCCGATGCCGAGGCCAGCGTAGAGCGCTATAAGGCTCAGCTGGATGAGGTTAAGAACAACCGTGAATACGACACACTCTCGAAGGAGATTGAGTTCCAGACACTGGAAATTGAGCTGTGTAATAAGAAGATTCGCGAGGCTAACAACAAGATTGCCGACAAGCAGCGTGAGCAGGAAAGCAGCGAGGCCCTGATTGCAGAGCGCCAGAGCGACCTGGAGGTTAAGAAGAACGAGCTTGAGGAGATTATGGAAGAGACTCGCGTAGAGGAGGAGAAGCTGAAGGAGCAGGTTAAGACACTCGAGGCTAAGATCGAGGGCCGTTTGCTTACTTCGTTCAAGCGCATCCGTAGAAACGCTCGCAACGGTCTGGGTATCGTTTATGTACAGCGTGATGCCTGCGGTGGTTGCTTTAACAAGATTCCACCCCAGCGCCAGTTGGATATCAAGATGCACAAGAAGATTATTGTTTGCGAGTACTGCGGACGTATCATGATCGACCCAGAGCTGGCAGGCGTTAAGATCGACAAGGCAACAGGTGCTACCGAGGAGAAGAAGGGTCGTGCAAAGCGCTCTATCCGCAAGACTTCGACCTCGAAGAAGTCGACCGATGCCAACGATATGGAATAATCGGAAATGTTATAAATTCTGATAGTCGGGGATATCCTCTAAAAAGTAATATTTTTGGTTGGCATAATCCATCTTACAGCAAATGTGCTGCATGCCGTTGCTAACTATCAGATAATCTACCTTCAGCAAAAGATTGTAGGCCGATATTTGGTTGAACGTCTTTTGCTGAAGTTTTATTTGTGGGGCTTTGTACTCGATAATCATCTGTGGGGCTGCCACCTTATTATATAATACGGTATCGCAACGCAGACGTTTTTCGCCCACGCTCAGTTCAATCTCGTTGCCCATCAGTCCGGCTGGGTAACCCTTGTGTTCAACCAGATAATGTACAAAATGCTGGCGAACCCACTCCTCGGGTGTCAGCGCTACGTATTTTCGACGTAAAAAGTCGAAAATTACCTGTTTATTGCCCTGCTGGGCTATTTTTATTTCGTATGTAGGGAGGTTTAATCGAAACATTTTTGTAAATTTGCAGGCAAAATTACAAATAATAAATGAAATAGCAACATGGCTGAGGCAAAAAATGTGAGTTTTGAGAGCATTATGCGCGATTTAGAGGCTGGAAAATTTGCGCCCGTCTATTATCTGATGGGCGACGAATCGTATTATATCGACAAGATTGCCGATTATATAGCCGACCATGCATTACGCCCTGAGGAACGTGATTTTAACCAGACTGTGGTGTTCGGATCGGACGTAAATGCGTCGCAGATAGCCGACCTGGCACGCCGCTATCCTATGATGGCCGAGCGCCAGGTGGTGATAGTAAAAGAGGCGCAGAATATTAAAAATACCGAGGCACTTGAGCGCTATTTTGCGCAGCCTATGGCCAGCACCGTTTTGGTGATGTGCCATAAGAACGGCAAGGTTGACGGTAGAAAATCGGGGTACGTGAAGGCTATCAAATCGCACGGCATACTGTTTGAGAGTATGAAACTCAAGGATAGAGAGCTGCCAGGTTTTATTGAGAACTATCTGAAAAAACACCAGATCAGGATTGATGCCAAATCTGTTCAGATGATAGCCGAGAATATTGGCGCCGATTTGAGTAGACTGACAGGTGAGCTGGATAAAGTGATCATTTCGTTGCCCGAAGAGAATAGGGTAGTGACCCCACAGGTGGTTGAGGAGCAGATTGGTGTGAGCAAAGAGTTTAATGGATTTGAACTTCGCGATGCCATTGTGAACCGAAATGTTTTTAAGGCAAATCAGATAATAAAATATTTTGACGAAAATCCAAAGGCTGGTTCCATCTACTCGTTTCTCCCTTTGCTCTTTAATTACTTCCAGAATTTAATGATTGCGTTTTACGCGCCAAATAATAAGAGCCAGGAGGGCGTTGCAGAGTGGCTGGAATTCAAAAATCCATGGCAAGCCAAGGACTATATGACGGGTATGCGAAACTACTCTGGAATGAAGGTGATGCAGATCATTTCGAAGATGCGAGAGATTGACGCCAAAAGTAAGGGTCTGGATAACCCAAATACACCTGCTGGAGAGCTTATGAAAGAACTGATTTTTTACATTTTGCACTAATTTAGGGCAAAATGTTATTCTAGAATTTATAAAAATGGCGCTTTTGATGAGCGCCTTTTTTATGCCTAAATGTCTGTAAAATAGGGGAGTTACGGCATTTTGCACCCTCTCAAAACTCGCGTATTTCCAGTTTTTCGACCGATGGTTCAGAATACGCGAGAAATGGCAAAATCTGGAATTTTGGAGCTTGTGGAATTCGACGTTTACATTTATTAGGATTTAATTCCGTTGATTTAAATTCTTAAATCCGAATACCTGTTTAGGGATTTATTGGTTTATGGATGTTGATTTTAGAATTTAAAAGGTTAAATCAGATATTTAGATTCGGATATTAATATCTAAATACTATGATTCTGTTTTGTATATTGATATTTATGCATACTAATTATTGTGCATTTAAGTAGTTAAATATCAATTAGTTATGTGATTTATTTATAAATACCTTGCAGAAATAGCCACCTTATTAAACCGAAAGCTGCAAAATGGGCTTTAAAAGTATAAAGTTTACGTAACTACCTTATTTACATCCAATTAGTTAGCTTGAAACATTAAAATAAACCTTTGTACAGATTTATAATCGCAAATTTAGATTTAAAAATATAAAGCCCCGATTTATTCCTAAACATCTTTTGATTTACAAATATAAAACTATAAACTAAAATTATAAAATCTTAAATTGTATCTACATTTGTTGTATATTTCAATTTTTTGTTTTACCTTTGTAAACTGAAAGAAAACAGGGCCTAATAGCCCCATTAAGCACTTAGTTACAGCAATGAAAGATAGAATCAGGCAAATTATGGAGAGCCAGCACATGACTCAACAGCTCTTCGCCGACTACATCGGTCAGAGTCCAGCTACCCTTAGTAGCATCTTCAACGGTCGTACCCGTCCTACCCTAAACATCGTTGAAGCCATCAAAAAGAAAATTCCTAACATCAATACCGATTGGTTGATGTTTGGCTCGGGTGACATGTATCTGCCCCAAAACAACCCCGATCAGGATCTGTTTTCGGAGGCTGAAGGTACCCCTGGTACCCACCCTATCGAGCAAAATCTGATGTTGAATTTTGATGATGCACCTGTACAAGCCCCCCAAAATGTGGCTCAGCAGCCCCAAAATTATAATAGTGTACGTAATACACACCAAGAAATCGTTCGCGAGGAGGTAAAATTCGTTGACAAACCGCAGCGTAAGGTTATCGAGATTCGTGTGTTTTACGATGATCAGACATGGGATACTTTTGTACCTGCGAAGAAATAAAGTTTTGTGGTTTCAAAAAATAATAGTACCTTTGTACCCGAATTAAAAATTTGAAGTATGAAGAAGTATATACTTGACCTCAAGGTGAAGCAGGTAGAGCAGATTCATCAGCGTTATGTACTTATAAAACTAACTGATGATAAACCTCTGCCCGATATGCTGCCCGGTCAGTTTGTCGAGGTGCGTGTAGATGGTTCAACATCTACCTTTTTACGCCGCCCCATTTCCATTAACTTTGTTGATCGCAACGCCAACGAGCTTTGGCTGTTAGTAGCTACCGTTGGCGACGGAACCCGAACATTAGCTAAACTGCAACCTGGCGACACGCTTAACTGTGTGCTGCCATTAGGCAACGGCTTTACTGCTGCCAAGGCTGGCGAAAAGGTGCTGCTGGTTGGTGGTGGCGTAGGAGTGGCCCCCCTGCTGTATATGGGTGCCGAGATGAAGCGCCTGGGTATTGAGCCTACATTCCTGTTAGGAGCGCGTACGGCTAACGACCTGCTGATGCTGCCTATATTTAATATGTACGGGCGCGTGTACGTAACAACCGAGGACGGATCGATGGGCGAGAAGGGTTTTGTAACTAATCACTCGCTGCTGAGCGAGGAGCGTTTCGACCGTATCAGTACCTGTGGCCCTACGCCGATGATGAAGGCTGTGGCTCGTTATGCCCGTCAGAATAGCATCGACTGTGAGGCCTCGTTAGAGAACCTGATGGCTTGCGGACTGGGTGCTTGCCTGTGCTGCGTAGAGAAGACTACCGAGGGCAATTTGTGTGTTTGTAAGGATGGACCCGTGTTTAATATTAAGAAACTGTTATGGCAAGACTAAATGTAAAGATTGCTGACTTGGAGCTGAAGAACCCTGTGATGACTGCATCGGGTACTTTTGGCTACGGATTGGAGTTTGCCGACCTGATGCCTCTGGATGGTATCGGTGGTATTATTGTGAAGGGAACCACCCTGAATCCACGTGAGGGAAACGACTATCCACGTATGGCCGAAACAGCTAGCGGTATGCTGAACTGCGTAGGACTGCAGAATAAAGGCGTAGATTACTTCTGTGAGCACATTTATCCGCAGATTAAGGATATAGATACCAATATGATTGTAAACGTGAGCGGATCGAGTCCTGAGGATTATGCTGAGTGTGCTGCCCGTATCGATGCATTAGAGAATATCCCTGCCATCGAGCTGAATATCTCGTGTCCTAACGTAAAGGATGGAGGTATGGCTTTTGGTGTTACCTGTGCAGGTGCTGCCAGCGTGGTAAAGGCTGTGCGCCAGCGTTACCACAAAACGCTGATAGTAAAGCTGAGTCCTAATGTAACTGATATAGCTGAGATTGCGCGAGCTGTAGAGGCTGAGGGTGCTGATAGCGTATCGCTGATTAATACGCTGATGGGTATGGCTATTGATATCGAGAAGCGCAAAACGCTGTTGAGCATTAATACAGGCGGATTGAGTGGCCCTTGTGTAAAGCCTGTGGCGCTGCGTATGGTATGGCAGGTGGCTAAGGCCGTTAAGATACCTGTAATAGGCTTAGGAGGCATTAGTTGTGCCAAGGATGCCATCGAGTTCCTGATGGCTGGTGCAACGGCCATCGAGATAGGTACAGCCAACTTCCTGGATCCGGCAGTAAGTATCAAGGTGAGGGACGGCATTAACGAGTGGCTTGATGCACACGGCTGTAAGGATGTTAGCGAAATCATAGGGGTTATTTAACCCCTTTTTTTGTGCCGTATAGATAAAAATTTGGGGGCTACCAATCGGCAGCCCCCAACCAACACAAAAACTAAACTAGACTTAACTAAAGCAATTCCGGGGTTTTCCCAAATCCCTGATTGCGGTGCAAAGATACGCATAGTTTTTGAAACTACCAAATCTTTTTTGCATTTTTTTGCAATCGGGGTGTCCTTTTCTATAAAATTACCGCATTTCGCAGTAAAATATAGTCTAAAATTGTCATTGCAGCCATCGATTCAACAACTGGTACTGCTCTGGGCAAAACGCACGGATCGTGGCGCCCGTGAGCAGTGAAAGTGGTGGCATTTCCTTCCTTATCTACCGTTTGCTGTTCGGTAAGAATTGTGGCTACTGGTTTAAAGGCCACACGGAAGTAAATGTCCTGCCCGTTGCTGATGCCGCCCTGAATGCCGCCACTGTGATTGGTTGTGGTGGTGATGGGCTGCTGATCGCCAGCTGATGGTACGAACACGTCGTTTACCTGACTGCCGCGCATGGTGGCACTGTTGAAACCATCACCATATTCAAAGCCCTTAACGGCATTGATGCTGAGCATGGCCTGACCTAACGAGGCGTGCAACTTATCGAACTCAGGCTCGCCTAAGCCTGTGGGGCATCCCTTAATCACACAAGTAATGATACCGCCAATGGTGTCGCCCTCGGCCTTTACCTTTGCTATCAGCGCCTCCATTTCGGCTGCTTTCTGCTGGTCGGGGCAACGTACGGCGTTAGTCTCGGTAAGACTAAGGTCGTAGCGGCTGTAATCCTTATCAAGTGCAATATCGCCTACCTGTGATGTGTAGGCCTGAATACTGATTCCCTTCTGGCGCAATACCAGTTTGGCCAATGCGCCGCCCACGCAACGGCTGATGGTGATACGTGCCGATGAACGGCCGCCACCACGATGATCGCGGATGCCGTACTTCTCGAAATACGTGTAATCGGCATGCGATGGACGGAAAAGATTGCGCATATTCTCGTAATCGTTGGAGTGCTGATTGGTGTTACGAACGATGAATCCGATGGGGCAGCCTGTAGATTTGCCCTCAAACACGCCGCTCAGCAGTTCTACACGGTCGGCTTCCTGTCGTGAGGTGGTGATAGCACTCTGACCAGGGCGACGGCGATTCAGTTCGCTCTGAATAAACTCCATGTCGATGTCGATGCCGGCTGGCATGCCATCAATCACGCCGCCAACGGCCTCGCCATGACTCTCGCCGAAGGTTGTGAGTGTGAATATGTGTCCAAATGTGTTGCGCATAGGGGTAGGGGGAATTTTTTATGGGTTAGTGACAGTGTCCGCAACCGCAACCACAGCCATCGTCGTGGTGGTGATGCTCGTGATCGCAGCCTTCGTGATTGCAGCCCTCGTGGTCGCCTCCGCAGCCACCACAACCGCCGCATCCACCTGTCATATGCTTAATCAGGTGCTGAATCTCCTCGTCGGTAGCCTCGCGGTTCTCAATCACCTTCCCCTTGAAGTTCAGGGTTTTGCCAGCCAATGGGTGGTTGGTATCAACGGTAACACCGTCTTCCTCGATCTTTACCACCTTAGCCATGAACTGATGGTCCTCGTTGTCCATCAGGGTGATAACAGCGCCCTCGAAGATGTTGTCGTGATCGAAATGACCGTTAACAGTAAATACCTCGCGGCTAACCTTGTGAACGCCCTCAGTTACATACTCGCCGAATGCCTGAGCTGGAGCCAGCTCGAAATCAAAGTCGCTGCCCTTTTCAAGACCCTTTACCTTCTCCTCGAAAGCATCGAGTGCTACGCTGAATCCGGTGATAAACTCAAATGGACGGTCATCGCCAGTCTGCTCCTCAAGCTCACTCTTGCCATCCTTCAGGCTGTACAACTGGTATACAACCGACATGAATCTGTTTTTTGTCTCTTCCATTATACCTATTATATATATTTAGTTTCAGCCTGCAAAGTTACGCATTTTCTGCCAAATACACGAACGTTTAATTGGAAAAAGTAAAAAAATACTTATTTCTGCCTTTCTTTGATATGTATCAATAAAAAAGCTGTGTTCGCACACAATTGCACAAAAATGCTTGTGAGTATCAAAAAATCGCCGTACCTTTGCACCGTCAAAAAGACAAAAGGATAACAAATTAAAGTATAAAAGTAGGTTGGCTGTAAAAAGTCACCGAGTAAAAAAAAGAAAGGGTAAAAAGATGAAAAAGATGATGATGACATTGGTAGCAATGCTGAGCATGACAACTGCATTTGCTGAGGGTGAGAACACTAACGCTGTAGCAAACGTAGAGGCTTACAAGATGGACGTAAACATGGATAAGCTCTCAAAGGTTCTGAACCTGGCTATCGACCAGCGCGAGGCTGTTGAGAACATCCACAATGTATTCAATACTGAGATCTCATATGCAGCTCAGGCTAGCAACAGCGAGCGCGAGGCTATGGTTAAGCACGCTATCGATACCGACGTTAAGCGTATGCGCTACGTACTCAGCGAGGATCAGATGCGTACATACCTGCTGCTGCTGAACACCACTATCAACAACCGTGGTTTGAACAAGTAAATTCGTAGTTTTTTAGTTATTATTGGTCATTCTTTATAGAGGCATTCCTTTGGGGATGTCTCTATTTTTATGCTTAAAATTTGCAAATGTCGATTTTTTTTGCTTACTTTGCACGCTGAAAACGATAATAACTAAATAATATCATAACAAGGTATGAAGAAAATTAAGTTTTTACTCATGTCGATGGTTGCCGCTGTGCTGGTTAGCTGCGGTACCACAAGTACTGTGCCTATCACAGGACGTAAGCAGAATCTGATGGTTAGCGATGGTGAGATGCTGAGCCTGTCGACCCAGCAGTATCAGGAGTTTATGAAAACAGCCAAGCTTTCTACCGATGCCACCAAAACCGCTATGGTTAAGCGCGTGGGACAGAATCTGGCCAACGCTGTGGTAAGCTATCTGAATGCTAACGGTATGCAGAACGATGTGCAGAACTACAAGTGGCAGTTTAACCTGGTGGCCGATAAGCAGGCCAACGCATGGTGTATGCCTGGCGGACTGATTGTGGTTTACGAGGGACTCCTGCCTATCACTCAGGACGAGGCTTCGCTGGCTATCGTGCTTGGACATGAGATTGCCCACGCTGTGGCACGTCACTCAGCCGAGCAGATGAGCACCCAGATTAAGCAGCAGTATGGTATTCAGGGTGTAGGTGCGCTGGCCAGTGTATTAGGTGTTGGTACCAATACCATTTCTCTGGGTCAGGCTATGGCATCGGCAGGTTTGAATCTGGCTAACCTCAAGTATTCGCGTAACCACGAGAGCGAGGCTGATTACATGGGACTGATTTTTGCTGCGATGGCAGGTTATAATCCTGAGGCTGCTGTTACTTTCTGGCAGCGTATGGCTTCGGCCAGCACCAGCAACACATCTGAGTTCCTGAGCGATCACCCATCAGATGCTACACGTATCAAGAACATTCAGGGATGGTTGCCCGAGGCTAAGAAGTACTACAAGCCAAAGACCACCACTACGGCTAAGAAGACAACCACCACAAAAAAGACTACAACTAAAAAAACTACAAAAAAGAAGTAAATAAATGAAAAGAAGTACAATTACTATCGCGTTTGCTGCCTGCGCAATGATGGCACAGGCGCAGACACAGGGTGGAGGCATTTCTGCCCAGATGTTACAGGAAATCCAGAAGGAGCAGAAACAGTGTGGCAAGGAGCGTGTTATCGCTAATGCCATCTATGGTATGAGCATTGATGCGCTGGCCAAGAATTACAAGGTGGCCGCCCTGCCTATCGACACTCATTTCTCGGTTGAAACCCGTAAGCAGTCGATTACCGACCAGAAATCATCTGGACGTTGCTGGATGTTCAGCGGACTGAACGTGCTGCGTTCAAACTATATGGCTCAGGCCGATTCAGTAAGCATCGAGTTCTCGCAGGCTTATCTCTTCTTCTGGGATCAGTTGGAGAAGTCGAACCTGATGCTTCAGGGCGTGATTGATACCGCCAAGAAGCCTATGGACGATCAGCGTGTGCAGTTCTTCTTCCATTCGCCTATTGGTGATGGTGGTACTTTCTGCGGTGTGGCCGACTTGGCACCCAAATACGGACTGGTTCCCTCGGAGATTATGCCTGAGAGTTTTACCAGCGAGAACACCTCGAAGGCTCGCAGCCTGATTTCGTCGAAGCTGCGTGAGTTCGGACTCCAGCTGCGTGATATGGTAGCTAAGAAAAAGAGTGCTGCCGATATCCAGAAGGCTAAGACTGAGATGCTGGGTCAGATTTATCGCATGCTGAAGCTGACACTGGGTGTTCCCGTTGAGAAGTTCACCTACGCTTTCCACGATAAGAACGGTCGCCAGCTGGGCGAGGCCAAGGAGTACACTCCACTGAGTTTCTATCAGGAGGTTGTTGGTGGCGATCTGAATGGCACCTTCATTATGGTTATGAACGACCCACGTCGCGAGTACTACAAGACTTACGAGGTAGAGTATGATCGCCACACCTATGATGGAAGCAACTGGCGCTATCTGAACCTGCCTATGGAGGAGATTGAGCAGTTGGCTATTGCCTCGCTGAAGGATGGCCGTAAGATGTATAGCTCGTACGATGTAGGCAAGTTGCTTGATCGTAAGCGCGGCTATGCTTCGTTAGATAATTTCGACTACGGATCGGTATTCGGGACTACCTTTAAGATGGACAAGGCTCTGCGTATTTCTACTTTTGACAGTGGTTCTACCCACGCTATGACATTGACTGCTGTCGACCTGGATAACCAGGGTAAGCCCATTAAGTGGAAGGTTGAGAACTCGTGGGGTGCTACCAGCGGCCAGCAGGGCTGCCTGATTATGACTGCCGACTGGTTCCGTGAGTATATGTTCCGCTTGGTTGTAAATAAAAAGTATGTGTCGGAGAAGATGCTGAAGGCATACAATTCCAAACCGGTTATGGTAATGCCCGAGGACCCATTGTTCTTGCCCGATGAGTAAAGCTATTATTGTAGGCGCCTCATCAGGTATCGGACTCGAAGTGGCCCGTCTATTCATCCAGCGCGGCTGGACGGTAGGCGTGGCCGCTCGTCGTTTAGACCTGTTGCAAACCATTGGCGCCGCCGATGTGGAGCAGATTGATGTGACCAGTGCTGATGCACCCGAAAAGCTGATGCAGTTGGTTGATCGCCTGGGTGGTATGGATTTGTTTTTCTATGCCTCGGGTATCGGAAAGCAGAATCGTGAACTAACGCCCGATATCGAGTTGGCTACAGTTGAAACCAACGGCTTGGGCTTTACCCGTATGATTGGCTGTGCCTATCGCTATTTTGCCCAGCAGGGCAGGGGGCATATTGCAGCCATCACCTCTATCGCTGGTACCAAGGGGCTAGGTCCCGCACCAGCCTATTCGGCTACCAAAGCCATGCAGAACGTGTATCTGCAGGCCTTAGAGCAGCTGGCCAACGCCCGAAAGCTCGATATCAGGTTTACTGATATCCGTCCTGGTTTTGTGGATACCGCCCTGTTGAGTGGTACGTTCCACTATCCCATGATGCTGAAGCCACAGGCTGTGGCACGCGAGATTGTGAGTGCTATCGAACATCATAAGCACATTCGTGTGATCGACTGGAAATATCGCATCCTGACTGCCGTTTGGCGCAGAATACCCAGATGCATCTGGCGTAGAATCAAGTTATAATTCAGTTAAAACTAAACTATATAATAATGAATAAGGTAGAGAAATATCAGTTGCTGCAGCAGCAGATTAAGGCGCTGAGCGCTGGTGAGACCGATCAGGTGGCTGTGATGGCTAATGTGGCTGCAGCCATACATTTGGAGATGGGATTCTGGTGGACAGGATTCTATCGTGTACAGAACGGCGAGTTGGTACTGGGGCCATTCCAGGGACCTGTGGCCTGCATGCATATCGGCTATGGCAAGGGCGTATGCGGAACCTCGTGGAAACAGGGTGAGACCATTGTGGTGCCCGATGTAGAACAGTTCCCTGGTCATATTGCCTGCAGCAGCGAGTCGCGTTCGGAAATCGTTGTGCCTGTAAGATCGGCCGAAGGCGAAATAATAGCTGTACTCGACATCGACAGCAAGGATTTGGCAACATTCGATGAGGTTGACAAGCAGTGGCTGGAAGAGATTGTCAAGGTGTTCGAATAAAAAATAAAAAAACGCAGAGAAATTTTTGGCAGTGTGGGCAGAAATGCTTAAATTTGCACCCGATTTAAATAGTTAACGCCCAAGTCGCATCCTCGTGTAGGGTGTGAGCGAACTGACAAGACGACGGCTCTCGGGTAGGGCTGGCACGGAACGCAGGGATTAAGTACAACTCCTTGGCAAGCTTATTGGCGAGCCGAGTAAAAATTTAAAGCTATATGGCACAAATGAATTTCGGTGGCGTAACAGAAACTGTTGTCACCAGCAAAGAGTTCTCACTTGAGAAAGCACGTGAAGTATTGAAAAATGAGACCATCGCTGTAATCGGTTATGGCGTTCAGGGACCAGGTCAGGCCTGCAACCTGCGTGATAACGGATTTAATGTGATTGTGGGTCAGCGCCCAGGCAAGACCTACGACAAGGCTGTGGCCGACGGTTGGGTTCCTGGCGAGACTCTGTTCTCTATCGAGGAAGCCGCTGAGAAGGGTACTATCCTTTGCATGCTGCTCTCTGATGCTGGTCAGATTCAGCAGTGGCCCACCATCAAACAGTATCTGAAGCCTGGCAAGACTCTTTATTACAGCCACGGTTTCGCCATCAACTGGAGCGATCGTACAGGTGTAGTTCCTCCAAAGGATGTTGACGTAATTATGGTTGCACCTAAGGGTAGTGGTACCAGCCTGCGCACTATGTTCTGCGAGGGTCGTGGTTTGAACTGCTCGTATGCTGTTTATCAGGATGCTACTGGTAAGGCTAAGGAGAAGACTCTGGCCTTTGGTATCGGTATCGGTGCCGGATATATGTTTGAGACCACCTTCGAGCGCGAGGCTACATCAGACTTGACTGGTGAGCGTGGTTCGTTGATGGGTGCCATTCAGGGACTGCTGCTGGCTCAGTACGAGGTACTGCGTGAGCACGGACACTCTCCCTCAGAGGCTTTCAATGAGACTGTAGAGGAATTGACCCAGAGCCTTGGCCCTCTCTTCGGTGCTAAGGGTATGGACTGGATGTATGCTAACTGCTCGACCACCGCACAGCGCGGTGCGCTCGACTGGGCTCCACGATTCCACGATGCTATCAAGCCCGTTATGGAGTGGTTGTACTACTCGGTACAGACGGGTAACGAGGCACAGATTACCATCGACGCTAACTCGAAACCCGACTACCGCGCTGGACTGGAGAAAGAGTTGGAGGCTATGCGTAATCAGGAAATGTGGCGTGCTGGCGAGACCGTACGTAAGCTGCGTCCTGAGAACCAAGACGTATAACACTACAATCACGGGGGTGCACACGCATCCCCGTGATTCATTTTTAAATATGATATGGGAAAATTAGTAATTAATTCGTACGATGAATTCGCAGCCCACTTGGGTGAGGAGCTCGGCGCTTCTGACTGGCTGCAAGTAGACCAAGACCGTATTAATCTTTTTGCCGACGCTACACTGGACCATCAGTGGATTCACGTTGACGTGGAGCGCGCCAAGAAGGAGAGTCAGTATCAGAGCACCATTGCTCATGGCTATCTGACCTTGTCGCTGTTGCCTTATATGTGGGACCAGATTATCGAGGTGAACAACATCAAGATGCTGGTTAACTACGGTATGGACAAGATGCGATTCGGACAGCCTGTCATCACAGGCTCAAAGGTACGTTTGGTAACCAAGTTGCACAACATTCAGAACCTGCGTGGTATCTGTAAGGCAGAGATTGAGTTCAGAATTGAAATCGAGGGACAGCGCAAACCCGCACTCGAGGGTATCGCTTCGTTCCTGTATTATTTTAATTAATAGGTATGGGTGGATTTTTTGGAACCATTTCCACAAAGTGCTGTGTAAACGATTTGTTCTACGGCACCGATTATAATTCGCACCTGGGTACCAAGCGTGCAGGACTGGTAACATTCGATGAGGAGAAAGGTTTTAGTCGTAAAATCCATAACCTGGAGCGTGATTACTTCCGTTCTAAGTTTGAGGATGAACTCGACTCGTTTTCAGGAAAACAGGGTATTGGCGTAATTAGCGATACCGACCCACAACCCATACTCGTTAACTCACACTTAGGCCGCTATGCCGTAGTTACCGTAGCGAAGATTAACAACCTGGAAGAGATAGCACAAGAACTACTGGATCGCCGCATGCACTTTAGCGAGTACTCGGCCAATACCATCAACCAGACAGAGCTGGTGGCCCTGCTTATTAATATGGGTCGCACATTTGTTGAAGGTATCAACCTGGTGTACAAAAAGATTGAGGGATCGTGCTCGATGCTGATTCTGACCGAGAAGGGTATTATTGCTGCCCGCGACTTCCTGGGCCGCACACCTATCGTTATCGGACAGAAGGATGGCGCCTATGCCGTAAGTAGTGAGACTACCAGTTTCCCCAATCTCGACTATAAGCGTGTTCGTGACCTTGGTCCTGGCGAGATAGTATTCCTTACTGCCGATAAGCTGGAGGTACTGCAGGAGCCTTGGAAACGTGAGCAGATCTGCTCGTTCCTTTGGGTTTACTATGGTTTCCCCGCATCAGATTATAATGGTATCAACGTAGAAAACGTACGTGAGACCAATGGTAAGATGATGGGTGAGAAGGATGAGACTGAGGTTGACTGCGTTTGCGGTGTGCCCGATTCGGGTGTCGGTATGGCGCTCGGTTATGCAGAGGGTAAGGGTGTACCTTACAAGCGTGCCGTGCTGAAGTACACACCAACCTGGCCCCGTTCGTTTACTCCTGGCAACCAGGAGCGCCGTTCGCTGGTGGCTAAGATGAAACTGATACCTAACCCAGCTTTGCTGAAGGATCAGCGCGTGGTATTCTGCGACGACTCTATCGTACGTGGTACACAGCTCAAGGATAACGTAAAGACTTTCTTTGAGTATGGCGCTAAAGAGGTGCACTGCCGTATCTCTTGTCCTCCATTGGTTTATGGTTGTCCATTCATCGGCTTTACCTCGTCAAAGAGCGATATGGAGTTGATTACACGCCGTATCATCAAGGACTTTGAGGGCGACGATAAGAAGAACCTGGAGAAGTATGCTACCACCGACTCGCCTGAGTACAAGCGTATGGTAGATGAGATTGCCAAGCGTCTGGGCCTTACCTCGCTGAAGTTTGCTAAGCTCGAGGATCTGGTTAAGAGCATTGGTATGGACAAGTGCCGCGTGTGCACACACTGCTTTGATGGCAGTAGCTACTGTCACGAGCATGATAAGGAAGACGATCGTCAGCTTAAGTTGGATTTCTGATTTAAGACTTTGCGATACAACCATCCTCCAGTCGGATGATATATTCTTCGTCTGTGAGATATTCAATTGCAGCATCGAGTTCGCTTACGGGCAGCTCGATGCTTTTTAATTCGGTAATAAAGTGGGGTTTGCCATCATCCAGCAACTGCAGGATTTTCTGGGCAGCCGCATTTAGGCGGGCTTCAACCACCATGCCCTCTGCGCGATGAGCCAGACATACATCGCACTGCTCGCAATTATGATCGTTCTCCTCGCCAAAATAGCGTAACAGTTGTCGGCTACGGCACACCTTATCGTTGGTAGCGTAGCGAATCATAGCCTGAATATGTGCTCCGAACTGTACTTTGCGCTCTTCGTACACCTCAGGCATCAGCTGTATAAACTCCTTATCCTCGCGTCGCTGGGTGTAGCGTATGTAAGGTGTCTTCTTCTGTGGTATAAAGTGCAGGATATGTCGTTGCGACAAACTCTTGAGTATCAGGTAAACCTGCTGTGGCTTTAAGTTGGTGGCCTGCGCCAGGAAGGCCTCGTCGATAAAATTGTAATCGGTAAACAGGCCGCCGTAGTTGCGCAGCAGGGCCGTGATGATAGCCTCTTCGTTCGGACTGTTGTTTTCCAATCGATACAGGTCGTTACGGCTCACGGTAAACATAACACGTGCCTTGTTGTCCTGCTCTTCGGTATATTCCAGATAGCCTGCGCGCTGCAGAATCTTGAGGGCCGAATCAACACGGATAGGGAAGTGGTTGAAGTTGTGGCAGAACTTATCGATATTAAACTCGAACGTATGGTTATAACCCGAGCCCACACCTATCTGATAATAATAGGCCAGATGCTCATAAACCTGGCGGATGTAATCCTTATCAGGGAAGGTGTCGGTAATGCGTTTTTTCAGTTTGGTTTCGTCGTGACGGTTATACAGCAGCACAGCATACGCCTTGAAACCATCGCGACCAGCACGCCCTGCCTCTTGGAAATAGGCCTCGATACTATCCGGACAATCCATATGTATCACCACGCGTACATCGGGCTTGTCGATACCCATGCCAAAGGCGTTGGTGGCCACCATTACACGATACTTGTTTTCCTGCCACTCGCGCTGTCGCTCATCTTTCGTGCTGGCATCAAGGCCTGCATGATAGAATGTGGATGTGATGCCGGCCTCGCTGATAATCTGCGAAAACTCCTTAGTGCGCAGGCGACTGCGGGCATACACAATAGCCGAGCCCTTCACGTGTTTCAGAATGTGTATCAGTTGTTCAGTCTTATCCTCAGCATGCCTTACCACATAAGCCAGATTCTTGCGTTCAAAGCTCATCTTGAACACGTTGAAATCACCCGTCAATTTTGCTTGGATATCGTCAACCACTTGTGGCGTGGCTGTGGCGGTAAGTGCCAATACGGGCACGCCAGGCACCAGTTTGCGTATCTGGGCTATCTGCAGGTATGAGGGACGGAAATCGTAACCCCATTGCGAAATACAGTGGGCTTCGTCGACCGTAATAAAGCTCACCTTCATGTGGCGGAGCTTGGTTTGGAATAAGTCGGATGAGAGTCGCTCAGGTGAAACGTAGAGTAGCTTGATGGCGCCAAAGATGGCGTTTTCGAGTGTTACAATGATTTCTTCGTGGGTTAGTCCGCTGTAGATAGCGGCTGCTTTAATCCCTCTGCGGCGCAGATTCTCAACCTGGTCCTTCATCAGGGCTATCAGCGGGGTAATCACAATGCAAGTACCCTCGTGTGCCAAAGCTGGCACCTGGAAGGTAATGGATTTACCACCACCTGTAGGCATCAGTCCTAATGTATCGTGGCCACTACCGATAGACTCGATGATTTCGCGCTGAATACCGCGGAAATCATCGTAGCCCCAGTAGCGATGGAGAATCTCCCTATAATTATCAATTGTCAATTGTCAAATGATTAATTATTCCTCAGAAGGCTGAATATCTTCAATCTGCAGCTGCACTTCGGTGCGCTTGTAGATATTATCTTCGATCGTGTAGACAATATCGAACGAACGCTTTGATTTAATGTAGCGTGCCGATGCACTCTGTCCGAAGGCAATGCCATTGAGCACGTTGCTCGACTTTGAATCAACCAGCTCGAGTTTGATGTGCTCCTGCTGGCGGCCCACTACCTTCGAGGTGCCGTAATCGTAAACATTGCGTGTACAGAACAATGGTTTGGGATTATCGGGACCGTGAGGTGCAAACTTCTTCAGATCGTTGTGCAGACGCTTGGTAACATCCTTAAAGTCGATAACCGCATCGATATCGAGTGTAGCCTCAGTCTGTTCAGGCTGAATGTGCTCCATGACATATTTCTGGAAACGGCTGCGGAACTCAGGGATGTTCTCGATCTTGAGCGAAAGACCTACAGCATAGGTGTGACCGCCAAAGTTCTCGAGCAAGTCGCGACAGCTCTTGATGGCATCGTACACATCGTAGCCAGCCACACTGCGGGCCGAACCTGTAGCAATGCCGTTGAACTTGGTGAGTACTACCGTGGGGCGGTAGTAAAGCTCAGTGAGTCGCGAAGCCACAATGCCGATAACACCCTTTTTCCAGTTCTCGTCGTAAAGTACGATACTGGCGTGGTGCTTCTGGCTCTCCAGCTTTTCTACAATCTGGTTGGCCTCTTCGGTCATCTGCTTGTCAACATCCTTACGCTGCTCATTATACTCATTGATATGGTTAGCCTCGGCCAGCGCCTTGTTCAGGTCTTTCTCAACTAGCAGGTCGACAGCCTCGGTACCATTCTGCATACGTCCTGATGCATTGATACGTGGTCCAATCTTGAATACGATATCACTCATGGTGATTTCGCGACCGGTCAAGCCACAGATATCAATAATAGCCTTTAAGCCCACCGACGGGCTCTGGTTCAGCTGTTTCAGTCCGTGGTAGGCCAGAATACGGTTCTCGCCCATGATAGGCACGATATCAGCTGCAATACTTACAGCACAGAAATCGAGCAGAGGTATCAGTCGCGAGAATGGGATGCCATTGTTCTTGGCAAATGCCTGCATAAATTTAAAACCTACACCGCATCCACACAGGTCTTTGAATGGGTAGGTGGAATCTTCGCGCTTGGGGTTGAGTATTGCGACAGCATTGGGCAACTCATCATCGGGCACGTGGTGGTCGCAAATGATGAAATCTATGCCCAGACTCTTGGCATAGGCAATCTCTTCGATGGCCTTGATACCGCAATCCAGTACAATGATGAGCTTGATGCCTTTTTCTGCAGCATAATGTAGTCCTTTCTTGCTGATACCGTATCCCTCTTCATAGCGGTCGGGGATATAATATTCGATGTTAGAATAGAACTGCTGCAGGAATTTGTACACCAAGGCTACCGCCGTACATCCATCGACATCGTAGTCGCCGTAGACCATGATACGCTCTTTGCGCCCCATCGCATCGTTGAGCCTGTCTACCGCTACATCCATGTCGTTCATCAGGAACGGATCTATCAGCTCGTTGAGCATCGGACGGAAGAAGCGCTTGGCAGCGCTCTCCGTTTTGATGCCTCGCTGGATAAGGAGATTGGCGAGTATCGGACTCATGCCGATTTTCTCACCAAGCTCCTTAGCCGCCGTCTGTTGTTCTGATGTAGGTGGTTGGTAATTCCACTTAAAATGCATTAGATACCTAACTTTTTACGTATGTCGGCAGGAATAGCATTCTTATTAATCAGGAAGTCCATCGTGTTCAGAGCGATGTAATCCTTTGTCATATACCAGATTCCCTTGTAGGCACCAGTCTCGCCCCAAGAGTTCTTCACCAGATAATACTCCTTACCATTCTGATCCTTGGCAACACCGTAAATCAGCATACCGTGGTCGTCGGTCAGCTCCCAGTTGTCGAAACGCTCCTGGCGCATCTCCTGTGTAGGCTTAACCTCAGGCACCTTGCAACCCAGTGAGTCGATGATGTTACGTTTCTTGTCCTGAGCCAGGTTCAGCCAGCGAGCCATATCGCTACCAGCGAGGCTCTGAGCAGCCTTACCGTCAACGGCATAAGCCAGACCGTTACGTGTGAATCCCTCTTCTGATACGTCGCCGCCCCATGCGATGGTGTAACCGTTCTCAACAGCGTTGTCGATTACGCGCATCATCTCGTCCATAGGCAGGTTGTAGCTCTGTGGGAAACGCCAGTTGTCCTGTACCTCTACAGCGAAAGTAGAGTAGAAGGGGTGGTGAGTATAGCTGGTAATGCTAACATAATCGTCGAGGTTGATACCTAACGAAGCCATGAAGCTCTTTGGAGTGTACTCCTTACCCTCGAAGGTGAACTTCTCAGGGCACTTACCCAGATAAGCATCCAGGATACCCTGCAATCCAACCTTCCACTGGTTAGAAATCTTGCGAGCGCTGCTCTTTGCAATAGCTGCAACGTATGGCTCCATCTGACCAAAGAACTCGTTGAAGTTGTTGAGTGAGTCGCCATAGAGTGAGCCTGGGAAAGGCATGATGCCCTGTGGCACGATACCGTGGGTCTTCAGTGTGTGGAGCACGTCCTCAGCACTTCCACCCTGAGAGAACTGGCAATCGCCATGGAAACGAACCACCTGAATGGCACGATCCATGTAGGTCTTGTTGGCTACGAACGACTCGTCGAGGTCGTAGCTCTTACCTGTTGCCTTCAGAATCTCAGCCTCAAAGAAAGAGAGGGTAGAGTAGTCCCAGCACGTACCCGAACGGTTCTGGTCCTTAATGCTAGTGATAGGGTTCTCCTTGATGGTTGTGAACACGGGTTTGTTCGCATCCTTTGCGGGCGCCTTTTTCTTGGCTGCCGAAGCACTCAAGGCCATGATAGCCACGAGTGCGAGTGTTGTCATTTTCTTCATTTTGTTTTTTATTTTTAATTTATTGATTATTCATTGCCATAAACTCCTCAACATCCTTGGGGTGATAAGGAATTCTGTTTTTGCCCAGGAATCGGCAACCGTCCTTGGTAATCAGGATGTCGTCCTCGATACGGATACCACCAAAGTCCTTGTAGGTCTCGAGCTTGTCGAAGTTCAGGAATTCCTTGCAGTGTCCGCTGGCTTTCCACTCGTCGATGAGCTGCGGAATAAAGTAGATACCAGGCTCGTCGGTAATCACAAAGCCCTCTTCAAGCTTGCGACCCATACGCAGACAGTTGGTACCAAACTGCTCCAGGTTAGGACGTGTCTCTTCGTCAAAGCCTACGTAAATCTGGCCCAGTCCTTCCATATCGTGTACATCCATACCCATCATGTGTCCCAGTCCGTGAGGTAGGAACATGGCATGGGCACCGGCACGAACAGCCTCGTCGGTATCACCCTTCATCAGGCCGAGCTCCTTCAGGCGCTCAGTCATCAGTCGGCATACTGCAAAGTGTACATCCATATATTTTACGCCTGGTTTAGCCACCTCGATTGCATAATCGTGACAAGCCTCTACAATCGAGTAGATTTCCAGCTGGCGCTGACTGAACTTACCGTTAACAGGCATGGTGCGGGTGTGATCCGAGCAATAGTCGTCCAGTTCGCATCCTGCATCGCAAAGAGCCAGTCGGCCAGCTTCCAGTTTAGCATCCGATGGGTTGCCGTGCATAATCTCGCCATGCTGGCTGAAGATAGTTGCAAAGCTGGTACCCTGAGCCAGACTGCGGGCGATACCGTCCACCTGTCCGCCGATATAACGCTCGGTTACACCTGGACGAATCAGCTTCTGGGCTGTGGTATGCATCATATAGCCCACCTCGCAGGCACGCTCAATAGCCTCAATCTCCTGTGGCTCCTTGGTGGCGCGCATTTTTACTACAGCCTTAATCAGCTGCAGCGAGGCCTGCTCCTTCTGCTGGTTGGGATGAATGCCCAGCAGGTCCATAATCTGTATCTTGGTATCGAAACGGTATGGGGGCAGGAAGTGATATTTGGTATTTGGTGAGAGGTGATGGATATATGTAGCCAGTTCCTTCATAGGAGCGGTCTTCTTTACACCAACCTCAGCAGCCAGATCGGCTACCGATGGTGTAAAGCCCATCCATACGATATCCTCTACGTCGATATCGTCGCCAAAAATCATCTCTTCGTTGTTGTCGATATCAATCACACCTACTAGTCCGTCGCGGTGCTGTCCGAAGTAGTAAAGAAATGAAGAATCCTGTCGCATAGGAGCATAAGCGTTGGCCGGATAATTAACCGGTGCATCGTTGTTTCCAAACAGAATAACAACTCCTTCGCCTACGAGTTTCTTCAGTTCTTCGCGTCTCTTAATATAAGTATCTATGCTAAACATTTGTGGAAAATACGTTTAATTTTATCAATTTGTCGGCAAAGATACACATTATTTATCAAAAAGCCATCCCTTTACTCCTATTTTTTACAATAATTATGCAGATTAGTAGAATTTATTTCGTACCTTTGCACGCAAAATTAGAAAAATAAGACTAAAAGACATATGGGAAAAGTAATTTTGACGGGCGACCGTCCCACTGGTAAACTTCACCTTGGACACTATGTCGGTTCACTCCGTCGTCGTGTTCAATTGCAGAATCAGGGCGATTTTGATCGCATGTTTGTGTTTATGGCCGATGTGCAGGCTCTGACTGATAATGCTGATAATCCTGAGAAAATTCGTCAGAATATCATCGAGGTAGCGCTCGACTACCTGGCTGCAGGTCTCGATCCTGAGAAGTGTACGCTCTTTATCCAGAGTCAGATTCCTGAGCTGGCCGAGCTTACCACCTATCTGATGAACCTGGTTTCGGTTAGTCGTGTACAGCGCAACCCAACTGTTAAGACCGAGGTAAAAATGCGTGGTTTCGAGGGCGAGAGTATTCCTCTCGGATTCTTCTGCTACCCTGTATCACAGGCTGCCGATATCACACTGTTCAAGGCTACCACCGTTCCTGCAGGTGAGGACCAGGAGCCTATGCTCGAGGTAACTCGCGAGTTGGTTCGCCGTTTCAATCAGATTTATGCACCTGTATTGGTTGAGCCTAACATCATGCTGCCTGAGAACCTGACTGCACGCCGCTTGCCTGGTACTGATGGTAAGGAGAAAATGTCGAAGAGCCTTGGCAACTGCATCTACCTCTCGGATACTGCCGATGATGTATGGCAGAAGGTTCGCTCTATGTACACCGACCCTGAGCATGTAAACCTGAACGATCCTGGTCACGTAGAGGGCAACGCTGTGTTTACTTATCTCGACGCTTTCTCTACCGATGAGGATTTTGCCAACTTCCTGCCTGAGTATCAGAATCTCGACGAGCTGAAGGATCACTACCGTCGTGGCGGTCTGGGCGACATGAAGTGCAAGAAGTTCCTGAATCAGGTGCTCAACCAGTTCCTGGAGCCAATGCGCCTGCGTCGTGCAGAGTTTGAGAAGGATATCCCAGAGATTTACAATATTCTGAAGAAAGGTACCGAGCAGGCCCGCGAGGTAGGCGCCCAGACGATGGACGAGGTTCGCAAGGCCATGCGTATCGACTACTTCAACGATGCAGAGCTTATCCGCCAACAGAGTGAGAAATTCGCAAAATAAATAAAAATGGTGCTCAAGTCGAGCACCATTTTTTTATTTCTCTTTTAGTAAGTCGGGACGGAGACGGCGTGTGCGCTCCATGGCTTTTTCAAATTCCCACTCGCGTATCTTGGCCTCGTTGCCGCTCAGCAGGATATCGGGCACCTTCCAACCTTTGTAGTCGGCAGGGCGGGTGTAGATAGGTGCTGCCAGAATATCATCCTGGAAGCAGTCGGAGAGTGCACTCTGCTCGTCGCCAATCACGCCAGGCACCACTCTTACAATGGCATCGGCAATCATGGCTGCCACCAGCTCACCACCCGTCAGCACAAAGTCGCCAATCGAAATCTCCTTGGTAATCAGGTGTTCACGAATACGCTGGTCGATACCTTTATAGTGGCCGGCCAATATGATCAGGTTGCCCTTCATGGAGAGGTCGTTGGCCATGTGCTGGTCGAAACGCTCACCATCTGGCGATGTAAAAATTACTTCATCATAATCGCGTTCAGCCTTCAGGGCTGTAATACAACGATCGATAGGCTCGCACTGCATCACCATGCCTGCGCTGCCGCCGTATGGGTAATCATCCACGCGGCGCCATTTATCCAGAGTGTAGTCTCTCAGGTTGTGTAAACGGATTTCGGCTAATCCTTTCTTTTCTGCTCTTGCCAGGATCGACTCGTGTACAAAGCCTTCCAACATCTCTGGCAGTACGGTTATAATATCAATTCTCATTTAAAAAATGCTTTAATTCGTTCTATGTATTTCATGCCTGTTTTGCGGCCAATATCGTAAACACGCTGCATTTCGTCGGGGTTATGCGAAATATGACCGATGGGTAGTTTCTCGTCGGGACGGATAACCAGCGCGCGGCCAGTACTCTCAGCCTGATAAACATATGCCAACTGCTGGTTGTACATCACGTGTCGCTTGTCCATAGCCTCAATCATCTTGGGATATTTTCTCAGCGCTATGCGCATCAGCGGCATCAGCTTGTTGTGCTCCTTCACGTAGCCATCGGGCTGGGTGAGTATCACCAGATTCTTTTCGTAGCCGATGCTTTCAAAATACTCTAGTGGTATCGAGTCGGCCACACCGCCATCCAGCACCTTCATGCCTTCCAACTCAACCACCTTCGACACCAGTGGCATCGAGGCCGAGGCGCGAATCCAGTCGTAGGTGGTGGGTGTCACCTTCGGCAGACTCTTATATACCGCCTTACCCGTCTCGACATCCGTACAAACGGCGATGAACTCCATGGGGTTGGCATCGTAGGCCGCATTGTCAAACACGTCATATTTGGTAGGGATCACATGGTAGCCGAACTCGGCATTGTAGAGATTGCCCGATTTCAGCAGCGACTGCCACGAACAGAATCTGCTGTCGTGGGCAAACGCCTTGTTATAGCGTATGGCGCGCCCTATCTGGCGACTCTTATAATTGCAGCCGAAGGCAGCACCGGCCGAAACGCCAATCAGTCCGTCGGGCTCAATCCTGGCCTCCATCATCACATCGATGATGCCTGCCGTAAACAGCCCGCGCATAGCGCCTCCTTCTAATACCAGTCCCTTTTTCATGGGTGCAAAGGTAATAAAAAAGATTGATATCTTGTTAAATTTTACTGATTATTTGGCGTTTTCGCTTTTTCTACTTACTTTTGCACACGTAATGAAAAAGTTTGGATTGCTTGTTTTCGTACTGATGGTGGTGCAGATGGCTTGGTGTCAGGCTATCTACGATCCTAAGTGTATCACCATGATGGATGCTCCTTTAGAGGGTACCGATTCGGCATTCGTACCTACACTTAAAAGTATAGGTTTTGTACCTGTTGATGACGAAGAAGCAGAGGAGGGTACCTATCATTTTACGGGCGACTTTTATGGTATTAAGGATGCTCGCCTTGAGGTAACGGTAAACGAAAAAACTAAACTGCTCAGTGAGGCTACTGTAACCTGTGGTCCTTATCGCACCCGCGAACTTTACGAGCGTAATCAGAAGTATCTGCTGGGTAAGCTGCAGCGCGAATGGGGAAACTTTAAGGCCAAAGGCGATGGTTCGCTCTATATCCTGACTGAATACGGCTATATCCGTCAGAGTGTGACGCTCCACGAGAATGGGGCGCACTCCATCAGCTACTATTACCTGAATATGGCACCTTATTATAAAGATGTGTCGAACATGGGACTGAAGGGCTTTGTGCAGGAGGTGATCACTGAGAATCCTGTGGCGGAGAACCCCATTGAGCATTTCGATGAGATGGGTAAGATTGAGTCAACTGAACTCACTGATCGAAAGTATAATCAGGTGGGCTATCTGATCTCAGCAGCTACCACCGATGGGGGCGAGAAAAAGTTGATTGCCTACGAGTATAACGACGAGGGTAATCTGAAGCGCACAATTCAGACAAACACAGTTTCAGGTTTGAAACTGGTTACCGAATACAAGTGGAACGATGATGGCGAGATGGTTCAGCAGAGTCAGAAAGCTTTTGACAAGACCAACGAGTGCATCATGAGCGTTACGATGAAATACGATATACAGGAACGCGACGATAACGACAACTGGACTAAAACGAATCTCCACATCACCAACTGGTTAAAAGGACAGCGTGCCCAGACGATGGAAGTCGTCCAGACACGCACAATCTCTTATTGGGATGAAGATTAACCTATCATCTCCAAAAATTCCTCTTCGCTTACGATTCTGATGCCTAATTTCTCTGCTTTCTGCAGTTTTGATGGGCCCATGTTCTCGCCGGCTAAGATAAACGATGTTTTGCTGCTGATGCTGCCCACGTTCTTACCACCATTCTGCTCGATGATGGCCTTATACTCATCGCGACTGTGCTGCGCGAACACACCACTGATCACGATGCTTTGCCCCTCAAGCTTAGTGGATAGTTGAGAGTTCTGCGTTGCCAGTTCCATCTGCAAACCGTAATTTCTGAGGCGTTCGATAATCTTCAGGTTTTCCTCGGTATGGAAGTAGGTGATGATACTCTTGGCCATCACCTCGCCGATACCTTCAATCTCTTGCAACTCCTCGATGCCGGCATTCATCAGCGCATCTATATTCTTAAAATGGCGTGCCAACAGCTTGGCTGATGTTTCACCCACAAAACGGATGCCAAGAGCGAATACCACGCGCTCGAAAGGTACTTTTTTCGAGGCGGCAATGCCGTTTACAATGCGCTGGGCCGACTTGGTTCTGCTACCGTCGCCATTAATCTGCTGCACATCAATGTCGTACAGGTCGGCAATGTTATGTATCAGTCCGTGGCGGTAGTAATCATCCACCGTCTCGGGACCCAGTGAATCGATATTCATGGCCTTGCGGGCAATAAAGTGCTCGATACGACCCTTAATCTGTGGCGGACACCCCGAGTCGTTAGGACAGTACCACGCTGCCTCACCCTCGTAGCGCACCAGAGGCGTGCCGCATTCTGGGCAACGCTTGATGAACTCTACCGGTTGGGCGATGATGGGGCGCTGATCGATATCCACACCCACTATCTTGGGAATAATCTCACCACCTTTCTCTACATACACGTAGTCGCCAATATGCAGGTCGAAACTCTTGATAAAATCCTCGTTGTTCAGCGTGGCGCGCTTTACGGTTGTGCCAGCCAGCTGTACAGGATCCATGTTGGCCACTGGGGTGATGGCGCCAGTACGGCCCACCTGATAGGTAACCTCGTTCAGGCGGGTGCAAACACGCTCGGCCTTGAACTTATAGGCGATAGCCCAACGTGGACTCTTGGCTGTAAAGCCTAAGGCACGTTGCTGACGGATAGAGTTTACTTTCAGCACAATACCATCTGTTGCTACAGGCAGTTTTTTGCGCTCAGTGTCCCAATAGTTTATGAAATCGTAAATCTCCTGCAGCGTTTTTACCTTCTTCATACCCTCCGAGATCTTAAAGCCCCACTGTCGAGCCACTTCCAGATTCTCAAAGTGTCCCTCGGCAGGCAGCTCTTCGCCTAGCAGATAATACAAGTAGGCATCCAGCTGGCGCGATGCTACCAAGCTCGACTTCTGACTCTTCAATGTGCCGCTTGCTGCGTTTCGTGGGTTGGCGAACAAGGGCTCCTCGGCCTCTTCGCGCTCCTTGTTAAGGCGTTCAAACACGCTCCAAGGCATCAGAATCTCGCCACGAATCTCAAATTCGCGAGGGTAGGCTGGGGCAGCAAACAAGTCGCCGGCAGCAGGTGGTGTAAGTACCAAAGGTATGCTTCGTATGGTTTTTACATTCGTGGTCACATCGTCGCCATGCACACCATCGCCACGTGTCACAGCCTGTGTCAGCTTGCCATCCACATAGGTGAGCGAAATCGACAGACCGTCGTATTTCATTTCGCAGCACACCTCAAAATCCTCGCCCGCCAGGCCTTTCTTCACGCTCTCGTACCAGTCGGCCACATCCTGCTCGTTGTAGGTGTTGGCCAGCGATAGCATGGGGTATTTATGCTCCACCTGTCGGAACTCTTCGTTCAGGTCGCTACCCACGCGCTGGGTGGGCGAATTTGGGTCCGCCATCTCAGGGTGCTTAGCCTCCAGATCCTGTAGCTCGTGCATCATAAAGTCGAACTCCTGGTCGCCTATAGTAGGTTGGCTCAGCACGTAGTATTTGTAATTATGCTCGTGCAGCTCTTTGCGGAGCTGTTCAATACGCTTAATTTCGTCCATTATTCATCTATTTTTGTTTGCAAAAATACAAAAAAACTCGAAATCGGAAAAATTTTCAATTATCAATTTTCAATTTTCAATTAATTTGCTACCTTTGTAGCCATTATGTGGATGATGTTTCGTGTGGTGCCCATCATGTGGCATGCTGTTCGTCCCAGTAGGGTGGTTGATATGCCTGCTGTGGTAAACTCTTTCTGGATGCGGAAGGGGTTCGAGGGGCTCACGTTCTTTGGTCATATCCTTACCCCGTCGCAAGCTGAGGCCGATCTATTTGGTCATCATCAAGAGATGAAGAACCACGAGATGATTCATCTGCGCCAAGCCCAGTCGTGTGGCGATTCGTGGTGGCGCTTCTACCTATTATATATATGGTACTGGCTCAAGGCCCTGCCTGCCAATCGGCAGCTAAAGCATGGCGCTTACCTGGTGAATCCCTTCGAGCTGGAGGCCTATCGCCACATGAACGATCTTACTTATCTGGCGAATGGCAAGGCCACTGAATGGCGCCAATACGCCAAAATGTCAATCAAAGAAAGAATCAAATTGTATGAACAAAAAACTCCAAGCGCATAGCGCTATCTTTTTAGCCAACACCATCTTCGGATTAGGTGTTCCTGTAACCAAACTGTTGCTCGATGAGTGGGTTACCCCTATGGGCTATATGGCCTCTCGTTCTTTGGGAGCTTGTATCGTGTTTTGGGCGATTGCGGCCTTTTTGCCTAAAGAGAAGGTTGAACGTAAGGACTTGATAACCATATTGTTAGGTGGTTTGCTTGGATTTGTAGTTTCACAAACCCTTACTGCCTGGTCGCTCGATTATACCAGCCCGGTTTACTTCTCGCTTATAGCCACACTTACCCCTGTTGCGGTAATGCTTTGTGCGGCACTCACCATTGGCGAGAAGATTACGCCTATGAAATCTATAGGTGTGTTGTTGGGTATAGCAGGTGCTGTGTTGATGGTGTTAATGAGTCAGTCGATGGGGTCGGGTAAGAACGATCTTATTGGTATCGTACTTGCCATTCTGAGTGTACTTACCTGGGCCATCTATCTCATTATCACCCGCAATGTGGCCTCCAAGTATTCCCCCGTTACCCAGATGAAGTATGTGTTCCTTATTTCAGCCATCGTTACCGTGCCCATCGCTTGGCCAGAACTCTCTGCCAATGCCCTCTATACCCCAGCGTGGGGCTGGGATGGTGTAGCCGAGATGGCCTTTATTGTGATTGGGGCCACAGCCTTAGGTTTCTTCCTCATTCCCTTTGCCATGAAGTATCTGCAGGCCACAACGGTAAGTATCTATACCAACCTGCAACCCGTTATCGCCTCGTTTGTGGCCATCCTTCTGGGACAGGATGTCATAACCTGGGATAAGCCCGTAGCTGGCGCCTTGGTGCTCATTAGTGCCTACATCGTCACCGTTGTTACCGAAAAGAAAAATAGTTGACAATTCCTACTTCGCTTATAAACTCCTTTTGTGCGTTGAATTAATTCAAAAAGGGTATTGAATTAATTCACGAGGGGTTTTGAATTAACTCAGGTGACATACTGTATTCTAAGTTCATGCAAAAACGTTTTTACGTTTTTTTACCTTACAGGCATTTGATGATGCTTGTTACTATGCCGATTATTGTGGTAAGGGCTAAATGAATGGCCCAGAGGATAATTGGGTGTAGCATACTGATTAAATTAAAATTGTGATTATTCGTCTCTATATTCAAGGATGTCGCCTGGCTGGCAACCTAACTCGCGGCAGATGGCTTCGAGTGTGCTGAAGCGGATGGCCTTGGCTTTACCAGTTTTCAGTATCGAGAGGTTGGCAAGGGTCAGACCTACGCGCTCTGCCAGTTCGCTGAGCGACATTTTTCGTTTGGCCATCTCAACGTCTAAGTTTACTACTATTTGTCCCATAGGCTTAAATCGTTAAATCCTGTTCCTCTTTCAACTTTAATCCGATAGCAAAAGCCTCGGCCATAATAAGGATAAAAATACCCTCGGCTGCGATAGTAATACAACTTCCCCAGGTTTCAATCAGATTATCTGTTTCTGGCGTCATCACTGCAGCTAATACAGTAGGCACAATAATGCTGCACCAACCTGCAATGCGTAGTAGCGATACATTATCCCATGTAAACACTTCGCCTTGATTCACACAAAGAATAAAACGGATAAAGCAGGCGATGGCGTATAAACCAACCAAAAAGCATATGAGTACTGTAAACATACACAATATGCCATAGCCGCCCATAGGTTCTTGGCTGTTGGAACCTTCCTCCCAGCCTCGGTGGAAATCGTCTGCACCAGCTATACAGCTCATTACAAAGCTGGCAATCATCAGCACCAGCAACAACACACACAGGATATTCAGTTTCTTTTTCATATAATTTATCGTTTATTATTGATTATACAGTAAGTTCTTGTTCCTTCTTAAGTTTGATGGTGTCCTTGATGAGTTTAGGCATGAAGATGAAGCTAAACACAATGAAATAGAGTGGGGCACCATATAGACTGCGGGCCATGGATGGTAAACGGTCAATGTATTCAGTTCCAATGTGGTTGAAAATATAGTCGAGCGTATTGCCTGCACATATATAATAAATAATAAACACTACTACTGCAAGATAATACAGCCATAGAATCCAGCGGCTGTACTGCTTATGTATATAAGTAAGGTAACACACAACGAAGTAGACACACCAGGTGATAGTCTTACCAATAAACTCAACCAGGTCGCAAAGGGCTTTACAATAATCGTAATCAGTTGTAGCTCGACGCATGGTCTGGATGTCGTCAATAATAGAATAGGCTACATAGCCAAAGAAGAGCAACAATAGAATTGTGCTAACTGGGTTCTTTTTGGCATTCTGAAATAAACTTGTACTCATAGTCGTATTTATCGTTTTAATTTGTTTATTTATCGTTTATCGATATGCAAAAGTAGAAATTAAATCAATACCAACCAAATAAAAACGATAAAAACTTATCGAAAAACGATAAATTTAACTTTCTATAACTAAATATTCCCCAAATACACATGCTTGATGCCCTCTTCTTCGGCTATCTGCTTGGCTGCATATAGTGTCTGACGAGGGGTAGGTGGGGTATCTTGCATTTTATAGCGAGGGTAGAATCGGCTGAAGTGCAATGGTGCTTCGGATAAGCCATTATCTTTCAACCATTTGCACATTTCTTTAATCATCTGCATATCGTCGTTGATGCCTGGAATCACCAGGTTGGTTATCTCTAACCAAACGCCAGCATCACGCATAGCCAGAATGGTGTCGAGTACAGGTTGCAGATGGCCGCCACTCACACGCTGGTATATACTTTCGCTAAACGATTTTAGATCTACGTTGGCGGCATCAAGATAAGGTAGCAGATGGCTCAGTGGTTCCTGGCAAACATAGCCAGCTGTAACCAATATGTTCCAGAGTCCGGCTTCGTGGGCTTTTCGGGCTGTATCAGTGATATATTCTATATAGGTAAGTGGCTCGGTGTAAGTATAGGCGATGCCTGGACTATGGTGCTTTTGGCATAGTGCAACCACTTCGCTAGGTTGTAGCTCATAGTAGTTCACATCTTGTGGTGAAACCTGCGATATCTCGTGATTCTGACAGTTTAAGCAACGGAAGTTACATCCTGTACAAGCTATGGAGAGACATGTAGTGCCTGGGTGAAAATGGTAAAGCGGCTTCTTCTCTATCGGATCGATGGCCAGCGAACAAGGCTTGGCATACACCTCGCTTACCAGCGTGCCGCCATGATTCCGTCTACTGCGGCAGATACCCGTTTGGCCATCGCTTATCTTACAGTGATGCGGACATAGTTCGCATTCCACTCGTCCATCCTCCAATCGATGATAATATCTGCACTCCATCAGAAAACTATTGCTTCGTAAACATACAATTCTGCATCGCGCCATCCATCCCAACCTATGCCAGCCTTATCTTGTGCGCAATGCCCTATGAATTCTTCTTTAGTCCAGTTCACCTCATCGGCTACTTGTGGAAGGAAAGTGCCGCTACGATAACCTTTCTTAATATAGATGCCATGATGATGCAATTCAAACTCGTCGATATTCTGTATGCGGCGCATAGGTGTGAGCACAGAAATCTCGATGTCAATATCAGCAAGTTCATCACTGGTAACGGGCATAAATCGTGGGTCTTCGAATGCTGCAGCACGAGCCATCTTGGCCACAATCTCATGTAGAGCAAAATCCTCGCCAAAGTGCCCTATACAACCACGCAATCGTCCATGTTTGTGCAGCGATACAAAGGCTCCGCATTTCGAATTGAGAATGGATGAGCGGATTGGTTGCTGTGCGATAGGCTTACCGTCAAGGGTATCTTTAATGCTTTGAAAAGCGATGTCCTTCAGCGCTTTCTTGTCGTCATCAGAAAGAGCGAAACTTGTGTTGTTACGCAGGATGGCGAACGAATGATAGCCCACCACGCGACTAAGATCGCGATTGTCGATATCGCCAGAGTTCTGATACATCAGGTGCTTAACGTCGTATCTACTATCCATCATCAGCATTAACGTAACGATGGCAAATTCACCGCATGCACTCGTTGCCAGATTGCGTTTGCCGCTATTTGCATTGGCTTCGATGGCGGCAATAAACTCCTCTACATCGCCTGTTTCGATGGCTTTGCCTGTTTTTGCATCCACCTCGTAGGCATCTTGGTACGATGGATAATGCGAAAAATCGCTGCTGATTACAAACAGATTCTCGTCAGTAAAATACGGTTTCAGCACATCGGCCATCCGTTTAAGTTTGTAGTAGTCGTTGGTCGAAATGATGATAGGCACTATTGGGGGCACTTCGCCCAGTTTGCGCTGCAGAAATGGCAGTTGCACCTCCAGACAATGCTCTTGCGCATGAGCCGAACGGTGATAGGCGAAAATGCTATCAGCCTTAGTCAGTTCGATAGCTGTTTCGTGGTCCACTTTTACATTGCCAAGTGGTGTGGCGTAATAGTCGGCCTCGGTGTTTACCGATGCACCATTAAGCCATTCGTGATGGCTTGGACCTAACAAGAAAATGCGTTTGTATTCTTTCTTGGCATCAATCGTCATATAGGCCGATGCTGCCACATTTCCAGAGAAATAGTAGCCAGCATGGGGTACAATGAGTGCTGCCAGATTATCGTAAACCTGACTATTGTGCTGTTTTAGCAGGCTATCCACCTCATTCTCAAGCTCTTCTGCATCGCCCGTGTAAAAGCGGTTGGCCTGTGTGGCTGGTCTTACTTGTCCTAATTTCATGTCGCAAAGATAGCAATAATCTCCATATCATCCTAATATTTTCGCTATTAAATTTGGAACTTCCCACTTTTTTGTTTACTTTTGTCGGTGAACTATAGATGTTAGCGTATGGCACATTATTATAAAACAATTATTGCAATGATGCTGATGGCAACAACGGCATCGGCACAGGAGAATCTGCAGCGCGGAGCCATTGCTTCGCAGGTAAAGAAATCGTTTACTACGGTGAAGGAACTTCCGATAACCAGTGTAAAGAACCAATATCGTAGTGGCACCTGCTGGGCATACGCTACATTGGGCTATTTTGAAAGCGAGATACTGCGACAAACGGGTAAAACCTACGACCTGTGCGAGATGTTTGTGGTTAACAACGACTATATGGACAATGCCACACACTATGTGCGTATGCATGGCTACAGTCAGATATCAGAGGGTGGCTCGTGCGATGATGTGCTTGAGGTGATACGTCAGCATGGCATCTGCCCTGAGAACGCAATGCCTGCACCAGGCTCGTTAACGGGCGATTCGCTGGCTAATTTCAAAGTGTTCTTCCCAGAGTTGGAACGTACTGTAAGCAGTATCGTAACAAAAAATGCCAAGGCCCCCAAGGCTCATTGGCAGGATAGCGTGCAGGCAGTCATAAATCGCTATATTGGCAGCTGTCCTGAGCAGTTCGTATATCAGGGAAAAACGTACACGCCAAAAACATTTGCTGAGAGTCTTGGTCTGAACCTCGACGATTATGTAAGTCTTACTAGCTTTACCCACCATCCGTTCAACCAATGGTTTGTGATTGAGGCACCCTACAAATGGCGACTGAAACCTAGTTACAACATCCCCATAG
Organism: Prevotella sp. RM4; assembly: GCF_000701965.1. NCBI lineage: Bacteria > Pseudomonadati > Bacteroidota > Bacteroidia > Bacteroidales > Prevotellaceae > Prevotella > Prevotella sp. RM4. Next base: position 94,542 of record NZ_JNKG01000013.1, read on the forward strand.
AGCAGTTGATGGATGTACTTGATAAGGCTATTGATGCAGGTTATACAGTAGCTTGGGGTGGCGATGTAACAGGCGATTTTACGCGCACAGGATTGGCTATGCTACCCGAAGGCGTGAAGCCTACCCAACAGTTACGACAGGAACAATGGGACGATTGGCGATTTACCTACGACCACGTTATGCTTATCTACGGCAAGGCCACAGACGAGCAAGGTAATCCTTACTATATGGTAAAGAACTCATGGGGTAAGAGTGGCGATTTCAAAGGTATCTGGTATATGTCGCGCGACTATATCGCCCTGAACACCACCTACATTTTCCTCAATCGCCACGCACTTAATCTAAACATATCAACAAAATAGTATTAATACTAACTGCAGTACGCCTTAGGGCGTACTGCAGTACTTTAGTAAGCGTACTCCAGTACGTCAGTATCCGTACTAGAGTGCGTAGTAGTGCGTACTTTGTTTAGTATTTATTGTCTATTCCCGAAACTTGATAGTTTGGGTTTCGTAGTTCATCTCTTCGATGATGGCGAGGGATTCTAAGTGGTAGCCTTCTTCACGAAGTATGCGACCGCCATTTTGGTTGCCCTTTTCTACGGCGATACCAATGCCTGTTATTGTGGCACCTGCCTGGCGGGCGATGTCGATAAGAGCATGCATGGCTTCGCCTTCGGCAAGGAAATCATCTACTATCAGCAGATGGTCGGAAGCTGAGAGATAGGGGACTGAAACAAACACCATGTTCTGCATCTTATGGGTAAAAGAATAGGCGTGCGACATGTATTTGTCGTCGCTGCTATTGAGTGTCTGGCTCTTCTTAGCAAACACTACGGGCACATCAAGACTGTTGCCAAGCATAGTGGCAATGGCTATGCCGCTGGCTTCGATGGTGAGAATCTTGGTAATCTTGGTGTCTGCAAACCTTCTCTTGAACTCCAGGGTAATAAACCGCATCACGTCCATCTGAATCTGATGATTGAGAAAACTGTCAATCTTCAGAATATTACCAGGTCTGACCTCACACTCTTGAAGGATTTTTTGTTCTAGATAGTTCATAAAAACACAAAAAGCCCCACCTTAGCGGTGAGGCTTTAATTATTATTTTAGTTTGCTGATTCGAATTCTTCGAGGAAACGGGTATCGTTCTCAGAGAACATACGGAGGTCGCTGACACGGTACTTGAGGTTGGTGATACGCTCAACACCCATACCGAAGGCGTAACCGGTGTACTCCTTTGAGTCGATGCCGCAGAGCTCGAGCACGTTAGGATCAACCATACCGCAACCCAGAATCTCTACCCAACCGGTGTGCTTACAGAAGCCGCAGCCCTCGCCACCACAGATAAAGCATGAGATATCCATCTCGGCGCTAGGCTCTGTGAATGGGAAGTATGATGGGCGCAGACGAATCTTGGTGTCGGCACCAAACATCTCCTTGGCAAACGAAAGCAGTACCTGCTTCAGGTCGGTAAAGGATACGTTCTTATCGATATACAAACCTTCTACCTGATGGAAGAAGCAGTGTGCACGGGCGGTGATGGCCTCGTTACGATATACGCGACCTGGACAGATAACGCGGATAGGAGCGGTAAGCTTACCGTTCTCGTCGTGCATGTGCTCCATCACACGAGCCTGAACACTTGATGTGTGCGAACGCAACAGGATATTCTTGGTAACATCGTTAGGATGCTGCGATACAAAGAAGGTATCCTGCATATCGCGTGCGGGGTGATCGGCTGCAAAGTTCATCTTGGTAAAGATGTGGTTATCATCCTCAACCTCAGGACCATCGGCGAGCACAAAGCCCATACGCGAGAAAATATCGATAATCTCGTTGGTTACGATTGTAAGTGGATGGCGTGTGCCAAGCTCAATGGGGTAGGGTGTGCGGGTAAGGTCGAGAGCCTCTTCGCCTCCCTCCTGGGTCTCGCACTCCTCGCGCAGCTGATTGATGCGCTCGGTGGCCAGTGTCTTCAGTTCGTTAATCTTCATGCCGACAGTTTTTTTCTGATCGGCAGCAACCTCGCGGAAGTCGTTCATCAGGGCTGTAATCTCACCCTTCTTGCTCAGATATTTCAGTCGGAGCTGCTCAACTTCCTCTGCGTTTTTGGCGCTTAAATTCTGTACTTCTTTCAGAAGTTCGTCTATCTTATCAAGTATCATAAACTATAAAAATTGCAATTTTGCGTGCAAAGGTACTTATTTTTTGGGATAAAAAGAACAAAAGAACAGAAAAAAGTTTGTTCTTGTGTACTTATATCTAAAAAAATGTGTATCTTTGCCGAAATTTTGAGAGAAATTAGAAAGATTAGGGTACTACATTAAGTAGATGAAAAGGTTTTTTATCGCGATTTTCGCAACGGTACTGATCATGTTCTCATGCACAGGGAACAAAGCCAATCAGACAGAAGAAGTGCCAGCCGATAGTGTGGCTGACTCTATTGACACCACGGATGTTGACTCGATGGAGATGCTGATTACAGAAACTCCAATGCCAAGAGCTGCTGATGCCATGTTCGACGATTTCTTGTTTAACTTCCTGGCTAACAAGAAACTGCAGAAGGAACGCATTGTTTTCCCACTCAGAGTAACGGAAAACGGCAAAACCACCACAGTTGAGAAAGCTAATTGGAAGATGGAACACTTGTTTATGCGTCAGGGGTACTATACCTTATTATTTAACGACGACAAGCAGATGCAGCTGATGAAGGATACGGCCGTGAGCGAGGCTGTAGTAGAAAAAATTCTGCTTTCGAAGAATCAGGTAAAGAACTACGTGTTCCAGCGTATCAAAGGCGCATGGCTGCTACTCGAAATCAGAGTTACGCCACTGCAGGCTGATGCTAACTCTTCGTTCTTGAGTTTTTATCGCCGATTTGTAACTGATAGCGCTTTTCAGGTTAAAAGCCTGAGCGAGACGGTGGATTTTGTGGGGCCTGATCCCGACGACGACTTTAATATGATGGAAGGTGTGATTACACCTGATACATGGGAGGCCTTTGCGCCAACCCTGCCACATAAAACCCTTTATAACATAATATATGGCAAACCACAGCCAGAGGGTAAACAGAAGATTTATCTGCTGCGGGGGGTAGCTAACGGACTCGAAATGGAGTTGCGCTTTAGAAAAGAAGGTGGCAAATGGCTGCTGAAGAAGTTGATGACATAAGAGTGAATAGTGATTAGTGAATAGGTAATAGTGAGAAGAGAACAGAACTATAGTCTGAAGCAACATAACACATTTGGTATTGAGGCCAAGTGTGCACAGTTTGTGGAGTACAGCACTGAGGCCGAAGCCAAGGAGGTGGCCGAGTTGCTTCGCACCACGCGCGTACCTTATATTATAATAGGTGGTGGCAGTAATTTGCTGCTTACTCGCGATTACGAGGGTGTCGTGGTTCACTCTGCCTGCAAGGGTATTGAGCGCCATGGCAACCGCTTGGTGTGTGGTAGCGGCGAGGTGTTCGACGATGTGGTGGCCCAGAGCATAGAAATGGGACTTTATGGTGCTGAGAACCTGTCGCTGATTCCTGGCGATGTGGGTGCGAGTGCCGTTCAGAATATCGGCGCTTATGGTGCTGAGGCTAAGGACTTGATTCGTAGCATTCGTGCTGTTGAGATTGCCACAGGAAATGTGTGCGTGATTGAGAATGCAGAATGCGAATATGGTTATCGTCAGAGCAAGTTTAAGCACGATTGGAAAAATCAGTACCTGATACTGAGCGTAGAGTACGAATTTGCAGCTACGTTCGAGCCCCGATTAGACTATGGTAATATACGTGCCGAGCTGGTGAAGGAGGGCATCAGTCAGCCTACAGCCCAGCAGTTACGCAATACGATTATCCGCATACGTGAGGCCAAGTTGCCCGATCCCAAGGTGCTGGGCAATGCAGGCAGCTTTTTTATGAACCCCATTGTGGATCGCCAGAGATACGAGGCGTTAGCTGCCCAGTACGAAGGTATGCCGCATTACGATATCGATGCCGAAAATGTTAAGATACCCGCAGGCTGGATGATTGACCAGTGTGGTTGGAAAGGCAAATCGATGGGTAGGGCAGGCGTACACGACAAGCAGGCTTTGGTGCTGGTAAATCGTGGTGGCGCAACAGGTCAGGAAGTAGTGGCACTTTGCCAGCAGATTCAGGCCGACGTGAAGCAGAAATTTGGTATCGATATCTATCCGGAGGTGAACGTGATATGAAGCTGACTTTCTTAGGTACAGGAACCTCGTGTGGCGTACCCGTTATCGGGTGCCAGTGTAAGGTGTGTAAAAGTACCGACCCTAAGGATAAGCGTACACGCTGTTCGGCATTGGTTGAAACAGATAATACGCGTATATTGATAGATTGCGGACCTGATTTTCGTGCGCAGATATTGCCACAGCCATTCCGCAAGATTGATGGTATACTGATTACCCACTCGCATTACGACCATATGGGAGGTATGGATGATATCCGTCCGTATTGTCAGTTTGGCGCTATCAATGTGTATGCCGATAAGCTGGCCAAGCAGTCGATGCTGGAGATGCTGCCTTATTGCTTTGCAGAGAACCGCTATCCGGGTGTGCCCGCCATCGGACTTCATGAAATCGAACCTCATGTGCCTTTGCAGATTGGCGATCTGGAAGTGCTGCCTATCCAGGTAATGCATGGTAAGTTGCCTATCCTTGGATATAAGATTGGTAAGCTGACGTATATCACGGATATGAAGACCATTGATGATGGCGAGCTGACATATCTGGAAGGTACTGAGTTGCTGGTGGTTAATGCCCTGCGTTTCGACAAGCCGCACCACTCGCACCAGCTGATGGACGATGCCATTGCTTTTGCCCGTAAGGTGGGAGCCAAGCAAACGCTAATCATCCACGTATGCCACGATGTGGGTTTGCACGAAGAGGTAAATAAACTGCTGCCAGAGGGTATTGATCTGGCTTACGATGGACAAGAAATATATCTGTAATTATGTAAAATATGTTGCTGGTTTCTTTAAAATAAGTTAATTAATAATCATATTTTAGAGGAATTTTTTGCAGGTGTCGAAAATAGTCGTATCTTTGCACCGTGTGTTTTTCATAGTATTAGATTTAAGGTTAACAAAGGTTAGGGTCACAGCGGTGACCCTTTTTTTATATCCATCTTCTGCGTTTGCCCTTATCTTTGCCAAACAGCGAGCTGTAGCCTTTCATGAGTTTGCGTACCAGTAGAATAGCATCTACAGCCATAAAACCATTGCTTACCAAGCTGGCAATATAGTCGCCCTTCGACACCTCGTCGCGCTTCAGGAATGTCTGGTTCCAAAGCGACGAAACCTTGTCCTTATCTTTTTGGATCTCGTCAAGCAAAGCATCCTTGCGCTCGCGAATCTCTTCGAGCGTGCAAAAATCGGTGGTTGTTTTCTTGTTGTACGGCATAGTGCTTATTTACTGAGTAGCAAACCTGCCAAGAACCTAACCAGAGGTTTCTCGATCCAAGGTTTGCGGAAGATGATAAATAGAATGAACAGCAGCAGATAGAGTAGCGATATGATGAGGAAAGCCAGAGCCGTACCAGTATATGTTGCCAACCAGAAGGCGAGGGCAAACGACAGGTAGGTAAGGCAAGCCGCTATCACCAGTATAAACACGATAGCCAAGGCGGCAGCCGTAACCAGACGTACCACCTTGTCTATCATATCGAGCTTAACGTATTCCGTTTGTAGCCCGAGATAGTGTTTCAGCACCTCTATCAGCTGTGCTATATTCTCAACGTTCTTATCGCTCGACAGCATGGGTTACTCCTCCTCGGTTGCTGCGTCCTGAATGTCGTCAACGAGATCAACTACCTCTTTACGGCTCAGTTTGATGTTGTGCTTCTTCAGGAAGTCCTCTACAGCATCAGTGATACGAACGCGAGTGTCCTGTCCCTTTTCGGGGGCTACCAGAATACCAAGAGCTGCGCCAGCAATGGCACCGCCAAGAAATGCGCCAATGTAACCTAAACTTTTCATAATCTTACTGCTTTTAAAATTAATACTTAATACTTAGACTATTTGTCTGCAAATATACGAAAGTTTTCGGTTGTTATGCAAAAATCAGCCAATTTTTTAATAAAAAAGTTGTGTTTTGCCCGATTTAACAAACTTTATGTGGTGTTTTGGCTCGCTTTTGCGCAATAATTAGTAATTTCGCACACAAAAATAGAATCAAATAAGTAATTAAAAAATAAAAATTAGGAAAAATGAAGAAGTACACTGTATTATGCGCAGGTTTGTGCATGGCATTGGCAATGACAAGTTGTAAGACTAACGAGAGTGCCTATAAGAAGGCTTACGAGAAGGCTAAGCAATACGATACAGCTCAGCAGCAGGCTGCTCCTGTTGTTGAAACAGCCCCCGTTGTAGCTCCTGTAGAGGCTAAGCCAGCTACTGAGACTCAGGTAGTAGACAATCTCGACAACGTATCAGTACGCCAGGAGAGTGTATCGCTGATTAGTGGTAGTGGTTTGAAAGCATTCAGCGTAGTTGTTGGCTCGTTTGGTGTTCGCGCCAATGCCGAGGGCTTGATGCAGCGCCTGAAGAATGCTGGTTACGATGCCCAGGTGGTTAAGAACGATGATAAGAATATGTATCGCGTTATCGCCTCTACCTTCTCTGATAAGGCTGCAGCAGCTGCTAGCCGCGATCAGATTCGTGCGTCATATCCCGATGCTTGGTTGCTGTATAACGCTCGTTAATTAGCAACATTGGCTCGAATATTATCAATAGATTACGGTAAGAAACGTACCGGACTGGCAGTCACCGATCCTCTACAGATTATAGCTGGAGGATTGGCGACTGTTGCTACATCCGAACTCTTCGACTTCCTGAAAGCTTATATTGCCCGTGAACAGGTAGAGATGATAGTGATTGGCGAACCACGTCAGCCTAATGGCGAACCTAGTGAGAACCTGGCACGTGTGCAGCAGTTTGTGAACCGTTGGCGCAAGGCTGTGCCCGAAGTTCCTATCCAGTATTACGACGAGCGTTTTACCTCGGTGCTGGCCCATCAGGCCATGCTGGATGGTGGATTGAAGAAAAAGGCTCGACAGAACAAGGGATTGGTAGATGAAATCTCGGCTACCATCATTCTCGAAGATTTTATGCGTTCAAAAAAATAATTATCAATTATTAATTTTCAATTAGAATGATATTACCTATTTATATATTTGGTCAGCCTGTGCTTCGTAAGGTGGCCGAAGATATTACACCCGATTATCCTCAGTTGAAGGATTTGATTGGTGATATGTGGGAGACACTCGCTGAGTCGGAAGGTATCGGACTGGCTGCTCCTCAGATTGGTAAGCCCATCCGCTTGGTTGTGATCGACCTGGATGTGCTTTCGGATGATCTGCCTGAGTACAAAGGCTTTAAGCAGGTGTTTATCAATGCTCATATCGTAGAGTACGATGAGAGTAATACCGATGTGTCGGAAGAGGGTTGTCTGTCAATCCCTGCTATCCACGAGAAGGTTACACGTCCTACCCGTATCCACGTAGAGTGGGATGACGAGAACTTTGAGCACCACGACGAGTGGGTTGAGGGGTATCTGGCTCGTGTTATGCAGCATGAGTTCGACCACCTCGACGGTAAGATGTTTGTCGACCGTATCTCGCCACTCCGCAAGCAGCTCATTAAAAGCAAGTTGCGTGCTTTGACACAGGGTCGTTTCCGTTGTGGTTACAAGACCAAAGTGGCCAGAAAATAAAAATGCGTCGCATTTTCCTGTTTCTGGCATTCCTGCCGTTATTGGTCCAAGCGCAGTTTAATACCGATCGCTTGGTGATGATAGGGCGCTCGGCACTCTATTACGAAGATTATGTGCTGTCGATCCAGTATTTTAATCAGGCCATCAGCATGAAACCTTGGCTCTATGAGCCTTGGTTTTTTCGTGGGGTGGCCAAATTTTATTTGGACGACTACCGTGGAGCCGAGAGCGACTGTACCGAGGCAATCGAGCGCAACCCTTATGTGGTGAGCGCTTACGAATTGCGCGGTTTGTGTCGCATTAACCAGAAGAAATATAGCGCAGCGGTGAGCGATTACGATCGTGCCCTGCGTTACGATCCTGACAATCAGGGACTTTGGCATAATCGTGTGCTCTGTTTGATTCAGGATAAGAAATACGATTTAGCTTTGGCGCAGATTGATACGATTTCGGCCCGCTGGTCGAAATATGCGCGTGCTTACTCGATGCAGGCCGAGATTTATCTGCTGCAGCAGGATACTGCCAAAGCTGTGAAATCGCTTGATAAGAGTTTGGAACTCGATCCTTACGATGGTGGCATCTGGGCCGAGAGAGCCGTGATTAGTCTGGCTCGCCAGAAGTGGAAGGAGGGCGAGGAGTTCCTGACTAAGAGTATCCACTTGTTGCCCAAACACTCGGGTAATTATATTAACCGTGCATTGGCCCGATTTAATCAGAATAACCTGCGTGGTGCAATGGCCGATTATGATACAGCGCTCGATTTAGATCCAAACAACTTCTTAGGTCACTATAACCGCGGACTGTTGCGTGCCCAGGTGGGTGACGATAACCGTGGTATTGAGGACTTTGACTTTGTGCTGAAGTTGGAGCCCGACAACCTGATGGCGCTATTTAACCGTGCCCTGTTGTTGGAGCAGACGGGAAACCTGCGTGCGGCCATCCGCGACTATTCGAAGGTAATCGAGGAGTATCCTAACTTCTGGTTCGGATTGCAGCATCGTGCCTCGTGTTATCGCCGATTGGGTAATACCAAACAGGCCGAACTTGACGAGTTCCGTATCCTGAAAGCTCAATTGGATAAACGATATGGTAAGCAGCCACGACTCTCGAAAAAGCAGATGCGTAAGCGCAGCGATATCGATCCTGATAAGTATAACCAGCTGGTTGTGGCCGACGAGCAGGAAGTGGAGCATGAGTACAAGAGCGACTATCGTGGACGAGTGCAGAACCGTAAGACTGCGGTAAGTTTGCAGCCCATGTACGGACTTACTTTTGTGCAGCCACAGAACGACGTGAAGGTTGAGAATCCATACGAAAACAGTGTGGATGCCTTTAATCAGACGTCGGGTTCGCATACTGTTTATCTTTCGTGCGAGCAGCGTAACCTGAGCGAGGTTCACATGAAGCGTACCTTTGCGTATATCGACTCGTTGAGTAATGTCATCGATCAGACGAAGGTAACGTCGAAAGTGGCACCGTTGCTGTTGCTTCGTGCCATTGCTTACGCCACTATCCAGAACTTTGATAATGCAATCGACGACCTGAGTATCTGCTTGCAGATCGACTCAACCTCGTCGTTGGCCTATTGGCAGCGAGCCGTTTGTCAGGCTAAGATTAATGAGTTTAATGCCTCTGAGGGTACCAATGTAGATCTTAAGTCGGCTAATGTGCTTGGCGATTTGTCGGATGCCATCATGTTGGCACCACATAACGCGTACCTATATTATAATAGAGGTAACCTTTACGCTATGCGTCGCGACTATCAGCGTGCCATCGCCGATTACTCGCAGGCACTCAAACTAAATCAGGATCTGGCCGAGGCTTGGTTCAATCGCGGACTGGCAAAAATCTACGCCAAACACGTGGATGAAGGTATCGAGGATCTTTCGAAAGCTGGCGAATTAGGACTCTATCAGGCATATAGTGTCATCAAAAAGTATCGCGAAAAGTAAATTTTTCGATTTATTTGCATTAATTTGGAATAAAAGCACTATCTTTGCACGCAATTTCAAAATTCAAACATATATTGTAGATATGATGATTAACATTACATTCCCAGACGGATCTGTTCGCTCGTATGAGCAGGGCGTAACTGGTTTCCAGATTGCAGAGAGCATCTCTCCGGCTCTCGCACGCAGCGTTGTAAGCTGTGGAGTAAACGGTGAGACAGTAGAGCTGAACCGTCCTATCAATGAGGACGCTACCATCGAGCTCTACAAGTTCGACGATGAGCAGGGTAAGCATACCTTCTGGCACACATCGGCCCACTTGCTGGCCGAGGCACTGCAGGAGTTGTATCCTGGCATACAGTTCGGTTTCGGACCTGCTGTCGAGAATGGTTTCTTCTATGATGTACTGCTGAAGGACGGCGAGAGCATCAAGGAGAGCGATTTCCCAAAGATTGAGGCTAAGATGAAGGAACTGGCTGGTAAGAAAGAGCCTGTTGTTCGTCGTGAGGTACCTAAGGCCGAAGCCCTGAAGCAGTTTGCTGAGTGGGGACAGACCTATAAGTGCGAGCACATCGAGCAGGATCTTGAAGACGGTTCAATCACTACCTATACCCAGGGTAATTTCACCGATCTGTGTCGTGGTCCACACCTCGTGGATACAGGCGAGATCAAGGCCGTTAAGCTCACCTCAGTAGCAGGTGCTTTCTGGCGTGGCGATGCTAACCGCGAGCAGATGCAGCGCTTGTATGGTATCTCATTCCCAAAGAAGAAGATGCTCGACGAGTATCTTGAGATGCTGGAGGAGGCTAAGAAGCGCGACCACCGTAAGATTGGTAAGGAGATGGAACTCTTTATGTTCTCAGAGAAGGTAGGTAAGGGTCTGCCTATCTGGTTGCCAAAGGGTACTGAGCTCCGTCTGCGTCTGCAGGATCACCTGCGTAAGGTGCAGAAGCGTTTCGGCTATCAGGAGGTTATCACTCCGCACATCGGTTCTAAGAACCTCTACGTTACTTCTGGTCACTATGCTCACTATGGCAAGGATTCGTTCCAGCCTATCCATACCCCTGAGGAGGATGAGGAGTACATGCTGAAGCCAATGAACTGTCCTCACCACTGCGAAATCTTCGCATGGAAGCCCCGTTCATACCGCGATCTGCCTCTGCGTATCGCTGAGTTCGGTACTGTATATCGCTATGAGCAGAGTGGTGAGCTGCACGGACTGACTCGTGTACGTTCGTTCACACAGGATGATGCGCACCTGTTCTGTCGTCCCGACCAGGTTAAGCAGGAGTTCCTGAACGTGATGGATATTATCAGTATCGTGCTTACTGCCTTCGGATTTAACTTCGAGGCTCAGATTTCTCTGCGCGATCCTAACGACCATGATAAGTATGTAGGTACTGATGAGGACTGGGCTCTGGCTGAGAAGGCTATTGTTGAGGCTTGTCAGGAGAAGGGCCTGCCTGCAAAGGTTGAATATGGCGAGGCTGCTTTCTATGGTCCTAAGCTCGACTTCATGATCAAGGATGCTATCGGTCGTCGTTGGCAGCTGGGTACTATTCAGGTTGACTATAACCTGCCTAAGCGTTTCAACCTCGAATATACCGATGAGGATAACCAGAAGAAGACACCTGTCATGATTCACCGTGCACCATTCGGATCGATGGAGCGTTTCTGCGCTGTGCTGATCGAGCACACCAGCGGTCACTTCCCCTTGTGGCTGACACCTGACCAGGTAGCTATCCTGCCTCTGTCGGAGAAGTACAACGATTATGCTCAGGAGGTTGCCAAGAAGTTTGATATGGGTGGTGTTCGTGCTACCGTTGACATGCGTAACGAGAAACTGGGTCGTAAGATTCGCGACAACGAGTTGAAGCGTATTCCTTACATGGTTATCGTAGGTGAGAAAGAGGCTGCCGAGGGTACTGTAGCTGTACGCCCACAGGGTGGTGGCGAGCAGAGTGTTAAGAGCATTCAGGAGTTCATCGACGAGGTAAATGCTCGTGTAGCTGAGATGACCAAAGACTTCTAAAGTTAAATATTTATAAAATTATTCAGATAATTAATAGTCCAGAGCTCAAAGTTCAAAGAAAATTAGTAATTTTGCAGCCGATTTCTTAAAAAGTAGTTAATGAAGAATGACAAATTGAAGAATCAGTACCGTATCAATGAACAGATTCGAGTACGTGAAGTCCGCATCGTAGGCGACGAGGGATCGTCGGTTATGTCTACGCGTGATGCACTCAACCAGGCCCGTGACATGGGAGTAGACCTCGTGGAGATTTCTCCTAATGCCAACCCGCCAGTGTGTCGTCTCATCGACTACTCCAAGTTCCTCTACCAGCAGAAGAAGCGCCAGAAGGAAATGAAGGCCAAGCAGGTAAAGGTTGAGGTAAAGGAAATTCGATTCGGACCTCAGACTGATGAGCACGACTATCAGTTCAAGCTGAAGCATGCTCGTGAGTTCCTCGAAGAGGGCAACAAGGTACGTGCATACGTATTCTTCCGTGGCCGCTCTATCCTGTTCAAAGAGCAGGGCGAGGTGTTGCTGCTCCGTTTTGCTAACGACCTTGAAGAGGTTGGAAAGGTTGAGGGCATGCCATCACTCGAAGGCAAGAAGATGTTCCTCTACTTGGCTCCTAAGAAGGCTGGTTCGGCCAAGAAGAGCCAGCAGGCTCGCGACCGTGAGGCCGCTCAGCTCGAAGCTAAGGAGGCAGCAAAGCAGCAAAAAGAGGCTCAGACTGAAGAGACAGCTGAGATTCCAGCAAACGGTGGTCTTTTGGGTAATGCCAAGATTAGTGCCGATGCACTGAAGAAGCTGACTGAGAGCGAGGATTAATTAGAGAAGAAAAAAGAAGGTGGCGCGCCCGGTATATGCGTGGCCGCTGGATATTAATAACAATTTAAATTTTTAAAACAATGCCAAAAGTAAAGACAAACTCTGGTGCAAAGAAGAGATTCTCTTTCACTGGAACAGGTAAGGTAAAGAGACGTCATGCCTTCCACAGTCACATTCTGACAAAGAAGACCAAGAAGCAGAAGCGCAACTTGGTAGGTACAACTATCGTTGATCCTAGCAACATGAAGCAGGTTCGTGATCTGTTGTGTCTCCGTTAAACCTATTGTCTAACATTTAAAAGAAGTAAGAATTATGCCAAGATCAGTAAATCACGTTGCATCAAGAGCAAAGCGTAAGAGAATTTTGAAGCTTACCCGCGGTTACTTCGGTGCCCGCAAGAATGTTTGGACAGTAGCAAAGAACACATGGGAGAAGGGTTTGACCTACGCCTATCGTGATCGTCGCAACAAGAAGCGCAACTTCCGCAGCCTGTGGATCCAGCGTATCAACGCTGCCGCTCGCCAGGAGGGTATGAGCTACTCAGTTCTGATGGGTAACCTCGCTAAGGCAGGTATCGAGATTAACCGTAAGGTTCTCGCTGACCTCGCTATGAACAATCCCGAGGCTTTCAAGGCCATCGTAGAGAAGGTAAAGTAAATTAAACGACTTACCAAGTCTTAAAATAAAACCCCTGCCAATTGGCGGGGGTTTTACTTTTGTTAATCCTTAAACTTAAACAGATGTACAAAGCCTGTAGTTTTGAACACGTCGTACACATTAGGCTGCAGGCCATGGATGAATATTTCGCAGTGGTTGATCCAGCCCTGCTGGGCGATGTGCATCAGTATTCGCAGACCGCTCGACGATATGTATTCGAGCTGGGTGCAGTCAATTACTATTTCTTGCTCAAAGTAGTCGTACAGCGGCCTAACTTCTCTTTCGGCGGCTGTTGATACCGATGTGTCCAAGCGCCCTATCAGTATCAGTGTTACCTGGCGCTCGCCTGTTTTCTCGATTTTAATTTCCATCTCTATCTCTTCTCTTTATTTTTATTTCTCAATTATTTTCTGCATGGTGAGTATGTTCTCATCATTCTTGCGCTCGTAGCTGATATGGTCCATATAGTGACGCATCAGATGGATACCCAATCCGCCCTCAACGCGCTGCTCGGCTTGCTGCTCAACATCTACTTCGGCTGCCTTGGTGGCATCAAAGGGCATACCTTTGTCGTGGAGTATAAATGTCAGCATCAAGTCGTTAGCCTCGGCCTCCAGTATAATATGACTTGGTTCGCGGTCGGGGTAAGCGTATTTCATGACGTTCACCACAGCCTCTTCAACAGCCAGGGTGGTATAGGTTGTAGCCGTCTCGTTCATCTCGAGGTCTTGGCAGATGCTGTTCACGAATGCTGTCAGCTCAACTACCTCTTCTACATCGTTGCCTAATGTGAGGCAGCGGTGATAGAGACTGCCGTAGGCAGGTTGGGGGAGGTATCTGATAGCCATCAGTGAAATGTCGTCGTTTTGTGGCGTGTCGCCCACAAAGTTCTGTGCTGTTTCAAAATGCTGATGTGCATATTGACGCGCATCCAAATGCAGATCGGCCAGTCGGTTGGCTCTGTTACTGATGCGATCGCGACCAAACTGTTCGTGGTTGGCCGTCTCGGCCTCGGTATAACCGTCGGTATACATAAACAGTATCTCGTTGCGATCCATGAGTATGGTCTGATTGGTGTACTCCCACTCTGGGCGCAAACCCAATGGTATGTTATTATCTACATAAATAAAGCGTGCCAGTGTGCCTACCAGCATGGGGGGCTCGTGACCGGCATTGCTGTAGTTCAGTTGGCCTGTCTTCAGGTCGAGTACGCCTAAGAAGAGAGTAACGAACATGTACGAGTCGTTGGTGTCGCATAAAGTCTTGTTCATGCGACTGATAATGTTACTTGGATCAGTATCCAGCATCGCCTCGCAACGGAACAGTGATATGGTTTCGGCCATCATCAATGCTGCAGGTACGCCCTTGCCGCTCACGTCGCCAATGCAGAAGAACAGCTTGTTGTCGTGCATCAGGTAGTCGTATAGGTCGCCGCCTACCTCCTTGGCCGTTACTATCTCACCGTAGATGTCAACATCTGGGCGCTCGGGGTAGGGAGGATATTTCTTGGGAAGCATCGACTGCTGTATGTGACTGGCAATCTTCAACTCCTGCTCGATACCTGCCTTCTGGGCTGTGGTTTTTCTCAACTGGTCGATGTTGCGTATCAGGGCGCGACTCAGGAAGAAGATAACTATCAGACCAAAGAGCATAACAGCCAGAATGATGGCGCCAAGCACGTTGCCCTGATGGTTAATTATGGCCTCGGGTACAACAATCACTACTGTCCACTCGGCATATTTCACAAACGAGTAGAACAATACTGAGCTCACACCATCTTTGGTAATCTTACAGCTACCGCTCTCATGGTTTCTCATGTGGTTGGCCACTTCGTCATCTGCAGTGTCGGCTGTTTGGGATGCAACCTCCTGGAAAGTGGTTTTCAGAATAAGATCCTCGTTGGGATGAATGAGATAGGTACCATCGTTATCGAGTACAAAGCTGTACGATTTTTCCTTAAATTCCTTTTCAAAACGCTCATGGTTTTGGGCGTCAATACGCTTGTGGCGCAATCGGAGCCACTCCAGCGACACATCGGCACCCAGCATGGCCACCTTATTACCATTCTTATCGTGAATGTGTGTCATATAAGTGGTGGTAAGCTGTTGCGATGCAGCCTGATCGAAGTAAGGCGGTGTCCAATCGCCTTCATCGCGTTCATAAGCTGTTTGGTACCAGGGGTGCGTCAGGAAATCGGGATGATCCTCGTTCATCTGCTTACCCTTGATAACGCCGTCCGAATCGCGCCAGGCATATATCTCGAAGTAGTGTCCACGCTGTGGGTAGAAGTCGGGTTCAAATATCAGGCGACAGCTCGACATGTATTTGTTAAGCTTTACCATTTGCTCCAAATGTGCCTGCAACTTGTCGGGATTGTCGAGATCGTTCTCAATCACACTTGTGTTATTGATGGCTGCCACATACACGTCGGACAGCACACCACGTATTTTCTCGTTGGCGTGCAGCATAATACCCTCGTAACGCGATTCAACCTCGCGTGCGGTAGAGTTACGTGTAATGACAAATACAAAGCTCATAATGGTGGCCCACATGACTAACAGTACCACCATGATGATTAAGCTTAGTTTGTATGCAGATGCTTTCTTCATTATTCTTCCTTTTACTTTTTATTCATTCCAATTTTGTTTTAGGAGCGATGTTGGCAACAAAGGTACGTTTTTTTAGGAAAATAGCCAAATTTTTATTGTATTTTTACAAAAAAATAGTCGGATTCTGAGAGCAGAAATACTAAAAAATACAATTATTTCTTGTTTATATCACCAAAAACATGTAATTTTGTCGCAGTTATTAAAAATTACCAATATGAATAAGAACGAGAAATTTGTAATTACTATTAATCGAGAAGTAGGAAGTGGTGGACGTACCGTAGGCCGTAAACTGGCTGAAAAGCTCGGTGTGAAATATTGTGATAAGTCTGTTATCAACGGACTGACTCAGCGTTTTGGTCTCTCTGTAGAAAAGATTGAGGAGATTAAGGCACAGAAGAAGACATGGTGGAATGAGATTACCACCTATTATAATACATTGGTAAATAGTGCCTCTTTGCCTATGGAAGCTGAGGTGAAGCTTGATAATGCCAGTCTTTTCGAAACCGAGAAACGTATTCTGCTTGAGTTAGCCGAGCAGACATCGTGCGTGGTGGCAGGTCGTACGGGCTTTATGGTCTTCCGTGACCATCCTAACCGTATCAACGTTTTCATTCAAGCCTCGACCGCCCATCGTATCCAGCGCATTATGCGTCGCCAGAATGTCAACGAGCAGGAGGCACGCAACATTATAGCCCAGCTTGATGCCAGTCGTGAAACTTACATCAAGAAGTTCGAGGATACGTCGCGCTATGATACCCGTAACTATCAGCTCGTTATTTCGATGGATGGTCTGACCGAAGATGATGCCGTTGACATCATCTTGGATTATATCAATCGTACCAGTAAGTAGCTATCATTGCCTCAATACTGGTGCCATGGGCTATAGGTTTTTCATGGACAGAGAGATGCGCTGACGACGGTGATCAACCTCGGTTACGCGTACTTGTACGTGCTGGTGAAGCTTAACCACGTCGAGTGGGTGAGCAATACGGCGGTTGGCCATTTGCGAGATGTGTACCAAACCGTCGTGATGCACACCAATATCTACAAAGGCTCCAAAGTTGGTGATGTTGGTAACAATACCGGGTAGCACCATGCCCTCAACCAAATCGTCGATGGTACTAACGTTCTTGTCAAATTCGAAAGCCTCAAGCTGCTGGCGTGGGTCGCGCCCAGGCTTTTCTAGTTCGGCCATAATATCGGTAAGTGTAGGCATACCCACATCGGCTGTTACGTAGCGGGGCAACTCCAGAGCTTCGCGCTTTTCCTTGTTATGAATAAGGTCGGCTACGGTGCAGCCCTGATCTTTGGCCATTTGCT
Organism: Prevotella sp. RM4; assembly: GCF_000701965.1. Taxonomy (NCBI): domain Bacteria; kingdom Pseudomonadati; phylum Bacteroidota; class Bacteroidia; order Bacteroidales; family Prevotellaceae; genus Prevotella; species Prevotella sp. RM4. The sequence goes on from NZ_JNKG01000013.1 coordinate 111,640, forward strand.
GCACAATAGGATAACTCTCAGGGTGTACAGCGGTGCCGTCAAGCGGGTTCTTGGCGTTGTGGATACGCAGGAATCCAGCACACTGCTGATAAGCTGAGGGACCCAATCGGGGAACTTTAAGAAGCTGGGCACGCGAGGTAAAAGCACCATGTTCGCGGCGATAGTCAATAATGTTTTTGGCCAGTGTGGCGCCCAGTCCACTCACGTACATCAACAGGTGCTGCGAGGCTGTGTTCAAATCTACGCCTACCAGGTTTACGCAACTCTCTACGGTTTGGTCGAGAGAATGCTTCAGCTTAGTCTGATCTACATCGTGCTGATATTGGCCTACACCGATGCTCTTAGGATCGATTTTTACCAGTTCGGCCAGTGGATCCATCAGTCGTCGACCAATAGAAACGGCACCACGAACGGTTACATCCTCATTGGGGAATTCATCGCGAGCCACTTTCGAGGCAGAATAAACTGAGGCACCAGCTTCGGAAACAACAAAGACCTGTGGGGTGGGAGCATTTTTGTCATCAGCTTTCGCTTTGGAAGATTTTGAATCTGCTGCAACATTGTATTTACCAGCGAGTACATCTTTTACAAAACTATCTGTTTCGCGACTGGCGGTACCATTACCAATAGAGATGGCTTCTATCTGAAATTTCTGTATCAGGCGCTGCAGGGTGATAGCGGCCTCAGTACGTTTGTTTACAGGTGGGTGGGGCATAATCACATCGTGGTGCAGCAGGTTGCCTTGGGCATCTAAGCATACTACTTTGCAACCAGTACGAAAACCTGGGTCGATACCCAATACGCGCTTCTGACCTAACGGGGCGCCTAACAACAGTTGGCGTAGATTTTCGGCAAATACGTGGATAGCTTCTTCATCGGCCTTTTCTTTACTTTGTGCGGCAAACTCAGTTTCGATAGCTGGTTTCAACAAACGTTTGTAACCATCGTCGATAGCCTCGGCTACCAAGCGGCCGCATGGGGTGTTACCATAAACATAGTGGTGCTTCAGGCGCTCAAGGGCTTCATCATCGTTGGGCGAAATACTGATGCGTAAGATACCCTCTGATTCGCCTCGGCGCATGGCCAGCAGACGGTGGGACGAACAACGTTTTAGTGGTTCGCTCCAGTCAAAATAGTCGCTATATTTGGCTGCTTCGTCGCTATTGGCCTTGGCTTTTACCACTTTAGAGGTGATAACAGCTTGGCGGGTAAAGGCATTACGTAGCTGTTGGCGTGATTTCTCGTTTTCGCTTACCACCTCGGCAATAATGTCCTGAGCCCCTTTGATGGCGCTTTCTACGCTGTCCACATCGCCCTTTGCAAACTTGGCTGCAGCTGCTTCTGGATCACGCTCGCGTTGTTTCATCAGCAGCAGAGCCAGTGGCTCCAGCCCTTGTTCACGGGCCACTTGTGCGCGGGTGCGACGTTTTGGCTTGTAGGGTAGGTAGATATCCTCGATTTCGGTGGCATCCCAGCACTGATTAATGCGCTCTTGGAGTTCGGGTGTCATCTTATCAAGGTCGGTGATGGTTTTGATAACTGTTTCCTTGCGTTTCTGTATATCGAGCAGCTTCTCGTAACGGTCGCTGATAGCAGCTATCTGTACCTCATCCAGTCCGCCTGTACGCTCTTTGCGGTATCGGGCAATAAAGGGTATGGTGCAGCCCTCGTCGAGCAAAGCTAACGTGGCTTCAACGAACTTCTGACTGATGCCTAATTGTGTGGCAATTTGACAGGAAAAAACGTTCTTTTGCATAAATATAAGTAGTAATTACGTTAATTTGTGTGCAAATATAGTGATAAATCGTGAGAAATGTGTATTTTTGCAGTTCGAAAATGAAAAGATTAATGAGAAAAGGGATAATTTTAGCGGTAATCATGCTGATTGGCACCATTTGCAGCGTGCAAGCACAAGATAACGCCAACAGCCGACAGGCACGCCGCATTTTTAACAATGCCTACCAGCAGGTGTTTGGTGAACAGGGCGCTACGTTGCACTACGATGTGAATATTACTGGCATTTATAAAACCCGAGGCACCATCTGGTACAAAGGCAAGAAGAGTAAGTTCGATGAAGCGAGAATGACCTCGTGGAATGATGGCAAATACGTGTACACCTTTAAGAAAAAGAAACGTGAGGTGGAGCTGCACACTGCCAAGAACAATAAGAGTGATAAGTATTCGCAGAAGTTTAAGTTTGAGCCCGAAAACTATAACTACAGTATAGCTGAGGCCGATAATGGACTGCTGGTTACATTAAAGCTCATAAAGGGACGCAAAGGTATGAAGGAGATACACGCCTTGCTGGAGCGTAAAACCTATCACCCGATAAGCGTACGCATTAAAATCGCTTTTATATGGACTACCATTAAGATTAGCGACTTTCAGAGCGGAGGCATAACCGATGAGATGCTGCGTTTCCCCAAAGAGCAGTTTAAGGATTATAAATTTGTTGACAAGCGATGATATCAGTAGAAGGACTGAAAGTTGAATTTGGCATAAAACCCTTGTTTGATGGCGCCAGTTTCGTCATTAATGACAAGGACCGCATAGCCCTTGTGGGCAAAAATGGAGCTGGTAAATCTACCATGCTCAAAATACTGTGTGGACAGCAGAAACCTACCGCAGGCACTGTTAGTGTGCCTAACGATACAAAGGTGGGCTACCTGCCACAGGTCATGATTTTGCAGGACGATACCACCGTTCGTGAAGAAGCACAGAAAGCTTTTGCTGATAACACTCGTATGAAGGAGCGCCTGGATAAGATGAATCAGGAACTTGCTGAACGTACCGATTACGAGAGCGAGAGCTACATGCAGCTGATTGAGAAATATACTACCGAGCACGAGCGCTATATGATGATGGGTGCTGAGAACTATGAAGCCGAGATAGAGCGTACGCTCACCGGTCTGGGCTTTGAGCGTAGTGATTTCGAGCGTCCCACATCTGAGTTCTCGGGTGGTTGGCGTATGCGTATCGAGCTGGCCAAAATCTTGTTGCAGAAACCCGATGTATTGCTCCTCGACGAGCCTACCAACCATCTGGATATTGAATCAATCCAGTGGCTGGAGCAGTTCTTGGCGCAGAGCTCGAGTGCTGTAGTGCTAGTAAGTCACGACCGTGCCTTTATTAATAATGTATCTAACCGCACGCTTGAGATATCGTGTGGTAAGGTTATCGATTATAAGGTGAAGTACGATGAGTACGTAGTTTTGCGTAAGGAACGTCGCGAACAGCAGTTAAGGGCTTACGAGAACCAGCAGAAGGAAGTGGCTGAGATGAAGGCGTTTATAGAGCGCTTCCGTTATCAGGCTACCAAGGCTGTTCAGGTGCAGCAGAAAGTAAAACAGCTGGAGAAAATTGTGCCCATCGAAATTGACGAGGTGGATAATTCGGCCATGCACCTGAAGTTCCCTCCCTGTTTGCGAAGTGGTGATTATCCTGTGATTTGCGACGAGGTACGCAAGGATTACGGTGCGCATACAGTATTCGATCATGTGTCGCTTACAATCAAGCGCGGTGAGAAAGTTGCCTTTGTGGGTAAGAACGGTGAAGGTAAATCAACACTTGTGAAATGTATTATGGGCGAAATCCCCTTTACAGGTAACCTGAAGGTTGGTCATAATATCCAGATAGGCTATTTTGCCCAGAATCAGGCGCAGTTGCTGGATGAGAACCTGACTGTGTTCCAGACCATCGACTATGTGGCAAAGGGCGAGGTCCGCTTGAAGATTAATGATATCCTGGGTGCCTTTATGTTTGGCGGTGAGGAGAGTGATAAGAAGGTGAAGGTGCTGAGTGGTGGCGAGCGTAGTCGACTGGCAATGATCCGTTTGCTGCTGGAGCCTGTAAACCTGTTGATTCTCGACGAGCCTACCAACCACTTGGATATGCCTTCGAAGGATGTACTGAAAGAGGCCATCAAAGCCTTCGACGGTACAGCTATCATTGTGAGCCACGACCGTGAGTTCCTGGATGGACTGGTAACCAAAGTCTATGAGTTTGGAGGTGGTAAGGTACGCGAACATTTGGGCGGTATCTACGACTTCCTGAGAACAAAAAAGATTAACGACCTTAATCAGTTGGGTTCGCAGCCGCAGATGATGGCAGCTCCTAAGGTTGCCACCAAAGCTGCTGCAACTACAACATCGAGTGCATCGCCATCGGTTACCCCTGAGGGTGAGGCTGTGCTTCAGAAAACCCTGAGCTATGCCGAGCACAAGGAACTTCAGAAACGTAAGAACCGTTTGGAAAAGGCTGTTAAGCAGTATGAAGCCAAGATTGAGCAGCTGGAGCAGCGCCTGAAGGAACTGGACGAGCTGCTGATGCAACCTGAAAACGCTTCGGATATGACGATGGTAACCGAGTACACCGACATTAAGCGTGACTTGGATGAAGAGGTGGAGCGTTGGGAGAAAGCAAGCGAAGAATTAGAATCATTAACACAATAAACTCTAAAAAACAATGAAAAGATTTTTAACAATGATGACAATGGCATCTGTCTCAATGATGATGATGGCTCAGACTGAGCTGGGATCAGGCTTGAACGAGGCCGACTTTAACAAGAATGTGCGTCCGGGTGACGACTTCTATGAGTATGCCTGTGGTGGTTGGATGAAGAACAACCCACTGCCAGCAGCTTATTCGCGCTATGGTAGTTTCGACCGTTTGCAGGAAGACAACGACAAGCGCATTAACGGTATCCTGAAGGAGCTGCAGAGCAACACTTATGCTAAGGGTACTATCGAGCAGAAACTGAGCGATCTTTATAAGTTGGCTATGGACTCTACGCGTCGTAATAAGGAAGGTGTAGCTCCTGTTATGCCACTTATTAAGAAACTTGAGGCTGCTAAAAGTGTTAAGCAGTTGCTGGCTATCCAGCTTGAGCAGGCTCCTTATGGCGAGCAGGAGTTCTTCTATGCAGGCTTCGGTGCCGACGAGAAGAACGCCACACAGAACATTCTGAGTATTTATCAGAGTGGCCTGACACTCGGTCAGAAGGAGTACTACCTGGATAACGATAAGGCTACAGCCGGTATTCGCGAGGCTTTCAAGAAGCACGTGGTAAAAATGTTCCAGCTGTTTGGTTTCAGCAAGAGCGCTGCTACCAAGAAGATGCAGAACGTTATGAAGGTTGAGACTGCACTTGCTAAGGTTAGTAAGAGTCGTACCGAGCTGCGCGATCCTGAGGCTAACTACAACAAGATGACTCTGAAGGAGTTCGAGGCTAAGTATCCTAACCTGCCTTTGGTTAAGGTGATGAACGCTAAGGGCATCGACACTAAGTTCCTGCAGGAGATGGTTGTTGGTCAGCCCGACTTCCTGGAAGGCGCTAATAGGGTAGTAGGTGCCCTGAAGCCTGCTGAGTATCGCGACGTGCTGGAGTGGAGCCTTGTTGAGGGTTCGGCTAACTATCTGAACGATGCTGCTGCAGCTGAGAGCTTTGATTTCTATGGTAAGATTAAGGCTGGTCGCAAGGAGAATCATCCTCTGTGGAAGCGTAGCACTGGTCAGGTTGAGCGTGTGATGGGTGAGGCTCTTGGTAAGATTTATGCCGAGAAGTACTTCCCCGAGGCTGCTAAGCAGCGTATGCTTACTCTGATTAAGAACCTGCAGATTGCTCTTGGTGAGCGTATTGCTGCCCAGGATTGGATGGACGACAGTACTAAGGTTAATGCCCTGCTGAAGTTGAATACATTCTATGTAAAGGTGGGTTATCCTGATAAGTGGACCGACCTCTCTAAGCTGGAGATTGATCCTGCTAAATCTTTTTACGATAACATGCAGGCTTGCGCTAAGTTCTGGAATGCTCACAACATTGAGCATACAGTAGGTAAGCCCGTGGATCGCGACGATTGGCACATGACACCACAGACTGTGAATGCTTACTATAATCCAACAACCAACGAGATTTGTTTTCCCGCAGGTATTCTGCAGTATCCCTTCTTTGATATGACTGCTGATGATGCCTTTAACTATGGTGCTATCGGTGTAGTAATCGGTCATGAGATGACTCACGGATTTGATGATCAGGGTCGTCAGTTTGATAAGGACGGAAACATGCACGACTGGTGGAAGGAAGCTGATGGAAAGAACTTTACAGAGCGTACTGATAAGTATGCCGATTTCTTCAGCGCTATCAAGGTGCTTCCCGACCTGAATGGTAATGGTCGTCTGACACTGGGTGAGAACCTGGCCGACCACGGTGGTCTGCAGGTAGCATGGACTGCTTATAAGAACGCTACCAAGCGCAATCCTCTTGGCGAGAAGAACGGTCTGACAGCCGATCAGCGTTTCTTCCACGCTTACGCAGGTGTATGGGCTGGTAACATTACTGAGGCCGAAATCCGCAACCGTACCAAGAGCGATCCTCACTCACTGGGTCGTTGGCGTGTAAATGGCGCTCTGCCTCACATCGACGCTTGGTACGAGGCCTTTGGCGTGAAAGAGGGCGACAAGATGTTTATTCCTAAGCAGGAACGCCTCGAATTGTGGTAAAATACATCAAAAAATATAGATTTTTGCCGTCGTAAATGTAAATTTACGGCGGTTTTTTTTGTTTGATTCATTTTTTTATTTAACTTTGCACCTAACTTAAGTTAAAATTCCAACAACGATGAACGATATTACACAAAACCCAGATCGAATAAGCCGAGGTGCCGAGCCGCTTTATCGTGAGCACTCTGCACAGCAACCTCAGTATCAGCAAGCCATGCAGGCCAATACGGCTAATGGTATCCAATGTCCTCATTGTGGCGCACTCAACGAAGCCGAAGCACTTTTCTGTGCCTCGTGCGGCGAGCCTATCGGTATGGCCACCTGTCCCTATTGCGGGGCAGCTGTCGATGCCGACGCCGACTTCTGCGAGAGTTGCCGTCACTATATCCGCAAGGACGTGTGCTCATTCTGCGGCGCCTATCTGCATGGTGCCGAGGCCTACTGTCCTGAGTGCGGTAATCCGGTGGGTGGTATCGATTGTCCTGTTTGTGGAACCCACAATGATTTCTCGTTCTGCAAGCAGTGTGGTACAGCCCTTACCGAAGAGGCCCGTCTGATGAAGGAGAAGGTGATGGAGATGCCCGAGTACCAGCAGATGCAGAAACTGGCCGAGGAGTTGCAGAAGTTGGATTTGCAGATGCCTTATGTTACCGAGCAGGATAAGGAGCGCGACCGTAAGAGTCAGGAGCTGCGCCAGCGCGTACTCATGCTGTTGGCTCAGGATCGTGGTTTGGATCGTGTAGATGCCAACCTGGCCGACCATAAGGTGATGAGTAAAGACGAATACGACAAGAAGAAGCAGGAACGTATGGATATGCTGTCGCGACTGTTAGACCAGATGGCACAGCTGCCTCAGGAAAAGCCTGCTCAGGTGCGTAACTATGCTATGGCCTGCAAGCCTCAGGGTGTACGTCTGGCTTGGCAGTGCAACTTTAAGCACGCCCTCCACTCAAGTCCATGCGGATGTGCCAAGCCGCAGATGGGCGGAAAATGGATTATACTAGGTAAGGGAACAAGAAAAGAAATTAAAGACGATATCTAATGAGTACGGATCGAACTCCACAAAATAAAGTAAACGGAAACGAAGAGGTGAACGTAGATAAGACCGTACGTGCAACCAACTTTGATTTCCCACAGAATACTCCTTCAAAGGGTGAGGAGCCCGACAAACCGCTTGATGGCACCATCCGCATTGATATGCCGAAGATGGAAGCCCCCAAGCCTGCTGCTCCTAAACCACTTGACGGTACCGTGCGTGCACCTGGCCTTAATCAGCCTATTACACCACGACCTGCAGCGCCTCGTCCTGCAGCGCCTCGTCCTGCAGCTCCACGTCCAGCTGCTCCTAAAGCATTGGATGGTACTGTGCGTGCACCCGGCCTTAATCAGCCGATTACACCGCAATCTGCTGCGCCACGTCCAGCTGCTCCCAAGGCTTTGGATGGAACCGTACGTGCCCCTGGTATCAACCAGCCCATTGCACCACAGCCCGTTACCCCACAGCCTGCTGCACCTAAACCTGCAGCACCATCAATGGGTAGTACCGTTCGTGGTGCACAGCCCCAGCCTCAAGCACAGGCTCAGGCTCAGGTTCGTCCCAACGTCAACATCTCGATTATCTCATCGGCCAGTAATACCGACCGTGCCAAGAAACAGCGCCTGCAGCGTAACCTGATTGATGAGAATATCTATACGCTGAAAGGGCAGGAGTATCGTCGTGTATCGGTACTGAGCGAGAATACAGGCGAGGCCGAAGTTTTCCTGGTTGAAAAAGACAACAAGGAATATGTACTGAAAGTGTACTATCCCAATTTCGATGTGAACCGTAAGATATTGCAGACGGTTCTGAACTTCGACTTTGAAATGGTAGTAAAGGTGTACGACTTTGGTAAGACCTATGTGGATGGTAAGCACCGTTACTACGAGTTGATGGAGTACCTGCAGGGTGGCTCGATGGCCGAGTTCAATCTGGAAGGCGATATAAACAAGTTCCGTCGTATAGCTCTTCAGAGTGCTGCAGCCTTGGCTTACTGTCATCAGCTCAGAATTCTGCACAAGGATATCAAACCAGGCAACTTCTTCTTCCGTGATAAGGACCATAACCAACTGGTTCTGGGCGACTTTGGTATTTCGAGTATGCTGGAGGAAGACGGTAAGTCGCATAAAACCACCCAGGCCCGTACCCCAATCTATGCGGCACCCGAAATGTATGCCGACGTAATTGATGGTGTGGTAGAGATTTCGCCAAAGGCCGACTACTACTCTTTGGGTATCAGTTTGATGACGCTGTGGTTAGGCGAGAGTCCGATGAGTACCAACGAACGTGTGATGATGCGCCAGAAGAACGAGGGTCGCATACCACGCATGAACGAGTTACCAGAGCGTATCAAGTTGCTGGTAATGGGTCTTACGGTGGTTAACCCCATCAACCGCTGGGGTTATGAGCAGGTAGAGCAGTGGTTCTTAGGCGAGAGCCCGAAGGTCGACCTGTCGTCACCATTCCTGAAGTACCAGAGTTTCGTTGTCGATCCAGAGCGTAACCTGGTGGCCGAGAACGTACAGGAGCTGGTGCCCATGCTGCTGGCCAACGAGCGCTTGGCTATCGGTTATCTGTATAACGGACGTATCACCCAGTGGTTGGACGCTTGTGGTAACAACAAGCTGAGCACCATTGTTAAAGATATCATTTCCAAGAAATATCCTATCGATCAGCGTGCTGGTTTGATGGCATCGCTGTACGCTATGGATCCTGCCTATCCGTATAAGGATGTGCGTGGAACCAACTGCGAGGATATCCATGCGGTATGTATCTCGCTGCTGAGTAATCAGGACGAGTATGCCATATCGTTGGCTGCCCCGAACGATAACTTCTACCTTTATGTGGAAACCCACACCAGCTGCGATGTTGATCGTTTGCGTTCTTACTTTAAGGAAGTAGACCATAACAATAAGGAGCAGGTACGTGTGGCTATCATGAAGATAGTGCTCGAGGTTGATCCTGAGATACCATTTATGGTAAAGCATCCATCGGCTGCAATTAACGATATTGTTAGCGCCTTTGGTCATGAAGATATAACCGAAGACGAGTGGCATAGTCTGACCGACGGACGCTTGCTGGCCTGGATGTACAGTCACGAGGACCAGATGGCGTGCGAGAGTCTGCGCATCATGACGCTGGATCAGCCTTACTCACGCAACTTGGCTTATAAGGTTCTTTATAACCTGAATCGCGAATCGGCTTATGATCTGGCCGGCGCCTTTACTCCCATACAGGTGGGCGAACTGCTCAACGAGCGTTTGCATAAGGCGCAGAACCTTCCTGAGAAGGAGTTCGAGGAGGAGATGAAGGACTTTACTGAACTTGACGGTCGTTTTGCTTACTATGCCCAGCTGCACGGCTGGACCGAGATGTACAACGAGCATAAGCGCTGCTTCGACTTTAAGAGCGAGGAGAATACCGAACGTATGGGCGCTTACGATGTGAAGACGGCTGTTTACCGCTTCTGTCGTATCTTGGGCGTTACACCTACCTATATGATGGGCGACGGTATTGAGTACGCCGACGGCCGTAACCTGCAGGCAAAGAAGTTGCAGGTGTTCCGCAACGAAATCCGCAACGGCTCGATGGGGCAGTGGATGTCGGTGTTCTATCACGAAGACCCCAATGCCGACTTTACGGTAGAGTACTCGTACGAGCATGCCGTTGAGGACTGGTTGATGGCGATGGGAAAAATCGATCCTTCGCAGCGTTATTATAAGCGCTTTATCGATGCCCGCGACGAAACCCAGCGCCGTGTGGCCTTTGTAAAAGACAGTTGGAAGCGCGCCAAGACCAAGGAGAAGATCTGGCGTACGGCCTTCTATACCCTGAGCGGTATCTGGTTGGTATTCGTGCTGATATTCGGCGTTACCAATCCTGAGTATATCCTCACGCATACCTTTATCAGTATCGGTCTGCCTCTGGGTGGAATGACTGGTATGATTGTGGCCACCCGCTCGTTCTTCAAGGGCTACGACTTTATGTTCTCGTTCCTGTGGGGACTGGTGGGCGCGTTTACGTGCTTTATACCTATTATTATATTAAAGTATATTGGCGCATCGCACCCCATGCTGTTTAATATCGCCATTATCGTAATCACGCTTATCTACATGCTGGTTTGTCACCTCACAGATTTCCGTGGTAATGAGAAGGCCGACAGCCGACTGATATCCGAGGTGCTCGAAAACGATATGAAATCGAACTTGATAGAACCGTTGTACTACACCTTCAAGGCCCGTTCGTACAAGTTTAAAGGCTCTAAGTTCGGTTTGCTTAACGATGTTACCGATCAGGTTCGCTCTATTACGGGCGAGAGTGTGCTTCACTACGTGCTGTGGAGCCTGCTGATGCTGGTATTCGTGGTATCGTTTGTGGTATTCAGCCCATCGATGCTGAACATTGCCAATCCTAACAGTCACATGAAGGAGGCCCCTAAAAGTATTATTAAGAAAATAGATAGAGACGCATAATATAAAATGGTTTGTCAGAATTGTCATAAAGAAAACAGAAGCAAAGCAAAGTTCTGCAAGTGGTGCGGACAGCAGCTTGTTACTACTGACTTGCTTGATAAGCTGGTTGGCCTCGACGAGGTGAAGAACCAGCTGAAAACCATTGTCGATACCTATACGTTTCTGCGCTCTCGCAAGGATATCTCTAAAGCCCGTATCTCGCTCAATGCCATTGTGATTGGTGATACAGGTACGGGTAAGACGGCGCTGGCCGAGATTCTGCGCGATTACTTCTATCAGCATAAGATCATCGAGAAACCCCAGCTGATGATGGTAGATGCCGTAGATTACCAGCGATTCGTCGACAAATGGGATGAAAATATCAAGAAAGCAAAGAATGGTATATTGTTCTTCGACAATGTGCAGAAGCTTTTGCCCGATAAATACTCTAACCAGGTGAACCCGCTCGACAAGCTGTTTGTTGAGATGGACAAATGGGAGGATAACCCCATTGTGATTATATCCGGACTCTCGAAGGGTTTGGAGGACTTCCTGGAGAGCAACCCAGCCGTAGCCAACCGTTTCAAGTATACCTTCCGTATGACCACGCCAAACTTCCAGGAGCTTACCGAGATATGTAAGCTGAACCTGCAGTTGAAGTATGGCATACAGGATTTCTCGCCCGAAGCTGATAAACAGTTATTGCGTTTCTTTAAATATCAGGTTAAGATTAAGGACGAGACCTTTGGTAACGGACACCTGGCCCATAAAACAGCCGAGAATATCTTTACCCAGTATATCAGTCGTGGCGCCAATGCCACAAGGGTAGAGTTGAGCGACATCACGGGTTATGTACCCGAGGAGCGCTCGGTTGAGGATATCCTGCGTGATCTGGACAGCTACATTGGTATGGACGAGGTGAAGGCTGCTGTAAAAGAGATGGCCTACTCGGTACAAAACGCCATGCAGCGCGCCGAACGTGGATTGGGCGAGCAGGAGAAAATGTCGATGCACATTATTCTTACTGGTAACCCAGGTACAGGTAAAACCACCATTGCCCGTAAGTTGGGCGAAATCCTGGCAGCCATCGGCTATCTGGATAGCGGTCACGTAGTTGAGGTCGACCGTGCCAAGATGGTAAGTCAGTATCAGGGCGAAACACCTAAGGTGGTTGATGCCCTTTGCGATAAGGCCAAGGGCGGTATCCTGTTTGTGGATGAGGCCTACACCTTGGCTCCTGTGAGTGCGTCGGGCGATCGTGATGCCCAGGGCGCACAGGCTTTGGAGAAACTGATGAAACGTATGGAGGACGATCGCGGACAGTTTATCGTGATTGCCGCTGGTTATCGCACGGAGATGGAGAACCTGTTCCGTGTGAACCCAGGTTTCCGCAGCCGTTTCAATTATTTCCTCGATATCAAGGACTACTCGCCAGCCGAGCTGTTCGAGATTATGCAGGTATTTGCCAAGCAGAAGAAGTATATCTTCTCGCCGGATGCACAGGCACTTACTCAGAAGATGATCAAGGAGATGTACGACTCGCGCGACAAGGACTTTGCCAACGGTCGTACCATGCGTACGCTCTTCGACCAGATTTGCAAGAAACAGGCACAGCGCCTGCAGGGGGCAAATATTTCTGCGATGAGCAACGAGGAGCTCATGACCATTGTACGCGACGATATCCCATACGATGCACCACAGACCGTAAGCGTCGACGACTGTCTGAAGAAACTCGACGGTCTGGTTGGTCTCTCGGGTGTGAAGAAGGAGATTGCCAACCTGGCAGCCTTCCTGAACCTGCAGATTGCACGTGGCGAAACCAACACCTTCCAAGGCAAGCACTATGTGTTTACCGGTAACCCTGGTACGGGTAAAACTACCGTAGCCCGTATCATGGCCGATATCTTTAAGACGCTGGGCGTTGTGGCCCGCGGACAACTGGTTGAGGCCGACCGCTCTAAACTGGTGGCAGGCTTCTCGGGTCAGACAGCCATCAAGACCAACCAGCTGGTTGATCAGGCTATGGGCGGTGTACTGTTTATCGACGAGGCTTACACGCTGAAGTCGAACGATGGCGACAGCTTTGGCGCTGAGGCTATCGACACGCTGCTGAAACGTTTGGAAGATGATCGTGGTAAGTTTATCTGTATCGTGGCTGGTTATACCGACCAGATGCACGACTTTATCGATACCAACCCAGGCTTGAAGAGTCGCTTTACACAAACCATCCACTTCGACGACTATACGCCCGACGAGCTTACGGAGATTTTCCTGCATCTCGCATCCGGCAAGAACTTCACCGTCGACGAGGAGACCAAGGCGGCTATTCACCGTATGTTCGAGCAGCTCTATCTGCGCCGCGATAAGAACTTCGGTAATGCCCGTGAGGCACGCCGCATCTTCAACGAGGCTGTAGAGCGCCAGAGTCAGCGTCTGGTAAAGCAGATGACCAGTCCCGACTTCAAGGAGAGCGACATGTTTGCGCTCACCACCGCCGATCTTCCCCTGTCGCAGGGCGAGACCGCACGTCCGCTCGATGTGGTGCTCAACGAGCTCGAAGAGTTCATTGGTATGCGCTCAGTCAAGGATTCTATCCGTCGTCTGGCCGTACAGAGCATGTTCATGAAGCAGCGTGCCGCTATGGGTGCTGGCAGTGTTCAGCAGATGTCGATGAACTTTGTGCTTACGGGTAATCCGGGTACAGGTAAGACATCTATTGCTCGCAAGATGGGTGAGATACTCCAGGCCATGGACATTCTGCCCACATCGCGTGTCATCGAGGCCAGTCGTGCTACGTTGGTTGGTAAGTACATGGGCGAAACACCTAAGATTGTAAACAGCATGTGCGATAAGGCCATGGGCGGTATCCTGTTCATCGACGAGGCTTACACCTTGAGCGATGGCGGCGACATGTACGGCAAGGAGGCTATCGACACGCTGATGAAACGTATGGAGGACGATCGTGGTAAGTTTGTGGTTATCGCTGCAGGCTATAAGGATAAGATGGAGGAGTTCATGATGATGAACGCCGGACTGGCCAGCCGATTCACCCACAAGTTGCACATCGACGACTACGATCCTGATGAGCTGCTGGCTATTTACAAGCACATGGCCCAGAAGGAGCAGTACCAGTTTACGCCTGAGGCTGAGCTTAAGGCACTCGACAAGATCTATAAGATGGTTCTTACCAAGACCGAGTCGTGGGGTAATGCCCGCGAGATGCGCAACCTGCTCGATTCTACTATCCAGCACCTGTCGGAGCGCGTATCAGCGCTGCCGGCCGATCAGGTTACAAAGGAAACATATCAGATTATACTACCAGAAGATATTTAACGAAATATGATTATTTGTCCAGCTTGTAAAGAAGAAATAGAAGACGATTCACATTACTGCGACCAATGTGGACAGCAGTTGCTGTTCTGTAAGCAGTGCGGTCATGTGGGGCTTGGACGTCGTTGCACACGTTGCGGCGGCATGATGGCTTTGCCTGCAGGTAGCATGGCAGCAGCCAATGCCGGAGCAAATCCCATGGGCGCTCCTATGGGCAACCCGATGGCTAATCCTATGGGCAACCCAATGGGTAGTCCTGCTGGTAATCCTGGGGTAGGGGCAGCTGTGCGCCCTGGTGTAAACATCAGCGTTACACCCAGTGCCTCAGTATCGCGCGCCGCAAATGTACCACCAGCACAACAACAGCAGCCTGTATCACCACGCACATCCAATGCGCAGAACATTGCAGCCAGCATATCGGTAGGTCCTGCTATCTCTATTGCTCAGGCAGGTGCCGGTCGTTCAAGCATGCCGATGATGACGTTGGTTAACGAAAGTCTCAATATACGTATCACAGCTATGAACGGTGCCATTATCGGTCGCCGTAAGGGTCCGTACGTTCAGTTCTTCGAGCAGAATTCGTACGTATCGGGTATTCATGCCCAGCTCAAGTACAAGTCAGGCGCAGGTTGGTTCGTTATCGATATGAACTCGTCAAACGGTACCAGGATTAATCAGGCTCCTATCCAGCCCGAGACCGAGAACCCGTTAAAGAATGGCGACGTGCTGTCGATTGCCAATGTCAACCTTCAAGTAGTAATTAGATAGTAATATTTAAAAACAATGATAACAATACACATGACAGCAGCCAGCAAAGTAGGCTGCGTGCGTAGTCAGAACGAAGACATGGTGCTGCTTGGCAGTCATTTCGTGAGGAATGATGCTTTTAGTACACGCGTAGACCTGACCAATAGCGACCGTTATATCATGGCTGTGGCCGATGGTATGGGTGGACATAATCGTGGTGATGTGGCCAGCAGTGATGCGCTGCATAACCTGGAGTTCTATTTTCACGATCTGCCTACAGGTCTTAGCCCCGAATCCATCAAAGATAAGTTTGAGGATTGGTTAGTCTCCATCAACAACATCATCGATTCAAAGGGTCGCTCCGACGAGCAGTATAAAGGTATGGGTACCACATTGGTAGGCTTGGCCTTCTACGAGGGCCAGTTCTATACGCTGAATTGTGGCGACAGTCGCTTGTATCGTTTCCGCGATGGCGATCTTACCCAGCTTACATCCGATCACTCGCTCAGCAACATGCTCGGCTCTTCGCAGCATTCTAACGTTATCACTAACTGTATCGGTGGCGGTGCTACAAGCTCGTTTATCGATATTGTGAACATAACCGATGATATCAAGGAGGGCGATGTTTACATGCTGTGCAGCGACGGACTCACTGATATGTTGCCCGATTCCATTATCTACACACTTCTTGCCGAAGGTTCTGACGCCAACACCCTCTGCGATGCCGCTGTGGCCGCTGGAGGCTTGGACAACGTGTCGTGTTGTGTGTTGCAATTCTAAAAAAGAGAGGAAAAATAAGAAATGCCACTAAGATTACCAGACAGACTGCCCGCTATTGATATTCTGAAGAACGAGAATATCTTTGTGATGGATAACTCGCGGGCAACAACACAGGATATCCGTCCGCTGAAGATTGTGATTCTGAACCTGATGCCTCTGAAGATAACCACAGAGACCGATCTGGTTAGATTGCTTTCAAACACACCATTGCAGATGGAGATTAACTTTATGAAGTTAAAGAGTCATACCCCTAAGAACACGCCGATTGAGCACATGATGATGTTCTATCGCGACTTTGAGTCGATGCGCAACGAGAAGTTTGATGGTATGATTATTACAGGTGCGCCTGTAGAGACGATGGACTTTGAAGATGTAACCTACTGGGACGAGATTACCGATATCTTTGCTTGGGCCAAAACCCACGTCACCAGTACCTTATATATATGTTGGGCAGCTCAGGCTGGCCTTTATTACCATTATGGTGTGCCCAAGTACCCCTTGGAAAAGAAGATGTTCGGCATCTTCCCACAAACACCCGTGGATACCAAACTGCCCATCTTCCGTGGGTTCGACGATGTGTTTATGATGCCTCACAGTCGTCATACCGAGATACATCGCGAGGATATTCTGGCCAACCCCGAGCTTACGTTGCTGGCCGAGTCACCCGAGAGTGGTGTCAGCATGGTGATGGCGCGTGGCGGTCGTGAGTTCTACATTACCGGTCACCTGGAGTATGCGCCAAACACACTCGACAATGAGTATAAGCGTGATCGTGGTATCCGCGACGATGTGGATATGCCAAAGAATTACTATCGCGATGATAATCCTGACAACGCCCCAGTAGTAACCTGGCGTGCACATGCCAACCTGCTGTACAACAACTGGATTAACTACTACGTTTACCAGGAAACACCGTATAATATCGACGAAATTAAATAAGCTTAGTGACTGCATTAGAACTTTTAGCTCCAGCCAAGAATTTGGCTTGCGGCATAGCTGCCATCGATCATGGTGCCGATGCCGTTTATATCGGTGCGCCCAAGTTTGGCGCCCGTGCAGCCGTAGGCAACAGCATCGACGATATTCGCCAACTTTGTGATTATGCTCATCAGTTTGGTGCCAAAATCTATGTTACGCTCAACACCATCGTTTACGATCATGAGCTCGACGAGGCGCAGAAACTGATTGATCAGCTGGCCGGGATAGGCGTTGATGCCATCCTGGTGCAGGATATGGGCTTGCTGCAGTTTATGAACGGTAAGCCTTTCGAGATTCACGCCTCTACGCAGACCGATAACCGCACAGCCGGCAAGGTACGTTGGCTCAAGCAGGTAGGTTTTTCGCGTGCCGTTCTGGCGCGTGAGCTCTCGGCCGAAGAGATTGCCGAGATTCATCGCGAGGTGCCTGATATCGAACTCGAGGTGTTTGTGCATGGTGCCTTGTGCGTTAGCTATTCGGGCATCTGCTATGCCTCGCAGCATTGTTTCCAGCGTAGCGCCAACCGTGGTGAGTGTGCCCAGTTCTGTCGTATGCGTTTCTCGTTGGTCGATGCCGATGGCGAGGAGATAGAACACGAGCGTTACCTGCTCTCGCTCAAGGATATGAACCAGAGCGATAATCTGGATAAACTCATCGAGGCGGGTGCCGTATCGTTTAAGATCGAGGGTCGCCTCAAGGATGTTACTTACGTTAAGAACGTAACCGCTGCTTATAGCGAGCGCCTTAACGCCTATATCCGTAAGCATGCCGACCAGTATTGTCGTGCGTCAAAGGGCCGTTGCGAATACACGTTTACACCCAATCTCAATCGTACGTTTAACCGCGGCTACACCACTTACTTTATGAATGGTCGCCAGCCTAATATCGCCTCGTTCGATACACCAAAGGCGGTGGGCGAGTTTGTGGGTAAAGTTAAGGAGATTCGGCACGATAGCTTTAACGTGGCCGGTACCGCCAGCTTTGCTAACGGCGACGGCTTGTGCTTCCTGAATCAGGATCGCCAGTTCGAAGGCTTCCGTGCCAACCGCGTGGTGGGTAATCGCATCTATCCTTTTAAGATGCCTGCTGGTTTGCGCCCGGGCATGTCGCTCTATCGTAACAACGATCAGGAGTTCGAGCGTATTCTCTCTAAGCCCAGCGCTACCCGTAAGATTCCTGTAAGCATAGCCCTGCGTGCTGTGGCTGATGGCTTTGAGTTAAGTGCCGAAGGTGTAACGGTACACTTTGCGGCCGAACATCAGATAGCCCAGAAGTCGCCTCGCGAGAATCTGGTTCGTCAGCTCTCAAAGCTGGGCGATACCATCTATGAGTGCCAGGAGGTTAACGTACCCGACGATTTTAATTATTTCATCCCCAATAGTCAGCTCACCGACATGCGCCGCCAACTGGTCGAGGCCCTTGTACAGCCCCAGCGCCAGGTAAAGCAGGCCAAGGTGGGTGCTAATCCAGGTGTAGACAAGCTCAGTTATCAGAATAACATCTCCAACCGCCAGTCGGCTGCCTTCTATGGTACCGATAAACTCTCGGCCTATGAGCTGAAAGGTGGCGACGGACCTATCATGCAGTGCCGTCATTGCATCCGTTATTCGTTGGGCTACTGCGTAAAGCGCGGCGGCAAACGCCCCACGTGGCACGAACCGCTTTCTCTCGTATTAGGCGATGGACGCCGATTCCGTCTTGAGTTTGATTGTCAACATTGTCAGATGAACGTCTATGCGTCGACTCGTTAGTCTCCTGTTCGTCTCCATCCTGTTATGTGGCTGCTATAACCGTGGCCCCATCACGCCCGATGCCTGGGATCTGACAGAGAAACAGCTCGACTCTATCTCGTTCTACACCACCCATCATTACACCCAGAACTACAATTTTGTGGTAACGGGCGATTCGCTGGTGGTGGTTGAGCAGCAGCCCGAGGATATGTCGGTGCCCGATGTGGTAACGTTCGAGCTGCAGTCGATGGGCGAGGAGATGAAGAAGGATTCTATCACCCTGCGCCGTAACGAGCATGTGGTGGTGGCCGATATCAAGACGGTACCCACCGACACCATCGATTCTGTGTGGGTAAAGGTGGCGCGCGATCAGCTTACTTTTGGATGGGTACACGAAAACGAGCTTCTCTCAAAGGTGTCGCCCGATGACCCAATCAGTCAGTTCATCGATTACTTCTCCGATAAGCACCTGCTGGTGTTTATGGCCTTCTGCGTGCTTACGGGCGCCGCTTATGGTTTGCGCCGCTTGATGCGTAAGGGTTGTAAGATTGTGCATTTCAATGATATCGCCTCGTTCTATCCCACAGCGCTCTGTCTGCTCATAGCCTCGTCGGCTGTGCTGTATAGTAGCATCCAGCTGTTTGCCCCCGAAACCTGGCGACATTTCTATTATCACCCCTCGCTCAATCCGTTTGCGCTGCCGTTCTGGCTGGGCGTATTCATCTCGTCGGTATGGGCGCTCATCATCTGGTCGTTGGCAACCGTCGATGATGTGTACCACCGTTTGCCCCTGGGCGAGGCCATCATGTATCTGGTAGGATTGGCAGCCGTGTGTGCTGTTATCTATGTGGTGTTCAGCATCACTACCTTGTATTATGTAGGCTATCCGTTGCTGATAGCATACTTCTATTTCGCCATCAAACGTCTGAAGCTTTAAACCAGCATCAGGTCGCTCATAATCATATCGCTTACAAAGAGTCCTTCTTTTGTGAGCGATATTTTTTGGTCGTTGAGTTTCAGCAATCCCGCCTCCAAATGGCGCTGGGCGTTTTTCAGGCAGTAGGTACGCTGCTGGTCGGTCAGCGTGCTCAGGTCTAATCCCTCGCAGGTGCGCAGGGCCACGGTCACGGCATCGTTATATCGTGTGTCCTCGTCCAGCGTCTCTGCCTCAAAACTTCGCTCGCCTTGCTCCATGCCGTTGATGTACTGCTGGATATCGGCCACGTTCCAGCTGCGTGTCTGGATGTCGAACGAGTGGGCAGCGGCGCCGATACCGATATACGGTATGCCCTTCCAGTAGCTGCTGTTATGGAGCGAACGATAGCCCGGGCGGGCAAAATTAGATATTTCGTAATGCTCGTAACCGACTGATTCCAAGCTGTTTATTAATGTAAAGTACATCTTTCGCTCTAACTCCTCGTCAATCTCGGCCACCTTGCCTTGCTCTAACAATCGGTAGAGTGGGGTGCCCTCTTCGTACATCAGGCAGTAGGTAGAGATATGCTCCACGTTCAGCTGCAGCGCCTCGTCGATATCCGCCTGCCATTCTTCAAGTGTCTGGTTGGGAAAGCCGTACATCAGGTCGATGCTGATATTCTGGAATCCTGCTTGGCGCAAGGTTGCTACAGCCTGATGCACCTGTGCTGACGAGTGACGGCGACGCAGAAAATGCAGACGTTCATCGTTAAAAGTCTGTGCGCCCATGCTCACACGGTTGATGGGCAGCTGCTGCAGGGCAGCAGCCAATTCGGGTGTTACGTCATCCGGATTCACCTCGATGGTCACTTCGGCATCGTTTTCCACCTTATTATATATATAGATGGCATCGAAAATCCGGCGCAACTGTGGAATGGTAAGCTGACTGGGTGTGCCGCCGCCAAGATAAATAGTGCCTAAACTCCCCTCCTTTTGGGGAGGGGTTGTGGGTAGACTTCTCATTTTTATCTCCTGGCAAAGGGCATCAACATAGCGCTCGCGAAGCGCCAGCCCCGTGGTAGAATAGAAGCCGCAGTACACACATCGGCTGCTACAAAACGGAATATGTACGTATAAACCTGCCATTATTTTCGAATTTTGCCGGCAAAATTACAAATTTAGTTTAAAATTTGGAAGAAAGTTTTGGTGTTTTCTCAAAAAATAACTAATTTAGTCCCCGATAAAATAAGTATTCACCTAAAACTGAAACGATATGAAAGTATATCAAACTAACGAAATCAAAAACATTGCACTCATTGGCAGTGCGGGTAGCGGCAAGACAACTCTTGCCGAAAGTATGGTCTACGAAGCTGGCATCATCAAGCGCCGCGGTTCTGTAGAGAGTAAGAACACCATGAGCGATTACTTCCCCGTTGAGCAGGAATATGGCTACTCGGTGTTCTCAACTGTTTTTCATGTAGAATGGAACAACAAGAAGCTTAACATCATCGACTGCCCAGGTTCTGATGACTTCGTAGGTGGTTCTATTACTGCAATGAACGTAACCGATCAGGCTGTTATTCTTATCAACGGTCAGTATGGCCCCGAGGTAGGAACGATGAATGCCTTCCGCAATACCGAGAAACTCAAGAAACCCGTTATCTTCCTGGTAAACCAGCTGGATCGCGAGAACTGCGATTTCGATCAGATTCTCAACCAGCTCAAGGAAATCTACGGTCCTAACTGTGTGCCCGTTCAGTATCCTATCGCCACAGGTCCTGGCTTCAATGCTGTTATCGACGTGCTCCTGATGAAGAAGTACTCTTGGAAACCCGAGGGTGGTGCTCCTATCATCGAGGATATCCCAGCCGATCAGTTGGAGAAGGCTAAGGAGATGAAGGCAAAGCTGGTTGAGGCTGCTGCCGCTGGCGACGATACACTGATGGAGAAGTTCTTTGAGAGCGAGGACCTGAGCGAGGACGAGATGCGTGAGGGTATCCGTAAGGGTATGGTAACACGCAGCATCTTCCCTGTATTCTGCGTTTGTGCAGGTAAGGACATGGGTGTTCGCCGCTTGATGGAGTTCTTGGGTAACGTGGTTCCTTTTGTAAGCGATATGCCTGTTATCCAGAATGCTGCCGGTCTGGATGTTCCTGCCGATGCCAGCGCACCTGCATCACTCTATTTCTTCAAGACAGGTGTCGAGCCCCATATCGGCGAGGTATCTTACTTCAAGGTAATGAGCGGTAGCGTTAAGAGCGGCGACGACTTTACCAATGCCGATCGTGGTTCAAAGGAGCGCATAGGTACTATCTACGCTTGTGCCGGTGCCAACCGTATTCAGGTTGATCAGCTGGTAGCTGGTGATATCGGTTGTACCGTTAAGCTCAAGGATGTAAAGACTGGTAACACCCTGAATGGTAAGGATGTCGAGAATAAGTTCAACTTCATTAAGTATCCTAACTCTAAGTTCTCTCGTGCCATCAAGGCCGTTAACGAGAGCGAGACCGAGAAGATGATGACCGCTCTGCAGAAGATGCGTCAGGAGGATCCTACATGGGTTGTTGAGCAGTCAAAGGAGTTGCGCCAGATTATCGTTCATGGTCAGGGTGAGTTCCACCTGCGTACCTTGAAGTGGCGTATGGAGAACAACGAGAAGATCCAGATCGAGTATATCGAGCCAAAGATTCCTTATCGTGAGACTATCACTAAGATGGCCCGTGCCGATTATCGTCATAAGAAACAGTCGGGTGGTGCCGGACAGTTTGGTGAGGTACACCTGATTGTAGAGCCTTACACCGAGGGCATGCCCGATCCTACATCGTTCAAGATCAACGGTCAGGAGTTCAAGATGAACATCAAGGGTAAGGAAGAGGTTGCCCTCGACTGGGGCGGCAAGCTGGTATTCATCAACTCGGTTGTTGGTGGTGCTATCGATATGCGATTCATGCCTGCTATCCTTAAGGGTATCATGGAGCGCATGGAGCAGGGCCCACTCACCGGTTCTTATGCCCGCGACGTTCGCGTGATTGTTTACGATGGTAAGATGCACCCAGTTGACTCTAACGAGCTTTCGTTCATGCTGGCTGCCCGTAACGCCTTCTCGGCTGCCTTCAAGGAGGCCGGTCCAAAGGTGCTCGAGCCTATCTACGATCTCGAGGTGCTCGTACCAGGCGACTACATGGGTGATGTAATGAGCGACCTGCAGGGCCGTCGTGCCATCATCATGGGTATGGATTCTGAGGCTGGCTATCAGAAGCTGAGTGCTAAGATTCCTCTCAAGGAGCTCTCAAGCTACTCTATCGCCCTCAGTTCTATCACCGGTGGTCGTGCATCGTTCTCTACCAGCTTCTCAAGCTACGAGCTCGTGCCAAACGATATCCAGCAGGCACTGATCAAGCAGCACGAGGAGGAGATGAAGGACGAGGATTAATACGCCCCTATTATTTGTACATTGAATATGGTAGAATCCCTGCTATTTGGTTAGCAGGGATTCTTTTTTAATTGCATATTCGCAACTAAAATGTCATAATCTTGTTAAATTTGCGAAATCAGCCCGAAATAATTAACAAATTCGGTACGTCGTTTTAAGAAATAGCTTATCTTTGCAATCGATATGAAGAAAAGTACGATTTGGATCATAGCAATAGTCATGGGCCTCTCATTTGTAGGGCTTCTGTACCTTCAGATCTCGTACATCGAGGAGATGGCGAAGATGAAGAAGGAACAGCTCGACGAGTCGGTTAAGCGTAGCCTCTATCAGGCATCGCGTAACCTGGAGATGAACGAGACCCTGCGTTATCTCGAGAAGGATGTGAAGGAAACCGAGCGCAAGGCCTATAAGCAGGACTCTGTGATGGTGGATGGTCTCGACGGCACCATTAAGCACTCACACCAGTTTGCTGTAGCTGCCGACGATGGTACCGTTTACTCAAGCTTCGAGCTCAAAACGTTTGCCATCCGTCCCGCCAACGTGCCCAAGGCCATGATTCTGCGTACCGATAAGAACAGCATCTCCGAGGCCTCTAAGTCGCTGCAGGAGATTGTGCGCAACCGTTATGTATATCAGAAGGCGTTGCTAGACGAGGTAGTTTACAACATCCTCTATACCGCCAGCGATAAACCTCTGAAGGAGCGCATCAACTTCAAGCTGCTCGATCAGGATATCCGTACCGAACTGCTCAACAACGGTATCAACATCCCATACCACTTCCGCGTGGAAACCGCCGATGGTCGCGAGGTGTACCGTTGTCCCGAATACTCATCCGAGGGCGAGGAGAGCGTTTACTCACAAACGCTGTTCAGTCACGACCCCTCATCAAAGATGGGTGTGGTAAAAATCCACTTCCCCGACATGAGTTCGTACATCTTCTCAAGTGTGCGTTTCATGATCCCGGCAGTTATCTTTACCTTCGTGCTGCTGCTCACGTTCCTATTCACCATCGTGGTCATCTTCCGTCAGAAGCGACTCACCGAGATTAAGAACGACTTCATCAACAACATGACCCACGAGCTCAAGACGCCTATCGCCTCTATCTCGCTGGCCGCCCAGATGATGAACGACCCCAGCGTAGCCAAGTCGGAGCAGATGGCCAAGCACCTGGGAGGAGTGATTTCCGACGAGTCGAAGCGTCTGCGCTTCCTGGTTGAGAAGGTGCTCCAGATGTCGATGTTCGATAAGAAGAGCATTGTATTCAAGAAGAAGGAGCTCGACCTGAACGAGATGGTTGAGAATATCGCCCAGTCGTTCACGCTCCGTGTAGAGCATACCGGCGGTAAGATCTATACCGATATCGAGGCTGTTGATTCAGCTATCTTCGTGGACGAGGTTCACTTCCAGAACGCTATCACCAACCTGATGGACAACGCTGTGAAGTACCGTAAGCCCGATGAGCCTATCGATATCTATATCAAGACCTGGAACGAGAAGGATCGTCTGTGCTTCTCAATCCGCGATACCGGTCTGGGCATCAAGAAGGAGAACGTGAAGAAGATCTTCGAGAAGTTCTACCGCGTTCATACAGGAAACGTGCACGATGTGAAAGGCTTCGGTCTTGGCTTGGCCTACGTGAAGAAGATTATCAACCTGCACGAGGGCGAGATCAAGTGCGAGAGCGAGCTGGGCAAGGGTACCACCTTTACTATCTCGCTGCCCATCCTGAAGGAGGACGAACAATAAACGTGATAATACAAATAAAATTTAATTAATAACACTTTAAAATTTAACGATGATGGACGACAAAATTAAGATTTTGCTTTGCGAGGACGACGAGAACCTCGGAATGCTGCTCCGTGAGTATTTGCAGGCCAAAGGCTTTGTTGCAGAACTCTGTGCTGATGGTGAGGCAGGCTTCAAGGCTTTCCTCAAGACAAAATTCGACATCTGTGTGCTCGATGTGATGATGCCTAAGAAGGATGGCTTCACACTCGCTCAGGAGATTCGTTCTGCCAACACAGACGTGCCCATTATCTTCCTCACAGCTAAGACCCTGAAGGAGGATATCCTCGAAGGTTTCAAGCTGGGTGCCGACGATTACATCACCAAGCCTTTCTCAATGGAGGAGCTCGTGTTCCGTATTGAGGCCATTCTGCGCCGCACTAAGGGTAAGAAGAGCCGCGAATCTACTGTTTACCGCCTGGGTCAGTTCACTTTCGATACCCAGAAGCAGTTGCTGCAGATTGGCGAGAAGCAGACCAAGCTTACCACCAAGGAGAACGAGCTGCTGGCTCTGCTCTGCAGTCACTCAAACGAGATTCTGCAGCGCGACTTCGCTCTGAAAACTATCTGGATTGATGATAACTACTTCAATGCCCGCTCTATGGATGTTTACATCACTAAGCTGCGCAAGCACCTGAAGGACGATCCACAGATCGAGATTATCAATATTCATGGTAAGGGCTACAAGCTCATTACTCCTGAGGTAGACGATGAGTAAACCGGGCATGGTGAAAAGAGGAATCATAAAAGCATATTTGGGAGTAGCACTGGTTTTGGCCGGTGCTCTCCTTTTATTGGTTAGTTATCTTACCGGCTTCACCCGTTATAACCTGGTGTTGCTTACCGGTCTGATTTTCATTGTTTTAGGCGTTGTTTTGCACGTTCGGCAACAGAAAAGAGGTGAAAAGTATTAAATATTCTTAAATCATAGGAATGTTCAATGTTCAATGGTCAATGTTCAATAAAAATTTTGTACCTTTGCACCCGCTTTAAGCAATAACATTATTAATTTATTTTATTAAGTAGTATGAATCAATACGAAACCGTTTTCATTTTAACTCCCGTTTTGTCTGATGAACAGATGAAGGAAACGGCCGCAAAATTCAAGAAGGTTCTCACCGATAAGGGTGCAGAGATCATCAACGAAGAGGCCTGGGGATTGAAGAAGATGGCTTATGCTATTCAGAAGAAGTCTACAGGTTTCTACTGCCTGGTAGAGTTCAAGGCTGAGCCAGAAGTGATTAAGACATTGGAGACTGCTTTCCGTCGTGACGAGAAGGTAATTCGTTTCCAGACTGTTAAACTTGACAAGTATGCAGTTGAGTACGCCGAGAAGCGTCGTGCAAAGCTTGGTAAAAAAGAGGAGGCTTAAACTATGGCAGAACAGAGTGAAATCCGTTATTTGACAGCTCCTTCTATCGACACAAAGAAGAAGAAGTATTGCCGTTTCAAGAAGAGCGGTATCAAGTACATCGACTACAAGGATCCCGAGTTCCTGAAGAAGTTCCTCAACGAGCAGGGTAAGATTCTTCCCCGCCGTATCACTGGAACATCTCTGAAGTATCAGCGTCGTGTGGCTCAGGCCGTTAAGCGTGCCCGCCAGATCGCACTGCTGCCTTACGTAACCGATTTGATGAAATAATTAAAGAGGAGGACGCAAGATTATGGAAATTATACTGAAAGAAGATATTATCGGTCTGGGATTCAAGAACGATATCGTGAATGTAAAGTCTGGCTATGGCCGTAACTACCTCATCCCTCAGGGTAAGGGTGTTATCGCTAGCCCTTCAGCTAAGAAGATTCTCGCAGAGAACCTGAAGCAGCAGGCTCACAAGCTGGCTGCCCTCAAGGCTGCTGCCGAGGAGAAGGCTGCTCAGCTCAATGGTGTAGTTGTAGAGGTTGCCGCTAAGGTAAGCGTAACTGGCCAGCTCTATGGTTCAGTTGGTGCTGCTCAGGTTGCCGATGAGCTCGCTAAGCTGGGTAAGGAGGTTGATCGCAAGATCATCACCATGAAGGATGCCAAGAAGGTTGGCGACTATGTAGCTCTGGTACACTTCCACAAGGAGGTTATCGTTGAGCTCCCTGTAAAGGTAGTTGCTGAGAATGCTGCTGAGCTGCAGGCTGCTGCTGACGCTGAGGCTGCCATCAAGGCTGCTGCTGATGCAAAGAAGGCTGCTGCTAACGAGGCAGAGGCTGCTGAGGCTGCCGACGAGGCTGAGGCTCTCGAGGCAATCGATGCTCCTGCTGAGGCATAACTCAAAAAGATTAAATCATAACAATTAATAACATGCTGTAAGGCATCATTATTTATTATGACACAGCGTCCCGAGGGTTCTCCCTCGGGATTTTTTTGTGCCAAATAATGTAAAAGCCTTGCTTAACTGCCCGAAAGTGATTATCTTTGCAACCATAATAATAAACCTTGATGAAGATGAAACAGAAATACGCCGTATTAGTGTTCCTCATGCTGATTGCCGCATCGGCAGTTACAAGTTTCAGTAGTTATCGTGCTACCGAGAGTCTGGTCCAGAAGGATATGAGTCAGGCTTTGGCTTATGCCCTTGATGAGCAGCAGAGCGATGTGATTACTGCCGATACCATTAAAGTGTTTAACCGCCATCTGCAGTTGGATGCCCTGCGCGGTCAGGCCCTGCTGGCTGTCGATACCCGTCAGCATGCGTTCCGTTGCGAGGCCCAGTGCTCGGCTGCTACCATTTTCTCGATGTCGGAGCAGCGCCCTGCCTTGGCTCTATGCACCTTGGCCATGCTGTGGGGTATGTTTTGTTTGTATCAGCACCGTCGTCAGATGGTCGGGGGTCTTTATGGCGGGTTGGCTTTGCTGGATGGCCGCATTGTTGATGCCAAAGGCAGCGTGGTAAAACTCACGCCCATGCAGCTGCAGCTGATGGAGATGTTTTTCCGTTCACCCAATCACAGCCTGTCGAAAACCGAAATCTGCGACACGTTATGGCCTAAAAAGGATGATGCCAGCGAAACGCTTTACACGCTTATCCGTCGTTTAAAGCCCATCATCGAGGCCCATTCAGATTTAAAGATAGAGGCCGATCGCGGAAAAGCTTACGAATTGAAAATCAAATAGTTATCATATAAATTCCTTGTCTCTTCATACCATGTATGGGGAGATTTTTTTGTTAAATACAGTTAATGTTTGTTTGGTTTCGGACCGTTTATGTGTCTAATGAGTGTAAAGCAAAAGTAAATGGAAAAAAATGCATTCGAACAGATAGCCCGCACGTGGCGCGAAAAAGCCATCAGCGTAAGTCTCCACTATGGTGCGGGTAAGGAAGAGGCCGAGGACATCGCACAGGATGTGATGCTTCGTCTGTGGCAGATGCACCATGAACTGGAGCAATACCAATCGGTAGAGGCCATCGTGTCGCTGATGTCGAAACATCTGCTGCGAAACCACCAAAGGCGAAAACCTACCGAGGCGCTCAACGAGGCCACCGTGGTGGGGCTAACAACCAGTCCACACGAAGAGCTGGAGAGCAAGGAGAACGAGCAATGGCTGCAATCCCGGCTGGCCCAGCTGCCCACAACACAGCGCACCTTACTTTACATGCGACAAGTAGAGCGGCGCAGTCATGAAGAGATAGCCCAACTGTTAGGCATCGAGCCCACATCGGTAAGTACCCTGCTGGCCAGAGCCCGACGAACATTATTACAAGAAATCAAACAGCGAAACGAGTTATGATACAGTACACCAAGGAATACATTCAGGAGTTGCTTACCAAATATATGGACGGCACTTCGACGCTTGACGAGGAGGATATCCTGAGCAGCTACTTCAAGGGCGATAACATCCCCGAGGAGTGGACCTGCTACCAGCAGCTGTTCCAGGAGATCGAGGCCATGCAGCCCGTTGCAGAGCCTGCTGATATTCAGCCTGCCGCAGAGCAGAAACCCGAAAGCCGTCGCCGTTGGATGGTTTGGAGCCTGGCTGCTGCAGCTGTTGTTGCCGGTGTGGTGTATCTGGCCGTTCCCTCTCATCAGTCGGCGTTTGTGCCCGCAGCACCGCTCACCGCCCAGACCGATACCACAACGGTACAGTCGGAAACCGAGATGGTACAGCCCCGCAACGAGACGGTTCATACCGATACGGTGCTGGCACCCAAGGCGGCTGCCCAGCCTGCCCCCGCCAAGAAGCGCAGTAAGCGCAAGATAGTACCCACTATCCACGATATCGATAAGGCATACGCCCTGATGGCGCAGGTTGAAGCCCAGGTACAGGCCGAAGATGAGATGATCGAGGCCAAACTGGCCGCTTATGGCTACATTCCCGTGATGCAAGAAGATGGTACCATAGTATATATTAACGAACAAACAAATTTTATTGCATATGAAGAGTAAAAACTTGATTTTGTCGGCCATGCTGATGGCGCTGCCCTCAACCTTGATGGCACAGCAGAACATTCAGAAGGCATTTGATGCCCTGCTGAAGGATAAGATAGTAGAAACCAAGACGCAGCACACCTTGGAGCGCGACCCGGAAACGGGACAGAAAACTGCCCAGGCCGATGTGTACGATTTTACTTTGCCTACACTCTATGCTCGTAAGCATATCAAGGAAATCCAGGAGGCTTTCGAGAAGGATAAGGATGTTGCTTACACCTATCGTACGGGTACACATCGCCAGGATGAAGTGAATGAAAGGGTTGATAAGAAAAGGCACGAAACGGTGCTTAGCGTTATTCACTATAGTCGCATTCAGATTGCTGTAGGCGATGGCAAGCAGTCGGTAGCTATCGGCACCAAGGAAGGAGCTAATTATGTCTATGCCTGCTTTAATGATGAGGATGACGCTACCAAGAAATACCGTTATTGCTATGCGATGGACTGGGTAGAGCAGAATGGCGAGACTATAGTCCGACTGGCCGTCACCTATGCCCTGAAGCCCGAAGCACGCAAATCCTATGGAAAGGGGCGCATAACAAGCGTTACTCTGAATGGAAAGCCGCTGAAGATCGACGAGATTATGGATGCTGTAGGCGACCAGCTCGAGAATATCAAAGGTTTTAACGATCGCTTTGAGTTCGATCTCGATTCTATCGATGCACCCAAGTCGTCGTATATCTGGCTCAGCGAGTTCAACACCTACAAGAAGTTCTTCCTGAAGAATCCCGATGGCAATACCGCTACCCATCACGCCACCTCGATTTATAATCTCTGCAAGAACGCAGATGGACTTGAGGCCGACGAAAAGAAGTTGGTTATCAGCGAGATCAAGAAGCTGAAAGAGGTCACCGGCGACGATTTTATCCAGAATCTGTTCGATATGTGCATCGAACGACTCGGTAAATAACCTGTTGAAAATTAGATGGTTAGCTCGTTGTCAGCGAATTGTCAGACAAATGTCAGCCAAATAATTCTCTCTCTTTATATTCTCTTCATACCTTTGCAGTCAAAAACTACAGGTATGAGGAGATTCTTATTTTTAGCGTTTGGTGCGTTTGTGATTTTTATGGTATATATGTCGAACTGTGGTGGATGTAATGACCGTCCGTTGGCCGAGAAGCTGGAGCGGGCGATGACGCAGACACGGCTGGTGACTTATCACGATGATGATTACGATTATACCATTAAGCACCCGATGTTTTTTGAACCGACCGACGATTCGCTGATGGAGAAAGGTAGCTGTAGGTTCAGCTTCTGGCAGGACAGCATCGAGATTGTGCTGGCGGCCTTTGTGCAACGTAATGCCGACTCGCTCAGCGTCGATCAGGCTGCCAACAAATACGCAGCTGAGCTGCATGCCACGCATCAACGCACGGGTAAGGACTTCTTTATTCTTTCAGGCTCGCTGCATAGCGACACAGGTCAGATTACCGGGCGCCGCTTTTATGCCAAGTTTGTACGTCATCGTAAACTCTGGTTTGTACAGAACCTTACGTATCCCGAGGATTGCGAACACTCTCTAAGCCGACTGCTTAAAGAGATTGACGCCTGGCAGGTTTGGTAAGCACAAAATAAGCCGCACTATTCTGTGCGGCTTGTTATTTTCTGAAGATGTAATCTCTCGTTTAGTTGCTTCAGTAGCTCTTGGGGCTTGATGTCCAGGTAGCGCGTGGGGATTTCGTAGGGAGCACCGGGACTGAGTTTATAGCCCATGCGTGTTTCGCGGGTTTCGTCCAGGTATTCGTCGGTACGATAATTCTCGTGTTCCTGCTTGTAATGTATGCCTATAAGATACTGGCCCTTGTAGGTAACAGGGTAGAAATCCTCTACGTCGCGGAAGCAGACCGTCCACTGATACCTGCTTTTTACCTCTATGCACTCGTCGTTGACAACGATGCGACGCCAACCTCTGATCAGTTCGATCGCTAAATTAACGAACATGACAGCAGCGAATGCACTAACGAACCTGAAGGCGTCTTTGTTGCACATAGAAAAGTATGCCACAACGCCAACCAATGGAACAAGAATCAGCAGTCCTATGGCGGGCAACTTTTTTGAGTAGTTGATCTTTAGTACTTTCATTATTTTCTCTTTATTAGTTCTACTTTATAGCCTTCTTTGCGCAGTAGTTGGATAATGCCCGACTGACCAATCAGATGTCCTGCGCCGAATACAAATAGGGTTGGTGTTTGGCTGATGGCGGTTTTGATTTTGGGCAACCATCGCTCGTTGCGGGCCTTAAACAGTTCGGGCTGCTTGTTAACCTGCGAAATCCAGTAGTCTGATTGTGCAAAACTATCGTAATCGCCCTCTTTCCAATAGGTTCCGGTCTTGGCTACCGTGTTCAGCTCGTCGGCTATCATCTGTTTGCGATGCTCCATGTCGCTCAGAAAAGCCACCAGCGAGTCAACCTGCACGTCGATCTTGGCATTCAGCGAGTCGCGCATCTTTTTCAGCTTATCCTCGGGCTGTACCTCGTCGAGCTGTCCGAAGCTTAATCCGCGCTCCTTGGCACGATTGATACAGAACATGTCTATCGGTGTGCCGGTCATGCCTAACTCGGGATGTTTCTGCATCTCCTGACTTGTAAATATCAAGCTGAATGTGGTAATCAGCACGTTAGGCTGATAGTTCCATACGCTTTTCATCACCGAGTCGGTAAAGTTCACTTGGAAAGTCTCTTTAAAGCGCGTGTTCAGCAGGTCTATCTGGTCCTGATTCAGTACGTCAAAGATGTTTTTCCCTTCGGGCAGACTGATAGCCTGCTGTCCTGCAGCCTGTGCCTGGGCCATGGATTGCTGACTGCTGATATCGTACTCGGCATAAAGCTGACGGCATTTCGATTCGGCCTCGACAAATTCGGGGATACTGTCGAGCAGAGAGCCGGGCAATGTATGTACTGATCCGAGGATATAAGATGGCTCTTTGATTTTCTTGCCGCTGATGCGGAACAGGAACTGAGCGTTGGCACTAACAGCTGTAAAGGCTATGGCCAGGATAAGGAAGGTTTTCTTCATAACTTTTTTGGTTTATAAGTTTCACGTTGCAAATATAAGCAACAAATTTTGATTGTGCAAGAAATGCGCGCGCCTTAACCTAATAATAACATAGGGTAGGGGCTGGCACAAAAATAAAGCCCGCAGAACTGAGTTCTACGGGCTCTTTCTCTCAATCGTTCGTTCAATTACTGAGCAACTGAATCAGCAGCAACTGTGTCAACAGCGAGGCTGTCAGCTACAGTGTCAACTACCTCGGCGATAGAGTCAGTGTCCTGTACAG
Organism: Prevotella sp. RM4; assembly: GCF_000701965.1. Lineage (NCBI taxonomy): Bacteria > Pseudomonadati > Bacteroidota > Bacteroidia > Bacteroidales > Prevotellaceae > Prevotella > Prevotella sp. RM4. The sequence goes on from NZ_JNKG01000013.1 coordinate 144,019, forward strand.
GAGCCTGAGCCTTGTTACCACATGATGCGAAAGAGATAGCAGCAACTGCTACGAACATGAATACCAATTTCTTCATTTTTTCTAAGCTTTTAAAATCTGTAAAACAATCATTTGTTTATTAAAACGATGCAAAGGTAAGCATTATTTTAATACAACGTATCATTTTTTTCGATTTTTTTTTAGGGGTTTTTGTAACTTTTTCGCAAAACGCTGTAAATCAACCACTTACGAAATGTTAAATTTAGTGTATTTTTCGCACATAACTTAAAAATGGCTCAAAATGCGTGTTTTTTGCAAAAAATGTCGTACCTTTGTGCCCGCAAACAATACACCTATTTTATATATGATAGATACCTCAGCATTTCAAGGCAAAAAGGCTGCCTATTTTACACTCGGATGTAAGTTGAACTTCTCAGAAACATCTACTTTTGGTAAGATGCTTCAGGACCTGGGCGTAAGTACTGCCCAGAAAGGCGAGCAGGCCGACATCTGTTTGATAAACACCTGTTCGGTAACCGAGGTGGCTGATAAGAAATGTCGTCAGGCCATTCACCGCTTGGTGCGCGAGAATCCCGGTGCCTTTGTGGTGGTAACGGGATGCTATGCCCAGCTCGAGGCCGACGAGGTGGCAAAGATCGAGGGTGTAAGTCTGGTGTTAGGCTCTAACGAGAAGGCCAACCTGGTTCAGTTCTTGTCGGATGCCTGGACAGGCGCCCCCACAGCTAAGTATTATCGTGAGAAAACCAAGGATATCAAATCCTTTGCGCCCAGCTGCTCAAAGGGTAACCGCACGCGCTATTTCCTGAAGGTGCAGGATGGTTGCGATTATTTCTGCACCTACTGTACCATTCCCTACGCCCGTGGTTTTTCGCGCAACCCAACGATTGCCTCGCTGGTAGCGCAGGCCCAGGAGGCCGCTGCCGAGGGTGGTAAGGAGATTGTGCTCACCGGTGTGAACATCGGCGACTTTGGTAAGACTACCGGCGAGAAGTTTATCGACCTGGTTAAGGCGCTCGATGGGGTAGAGGGCATTCAGCGTTACCGCATCAGCTCGCTCGAACCCGATCTGATTTCGGACGAGCTCATCGAGTACTGCGCCAAGAGCCGTGCCTTCATGCCGCACTTCCACATCCCCCTGCAGAGTGGTAGCAACACGGTGCTCAAGCTCATGCATCGTCATTACGATCGCGAGCTGTTTGCCGAGAAGATCCACCGTATCAAGGAGTTGATGCCCGATGCCTTTATCGGCGTGGATGTGATGGTGGGCTGCCGTGGCGAAACACCCGAGTGCTTCGAGGAGACCTACACGTTCCTGGATAGCCTGGATGTTACTCAGCTGCACGTGTTCCCATACTCCGAGCGCCCAGGCACATCGGCCCTCAGCATCCCCTACGTGGTTCCCGAGAAGGAGAAGAAGCTGCGTGTAAAGCGCCTGCTGGAACTCTCTGATCAGAAAACCCATGCTTTCTACGAGCGTTATATCGGCCAGCAGGCCGAGGTGCTGTTCGAGAAGGCTACCCGCGGTCGTGCCATGCACGGTTTTACTAAGAACTATATCCGTGTAGAGCTGCCCGCCAAGGATGCCAACCCCGATTTCGACAATCAGCTTATCAGTGTGAAGCTGGGCGAGATGACCCGCGATAAGGAGTCGTTAATGTGTATTATATAATGTACGCGCGCGAAAAAATGGAAAAAGTAGCAATAGTCATACTCAACTGGAACGGTCGCCAGATGCTCGAGCAGTATCTGCCCTCCGTGCTTAATTACTCAAAGGACGAGGCCACGGTTTATGTAGCCGATAACGCATCAACCGACGATTCGTTGGCGTTCCTGCAGCAGCATTACCCCGAGGTAAAGCTGGTTGTGCTGGACCAGAACTGGGGCTTTGCCGAGGGTTACAACCGGGCTTTGGCACAGATCCAGGCCGAGTACTACCTGCTGCTCAACTCCGATATCGAGGTTACCCACCATTGGCTCACCCCGATGATCGAGTACCTGGATGCCCATGCCGATGTGGCTGCCTGTCAGCCCAAGCTGCTCTCCATCTTTGATAAGGACCGCTTTGAGTATGCCGGTGCCAGCGGTGGCTATCTCGACCGCTTTGGCTATCCTTTCTGTCGTGGTCGAATCTTCGATACCGTCGAGGCCGACAACGGACAGTACGACGACGTAGCCGATATCCTGTGGGCCACAGGCGCCGCGCTCCTCATCCGCAGCACCGATTACTGGGCTGTAAACGGATTGGATGCCCGGTTCTTTGCCCATAACGAAGAGATTGATATGTGCTGGCGATTGCGCATTCGTGGTCGCCGTATCGTCTGCATTCCAGATAGTTACGTGTACCACGTAGGTGGCGGCACGCTGCCTAAGGGTAACCCGATGAAGACCTTCCTGAACTTCCGCAACAACCTGACGATGCTGTATAAATGCCTGCCCGATGGCGAGCTGCAGCACGTGATGCGTTGGCGCTGGTTCCTGGATTACCTGGCCGCCTGGGAAACCCTGATTCTGGGTCGTAACTGGGGCGACTTCAAGGCTATCTACCGTGCCCGTCGCGCTTTTAAACGTTGGAAGAAAGATTTTGAAGCCGACCGCCAGGCCATTCAGGCTTCGCGTCAGACCATAAAAATACCAGAGCAAAAATCGTTCTCTTTGCTCTGGCAGTATTACGCTAAAGGTCGCAAGCTGTTTAGTGCCTTGCCCCTTTAGTTATGGCTGGGTAATCACCACCTTTACGGGCTGTTCAACCTCCTTGCGCCACAGCTTCAGGAAATTGAACCAATCCTTAGCGGTATGATAGCCAAATGTCTCGTTATCAGAGGTATACGCTATCTTGTACTTCAGTATATTCTGGTTGGCTTTTACCACAAAAGCATAGTTGTCTTTGTTGGCTGGCTCCTCGCTGGCCATGTACTGCTGGGGTATCAATATACCCAAGCCCACCGTTTCGCGCTTAAAGTTGATGGTGTCGCCTGTGGGGAAGTCGCTGCCCCAACAGCCGCGCAAACCCTTATGGTCGGTAAACTCCTCCGAACCCTTTACGTTAATCACACCGGTAGAGAATCGGTAGTTGCTCACGTCGGTATGCTTCTTGGTGAAATATACTTCTACATCGGTGTCGCGATGACCGGCATACTGGATGTAGCGTATCGTTAGGTTGATGGGTGATGGGTGGTAGGTGTTGGTGGATGGTGCCTGCCAACCTTTATCTACTAACTCTACGATGGTGCGCAGCGGACCGTACGAGATGATGCGCTGTGTGCGCGAGGCCACGGGCTCAATCATCGTGGGCTGCTTTCCGTCCCAACCGCGGAACGCACCCAGTCCAAAGGTGTTGCCCACCCACAGCACATCGTCGCCGTAACCTTGTGCCTTCTGCTCAGGCTGGGTGTAGAACTGGGTTTCCTCCAGCTCCAGGCGCTTCTGGAACTTACCGTACAGGTCCAGTGTCTGACGTTTGTCGAAGTAGATGCGGATACCGTTCAGCTCGCTCTCAAAATCCACGCCGTGATGGTGCTGCAGGTTGTACGAGTTAGCGCAGTCGCCGCGCGCGGTGATGGCCTCGATAAAGTTGTTGTGCTTGTTTTTCTCCTTCACCTTGTCGTTGCGAATCAGCATTTCGGCAAACACGCGGGCAGGGTATTTGGCAGGCTCGTCGCACAGGTCGGTAAACAGCTGTACCTGGTACTTCAACTGCTGTTTGCCCTTCAGATCGGCCAAAAAGCACAGCTCGTCGAACACCTCGTCCTGGTCCAGATCATCTAGCTGACAGGGTATCTCCTTGCCCTCGCAGGTAACCAGCGCGCGGCGCACTTCGCCGTAGCTGTTAAGGGGGATTATCACCGCCTGATCGGTGCGTGCGGCAGCCGATGGGTTAGTAACGCTCACGGTCAGCTGCTGCTGAGCCTGGGCGGTCATCACACTGATGGCAGCAAGTGCCAACGTTATCATTTTCTTCTTCATCTTTTTATTTGTCTTAGCAGAGAGCAAAAGTACACAAAAACCATCAAACGGCCCCCGATTTTTACACAAATAAACAAAAATGTGCAGGTTTTTATACTTTTATTTAAATATTTTAGGTTAAAATTTGGTTTTTAAAATATTTTTTAGTATATTTGCAACGATTTTTTTAACATAAGTATATCATTACCCCACAAAAATAGCCCGTGCGCAAGGTATATTATTTCCTGTTGATAGTGCTCTTTGGATGCATTAGCTGTGAATGGCAATTTACAGCAGGCGACGACCTTATAGTTAAGGTTGATCGCTACGACCGTATCCAGAGTCTGTACCTTACCACCGGCGATTTTTCGGCTTTGCAGCAGATGAACACCGCTTATCCGATGCAAACCCGCACGCTTATCGAGGATGTGCTGCGTATCGGTAAGGTGGATGATCAGCAGATTAACACTAAGTTCCTGCGATTCTATCAGGATTCTACCTTGCAGGCGCTCATTTCCGAGGCCGAGCAGCAGTATGCCAGCATGGATGATATCAATGCCGATTTTACCAAGGTGTTCAAGTATCTGCGCGAGCATATCCCTGGCATCGAGGTACCCGAGGTGTATGCCCAGATTGGTTCGCTCGATCAGAGTGTGATTGTGGGCAACGGCTCTATCGGTATCTGCTTGGATAAGTACCTGGGCAGCGATTATCCCCTTTACAAGAATCCACTCTACGGCTATTCAAAGAGTCAGCTGGCCACGATGACCCGCAGCTACATTGTGCCCGATTGCGCCGGGTTCTACCTGCTCAGTCTGTACCCCATGCCGCAGGACCGCGCCCTCAGTCAGCAGGAGCGCGACATGCATATCGGCAAAATCCAATGGGTCATCAATCAGGCTTACGGCAAGCACGTGTTCAACACCGTTTATACCCGTATGGTTGATCGCTACATGAAGAGCCACAACCTTACCATCGACCAGATGCTGCGAAACAACAACTATTCTGAGTTCCGCAAAACCAACTGACCTTGGTGTATATCATTCTGCTTCAGGTAGTTTACCAGTTTGTTGGTAAAATCGTAGTTCTTTAGTCCCCAATGCGGTGCTATCAGCAGTTCCTTAGGCGATTGCGACACAAAACGCTCCAGCACCATATCCGGTCGCAGGCGCTGTATGTATTGGGCAATCAGTTCGATGTACTCATCCACGCTGTAGATGTGGAACGGCTCGCGTTCGTACATCTCGGCCAACTTGGTGCCACGGATAATCTGCATCTGATGAATCTTCAGAATGTCGATGGGCAGCTGCGATAGGATAGGGGCCTGGCGCAGACTCTCGGCCGCATCCTCGCCCGGCAGTCCCAGGATGATGTGCGCGCCGGTGAGCAATCCGCGTTGGTGGGTGCGCTCCAAGGCCGATACCGACTGCTCGAACGTGTGTCCGCGATTGATATGTTGCAGCGTTGCGGCGTTGCAGCTTTCCAGTCCGTACTCCACCAGCACAAACGTACGCTGGTTCAGCTCGGCCAGGTAATCCAGCAGTTCGTCCGATACGCAATCCGGGCGTGTGCCAATCACAATGCCCACGATATCCTCAACCGCCAGCGCCTCTTCGTACAGCGCTTTCAACTGCTCGATAGGGGCGTATGTATTCGTAAACGCCTGGAAATAAGCCAGGTACTTCATGTCGGGATACTTATGCGCAAAAAACTGCTTGCCCTCGGCCAGCTGCGCGCTCACACTCAGGCGTCGCTGACAGTACGAGGGGTTAAACGTGCGGTTGTCGCAGTAGATGCAGCCGCCCGTTGATATCCGTCCGTCGCGGTTCGGACAGGTAAAGCCGGCATCTATCGATATCTTCTGCACACGGTACGGAAACTGGCGCCGTATCCACGTGCCGTAGTCGTTATAATAGGGTGTATTCACTTTATTTAAATCCATCAGTGTGCAAAGTTAACGAAAAAAACGCTATCTTTGCAGTCTGAAACAGTAAAAACTCGAAAAATATGAAGAAATTAAGATTATTCTCGCTTGGCGTGTCGCTGGCGCTGGCTGTGAGTGCTTCGGCTGGCAAGCAGATTACGCTCACCGACATTACCAAGGGCGAGTTCCGCAGTAAGTCCATCAGCGCCGTTTACCCCTTGGCCGATGGCGAGACCTACGCGCAGATTAGCAGCGATGGTAAGCAGATTGTTACTTACTCGTTTAAAACCGGCAAACAGGTAGGCGTGCTGTTCGATGCAGCCACCGCCCGTGGCGCTGAGATCAGTGAGGTGGATGGTTACATCATGAGTCCCGATGGCACCCGATTGCTCATCCAGACTGGCACCAAGGCCATCTATCGTCGCTCGTTCACCGCCACCTATTATATATATAGCATCCGCAACAACAAGTTGGAGCCCCTGTCGGATGGCGGTCCTCAGCAAACGCCCGTGTTCTCGCCCGATGGCAACCAGATTGCCTTCGTACGCGACAACAACATCTTCCTGGTAAAGCTGCTCTACGATAATGCCGAGAGTCAGGTTACCAAGGACGGCAAGCGCAACGAGGTGATCAACGGTATCCCCGACTGGGTGTACGAGGAGGAGTTCTCAACCAACTCGTCGATGGTGTTCACAGCCGACTCTAAGCAGATTCTGTGGATCCGTTACGACGAGAGCGCCGTTAAGCAGTACTCTATGCAGCTGTTCAAGGGCCTGAAGCCCACCCGCACCGAGTTTGCCGAGTACCCTGGCGACTACACCTATAAGTACCCCGTGCCCGGTCAGGTTAACTCCAAGGTTAGCGTGTGGAGCTACGATATCAAGAGTCATCAGACCCGCAAGATCGACGTGCCCCTGGGTGCCGAGGATTATATCCCCCGTATCAAAGCTACCAGCGATCCTACCAAGGTGGCCATCATGACCATGAACCGCCACCAGGACGTGCTGCGTATCTATATGGCCAACCCGCTCTCAACCGTTTGCAAGCTGGCTATCGAGGATAAGGTTGATAAGTACATCAAGGAAGAGGTGCTCGACGACATCCAGCTCACCGATCAGCACATCCTGCTGCCCAGCGAGCGCGATGGCTACAACCATCTGTATCTGTACAACCTGAACGGACAGCTGCTGCGCCAGATTATCCACGAGAGTTTTGTGGTAAAAGCCGTTTACGGTTACGACGAGAAGACCGGCGACACCTATTTTGCCGCTAACCCCACTGGTGCTACCGAGCAGCAGGTGATGGTGGCCCACCAGAATGGCAAGGTAGAGGCGCTCACTCCTAAGTCGGGTGTCAGCAACGCCATTTTCAGCAAGAACTTCAAGTACTTTATCAATATCTGGAGCGATATCAACAATCCCGCCCAGTACACCATCTGCCAGAACAACGGCAAAAAGCTCACCACACTTATCGACAACCACGAGCTCAAGGCAAAGTTGGCCGATTACGAGCTGGGTCAGAAGCAGATGTTTACTTTTACCACCAGCGAGGGCGTGCAGCTGAACGGTTATATGGTTAAGCCCGCCAACTTCGATGCCAACAAGCAGTATCCCGTCATCATGTATCAGTACGGCGGTCCTGGCTCGCAGCAGGTGCTCAACCAGTGGGGCCTGGGCATGGCTGGCAATGGTGCCATCCTCGAGCAGTATCTGTGTCAGCAGGGTTATATTTGCGTGTGCGTTGATAACCGTGGTACCGGCGGTCGTGGCGCCGAATTCGAGAAGTGTACCTACCTGCGCCTGGGCGAGCTCGAGGCTCGCGACCAGGTAGAGACAGCCCTTTGGCTGGGTAATCAGAGTTATGTAGATAAGGATCGTATCGGCATCTGGGGTTGGAGCTATGGTGGCTGGAACACCCTCATGTCGATGTCCGAGGGTCGCCCTGTGTTCCGTGCCGGTGTGGCCATCGCGCCTCCTACCTGCTGGCGTTATTACGACTCTATCTATACCGAGCGTTACATGCGTACACCTAAGGAGAATGCCAGCGGCTACGACGAGGTTAACCCCATCGCCCGTGCCAACAACCTGCATGGTGCGCTGCTCATCTGCCATGGTTTGGCCGACGACAACGTTCACTATCAGAACACCGCCGAATACGTAGAGGCATTGGTACAGGCCGATAAGGATTTCCGTCAGTTAGTATATACCAACCGCAATCACGGCATCTCGGGTGGTAACACCCGCAACCACCTGTACCGCCAGGCCATCAATCATTTCAATGATAATTTGAAATAAAACAAATAAAAACCCCAGCCAATCGGCTGGGGCTTTTATTTATTAATAAGCGAACAAAGGATAATCCTTCATCTTCTCGTTAACGCGGGCGCGAACGCTTGCGATAACCTCTGGGTTCTCAGGATCGTTCAGTACCTCCTCAATCCAGGCTGCAATCTGAACCATCAGGTCCTCCTTAGCACCACGTGTGGTGATGGCAGGTGTACCCAGACGGATACCAGAAGTCTGGAAAGCGCTGCGGCTGTCGAATGGAACCATGTTCTTGTTAACGGTAATGTCGGCAGCAACCAGAGCGTTCTCAGCCACCTTACCAGTCAGCTCAGGATACTTAGAGCGCAGGTCAACCAGCATTGAGTGGTTGTCGGTACCACCGCTAACGATGCCGAAGCCACGCTTAATCAGCTCGTCGGCCAGTACCTTAGCGTTCTTCTGTACCTGCTTAGCCCACTCCTTGAACTCAGGCTGCAGAGCCTCGCCGAAAGCCACAGCCTTGGCAGCGATCACGTGCTCCAGAGGACCACCCTGCTGTCCGGGGAATACGGCTGAGTTCAGCAACTGACTCATCATCTTGGTTACACCCTTTGGTGTCTTCAGACCCCAAGGATTCTCAAAGTCCTTACCCATCAGGATGATACCACCACGAGGACCACGCAGAGTCTTGTGGGTTGTTGATGTTACGATGTGAGCGTACTTCACAGGGTTCTCCAGCAGTCCGGCTGCAATCAGACCTGCAGGGTGAGCCATGTCGATCATCAGCAGTGCGCCAACCTTGTCGGCAATCTCACGCATGCGCTTGTAGTCCCACTCGCGGCTGTAGGCACTACCACCACCGATAATCAGCTTTGGCTTGTGCTCCAGTGCCAGCTGCTCCATCTCGTCGTAATCTACGCGACCGGTCTCCTTATTCAGGTTGTAACCGATGGGGTTGTAGATCAAACCAGATGTGTTTACGCGTGATCCGTGCGACAGGTGACCACCGTGATCCAGGTTCAATCCCATGAATGTGTCGCCTGGCTTCAGTACGGCCAGCAGTACGGCAGCGTTAGCCTGAGCACCTGAGTGAGGCTGTACGTTAGCGTACTCAGCACCGAAAAGCTTGCAAACGCGGTCGATAGCCAACTGCTCAACCTCGTCAACCACCTGGCAACCACCATAGTAACGGTGTCCAGGATAACCCTCGGCGTACTTGTTAGTCAGGTAAGATCCCATGGCTTCCATCACCTGGTCGCTTACGAAGTTTTCACTTGCAATCAGCTCAATGCCTTTCAGCTGGCGCTGATGCTCTTTCTCAATCAACTCGAAGATTGTGTTGTCTCTGTTCATTGTTTTGTTTATTGGGGAAAAAATGTTCAATGTTCAATGTTCAATGCTCAATGTTCAATGTTAGCACAGTTCCACTTTGTTGATATCCTGCTCCTTCTCGCAGTAGTGGCAAGTCAGAATGCCGTTCTCAACGTGGAAGTGGGTCTTCATCGGCTCATTGTTGGTAATACACTTGGGGTTATTACACTTCACAATGCCCTTAATCTCCGATGGTGTAACCACACTGCGCTTCTCAACCACCTCGTAGTCGCGTATAATGCTCAGTATCACGTTAGGTGCAACTACCGAGAGGCGCGACACCTCGTCGTCGGTAAAGAACTTATCGCTCACCTTGATGATACCTTTCGAGCCCACCTTTTTCGAGGGATAGTTAAAACCGATGGTAACAGGTGTTTTCAGTGTAAACAGTCCCAGCAAGCTGGCCACCTGGTATGTCTTGTCGGTTGGAATATGATCAATCACAGTGCCGTTCTCAATCGCGGCAACCAATCGCTCCTTTTTATTCATAATGTTCAATGTTCAATGTTCAATGAATAATAGTTTTGTCGTTTTTAACTTCGTCGAGTGTAATTCCCAGCACATCGCAGAAGATGGCCTCGCGGGCAAACAGTCCGTTACCGGCCTGTTGTATGTAGTAAGCATGTGGGTTGTCGTCCACCTCGTAGGCAATCTCGTTTACGCGTGGCAGCGGGTGCAATATCTTCATGTTAGGTTTGGCGTTTTTCAGCAGGTCGTTGTTCAGCACATATACGTTCTTTACGCGTTCGTATTCCATCAGGTCGCTGAATCTTTCTTTTTGCACGCGCGTCATATATAATATGTCGGCATCGGCTATCACCTTCTCGTTAAACGCCGTGTGCTCCTGATACTTAATGCCGTGTTCGTCGCAATAAATCTTGTATTCCTTCGGCATGGCCAGTTCCTTCGGCGCCACAAAGTGGAAGGTGGGGTTGAAGTGCCTCATGGCCATAATCAGCGAGTGTACCGTTCGTCCGTATTTCAGGTCGCCCACCAGATAGATGTTCAGATTCTCCAGCGTGCCTTGCGTCTTGTAGATCGAGTAGAGGTCGAGCATACACTGCGAGGGGTGCTGATGTGCGCCGTCGCCGGCATTCACGATGGGCACTGGGGCTACCTCCGAAGCATACTGGGCAGCGCCTTCGATATAATGGCGCATCACAATCACGTCGGCGTAGTTCGATACCATCAGGATGGTGTCCTTCAGTGTCTCGCCCTTGGTGCCGCTGGTAATCTTCGGATCGGCAAATCCGATAACACGGGCACCCAGACGGTTAGCTGCTGTTTCAAAACTAAGTCGGGTTCGGGTTGAGGGTTCGAAGAAAAGGGTTGCCACAACTTTGCCCTTCAGCAACTCACGATTGGGGTGCTTCTCGAACTCTTGCGCCATCTCAATCATGTAGAGGATCTTCTCTCGAGTGAGATCGGCAATTGTTACAAAATTATGCTTTTTCATCAATAATTTAATTTTCTCGGCGCAAAATTACACAATATTTCTGATTTCCGTGCCGTATTTTGAAAGAAAATAGTAATTTTGCACCAAAAAGTAACTAAAAAGAGGATATGAGAAAGCTATTTGTCTATTTTCTATGGACATTATTGACATTAACCATCCTGGCCACGGCCGGTGCTTTTTACGCCATCGATAAGGGTTGGATTGGTTATATGCCACCTATCGAAGACCTTCAGAACCCCATCAGTCGCTTCGCCACCCAGATTTATTCTGCCGATGGCCAGCTGTTGGGCACCTGGAATTATAATCGTGAAAATCGAGTGATGGTAGATTACAACAAAATCGCTCCATCACTCATTCAGGCATTGGTGGCTACCGAGGATGTGCGCTTCTACGATCATTCGGGCGTGGATTTCATCGCCCTCGCGCGCGCGATAGTAAAAAGAGGTATCTTAGGTCAGAAGAGTGCCGGTGGTGGATCTACCATCACCCAGCAGCTGGCCAAGCAGTTGTATTCCGAACAGGCTCACTCCACCGTCGAGCGCCTGCTGCAGAAACCCATCGAGTGGGTGATAGCCGTCAAACTGGAGCGTACCTACACCAAGGACGAGATTATTACAATGTACTTGAATTATTTTGACTTTCTGCACAATGCGGTGGGCATCAAGACAGCTGCCAACACCTACTTTAGCAAAGAGCCAAAAGACCTGAGCGTTACCGAGTCGGCCACACTCGTGGGCCTGTGTAAGAACCCTTCTTACTTCAACCCCGTACGCAATCCCGAGCGCAGTCGCGACCGTCGTAACGTGGTGCTCGGTCAGATGGTAAAGGCCGGCTACCTTACCCCCGAAGCCTACGATTCGCTCAGTACCCAGCCACTCACTCTCAAGTTCCATGTGGCCGACCATAAGGAAGGTCTGGCACAGTATTTCCGTGAGTACCTGCGCCAGTACATGACCGCCAAAAAACCCGTCCGTGCCAACTATCCTTCGTGGAATATGGCCAAGTTCGTCACCGACTCAATTAACTGGGAGACAGACCCTTTGTTCGGTTGGTGTAACAAAAACAAGAAGCGCGATGGCGAGAATTATAACATCTATACCGATGGCCTGAAGGTTTACACCACCATCGATTCGCGCATGCAGGAGTATGCCGAAAAAGCTGCCTACCAGCACGTGGTAAAGTTCCTGCAGCCCGCCTTCGATAAGGAGATGCAGTCAAAGAAGAATGCCCCTTATTCGGCCAACCTCACCGCTGCCCAGGTAGAGCAGATTCTGAATCGTTCTATCCGTCAGTGCGAGCGCTATCGTGTGCTCAAGGAGAGTGGGGCAACCGAGGACGAGATCTACCGCTCGTTCCGTACCAAGACCAAGATGTCGGTCTTCACTTACCACGGCGAGGTGGATACCATTATGACGCCACTCGACTCGATAAAATATTACAAATCATTCCTGCGTACCGGCTTTATCAGCATGTGTCCACAGAATGGTTATGTAAAGGCCTACGTGGGTGGTCTTAACTACGAGCACTTTGCTTACGATATGGTGATGGAAGGTCGCCGCCAGGTTGGTTCTACCATCAAACCCTATCTGTACTCGCTCGCCATGGAGAATGGTTTTACCCCTTGCGACGAGGCGCCTAACGTACAGCAGACCTACATCGTGGCCGGTCAGTCGTGGACGCCACGCAACGGTAGTAAGGCCCGCTACGGCGAGATGGTAACCCTGAAGTGGGGCTTGCAGCAGTCAAACAACTGGATTTCGGCCTACCTCATGAGTAAGCTCAATCCCCGTGCCTTCGTCGATCTGCTTCACGAGTACGGTATCCGCAACCCCGATATCCATCCTTCGATGGCCCTCTGTCTGGGTCCTTGCGACATCAGTGTAGGCGAGATGGCCAGTGCTTATACCGCATTTGTTAACCATGGTATCCGCGCTGCGTGCATGTTTGTTACTAAGATCGAGGACAGCGAGGGTAATGTGATTGCCCAGTTCCAGCCCCGCTTGAACGAGGTGATTAGCGAGGAGAGTGCACATAAGATGATATATATGCTGCGCAATGTAGTTGATGGCGGTACCGCCAGTCGTCTGCGCTTCAAGTATAACCTCACCGGTCAGCTGGCAGGTAAAACAGGTACCACCAATAATAATAGCGATGCCTGGTTCGTAGGTCTTACCCCCACATTGGTTAACGCCTGCTGGGTAGGTGGCGACGATCGCGATATCCACTTCAACTCTATGGCCATGGGCCAGGGAGCCTCGGGTGCACTGCCCATTTTCGCACTCTACATGCAGCAGGTTTATAAAAATGCCCGTTTAGGATATCACCAGGACGAGGTGTTTGATGTACCTGCCGGTTTCGATCCTTGTCCGATGGGTGGTGGCGAGACCGACGATTCTGGTGGCGAAAACGACATCGAGGAGATTTTTGAATAAAAACCTCAAAAATATAGAATTTTGCATTTGTCTATATATTATATATAAGGTGTAATATAAAGAATGTAAACATTCCCGAAAACTTTCATGTTTTTGGGAATTTTTTTTGGAAAATGTTTGGTTGGTATTGAAATTTGTTGTACCTTTGCACCCGCAAATCAGGAACACCACCTGACAAGCACTGAAAGAAAGAGTTCTTTGAAAGATTTACATAAACAGAAGTAGTACAAGAAGCAAGAGCAGAAATGCTCTTGGGTAAATGAACAAACCGTTTCAATTTCTTGAATTTGGATAGTTGTTCTGAGACAGATATATTTCTATTTTAAATAGAAAAAACAAACAATTTTTTACAGTGAAGAGTTTGATCCTGGCTCAGGATGAACGCTAGCTACAGGCTTAACACATGCAAGTCGAGGGGCAGCATGATCGAAGCTTGCTTTGATTGATGGCGACCGGCGCACGGGTGAGTAACGCGTATCCAACCTTCCCTATAGTAGAGAATAGCCC
>NZ_KL370843.1:0-142892 GCF_000701965.1 Prevotella sp. RM4
AAAATATTTGCACAATTCAAATATTTTTTGTACCTTTGCAATGTTGTTGAAAGGCAACAAAAAGAGCGATTAAGCCATAGAAAAATTTTCAGTAGGCCTACCAGAAAATTTTAGATGGCTACACCCGCTCAAACACGACTAAGGAAGAGGTTTTAAGGAAAAGGAAAGATTATAACAGACCCTTTAATTTAAAACAAAATTATGGCACTTAAAGTAAAGGCAGTTGAGCGACTGCTTAAGTTTGACAAAGAGAAAGAAGGTAAGTATCGTTATGTACTGAGCCCCGACCTGTACTCGAGTCTGGATCAGGACAAGGTAATCAAGGAGGCTGCCAGTCGCAGCGGTGTGATGGAAGGCGTGATGCAGGCCTGCTGGAATGCTGCTGGCGAGGTAATCAAGGCCTGGGCCACCGAAGGACACTCGGTTGCCATTCCCGGACTGGGTACCATGCGTTTCGGACTGCGCGGTAAGGCGGTTGAGAACGTGAACGAGGTTAAGGCCGGACTGATTACCACCCGTCGTATCATCTTTACTCCAACGGTTAAGCTGAAGGAGGAGTTGGCTAACACCGCTATCCAGATTACCTGTATCGACCGCAACGGCAAGGAGGTGAAGCGTGTAACCAGTAGCGACAGCGGCGACGTGGAGGATCCTGAGAACGAGAATGGTGGCAACACCAATCAGGGTGGCAATCAGCCAAGCAATGGTGGCGGAAACCAGGGTGGTAACACCGGTGGCGAGCACAATGAACCCATCGGCGATTAAGTTTTAGGCACGGATTCTTGGACGAGCCAAGCGGCAAAGCCGAGCGAACACGGCCTTTTAAATAAAGGACACGGCTGTTATCAATGAAAAAGAGCAGCGTTTCTCAAAAAAGAGAGCCGTGTAATCCGTGCCAAATTATTAACCAATGAAACATTAAGATTATGAGTAAGAAAGAGACAGTAAAGTTCATCGTACAGATGATAGCGAGTATCGCCACAGCGATTGTAACGGCCCTAGGCGCCACGAGCTGCATGGGCTTGTAAGTAAGAATCGAGGGCGTGCTAAACAACAGGCACACCCTCGATTTTGTTTATGTTGTACTTGACCATCTATTAAAACTCTTTTTTCGACCGATTTTTGCGAAAAAATTTGGAAGTTTCGGGGAAATTATCTACATTTGCCGCCGATAAACATAATTCTATCACAAAACAAACAAAATTTTAAAAGCAAAATGAACAGAATGACAATCGATGCAATCATGTGCCGAGCGGTTCTAAGACGAGGGTAAAACCGAATCTGAGAATCGACAGGTGGATTGTGCGTTGTCGCCTTGCGATCTTTGAGGCTGCGCCTCGAGGAGTAAATGCGTTCTTTGACATTTTGCTACAATTGTTTGAACGATGTGATAGAGAAATCTGAAAAGAAACCTCTATAATACTAAGGGGCAGGTGTGTAAAAGCATCTGGCCCGATGACTCTTGCGCCCCATCACACACGGGGTATACCTATTATATATATGAACGATGCAATGAAGATGTTTTTATGAGAAACTTGAACAGACTGATTAACGACTTTAGAAATCAGACTTATCTTACTATCTGGAAGCACATGAACGCTATGGCGGTTAACTATGCCGTCTACTCTAATAGGATTAAGGGCTTTGCCCCATACTTATACAACTGCGATATTTATATTTATGCCGACTCGATAAACATGGTGGTGGTATGCGTGGACAGCAACAAGCACCGCCAAAAGCAGTGTTACGACGAGACGCAGAACATTGACATGATGATTTACGAACCTGGCTGCGAACCGCGCGAAAGTACTGTTTGGAAGCTGAAGGAAACGATGGAAATCATGAAAGGCAGACTGGAGAATGCACTGGCCAGCCTGAATGTGTACGGGATTCTGATAACAGAGGATGCTATCAACAATGCGTTTGAACTGGAGGATGACTGGGAGAAGAACCACATCAAGGTGATTAGCAACTGCAGTCATCTGAACCTGCGCAAGGCTGATGTAAACGACGATGACGACCTGGCAGGAAAGGTGTACTTCGACATTGTGACCGACGAAAAACTTGATTTGAAACGGACGAAGAAAATCAAGAGCGAATATGGGGATGACGAGGAGTTTGAAAAGGCCGTACGCGACTTTATAAATGGTACTTACGACTACGACGAGGTAGACGAGGAAGAGGAGGAGGAGCCAGCGAAAGAGGAACCTGAAGCAACGCCGAAGCAGAGCGAAACGATAGACCAGAACCTGGGACTGAGCGTGAATGTAAAGGTGCTGCCTCCGATTGACAACCCTCGCGAAGAACTGGACAAACTGGTGGGATGCGACGACATTAAGCACCGCATGGACGAGCTGGTAGCACTCACCTGCTACAACAGGGCCATGCAGGAGATGTTTCCCAACAGCAAGCAGCACGAGGTATCGCTGCACAGCATCTTCTTAGGTCGTCCGGGCACAGGTAAAACCACCGTTTGCAAAATATTCGGTTCGCTGCTACATTACACGGGTGCCTTATCGAAAGGACATGTAGTGGTGTGCGATCGCGGCACCTTTATCGGCACGCTATGGGGCGACGAGGAACGATCGCTGCGACAGGTGATAGAAAAGGCGATGGGTGGCGTACTGATGATTGACGAGGCTTATCTGCTGAACGGCAAGAACGAGAACGACCCGGGCAAGCTGGTGATACAACTGCTGATGAACATCCTGGCCGACGAAACGCAGCGTGATATCGCCATCGTGCTATGCGGCTACAAGGACCAGATGCTGAAACTGCTGGACATGAACCCAGGACTGCAGTCGCGATTCCCAAACAAGTTCGAGTTTCAGGACTTCAGCGTGAACGAACTGCTGGAGATAACCAAAAGCAGGATTAAGGACTACGAGTACCAGTTTACTGATGGGGCTTGGGAAAAGTATCGCAACATGATGGCGCAGGCGTATCAGATCCGTGATCCACAAACGTGGGGTAATGCGCGATTTGTGGCCAACCAGCTGGAGCGCATCTACATACAGCATGCCACACGATGCGTGATAGAGCAGCCTGAGGGCAAGCAGAACTGGCGCCTTATTATGCCAGAGGATGTCGTACCCATCGAGGTTCCACGTCAGAAAGCAAAAATCGGTTTTTAGTTGATATGAGAAGAAAGATTCCTTATCGGGTGTGCAGATGCATGCCCGATGGTGTTGTGACGCATCTTGAAGCACGGCTGTTGAGGGAGATTGTAAACAGGGAGATTCACCCGATACGCTGTGCCGAGAGTTGCAAGGTGAAGTACAAACGTGGCATGCGGATAGGTGATTTGTGTGCCGAAACGGGGCACTTTGGGTGGGCGCGAAAGGTTTGGCGCTTTACCGCCATGCAGATAGAGAGCAAGGACTACGACGACTGGCGGTATGTATGGTTCGACAACAACCGGGTGAAGCTTCGCGATGTGGTATCGGAAACAGAGTATGAGCTACTTGAACGCAGATGTGCCGACCTCTGGGGAAAGTTAGGTTTTAAGGAGTATGCCTGGTGGGACGAGCGGACCGAACGGCTTACCAGCACCAACTTTGGCACCAGCTATTATTACCTGTTTGCCGAAAAGTACGACGGCTACTACGACGACCCCATTGGCGCATGGGAGGATATGCTGGAGCAATACCAAGCCGAACAGGAAACAGCAAGAATATTCAGCGAGGGGCAAGGCGATTACTTTCCACGCATGGATAATTACCGCCTCACCTCGCTTTAGTGCTTACTTTCCTGACAAGAAAGCTTCGAGCTTGGCTTTGATGTCGGCATCGGGATAGCCATTTGGAGTGACGCACACAACGCGCAGATCGGCATTGCTGAACAGTTCCTGGCAGCAGTTGCGGATATCCTGATCGCTCACCTCGTGCTTGAAATACTGGTAAGGCATAGTCTCCTTGAGCAGTGGTTTGCCATACACGAAATTGTTCTTAATACAGGTATGAGTGTCGAGCACCGTATAGTTACGAACACGGGCTAACTCCTGCTGCTGAAGCTGCTTTCGCTTTTCGATGGGCAACTGGGTAATATGGGCCTGCACGCCGTTACGCATGACATCATTGAGATTTTGAATAACCTCATCAGCAAAATCGCCAAACTGCTGCTGGTCGGCATTAGGCTCTAAGCCCTTTACGACAGTCAAGGTGAATACTTGGCGGTTGAAAAGCTTGTGGTTATCATCGAACGCCGACACGACACGTGCATTAAAAGCTGTACCAATCACTTCGCCAAGACGATTGTAAGCCGCTGCCTTACGAAGATCATCGAGATTCTTTGTATCGGATGGCGCCACACGAGGCTTCAGGAAACAGAACTGAATAATACATGCAGGCACATCCTGCTGAATCATCAGCACCAACTGGTTGCTCAGCTGGTTAGGGGCTGATTCGGGAGCGGGCATACTGGGGCGGCTGCCGAACTGCTGCTTGATGATATCAACAATATTGGCGGGCGCCTTGCCAAACACATACAGACACTGATTCTGCGGCACATACCAGCGCTGGTAGTACGACTGAAGCTGCTGGAGGGTAATACTGCGGATGCTGGCGATTTGTTTGTTCATCAGTTCATCGAGGGTACATCCATCTACGAAGGCAGCCTTGAAGTAGTTGGCCTCGGACAGGGCAAGATTGTAACGGCTGTTGGTGATTTCGTTGATGGCCAACTGCTTCTGGCGCTCCAACTCGGCAGTCGAGAAACGGGCATTGCCTGCAATCTGGGCCAGCAATCCCATACACGACGCCGCGTAGGTGCGCTCGTTATTTAAACGGAACAGATTATACTCTGTGCACCTGTTCTCTATTTCGGAACAGTAGGCGGCCACATTGGGCACAAGGCCATTAACGGCACGGAAATCGGGGAGTGACTGCAGATTTAGTTCGTCGAGCTTATCCTTCAGCACACCGGCAGTGCCGGCAGTGAGGTTCTCGGAGCAAAGCATCCGGCGTAATAAAAGCGCGATGCCAGGGATATCACCCTCGTCGTCGGTACCTGATTTCTGGATGAGTCGCATTTCAAGTTTGTTAACAGGAACACCGTTGTCGCATAAATAATAGCGGAAACCATTGGCGAGAACGCCCTGCTTGATGTTTGAAGGGTTGGTAACCACGAAATCGTTGTACTTAACACTTCCCGACTGAGCCGATGCCTGAACGGTTAACGCACAGGCCATCGCAAAAAGTAGAATTTTTGTTTTCATCATTGTTGCTTATTATAGATAATATTCAGTTTTATAAGTTTTTTGATGGTGCAAAGGTATAGCAATCGGGATAATAACACAAGGCATATAGCAGTTGTATCATGAATTAACCCTCATGATAAAACAGCTTAAAATCTAAAAACACATGATAACCAGCCATTTACGGATACAGCTATCAGCTGCTGTACCTATAAATGTATTATGATTGTATAAGGCGGGTTTCCTTGCGGGCGGCGCGCCAACGGGGGAAATACTGATCCATGAGGGCGTGGAAACGGGCGTTGTGGGTGGGCTCTAACAAATGGCAGAGCTCGTGAACCACCACATGCTCGATACACCACTCGGGGAGCAACAGGGTGTAGATAGAGAAACAGATGGCATGGGTTTTAATGTTGCACATGCCCCAACGGGATATCATGGCCTTGTAGGTGATGGCGGATGGAGTTACACCCATCTGCTGCGAATAGCGTTCTACCATAGGCTCGACAATGGCTTTAAGGCGGGCAATGGCCTCGGTACGCTCCTTGCGGGTTTTAAGTGGCAGCTGACCGTAGAAGGCGGCGCGCTGCTGCTGGCGCTGGAGGGTGCGCTTACGGACCTGCTCAATCCAGTCGAGATGCTCGGCAATGAACTTCTCGACGGTCTTCTTGGGCAGACCGATAGGTGCAGAAACATGCACATCGCCATTTTTGGCGATGCGCATGGATAATCGGCTTGTAAACCTATATGTAAGCTTTACTTGCATGTATTACTGCTGCTTGCTCTTATCCTTGGCCTGCTTGGCAAACTTAAAGAGCTCGAGGGGCAGGTGGCAGTAGCCATCGGGATTCTTATCCAGGTAGTCCTGATGATACTCCTCGGCCGAATAGAACTTCTGCAAAGGCAGTTTTTCTACAGCCAATGGCTCAGCGTACTGGGCCTGCTGCTCGGCAAAAACCTTCTCGATGACAGGCAGATCATTGGCATCCTGATAGTAGATGCCTGTACGATAGCGGGTACCCTCGTCGTGGCCCTGCTTATTCAGACTGGTAGGATCGATGGCCTTGAAGAACATCTGCAACAGGAACTCGAGACCAACTACCGCATCGTTGTACTTGATACGAACGGTTTCGGCGTGGCCTGTGGTATCGGTATAAACCTCCTTATAGGTTGGGTTATCGGTGTGGCCGTTGGCAAAGCCCACTTCGGTTTCGATCACACCTTCTATCTGCTTAAAGAAGTGCTCTGTACCCCAGAAGCAACCTCCAGCCAGGTAAATCTCTTTTTCCATTTTTATTATGCTTTTGTTAAATCCGGGTGCAAAGATACTACTTATTTCTGAAAAACCAGCGAAAGTTACCTACTTATTTTTTGTGGATGACGAGCACACCAGCCGACAAAGCGGGTACGGCCAGCACTACATCGGTGCCTTCAACCTGAGCCTGGGCCTGCTTGAGGGCTACGGCGTGCTTGTTATCCATACTGTTGGCAATGGTAAGCGAGCCGGGGGCATAATACTCGAACGATGCACGCTCTACCCCAGCCCAATCGCCCTTGATACGCAGCGTGGCGGCAGAATCGGTAGGATTAACCACCTTGACGATGACATCGGCGCCATTCTCGGAGAGCGTGGTGCTTACACTTACATCGCCCGTTTCGCCGCTATAGGCCAGACGGTACTTTGAGAAGTGATTGTACCAAAGCTCGGTAACCTGACAGTTGGGGGCCTTGAACAGGTCCTTATAGTCGAAATTGATAAAGGCATTGTTCCAGTCGGGGGCATCAGTACGGCGGATAAACAGGGCTGCAGCACCCATGGCCACTACATCGCGCGCCTCGCACATATTGAGGAAACCGCCTGCAAAGAGGCCTGTACGCCAGTCGATACTATTGAGGTTCCACTCGGAGATAAAGAGTTTGATGTTGGGGTTAGGACCGTTGGCAATCATCTTGGCGTAGTTGTCGTACTGCTGACCGAGGCGAACGGGACCGCTGGCATAGCCGCCCTGCTGCTCGTAATGATGCAGACTGAGGTAATCGAAATACTGACCACTACGCTGGATGAACTGCTCGTCCTCGCGGAAACCACCACAGGCGATAATCTTGATGCTGGGATCGACCTTACGCATGGCGGTGCTGAAATCGCGTACACACTGCTCGTAGCGCTCGATACCCATCTCCCACATCTCATTATCAATCTCCCAGTACTTCACGTTGTAAGGCTCGGGATGACCGTTGGCAGCACGCTTGGCACCCCACTCATCAGTAGCAGGGGCATTGCAGTAACGCAACCAGTTAACGGCATCCTGCAGTATCTGATTGTACTCGCTGGCAGGGCGCTCGAACTTAACGCTTACCACGATGACAGGCTCGGAGTTAACCTCGCGACAGAAACGGATAAACTCGTCGGTACCAAAGCAGTTCTGATCGTAATCCATCCACATCCAGTGGTCCCAACGCTGACGGTTCTCCTGCGGACCGATACCCCACTGCCAGTCGTACTGGGCCACATAACCGCCACCAGGCCAGCGCAGACAGGTGGGATGAAGCTCCTTAACGGCCTGCAGGATATCGGGGCGGAATCCACCCAGGTTGATACCACTCTGGGTGGTCATGGTGGCCATATCAACCTGTACGCTACCATTGTTAACCACGATGGCGAAATCGCCGTCGCAGTTGGTTTCGGGCTCTAAGGTAAAGGCGTACTTCTGCCAGCTTTTACCTACCTTACCCAGCGATTGGCGGGCCACAAACCTGCCATTGGTATCACGCAAACCAACAATCAGCTCGCCTTTACCCTTAGCATAAATAGAGCCAACATACTTTTCGCCCTTAACAATATTCTGAGGCCCTTGGAAGATGCCAGCCTGGCCTTTGGTGGCAGTAATCAGCTGCGAATAGCGCATGTTGATGGCATCGTCCTTCACCAATCGGTACTGTCCACCATCGCCAAAGGCCGTCCACTGCTGGGCAACGGCGGGTATCTGCACATCGCCAGGGGTACCTTGGAACAGCACCTTGCCATCGGTAGCGGTAAGCTGGATGTTGCGATAGGTGGCCTCGGTATAGTTTACCCAGAAGGTAATAAAATTACGATCGGCTACCTCTAAGCCATCGTAGGTGAGCACCTGCACATCGTCCCAGAACACGGTAACACGGCTGCCACGACTCTCGATACGCAGCTTGTGCCACTGCTGACTCTCGTTAACCTGCTCCTTGGTGGCAGGGGCCGACACCAATGGTACGAGCGTGTTGATACGACGGGTACGACCGCCCCAGCCTGGCACCTCGCGTTCTTCCATGCGGCAGATAGAGAAATCGGCTGTAGCGGCCTGCTGCTGGAGGGCTGCACGGGCTTCGGCCTCTTTGGCAGCCTGGATCTGAGCCTGTGTTTGGGCGGGAGTGAACATCCTGCTCTCGTAATAAGGATCGTGTATGCGTAGATAATAAGGTGTGCCATCGGCCTTGTTGCGGAAGGCAAAGCGAATATCCATCAGTCCGCCACTCCAACTGCGACGGGCCAGCTTATAGGCGCGCCAATTTACATCCATCGTGAGATTAAAATCGCTGGTGCCGATGCTGTCGATCTTGAGCGGCTGCTCGTAGCGGGTTGGCGAGTGCAGCACCTGATGATCGTCCATAAACCAACCATCAAAGTAGCCATCGCGCGGATGGATGCCTGGATACTGCTCGGGTTCGAACGAGCGCTCCTGTATCAACTCCTGCCACACGCCATTGTTGGCACTGAAGTAGATGTGCTCAAAAAGCTGTCCGTAAAGCATCTCATCGATGATGCCCGACGGCTTTTTGCTCTGAACGGTAATCTGGTACTCACTCTGGGCACTGACAGTTAATCCAACAGCCATGAATGCCAGCAATAGGGTTTTCTTCATTTTACTCTTTATTTATAGTTATTCAAAATTTAGCCGGTAAATACAAAAAAAACCGCCAACTATAAATAGCTAGCGGTTAAAACCATTTTGTTTTGGTCGAGGTGACAGGACTCGAACCTGCGACAGCCTGGTCCCAAACCAGGAACGCTACCAACTGCGCTACACCTCGTTTTTGTTTTGCGGGTGCAAAGGTACGAAGAAAATTTGGAATACAAAAATATCAAAGCCAAAAAGTGGTATTTATTTACGTATTTTAACAAATAAGCCATTTTCATCCCCCAAAACACAAAAAAGCCTCCCAATTTGGGAGGCTAATTATCAATTGTAAATTATCAATTGTCAATTACTTGATAATCCCCTGCTCTACGAAAATCTTCTTCAGAGCAACTACAGAACGATCAACCTGTTCCTTAGTGTGAGTTGCCATCAGAGCGTAGCGCACCAGTGTATCCTGAGGTGCACATGCAGGAGGAATTACGGGGTTGATAAACACACCAGCCTTGAAAGCCAGAGCGGTTACCAGGAATGTCTTATTAACATCGCGCACGTAAAGAGGAATAATAGGACTCTCGGTCTCACCAATCTCGAATCCTTCCTCGCGGAAACGCTTCAGGGCATAGTTTGTAACATCCCACAGAGCCTGGATGCGCTCGGGTTCCTGCTGGATGATGTGCAGAGCCTCGAGAGCTGCAGCTGTAGCAGCAGGTGTGTTAGATGCCGAGAAGATATAAGTGCGGCAAGTGTGACGCAGATAGTTGATGGTATCCCAATCAGCAGCGATGAAACCACCGATAGAAGCCAAACTCTTAGAGAATGTACCCATGATAAGGTCAACCTCGTCAGTAAGTCCGAAGTGGTCGCAAACACCACGTCCCTGCTTACCGAATACGCCGATACCATGAGCCTCATCAACCATGATAGAGCAGTTGTACTTGTGCTTGAGCTCAACGATAGCAGGCAGGTTAGCCAGGTCGCCCTCCATAGAGAACACGCCATCAACCACAATCAGCTTAACAGCCTCCTGAGGCAGCTTCTGAAGCACGCGCTCCAAGTCGGCCATATCGTTGTGCTTGTAGTGCAACTGGCGGGCGAAAGCCAAACGACGTCCATCAACGATAGATGCGTGGTCGCGATCATCGCAGATAACGTAATCGTCCTTACCCAGCAGAGCAGGGATAACACCCTGGTTTACTGAGAAACCTGTTGACAGGCACAGACAATCGTCCTTACCAATAAACTTTGAGATTTCCTTTTCGAGCTTAACATGCAGATCGAGTGTACCATTAAGGAATCGGCTTCCGGCACAACCAGAGCCATACTTGTCGAGTGCTGCCTTAGCTGCATCAATAATACGCTGGTCGCCAGTCAAGCCTGTATAGGCATTAGAGCCGAACATCAGCACCTTGTGGCCACCCATCTCAACTTCCGTTCCCTGCTTTCCTTCAATCTCGCGGAAATAGGGATATACGTCAGCCTCCATAAACTTCTGTGGCTCACGATAATGCTTGAATCTTTCTTGTAACTGTCCCATTCCGATATAGGTATAGTCTATTATTTTCTAAATTTCAGGGTGCAAAGATACACATTTTTCGGTAAAACGTGCAAGTTTTTACTAAGAAATAGTTAGTTTTTGCTATTTTTCTTGTCTTTAGGGGTATTTTTTCGCCCAAATTTCGTAAATTTGCACCATAATTATGACGAAAAAGAGAAAAATTACATTTATTTTGAACCCTAAATCGGGAACCACTTCGAAGGCCGAGGTTCCTGCCTTGATAGGACAGATTATCGACAAGGATCTGTTCGACACCGAAATATGCTTTACTGAATACCGAGGACACGCTGCTGAGATAGCAAAACATAAGGCCGAAGAAGGCGTTGACATAGTAGTGGCTGTGGGTGGCGACGGCACCGTAAATGAGGTGGCACGATCGCTGGTACACACCAATACCGCACTGGGCATTGTGCCCTGCGGCAGCGGCAACGGCCTGGCCCGTCATCTATGTGTGCCCATGGAAATCAAGAAAGCCATCGGCATGATTAACAGTTGTAAGATTGATTCGTTTGATTATGGTGTAATTAACGGCATGCCCTTCTTCTGCACTTGCGGCATGGGTTTCGACGCCTTTATATCACTGAAGTTTGCCGAAGCAGGCAAGCGCGGTCCCATCACCTACGTAGAGAACGTGCTGAAAGAGGGACTGAAATACAAACCCGAGACCTACGAGGTGAGCGACGATACGGGCGCCAAGAAGTACAAGGCATTCCTGATTGCCTGCGCCAACGCCTCGCAGTATGGTAATAATGCTTACATTGCCCCAGGCGCCACCATGAAGGATGGCGAGATGGACGTGATTATCATGGAGCCATTTACAGCACTCGACGCACCACAGATTGCCGCCGACCTGTTTATGAAAACCATGCATAACAACTCGAAGATTAAGACTTTCCGCACCAAAACGCTGCATATCTCCCGTAAGCAGCCAGGTGCCATACACTACGATGGCGACCCGATTATGACGGATGCCGAGATAGATGTACACATTGAACCACAGGGTATTAAGATACTGATTAATCCTGAGGCTGAAGAGGATGCCGGACAGCCTAATGCTGTACTGAATGCCTTTAGCGACTTCTTTAATAATATAAATAATGTACGCGAGGACATTGAGCGACAAGGGCACCGCATTCAGGTAATCAACAAAGTTTTGCTACGTAAACTTACAAAACTTTGATCATTGAACATTATGCAGCAGATTGTTGTTTATTTCATCTTAGCTTGCGCGATTGTCTATGCCGCGTGGTGGGTTTACCAGCGGCTGCAAAAAGCCAATGATCCGTGCGAAGGTTGCGACGGATGCCAGCTAAAAGAGCTGAAAGAACACGCAAAACAGTGCAAGAAACAGAAAAAAAGCAGTTGCTGCACGAAAAAGTAGCTAAAAAATTTGGTAGTCTCAGAAAATCTCAGTACCTTTGCACCCGCATTTGAGAAAATGTCAGTCATTCTTTTTACCTGGTGCCTTGGATGAGTGGCTTAGTCAACGGTCTGCAAAACCGTCTACGGCGGTTCGAATCCGCCAGGCACCTCTGAAAAATCCTCAGCAAACGCTGAGGATTTTTTTGTGCCCTGATGCTTAATCTTCAGGTGCGAGAATATCGCCAATCTCTTCGATTTCTTCCTCGTCGAACCAGCGACTAAGCTTACTCTTGGCCTGCTCAACAATCTCGGGGTCGATACCTGTCCAAACCTTCTTCAGCACGTACAGCAGCACGGCCAAGTCGTCGGTAAGTCCGGCAATGGGGATGGCATCGGGAATCACGTCGAGCGGACTGATCATGTAACCCAGAGCACCAATGATGATAGCCTTGTCGGCCTTGCTCACCTTGTCGCTCTGCAGGGTGTAATAAAGTATCAGTGCCGCATAAACCAGTTTGGCACCAGCGCGCTTAGCAATACGCGCAATCTTCTCGGCAAATTCTGTCTGCGAAAACTTGTTCGCATAACTCATAAAATCGGGTAATTCCATCTTTTACTCTCCTTTGGTTAAGTTACTATTTTATTTTGTTATTCTGATAATTCTGATTCCAGTATGCGAGGAATGTTTCTTAAGATACTGATAGAGCGTCATGGGCTCTAACACCACCTTGTGATGCAACTGCGAGGCATTTAGCAGATGCAGTCCGTCGGCACGCCATACGGCAAAACCCAAGTGGGCGATATCAAGTCCGGCCTTATTACAGGTGATAGC
Source organism: Prevotella sp. RM4 (assembly GCF_000701965.1). Classification (NCBI taxonomy): domain Bacteria; kingdom Pseudomonadati; phylum Bacteroidota; class Bacteroidia; order Bacteroidales; family Prevotellaceae; genus Prevotella; species Prevotella sp. RM4. The sequence continues at coordinate 12,834 of NZ_KL370843.1, forward strand.
AATAATATCGCCATCCTTGATAGCCTTACGCAGCATCTGACTCTTCCCCACCAGCTTTTTGGGGATATAGCGGTACTTGGCACCCGACACCAGGCGCTCCTGCTTGGCGATAGCGCTTACATACTCAGGATGCTCCTTCAGGGCCTGATAGCTCTTGGGATGGGTGCTCATATAGTTAACCTTGACGGTTTGTACAGCAGTAAAGGGCGGATTGGGGGTCTGAACCTCGCTTACCACACCCGCCTTGGTATTATCGGTAATCCACTCGGTAAAGTAATGCAACCTGCTGGGATAGCCATTAATCACGCCACCACGATAGCGCAAACCCACCAACGCCTGCTGATAGGCCAGCCACGAGTAATCCTTGCGCTGGGCACAGAGGGTAAGGGCTGTAACGGTTTCTACCAGTGTGGTGCAATCCAGCTGACGGGTGTTTACCACCAAGCGCTCCTGCTTATCGCCTTCGAGGGTATGAGCCACATAGGGAATGCCCACAAACTTCTGGGCAAAAAACAGCGGCATACAGGTAGATGCGGGCTGCTTCTTGGCCTCGGCCAGCAAGCGGCAGATAGTGGCGCTATCCTGAGGCAGTGCCTTTACGCTGCCAAAACCTGCGGCATAAGATGTGAGGCAGGCGGTAATACCTATGATGATATATATGATACGTTTCATGCTTTACGATATTTCTTTTTCAACAAAAAATTATAGCCTATATAGGCATTGAACGAGCCAAAGATATTATTGGCTGTGAATCGCGAGGTGCGATAGTTGTTGGTGCGCAGGATAGCACTCCAACCGGCATACCAGCGGGTATTATTGTAAACCATACCAAATCGGCCGATACCATCCATATTCACCTTATCAAAGCTGAAGCCCTTCTTCTCGTCGGCTATCTCACCATAGCTCGACTTATAGCAGAGGGCAAGCTGGGCGCTGGCACAGAACAACCAGTTTTTGGCAAACACCCAGTTATAGGCGTAGCCACCCGATATCATGAAGTCGCTGTACTTGATATCCTTGAACATCAAGCCTGAGTCCAGCTTCAGTTCCTGACTACGATCCATGCGCGACTTGAGTGTGGTCTGCAGCTTATCGTAGTCCATATCGAGCGTGTTCCTGGTAAAGCCGATACCCGCCATCCACGAACCGCAGCTAATCTTCTGACAGGTACTCTGACTGAAGGCTGCCGGATAAGAGAAGCGTCCGTGATTAAAGATGTAATAGGCACTGGCACCGGTGATACCCACATTCACGCCATCGAAAGGCACACCCTCGAACAAGTCGCCATTCATACCGTAGCCCAAACGCACATCGCGTATTTTGTAATCGTTACCCGTACGGCGATAGAAGATGTCGACACCCACCTGCGACGAGTAGATACTCAGGTCGAACTCCTTACGCAAGCCACTCTGACTAAAGCCGATATTCTTGATATCGAACGTGTAGCCCAGGAAGAACCAACGCCAGCCAAAGTAAGGACCGATTTTGGTAAGTCCGTCGGGCGACAGCTTAATCTGCTGACCGTTGCTACTCAAAATAAAGCTCTCGTAAGTGCGGGTAATCTGTCCCATCACCGTAAACTCGTAGTGCTGGGGCTCGATATATTCATCGTTCAGGCGGTCGAATTCGCGTACGGTTCGGCGAATCAGACCCAACTCTTCCTTGGTGCCGACGGTATCAACGGACAGCGTGTCGGGCCCAGCAGCCAAAGCGCTCAGCCCCACCATCATCCATAACAACACCATCAGTCCCTTCTTCATATCAAGAAAAAAAATCAGAATTTGCCCAGAATACGGTCCATCACCCAGTTAACAGGCGTGGCCGACACACTGGTACACTCGCAAACGCCAAGGCCCTGCAAATGCTCAATCATATTCTTAATAAGCGGATATTGCACGTAAGGCGGATTGGGCACCGTGATGCGCTCTTCGCCCTGATTGGTTTGCAAGCGGATGGGGGTATAATCGAATACCGAGAAGCTTACCTGGCCCTCGGTTCCGATAATCTCGATACAATCCTCGCGAGCCGACTCGTGGGCCACATAACACCACGAACCGCTACCCGGCAAACCATTCTCGAACTGGAAACAAGCACTCACCGAATCCTCGGCCTTGTACAGTCCGCCACGATTGCTACAGATACCTCGCGCCTCGAGAATCACACCAAACAAATCCTGCAGGATATCAAGCTGATGGGGCGCCATATCGTAAAAATAGCCACCACCTGCAATATCCGGTTGCAAGCGCCAAGGCAACGGCTCGTGATTGGCAATCGCCTCCAAATCGGCCTGACGTGGGGGTTCTGTATAGCGTATCTGCACATTCAGTATCTTACCAATCCTTCCACCTTCGACAATCTCTTTTACCTTCTGGAAATAAGGCAGATAGCGACGATAATAAGCCACAAAACAGGGCACGCCGGTCTGCTCGCTAATGCGGTTGATACGGGCACAATCCTCGTAACTGGCAGCCAGCGGTTTCTCAACATAAACAGGCTTGCCGGCCTTCATGGCCATAATGGCATAAGTGGCATGACTGGAGGGCGGTGTGGCCACATAAATGGCATTCACATCAGGATCATCAATCATCTCCTGCGCATCGGTGTACCATTTGGCAATACCATGCTGTACGGCATAAGTACGCGCATGCTTCTCGGTGCGACTCATCACAGCTACCACGCTCGAGCCTTCAACCTCGCTGAAAGCGGGACCGCTCTTCTTCTCGGTCACCTCACCACAGCCTATAAAACCCCATCTTAATAACTTCATTATTAAAAAATTTGCTGCAAAGATACTAAAAAATAGGCACGAATTACACGAATTTTCGCGAATTTATTTATTTTTTCGTGTTAATTCGTGTAATTCGTGCCAAAAAACGTTATCTTTGCACGCGAAAAAATGATATTTGCAATGGATACAGAGAAAAAAAAGATAGAAATGAAGGTGCGTAGCAGTCAGGCGTGCATTCGCGACGGCTACCAGTTGTACAGTGCTAACTTTAGAAAGATATTCCGTGCCACCTGGTGGCTGGCCATCGGCTTTGCACTCCTGGCGGCTGTGGCTCAGGCTTTGCCTGTACTGATTTCACCTACCCTACTCTTACCCGCCTCGATACTGGCTATAGTAGCCGTAGGCCTCTGGCTGGCCGCAGCCAAATGGCGCCTGAAGAAGTTGCAGATGCTGAAACCCGTTACCCTGCGCTACGGCTCGTGGCTGGCACACGTAGGCAAGCTGCTGTTAGTAAGCATAGTATGTCTGGTTATCGTAGCCGCTCTAGCACTATTAACCACCCTGCCTACGGTGATACTGATTACTGCCAACTGGCAGTCGCAGGTAGGCATGCTTTACGGCGACCCATCAGGCATGCCCGAGAACGTAAAATGGCTGAGTATCGCAGTGTTTACCATAGCCGGATTTATCCAAGCTTACGTATGGCTGACGATGGCGCTGCCCTTGTATCTGGTTAAGATTTCGATGTACATGCAGGACAAAGAGAAAGAAGAATTCAACAAAAAAACAATATGAAAAAGATTTTATTTATCGACCGCGACGGAACGCTGATTGAGGAGCCTGCCGATGAGCAGATCGACAGTTTTGAGAAGCTGAAATTTGTAAAAGGAATGATACGCAACCTGGCCTTTATCCGCGAGAAACTGGACTTTGAGTTTGTAATGGTTAGTAACCAGGATGGCTTAGGAACAAAGAGTTTCCCCGAAGATACTTTTTGGCCCGTACATAATTTCATCCTGCAAACACTCGAGGGCGAAGGCATTACCTTCGACGAGATTCTGATTGACCCTCACTTCCCTGAAGACAACGCACCAACCCGTAAGCCCAACATCGGATTGGTTGAAAAATATATTAACAATCCAGATTACGACATCGCCAACTCGTACGTGATTGGCGATCGCGAAACCGACCGACAATTTGCCCAGAACATCGGCTGCAAATCGCTGATTCTGAGCGACGATGGTATCACATGGAACAAGATAGCTGAACTGCTGTTTGCCGGCGAGCGTACAGCTGAAGTTAAGCGCACCACGAAAGAGACCGACATCTGGGTAAAAGTAAACCTGGACGGATCGGGTAAGTGCGACATCAGCACTGGTCTGGGATTCTTCGATCACATGCTGGAGCAGATTGGCAAGCATGGCATGATAGACCTGACCATCCACACCAAGGGTGACTTGGAGGTTGACGAGCACCACACCATCGAGGATACTGCCATCGCCTTAGGCGAATGTATCCTGCAGGCTCTGGGCGATAAGCGTGGTATTGAGCGCTATGGTTACTGCTTGCCGATGGACGACTGCTTGTGTTCGGCCTGCTTGGATTTCGGTGGTCGCCCCTGGCTGGTTTGGGATGCCGAATTCCATCGCGAAAAAATCGGCGAAATGCCTACCGAAATGTTCCTGCACTTCTTCAAGAGTCTGAGCGACGCATCGAAGATGAATCTGAACATCAAGGCCGAAGGCCAGAACGAGCACCACAAGATCGAAGGTATCTTTAAAGCATTGGCAAGAGCTCTGAAAATGGCTGTACGCCGCGACATTTATCACTACGAACTCCCTTCAACGAAGGGAATGTTGTAGAAAATTTGGTAATTTCAGATTTTTTTCGTACCTTTGCAGCCCAAATAACATAAAGGTTTAAGAAGTTAAGATGATTACAGTTACAAATCTGGCAATCCAGTTTGGAAAGAAGGTTCTCTACAAGGATGTGAACCTGAAGTTTACAAGTGGTAACATTTACGGTATTATCGGCGCAAACGGTGCTGGTAAGTCAACCCTTCTGCGTGCCATCAGCGGCGAGCTCGAGGCCAACAAGGGTACCATCGAGATGCAGCCAGGCGAGCGCCTGAGCGTGCTGGAGCAGGACCACTTTAAGTATGATGAGTTTTCAGTGATGAACACTGTGCTGATGGGACATCAGCCACTGTGGGAAAACATGAAAGAGCGTGAGGCTCTGTATGCAAAACCCGAAATGAGCGAGGAAGACGGTGTACGTGCCGCCGACCTTGAGATGGCTTTTGCCGAGATGAACGGCTGGGAGGCCGAAAGCGAGGCTGCACAGCTGCTGCAGAACCTGGGCGTTGCCGAGAGTCAGCACTACAAGCAGATGAGTGAGATCTCGAACAACGAGAAGGTACGTGTAATGCTGGCTAAGGCCCTGTTCGGACACCCCGACAACCTGTTGCTCGACGAGCCTACTAACGACCTCGACCTGGATACCGTTCAGTGGCTGGAGGAATACCTGAGCAACCTGGAGCAGTGCGTGCTGGTTGTATCGCACGACCGTCACTTCCTGGATGCCGTTTCTACACAGACCGTAGATATCGACTTTGGTAAGGTAACCCTGTTCTCGGGTAACTACTCGTTCTGGTACGAGAGTTCGCAGTTGGCTCTGCGCCAGGCTCAGAACCAGAAGATGAAGGCCGAGGAGAAGAAGAAGCAGTTGGAGGAGTTTATCCGTCGATTCAGCGCCAACGTAGCAAAATCAAAGCAGACCACCTCGCGTAAGAAGATGCTGGAGAAGCTGAATGTAGAAGAGATTACACCATCAACACGTAAATACCCAGGTATCATCTTCCAGATGGAGCGTGAGCCTGGAACACAGATTCTGGAGGTAGAGGGACTGAAGGCTGTTGACAGCGACGGTACAGTACTGTTCGACAACGTGAACTTCACCATCGAGAAGGGACAGAAGACCGTATTCCTCTCGCACAATCCAAAGGCTATGACCGCCTTGTTCGAGATTATCAACGGTAACCGTCAGGCCGATGCAGGTACCTACAAGTGGGGTGTTACCATCACCACCGCCTATCTGCCATTGGATAACACCGAGTTCTTCCAGAGCGAAATGAATCTGGTTGACTGGCTGAGCCAGTGGGGACCAGGTAACGAGGTAACCATGAAGTCGTTCCTGGGACGAATGCTGTTTAAGGAAGAGGACGTACTGAAGCATGTAAACGTACTGTCAGGAGGTGAGAAGATGCGTTGTATGATTGCTCGTATGCAGCTGAAGAATGCCAACTGTCTGATTCTGGATACCCCAACCAACCACTTGGATCTGGAAAGTATTCAGGCATTCAACAACAACCTGATTAACTTTAAGGGTAACATTCTGTTTGCATCGCACGACCATGAGTTTATCAACACTGTGGCCGACCGCATTATCGAGCTCACTCCAAAGGGCACCATCGATAAGCTGACAACTTACGACGAATACATCTACGACGAGACCATCAAGGCTCAGAAGGAAAAGATGTACCAGTGATAATTGACAATTGGCACGGATTTTGCTCTTGATGAAGCAGAACTATTAAACAATGCTATTATGGAAGAAAAAGATATTAACATCAACGAGGAAGAGAACCTCGAAGAGGTGAACACAGAGAACGCTGAAAACGCAGAGAATGCTGAGAGCACAGAGAACACTGAGGCTGCTACCGAAGAGGCTGAAGAGCTGGATCCTCTGACAAAAGCCCAGCAGGAGATTGAGGAGCTGAAGACACAACTGCTCTACAAGGCTGCCGAATTTGAGAATTACCGCAAGCGCACACTGAAAGAGCGTGCCGAGCTGATTCTGAACGGTGGCGAGAAGGTTATCTCGGCCATTCTGCCAGTACTCGATGATATGGAGCGTGCCATTGCCAATGGTGCCAAAACCGACGATCCACAGGTACTGCGCGAGGGTGTAGAACTGATTTACAACAAGTTCGTAAAGACACTTGAAGGTCAGGGCGTGAGCAAGATTGAAACCAAAGATGCCGACTTTGACACCGACCTGCACGAAGCCGTAGCGATGGTTCCTGGCATGGGCGACGACAAGAAAGGTAAGGTTATCGACTGCCTTCAGGAGGGATACAAACTGAACGACAAAGTAATCCGCCACGCCAAAGTGGCAGTTGGACAATAATACAATATGGCACAAAAAAGAGACTACTACGAGGTGCTGGGCGTACAAAAAAGCGCCACAGAAGACGAAATTAAGAAAGCGTATCGTAAGATTGCCATTAAGTACCACCCCGACCGTAATCCTGGCGACAAGGAAGCCGAGGAAAAATTTAAGGAGGCGGCCGAGGCATACAATGTGCTGCACGACCCAAAGACACGTCAGCAGTACGACCAGTTCGGATTCGACGGACCTAATATGGGCGGCGGATTCGGCGGTTTCAGTGGCTTCGAGACCAATATGAACATGGACGATATCTTCTCGATGTTCGGCGATATCTTCGGCGGTCACGGCTTTGGTGGCTTTGGCGGTGGACAGCGTCGCCCACAGCAGCATCGCGGCAGCGACCTGCGCCTGAAGGTGAAACTTACACTCGAGGAGATCAATACTGGTGTTACCAAGAAGTTCAAGGTTCGCAAGGATATCCCTTGTCCACATTGTAGCGGTACTGGTGCCGAGGCTGGCAGTCAGAAGGAGCAGTGCCCCACCTGTCACGGTCAGGGTTACATCACTCATACCACCCAGAGCATCTTCGGTATGATGCAGCAGCAGAGCGTTTGCCCCACTTGCGGTGGCGAAGGCATGGTGATTAAGAACAAGTGTAAGCACTGCGGCGGCACAGGCGTTGAGAAGGGCGAAGAGGTTGTAGAGATTAACATCCCAGCTGGCGTAGCCGAGGGTATGGTTGTAAACGTGCCTGGCAAGGGTAATGCCGGCAAGCACAACGGTACATCGGGCGACATCCAGGTGTTTATCGCCGAGGAGCCACACGAGACATTTATACGTGATGGTAACGACTTGATTTACAACCTGTTGCTTGACTTCCCAACAGCTGCACTTGGAGGCGAGATTGAGATTCCTACCATCGAGGGAACCAAGCTCAAGGTAAAACTCGAGAATGGTACCCAGCCTGGTAAGACCTTGCGTTTGCGCGGTAAGGGATTGCCCGTGGTTCAGGGCTATGGTAGCGGTCGTGGTGACCTGGTGGTGAACATCAGCGTTTACGTGCCTAAGACCTTGAGTAAGGAGGAGAAGCAGGCCATTGAGCAGTTCAAGGGCAGCGACAACTTCAAGGGCGACAAGCAGACACGCGACTCGATCTTCCAGAAATTCAAGAATTACTTTAATTAATATATAATAAGGTATAAAGCTATGACTTATCAGGAAACGTGTGAATACCTTTACAGTCAGCTACCCATGTTCGAGCGTCAGGGAGCAGGCGGGTATAAGGAAGGACTGGAAAACAGTCATGCACTCGACAAACATTTCGGCCATCCACATCAAAAGTATGTTACTATTCATGTGGCTGGTACTAACGGAAAGGGGTCGTGTGCTCACACGCTTTCTGCTATTTTGCAGATGTGCGGCTATCGTGTAGGTTTGTACACATCGCCACATCTGGTTGACTTCAGTGAGCGCATCCGCGTTAACGGTCAGCCCATCAGCGAAGAGTACGTCATTGACTTTGTGGAGAAGGAGAAGAGTTTCTTCGAGCCCATCAAGCCCTCGTTCTTTGAGCTTACCACAGCACTGGCCTTTAAGTATTTTGCTGAGATGAAGGTGGATATCGCCGTAGTTGAGGTGGGTTTGGGCGGCCGATTAGACTGCACCAACATCATCACCCCTGCCCTATCCGTTATCACCAATATCGGCATGGACCACACGCAGTTCCTGGGCAATTCGCTCGAACAGATTGCCATGGAGAAAGCAGGTATCATCAAGAAGGATGTGCCCGTAGTTATTGGCGAGACCACACCCGAAACACGTATGGTATTCGAGACGGTTGCCGTTGAGAACCACGCGCCCATCGTATTTGCCGAGGATCAGAACCAGATTATCTCGGCCTCGAACAGTGCTGCTGGCTTTGAGTACAACACCAAGGACTTTGGCATTATCAAGGGCGAGCTGGGTGGCAGCTATCAGGAAAAGAACACCAATACCATCCTTTGCGCCGTACAGCAGCTGGAGGCTCTGGGCTACATGCACGCATGCCCATGCGAGACTAATAAGCCCTGTATGAACCGCGAGGTGCGACAGGGATTCCTGCATGTTTGCAGCCTGACAGGTTTGAAGGGACGCTGGCAGAAGATCAGCGAGGCACCGCTTACCATCTGCGATACCGGTCATAATGTGCCAGGTTGGACTTATCTGAGCGAGCAGCTCAAGTCGGTTAAGTGCAATCACATGCACATTGTATTCGGTATGGTTGACGATAAAGACATACAGGGTGTGTTGGCATTACTGCCCAAGAATGCTACCTATTATTTTACAAAAGCGAACAATAAACGTGCCGTTTCGGAGAACGTTCTGAAGCTCTATGCCCAGACCATGGAGCTGCAAGGCGAGGCCTATCCCGATGTAAAATCGGCTTACGAGGCAGCTAAAGCTGCAGCCGAGAATAACGACTTTGTGTTCGTTGGAGGTAGCAGTTATGTGGTAGCAGACCTGCTAAAGAACTGTATTTAGAATTTTTTAAGACTGCAAAAACTTTTTTTTCGCTGAAACGTTCGTTAGTTTGATTTTTTTTCTGTTACTTTGCAGAAAATTAATTTTTAACTAATAAACATATTCATATGGCGAACACTACAGAGACAGTGAATCTGTGCGGCTTGAAGCGTGAGAACTTCCAGGCCACAATCAACGGTAAAAAAACCGACTTGTATATTCTTAGAAACCGTAAAGGATTCGAAGTTGCCATCTCAAACTATGGCGGTGCCATTTGTGCTATTATGGTTCCCGGCAAGGATGGTAAAGTAGCTAACGTTATCCAGGGCCACGACAGCATCGAGCAGCTGACCAGCGGAAACGAGCCTTATCTGTCGACTCTGATCGGCCGTTGGGGTAACCGTATCTGCAAAGGCCAGTTCATTCTGAACGGCAAGGAGTACCAGCTGGCTCTTAACGATGGACCTAACCACCTGCACGGCGGTTCAGTAGGTTTCAACGCTAAGGTTTGGGATGCCCGTCAGATGGGTCCTCGCTCTTTGGCTCTGCACCGTATCTCTTCTTATGGTGAGGAAGGTTTCACAGGCGAGCTGGATGTAACAGTAGAATTTACCTTTACCGACAACAACGAACTGGTAATCGAGTACCTGGCTACTACCAACAAGAAGACAATCGTTAATCTGACACACCACGCCTTCTTCTCACTGGCTGGTACTGCCGATCCTACACCTGGCATCGACGATCAGATTTGCGAAATCAATGCCGACTTCTATCTGCCTACCGACGCTACTGCTATCCCAACAGGTGAAATCCTGAAGGTTGAGGGTACTCCATTCGACTTCCGCAAGCCAAAGGCATTCGGACAGGACATCAACGCCGATCACGAGCAGATTAAGTTCGGACACGGTTTCGACCACAACTACGTACTGAACAAGCAGGAAGAGGGCGAGCTCTCATTCGCTGCCAAGGTTACCGACCCAAAGAGCGGCCGTACTATGGAGGTTTACACCACCGAGCCAGGCCTGCAGCTTTACACAGGTAACTTCCTGAGCGGCTATAAGGGCGCTAATGGTTGCACTTTCCCATATCGTTCAGCTGTCTGCTTCGAGGCACAGCACTTCCCCGATTCACCTAACCGTCCATACTTCCCAAGTGTGGTTCTGAATCCAGGACAGCGTTACAAGCAGAAGACCGTATACCGCTTTGGAGTGGTAGAGTAGAAATTATCCAACATTTTAAACAAATAGACGACAAATATGACTGAAACAAACAAGAATGGCAAGGTGATTGCCATTATCACTATGTGCTTCATCTTCGCGATGATCAGCTTTGTAACTAACATGGGCGCTCCCTTTGGCAACATCTGGGGTTTCGAGTATCCTTTTGCCAAAGCTTGGGGTAACCTGATGAACTTTGCGGCTTACCTGTTTATGGGAATACCTGCAGGTAAAATGCTTACGAAATACGGATACAAAAAGACAGCCCTGATTGCTCTGATCGTGGGTATCGTTGGTTTGTGTTTCCAGTATCTCTCAAGCCTGGTAGGCGCAGGTACTTACGTATTCACATACGATAGCATTCCTGTAGCCCTCAACCTGGTAATCTACCTGCTTGGTGCATTCATCTGCGGTTTCTGCGTATGTATGCTCAACACCGTAGTTAACCCTATGCTGAACCTTCTTGGAGGTGGCGGTAACAAGGGTAACCAGCTCATTCAGGTGGGAGGTACTCTGAACTCACTCACCGGTACACTCACACCGCTGTTGGCAGGTATCCTGGTAGGTACTGTAACAGCCGAGACCAGCATGGGCGACGTTGCTCCACTGCTGTTTATCGGTATTGCCGTATTCGCCATTTCGTTCGTTATCATCAGCCGTGTTACAATTCCAGAGCCCACCCTCGGAAAGGTATCTCCTAAGTACGAGCGCAGCCCATTGGCATTCCGCCACTGCGTGCTGGGTGTTATCGCTATCTTCTTCTATGTAGGTATCGAGATTGGAATTCCTATGGAGCTGAACTTCTACGTAACCGATCTTGGTTTCGAAGGTGCAGCCGCCATCGGTGGTACACTGGCTGCTGCCTACTGGTTGCTCATGATGATTGGTCGTGCTTGCTCGAGTGCTATCTCTGGTAAGGTTTCTACCAAGCTGCAGCTGTCAACAGTTAGCGCTGTTGCTATCCTGCTGCTCGTAGTAGCTATCTTTATGCCTGAGAGCGTAACCATCTCGTTCAGCGGACACGACGTACCTGCCAAGGCCTTCCTGATTCCTGCTTGCGGTCTCTGCACCTCAATCATGTGGGGTGGTATCTTCAACCTCTCGGTTGAGGGACTGGGCAAGTACACTGAGGCTGCCTCGGGTATCTTCATGACAATGGTTGTTGGTGGTGGCGTGATGCCTCTCCTTCAGGAGGCTATCGCCAAGTCAGCCGGTCCTATCTTCAGCTACTGGCTAGTCATCGCTATGTTGGCCTATATTCTGTTCTACGCCCTCGTAGGTTGCAAGAACGTGAATCAGGACATCAAAGTCGATTAATATTAACCCTTTAAATTTTAAAGCTTATGGACATTGAATTTGTAAGAAGCCGCTTCATCAAGCACTTTGATGGAAAGACTGGTAACGTATATGCATCTCCCGGACGTATTAACCTGATTGGTGAGCACACCGACTACAATGGTGGTTTCGTGTTCCCAGGTGCTGTCGATAAAGGTATTGTAGCCGAAATGCGTGCTAATGGTACCGACGACACTGTGATGGCATACGCTATCGACCTGAAGGACCGCGTTGACTTCAAGCTCTCTGACCCTGCAGGTCCTAAGGCCTCTTGGGCTCGTTACATCTATGGTATCGCTCTGGAGATGAAGAAGCTGGGTGTTCCCGTTAAGGGCTTCAACATCGCTTTTGCCGGCGACGTTCCCCTTGGTGCTGGTATGTCATCATCAGCCGCTATGGAGAGCTGCTTTGCCTGTGGTTTGAACGATATCTTCGGCGACAACAAGGTTTCGCAGTGGGATATGGTACTGGCCGGTCAGGCTACCGAGCACAACTACTGTGGTGTTAACTGTGGTATCATGGACCAGTTTGCCTCAGTATTCGGTAAGGCTGGTTGCCTGATGCGTCTCGACTGCCGCAGCCGCGAGTTTGAGTACTTCCCATTCAAGCCCGATGGCTACCGTCTGGTACTGCTCGACTCAGTAGTTAAGCACCAGCTGGCAGGTTCGCCTTACAACGATCGCCGCAACAGCTGCGAGAACGTAGTAAAGCACATTCAGGCTAAGCACCCAGAGGGTAAGTTCGAGACCCTGCGCGACTGCACATGGGAGCAGCTGGATGAGGTTCGTGCCGAGGTAGGCGAAGAGGACTACAAGCGCGCTAAGTTCGTTCTCGGTGAGAAGGACCGCGTACTGGCAGTTTGCGACGCACTGAACGAGGGCGACTACGAGAAGGTTGGTGAGCTGATGTATCAGACTCACGCTGGTCTGTCGAAGGATTATGAGGTATCTTGCGAGGAGCTCGACTTCTTGAACGATATCGCTAAGGAGAATGGTGTAACCGGTTCACGTATCATGGGTGGCGGCTTTGGTGGCTGCACCATCAACCTGGTTCGCAACGATCTTTACAAGAAGTTCATCGACGACGCTAAGGCAAAGTTCAACGCTAAGTACGGACACGAGCCAAAGGTTTACGATGTAGTAATCGGCGACGGTTCACGCAGAATTTGCTAACTCCGAACCAACAAAAAAACACATTTTTGTGTTTATAAAGGTTAAATATTGGGGGTAAGGTGTGTTTTTTACACCTTACTCCTTATTTTTTTTGCATTTTTGTTTGTTAGTTCAAATTATAATTGTAATTTTACACCCAAATTAGCATTAACAATAACGTAATAATTAAAAACAAGTACAACAATGAAAGCATTGAAAGCAACATTGATGGGAGTTGGTGCAGCTGCACTGATGCTCTCATGTGCAGGAAGCCAGCAGGCTCCACAGCTCACGGTATCGGGTTTGAACCCAGCCAAGTTCGACACTACTATTCAGTCAAAGCCAGTTAAGCTTTACACACTGAAGAACGAGAATGGTATGGAGGTTTGCATCACTAACTACGGTGCCCGTATCGTATCGCTGGTAGTTCCCGACAAGGATGGTAAGCCAACCGACGTTGTTCTCGGATTCGACAACATCGCTCAGTATGCCGATACCATCAACACCCCATCTGATTACGGCTCAAGCGTAGGTCGTTATGCTAACCGCATCAAAAACGGACAGTTCCTGCTGAAGGGCGACACCGTACAGCTGCGCACCAACGATGGTCCTAACTCGCTGCACGGCGGTGGCAACACCGGTTGGATGCACCAGGTTTACGAGGCAGAGCAGATTGGTGACTCAATCCTGAAGCTTACCATCGTAGCTGCTGATGGCGAAAACGGATTCCCCGGCAAGGTAATGGCTGTTACCACCTACAAGCTTACAGCCGACAATGTGCTGGATATGACTTGGGAGGCTGAGACCGACAAGCCAACTATCATTAACCAGACCAACCACAACTACTACAACCTTAGCGGCGACTTTACACAGCCCGCTTACGACATGGTACTGTATGTAAACGCTGATAACTTTACTCCCAGCGACAAGCTTTATATCCCCACAGGCGAGATCAAGTCGGTTGAGGGCACTCCAATGGACTTCCGTCAGCCACACGCTCTGGGCGACAGCATCAACTCGCAGTTCGACCAGATTCAGAACGCTACAGGTTACGACCACAACTACTGCCTGAACACCTTCAAGGACGGTAAGGGCGACGACACACAGGTTTGCGCCAGCCTCTACAGCCCCAAGACAGGTATCCTGATGGAGATGTTTACCAACGAGCCAGGTGTACAGGTTTACAGCGGTAACTTCCAGGGTGTAGGTGCCGATAAGGACATCGCCCGCAAGCATGGCATCACCTATCCAAAGCACGTGAGTGTTTGCTTGGAGAGCCAAAAGTATCCCGACTCACCTAACCATCCTGAGTGGGTACAGCCAACCCTGAACCCAGGCGAGAAGTATTACAGTCATGCAGCTTACAAGTTCTCAATTAAGTGAGAACTTGTAGCTGTTGGCAATTGACAATTGATAATTGACAATTCTATTAATTATTAACTAATATCAAATTTTATTTCCATGAATTGGAGTTCACATGAATTTATCTGGCTCGACTGGGTTGTACTCATCGTCGGCCTATGTGGAGTGGTGGCAGCCGTATGGTATGCCATCTGGAAAGACAAGAAAGCCCAGCAGGGCGAGGATTCTTCGGCTTACCTTTTTGGTAAGGGTGAGCCATGGTATGTAATTGGTATGGCCATCTTTGCCGCCAACATCGGTTCAGAGCACCTGGTAGGTCTGGCCGGTACAGGAGCAAAGGATGGTGTGGGTATGGCTCACTGGGAGATGCAGGGTTGGATGATCCTGATTCTGGGTTGGCTGTTCGTACCTTTCTATCAGCTGCTCATCAACAAGATGGGTAAGATTATCACGATGCCCGACTTCCTGAAGTTCCGCTACACTCAGCGCACAGGTTCTTGGCTCAGTATCATCACCCTGGTGGCCTACGTGCTCACTAAGGTGTCGGTAACCGCTTTCACCGGTGGTATCTTCTTCAAGTTCTTGCTGGGCATACCTTTCTGGTATGGTGCCATTGGTCTGATTGCCATCACCGCCGTGTTCACCGTATTCGGTGGTATGAAGGGTGTGATGACCCTTTCAACCATCCAGACTCCTATCCTGATTGTTGGTTCGTTCCTGGTTCTGTTCCTCGGACTGAACATGCTGGGCGATGGCAGCATCACCGCAGGATGGAGCGAGATGATGCGCGTATGTAACGCAGCCCACGATGGTTTCGGAACCACTCACATGTTCCACCCCGACCCAGCCGATCCTATGTATCCTCAGTTCCCTGGCTACGTGGTATTCCTGGGTGCCTCGATCATTGGTTTCTGGTACTGGTGTACCGACCAGCACATCGTTCAGCGTGTACTTGGTCAGGTTCCTGGCGAGGACAATAAGGAGGTGATGAAGCGTGCCCGCCGCGGAACTATCGCAGCCGGTTTCTTCAAGATTCTGCCTTGCTTTATGTTCCTGATTCCTGGTATGATTGCCTATGCCCTCTCGCTGAAGAGTGGTAGCGGTATCGAGATGGATATCATGAACCACGAATCTACTGACGGTGCTTTCGCCATGATGGTTAAGAACATTCTGCCTGCCGGTATCAAGGGTATCGTAACTATCGGTTTCGTATGTGCACTGGTAGCTTCGCTGGCCGCATTCTTCAACAGCTGCGCCACCTTGTTTACCGAGGATTTCTACAAGCCCATGAAGAAGGGTATGAGCGAGGCTCACTACGTATTTGTAGGTCGCTGCGCTACCGTTGTTGTAGTGCTGTTGGGTCTGGCTTGGATGCCTATCATGATGAACATGGGTAACCTCTACTCTTATCTGCAGGATATCCAGTCGCTCATTGCTCCTGCGATGGTAGCAGTATTCACCCTGGGTATCTTCTCGAAGAAGATTACACCAAAGGCTGGTGAGTGGGGACTGATTGGCGGTTTCCTGATTGGTATGGTTCGTTTGGTTACCAACGTTGTTACCGAATCGGGTAAGGCAGCCATGGATGGTGCTTTCTGGGATGCCACCACATGGTTCTGGCAGACCAACTGGCTCATTTTCGAGTGCTGGCTGCTGCTGTTCATCATCGTGCTGATGGTGGCTGTAAGCTTCTTCACACCTGCACCTTCGAAAGAGCAGATTGATGCCATCACCTTCTCTTCCGACTTCAAACAGTCGATCAAGGAGAGCTGGGGTGCATTCGATATCATCGGAACTCTCGTTGTTATCGGCCTGTGTGCATCGTTCTACTTCTATTTCTGGTAAAATAGTAATAAGCAAATGACATTTTATAACGAACATTCAAAAGTCTGGTTGTCGGTCGACTGTATCATCTTCGGTTTCGATGAAAAGAAGCTGAAGGTATTGATCGGTCGCCGCAAGATGGACCCGGGACGTGGCGAATGGAGCCTCTACGGAGGCTTCGTTGGCGCCACCGAAAGTGTGGACGAAGCTGCTTCGCGTACACTTTTTGAGCTGACAGGCTTGCGTAACATCTACATGCGCCAGATTGGTGCCTTTGGTAAGGTGGACCGCGACCCAGGCGAGCGCGTAGTATCAATTTCGTACTACGCCCTGATTAATGTGATGGATTACGACGACAAGCTGCGCCAGGAGCATGGAGCCGAGTGGATCGACGTTGAGGAGATTCCCCAGCTTTATTCCGACCACAACGAGATGGTAAGCAAGGCTCGCAAGCTGGTTCAGCAGAAAATGTCGCACGAACCCGTAGGCTTCAATCTGCTACCCGATCTGTTTACGCTCACCCAGTTGCAGACGCTCTACGAGGCCGTTTATGGCACCGAGCTCGACAAGCGCAACTTCCGCAAGCGTGTCAAGGAGATGGACTTCATTGAGAAGACCGAACTGATTGACAAGAAAAGTTCAAAACGCGGCGCTTATCTCTATCGTTTTAATAAGCGCGCTTATAACGAAGATTCAAATTTCAAACTGTAAGAACAATGTTAGAAGAACTGAAAGAAAAAGTATTCAAGGCCAATCTCGACCTTGTGAAGCAGAACCTGGTAATCTTTACCTGGGGTAATGTCTCAGGTATCGACCGTGAAAAGGGTCTTGTAGTTATCAAGCCCTCTGGTGTTGACTACGATGTAATGAAAGCCAGCGACATGGTTGTTGTTGATCTCGAGAGTGGTAAGGTAGTCGAGGGTGATCTCAACCCTTCGTCGGATACCCCTACACACCTTGTATTATATAAGGCATTCCCTAACATCCAGGGCGTGGTTCACACCCACTCTACCTATGCCACAGCTTTCGCACAGGCTGGTAAGGATATCCCCAACATCGGCACCACTCACGCCGACTATTTCTACAAGGATATCCCTTGTACCCGCGATATGACCGAGGCAGAGGTAAAGGGAAACTACGAGCTGGAGACAGGTAACGTGATTGTAGATGAGATTCTGAACATCCGTAAGATAAACCCTGATCACACGCCCGCTGTGCTTGTGAAGAATCACGGTCCATTCTCATGGGGAACCTCACCCGACAATGCCGTTTACAATGCCAAGGTGATGGAGCAGTGCGCCAAGATGGCTTTCGTAGCCTTCTCGGTTAATCCCAACCTCACCATGAATCCGCTGCTGGTTGAGAAGCATTACATGCGCAAACACGGCCCCAACGCGTACTATGGCCAAAAGGGACAGAAACATTAAAAAGAATCATACATTATTAACTAATAACAACTTAAGAATATGAAAGGTTTTGAGAATTTTGAAATTTGGTGGGTAACTGGCGCACAGCTTCTGTACGGAGGCGACGCTGTAGTTGCAGTTGACAGTCACTCAAAGGAGATGGTTGAGGGTTTGAACGCTTCAGGCAACATCCCCGTAAAGATTGTATATAAAGGCACAGCCAACAGCTCAAAGGAAGTAGAGCAGGTGATGCTGGCTGCCAACAACGACGAGAAGTGCGTGGGTATCATCACATGGATGCACACCTTCTCACCAGCCAAGATGTGGATCAAGGGTCTGCAGCAGCTGCAGAAGCCCCTCTGCCACTTCCACACACAGTATAATGCCGAAATCCCCTGGAACGAGATCGACATGGACTTCATGAACCTGAACCAGAGTGCTCACGGCGACATCGAGTTCGGACATATCTGCACTCGCATGCGTGTAGCCCGTAAGGTGGTTTGCGGCTACTGGAAGGACGAGAAGGCTCAGAAACAGATTGCCGTTTGGGCTCGCGTGGCAGCAGGTGTGGCTGATGCTCACAACGTGCGCTGCCTGATGTTCGGTATGAACATGAACAACGTAGCCGTAACCGATGGCGACCGCGTAGAGTTCGAGCAGCGCCTGGGCTACCACGTGGATTACTATCCCGTTAGCTCGCTGATGGAGTATTTCAAGAAGGTTACCGATAAGGAAGCTGACGAACTGGTTGAGGAGTACAAGAAACTCTACACCATCAAGATTGATGAGAGTGGCGAGAAGGTTTACTGGGAAAAGGTGAAGAATGCAGCCAAGGCCGAGATTGCCCTGCGCCGTGTTCTGAAGGACGAGGGCGCTACAGCCTTCACTACCAACTTCGACGACCTGGGCGATGCCAACATCGACGATCCAAACTTCTGCGGATTCGACCAGATTCCTGGTCTGGCTTCACAGCGCCTGATGCAGGAGGGTTACGGTTTCGGTGCCGAGGGCGACTGGAAGACAGCCTGCCTGTATCGCACACTGTGGGTTATCCAGCAGGGCATGCCTACAGGTTGCTCATTCCTCGAGGACTACACTCTGAACTTCGCTGGCGACAAGAGCTCTTGTCTGCAGAGCCACATGCTTGAGGTTTGTCCTCTGATTGCTACCGACAAGCCCAAACTCGAGGTTCACTTCCTGGGCATCGGTATCCGCAAGCAGCAGACAGCCCGTCTGGTATTCACCTCAAAGACAGGTGCTGGTATCAAGGCTACAGTTGTTGACCTGGGTAACCGTTTCCGCCTGATTTCTCAGGAGGTAGAGTGCATCGAGCCACAGCCCATGCCAAAGCTGCCCGTAGCTTCGGCTCTCTGGGTTCCACAGCCCACCTTCGAGATTGGTGCTGCAGCCTGGATTCTGGCAGGTGGTACTCACCACAGCGCTTTCTCTTACGACATCACCGAGGAGTACTGGGAGGATTTCGCCGAGATGCTGGGCATCGAGTATGTTCGCATCAACAAGCAGACAAACATCGCCGACTTCAAGCAGACTCTCCGCAACAACGAGGTATATTACATGCTTAATAAGGCGCTTCGATAATAATAATTAGCAACGGACAACAGGACTAACAGGATTGATTATAATTGGAAGAATAATCCTAAAGTCCTGTGGTCCGTTGCAAAAAAAATGATCAATATGACAGCAAAAGAAACTATTCAGGCAGGTAAGGCCGTTCTCGGTATCGAGTTTGGCTCTACCCGCATAAAGGCTGTCCTCATCGACGAGGACAACGAGCCCATCGCACAGGGTTCACACGAGTGGGAAAACCAGTTGGTAGATGGTCTGTGGACCTACTCTACCGAGGCTGTATGGTACGGTCTGCAGGACTGCTATGCCGAACTGCGCAAGGACGTACAGAAGCAGTACGACTGCGAGATCGAAGCCCTGGCCGCCATCGGCTTCAGCGCCATGATGCACGGCTATATGGCCTTCAACAAGGACCAGCAGATTCTGGTACCTTTCCGCACTTGGCGTAACACCAACACCGGCAAGGCTGCTGCCGAGCTCTCTAAGCTCTTCAACTACAACATCCCCCTGCGTTGGAGCATCTCGCACCTGTATCAGTGCATTCTCGACAACGAGGAGCACGTAGCCGACATCAAGTACCTCACCACCCTGGCTGGTTATGTTCACTGGCAGGTGACAGGCGAGTTTGTACTGGGTGTAGGCGATGCTTCAGGTATGATTCCTGTAGATCCCGCTACCAAGACCTACGATGCCGAGATGGTTCGCAAGTTCGACGAGCTGATCGCCCCCAAGGGGTTCTCATGGAAGTTGCTCGACATTCTGCCTAAGTCATTGAACGCAGGCGAGAATGCCGGTTTCCTCACCCCCGAGGGTGCCATGAAGCTCGACGTGTCAGGCCACCTGAAGCCAGGCTGCCCCGTATGTCCTCCTGAGGGTGACGCAGGCACAGGTATGGTAGCCACCAATGCCGTTAAGCAGCGCACAGGTAACGTATCTGCCGGCACTTCATCATTCTCGATGATTGTGCTCGAGAAGCCCCTCTCTAAGCCTTACGAGATGATTGATATGGTGACCACACCTGATGGTTCGCTTGTAGCCATGGTACACTGCAACAACTGCACCAGCGACATCAACGCCTGGGTAGGCTTGTTCAAGGAGTATCAGCAGCTGCTGGGTGTGCCCGTGGATATGAACGAGCTCTACGGCAAGCTGTTTAACAAGGCCCTCGAAGGCGATACCGACTGCGGTGGACTGATGGCTTACAACTACGTATCAGGCGAGCCTGTAACAGGTCTGGCCGAGGGTCGTCCTATGTTCGTTCGCTCTGCTGGCGACAAGTTCAACCTGGCAAACTTTATGCGCGCCCATCTGTATGGTGCCATCGGCGTACTGAAGATTGGTAACGACATTCTGCTGAAGGAAGAGAAAATCAAGGTGGATCGCATCACCGGTCATGGCGGCTACTTCAAGACACCAGTGGTTGGTCAGCGCATGCTGGCTGCTGCTCTCAACTCACCTATCTCGGTGATGGAGACTGCAGGCGAAGGTGGCGCATGGGGTATCGCTCTGCTGGCAGGCTATCTCATCCGCAAGAACGGTAAGAACCTGGCCGACTACCTCGAGGATGTGGTATTCGCAGGCAACACCGGCACCTCGGTTGCTCCTACAGCCGAAGATGTAGCTGGTTTCGAGAAGTATATCGAGAACTACAAGCGCTGTCTGCCTATCGAACAGGCCGCTGTAGATAATAAGTAACATTTTATCAACGACATGAAGAAATTTATTTTTACCGCGACTATCGCAATGGCTTTTGCCACATCGGCATCAGCCGCTGAAACTGTGAAAGCTACGGTTCATGCCGATCAGGCTGGAGCCAAAATCAACAAGGAGATCTACGGTCAGTTCTCCGAGCACCTGGGCAGCTGTATCTACGGCGGCCTCTGGGTTGGCGAGAACTCTCAGATTCCTAACATCAACGGCTATCGTAAGGATGTGTTCGAGGCTCTCAAGGCGCTGCAGATTCCTGTACTGCGCTGGCCAGGCGGTTGCTTTGCCGACGACTACCACTGGATGGACGGTATCGGCCCAAAAGAGCAGCGCCCCTCTTTGCGTAACAACAACTGGGGTGGCACCATCGAGGACAACTCGTTTGGTACCCACGAGTTCCTGAACCTGTGCGAGATGCTGGGTTGCGAGCCTTACATCTCGGGTAACGTAGGTTCTGGTACCGTTAAGGAGATGGCACAGTGGGTTGAGTATATGACCAGCGATGGCGATACTCCAATGGCTCGTCTGCGCCGTGCTAACGGACGTGATAAGGCCTGGAAGGTAAAGTACTTCGGAATTGGTAACGAGGCCTGGGGCTGCGGTGGTAACATGAGTCCTGAGTACTACAGCGACGAGTTCCGTAAGTTCAACACCTACCTGCGCGATCAGGGTGGCAACCGCCTCTATCGTATTGCCTCAGGTGCCAGCGACTACGACTACAACTGGACCAAGGTTTGTATGGATAAGATTGGTGGCCGCATGCAGGGTATCTCTCTGCACTACTACACCTGCACCGGTTGGAATGGTCCTAAGGGTTCGGCCATCAACTTCGATAACGATCAGTACTACTGGGCACTGGGTAAGTGCTTGGAGATCGAGGAGGTAATCAAGAAGCACAAGGCCATCATGGACGAGAAGGATCCTCAGAACAACATCGGCCTGCTGGTTGATGAGTGGGGAACCTGGTGGGACGAGGAGCCCGGCACTATCCCTGGCCACCTGTACCAGCAGAACGCCCTGCGCGATGCCTTCGTAGCAGCTCTGAGTCTGAATGTGTTCCATAAGTACACCGACCGTGTAAAGATGGCTAACATCGCTCAGGTGGTTAACGTGCTGCAGTCGATGATTCTTACCGATCAGGAGGGCACAGGCCACATGGTTCTCACCCCAACCTATCACGTATTCCAGATGTACACCCCATTCCAGGAGGCTACTTATCTGCCTGTTGATCTGCAGAGCGAGACTGTGCAGTGCAGCACCGAGTACTGGAAGGAAAAGCAGAAGACCAGCGACAACACCACACGTCCTTGCCCACTGCTCTCTGCATCGGCAGCTAAGACCAAGGATGGCAGCATCGTTCTGGCCATCACAAACGTAAGTCTGGATAAGGATCAGACCGTAGATTTCAACTTCGCTGGTTTCAATGCCAAGCAGGTTAGCGGTCGCATCCTCACCTCAAAGAATGTAGCCGACTACAACGACTTTAATCATCCTAACGTAGTAGCTCCAAAGGAGTACAAGGACGCTAAGATTAAGAAGGGCATGCTTACCATGAAGGTGCCAGCTAAGTCGATTGTTGTGGTAACGCTGAAATAAAAAATTGCCTCGCACTTAAAATGTGCAAGGCAATGTAAGCAACTGATAGTAAAGGGTACGGGCCAAGCGCTCGTGCCCTTTATCATTGGGATGCAGACGGTCGTTCTCGGCACTCTTAAAGTACTGCGCGTGCTCGTCCATCAGCGGGTACAGACCACTCATAGCGCCCCAGTCAATCACAGGCAGCGCCCAAATCTCACCAGCCTGTTTTACCGACTGCACGTAGGCATCCACATACTCACCACACTGGTTGGTATAATCCTCGGTAGGCTGCCAGTTCTTGTCGTTGGCATAAAAGCCAGCACGGTGGATAGGTGTCAGCAGTACGATCTGCTTGGTGGGATACATGCGCTTTACCTTATTTAATGCGATGTTGATACGTCCGCGATACGTACTGTCGGTCATCACCGGATAGCGATGCAGACGGTCCACGGGGTGCTTCTGTTCGTGTATGCCAGCCACCACCTTTTCGGGTTTCTGTGTAAACCACTCGCCTATGGGCACACCCGCATTGTAATCGTTGGTACCAATAAAAATCATAATGGCATCAATGCTGTCGCCATGCTCCTCGTAGCACTTATCCGCCTGTCGTGGAATATCGTTCCACTGGCGTCCGCTCACCCCATATACGTAAGGCTTGATATCCAACCAATCGGCCAGATAGCCCCAATACTTTATTTTCGAACCATTGTTACGCGGGTCGGTAATCGAGTCGCCAAAGTAAGCCACACGCTTACCCTGCCAAGGATGTGTAAAAACGGTTTGCGACAAAGCCTGGATGGCAAAAGCAGCACTCAGCAGCACCACCATCAATCGTAGTTTTAGATTAAATTTGTTGTACATCGTTATTAATTTGTTTTTATTATTCGCCGCAAAGATAATACATTTTGCCAACTTTTTTGTACCTTTGCCCCAAAATCTTTAATTAAAACCCATTTATGAAACTAAAAAGACTACTTGTAGGAGCCCTGCTGCTCCTCTCTGGGCTGCACGTTACGGCTCAGGACACCAAAATGAATGATTTTATCAGCCAGCTGATGGCCAGGATGACCGTCGAGGAGAAGTTAGGACAGATGAACCTGCTGCCAGGCACATCGGCAACCACAGGCGAACTGAAGAACAGTCCGCTGATGCAACTGATAGCCCAGGGCAAGCTGGGCACCATCCTGAATCAGAAAGGTGTGGATGGCATCCGTCAGCTACAGGATGCCGCCGTCAAGAAGAGCCGTCTGGGTATTCCCCTGCTGGTGGGTATGGACGTGATTCATGGCTACGAAACCATTTTTCCTATTCCCCTGGGCATGTCGTGCAGTTGGGACCTGGCTGCCATCGAGCAGGCTGCACGCATCGCAGCCAAGGAAGCCACAGCCGATGGCATCTGCTGGACCTACAGCCCCATGGTGGATATCGCCCTCGATGCCCGCTGGGGCCGTATTGCCGAGGGTAATGGCGAGGACCCGTTCTTAGGCTCACGCATTGCCGAGGCATTGGTACGCGGCTATCAGGGCAACTATGGTCCTGAGAACATGATGGCCTGCGTAAAGCACTACGCCCTGTACGGCGGTGCCGAAGCCGGTCGCGACTACAACACCGTAGATATGAGTCACATACGCATGTACAACCAGTTCTTCCCACCCTACCAGGCAGCCGCCAAGGCTGGGGCTGGCTCGTTCATGACATCGTTTAATATCGTAGATTACACCCCTGCCACAGCCAACCGCTGGCTTATCGACGATGTGCTGCGCAAGCAGTGGCAGTGGGATGGCTTTGTAGTTACCGACTACGGCGCCATCGCCGAGATGATGAAACACGGTCTGGGCAATCTCCCACAGGTATCGGCACTGGCCCTGAAGGCAGGCACCGATATGGATATGTGTGCCGAGGGATTCATCGGTACCTTAGAGCAGTCGCTCAAGGAGGGTAAGGTCACTATGGCCGAGATCGACCAGGCCTGCCGTCGTGTGCTGGAGGCGAAATACAAGTTAGGACTGTTCCAGAATCCCTACCGTTTCCTTGATAAGAAACGCCGCGCCACCGACATCTATACCACCGAACACAAGCAGGCAGCCCGCAATCTGGCAGCCGAGAGTTTTGTGCTGCTTAAGAACCAGGACCAGCTGCTACCGCTCAAGAAACAAGGCAAGATAGCCCTTATCGGTCCGATGGCCCACAACCGTGCCAATATGGCTGGCACCTGGGCACCTACAGCCGACAACAGCAAGTACATCACCCTGAAAGAGGCTATGGAGCAGGCGCTGGCAGGTAAGGCCACCGTGAGCTATGCCCAGGGCTGCAACTTTACCAGCGACTCTACGCTGCAGAAGGATGGTGGTTTTTATCGCGCCACCCCGTTCAAGGATAGCGAACTGTTGAAGCGCGAGGCACTGGCCATAGCCAAGGATGCCGACGTGATTGTGTGCGCTATGGGCGAGAGTGCCGAGATGAGTGGCGAGAGCAGCAGCCGCGCCACACTCGAGATGTTTGATGTGCAGCGCGAACTGCTCCAGGCCCTGCTGCAACTGGACAAGCCCGTAGTGGTACTCAACTTTGCAGGCCGCCCCACCGTGCTCAGCTGGGAGCAGGCCCATGTGCCCGCCATCCTGCAGGTATGGTTTGGTGGCAGCGAGGCAGGCGATGCTATCTGCGACGTACTGTTTGGTGATAAGGTGCCCAGCGGCAAGCTCACCACCTCTATGCCTCAGGTCACAGGTCAGGAGCCACTCTACTACAACTATCTACCCACCGGTCGCCCTGTAGGCGAGGATCGCAAGGAGTTCCAGAAGTTCGGCAGCAACTACTTCGATGTACGTAACGACCCACTCTACCCCTTCGGCTACGGTCTGAGCTATACCACCTTTGCTTATAGCGATGTAACGCTTAACGGCCGCACAGCACAGGTAACGGTTACCAATACCGGCAACTACGATGCCGACGAGATTGTGCAACTGTACATCCACGATATGGTGGCCAGCATCACCCGCCCCGTAAAAGAGCTGAAGGGCTTTGAGCGCATTCACCTGAAGAAGGGCGAAAGCAAGGTAGTGAAGTTCGAGATTACCGACGACCTGCTGAAATTCTACAACAGCCAGTTGGAATATGTGCTGGAACCAGGCGACTTTGAGATTATGATTGGTCCCGACAGCAGTCTGAAACATCTGAAGAAAGCCGTACTTACCATACAAAAAAAAGAGAAGCGCGACACCTTTTTGCAGGTGCCGCGCTTATTCTTTAAGTGTACCATATAGATGGCATTTGTTTCGGTGTACTGGTCTCGACTAACTTATCGTCGATCTGTAATTCTTCGTTTTTTGTTTCGTTCTTAGTTGTCATAAGCATTCCTTTTTGGTGATTTTTAGTTGGTACAAATATAGGCAATTTTCCCGTTCATTGCTCTTCCAACCGCATTAATTTAGTACTTATTAACTATAAGAACGATGTTTGTAGTATTTACATTCAGATTTTATTCAGCAAGCCTCCTTACGAATCCAACCAGCGCTTCACGCTGGCTACTTTGTTTTTCATAAGAACCATCGGGTTAAAATATAACAAATTAGGTAAAAATCCTTAATAAATTCGTTTATACAGACATATTATTCGTACTTTTGCCGAAAAATTTAAAAATTGTAAATATGAGAACCAACATTTTAGTATTATCTGCAGGTCTGTGTTTAGCATCTATTCTATCCTCATGCACAAAGGATACAATCCCCACTTACGAAGAAGCACAAAAAGCGGCATACACCAATAGTTTTGTGACCAAGTATGGCCAGATTAGTCCCACACAGTCGTGGGATTTCACTAAAGGCGAGCCCAATCTCGCTAAAACCCGTGGTGTATCTACTATCAACGTAGAAGTTTTGGAAAAAGGAGTCGACTGGGGGGATGTGTCGAAACTAAAGCTCAAGCACTTTACGTTTAGCAATGCGGTATGGAACTATGATATTATTCAAAGTGGCATCCAAAAGAATGCAGACTTATTCTACGCTATCAATAGTGAGCTACCCGAGAAGAAAATTTGGGTGGGCAACGAAGTTGCATTAGTTTCACCATCCAGCTCGTTCTATATCTTCCCCTTGCTCAGTGGTGGTCTTAATCGCTACGACCTGAAGGTGAAAGTGGGCAACGAAGATCCTGTTATTATTTTCAGTAAGGACTACAACTTTTTCCAGACCATTAACGGCATGACCACACCTGATGGTAAGACCGTTAATATGCGTGGTGTAAAGATTGAGGCTCCCGTGGGCACACCAATCGAGATTTATCTGGATAATGTGAGAAACGAGAATAACAAACAACTGCCAACCGTTGGTACCACCAATGGTCACGCCGTGTATATTGATGTGCCCGACAACGTAGAACTGGAGCTCGACGATATCGAACTGGCCGACGATCACATTGCTAAGTACATTGGTATCGAGGATGCTATTGATGGCACCGACAACGATTACAACGACCTGGTGCTGGCTGTTGTGGGTAATCCCGATGTGCCTCAGGAGAAAGTCATCACCGAGAACCAGTATCAGGTGACTACTTGCCGCGCCAAGCGCTATATGATTGAAGACCTGGGTGCCATCGGCGACTTCGACTTTAACGATGTGGTAGTAGATGTAGAGGAATACACCGTCTATACGCATAAGGTAACATCCGAGAATGGTGTTAAGACCAGCGACGAGGTTATCAGCACTACCACCGCTCCCACCAAGGCATTCATCCGTGCTCTGGGCGGCACCATCGACTTTGAGTTAACCATCGGTAGCACCAAGTGGGTAAAGAGTGAGTCGGATTACGACACCGCTACGATGTACAACACACAGGGCAACATCGACTACTCGAAAGCCCTGGCTGAGTTCGAAGTTACCGGTTATAACTACGACGCTAACAACATCACCTTCCGCGCCAACGGCAAAGACGGCCGAATGTACACCGTCTCGTTCCCCAAAATCGGCGAGGCCCCAATGATGATTGCCGTAGATCCGTCAACCAACTGGATGACCGAGCGCACCAGCATCCCCAGCTCATGGTTCACCAAGGGAGTGTAAACACAAAGCGGGCACCTGCGTTGTAGGTGGTGTCGAGAACCACATCACCTCCCAAGCGGCGTGCCAAACTGCGAGCCACTGTGAGTCCGATGCCTGTACCATCGTAGTATTCATTAAGCTGCACGAACTCATCGAAAATGCGCTCGGCCTCGGCAGTAACCACTTGCGCAAAGCCAGAAAGGATATTCAGCGGTGTGCGGAACTCATGTGGATGCCAACGAAAAAAAGAGAGCAACACCGCTGATGGATGTTGCTCCCAATAGTTTAAGATGCCACGTAATCACTTTATGAAACCTCGATAGCTTTCGTCACTTTCTCCTTAGGTTCGGTCTTTGGCATCGTAATCGTTAGGATGCCGTCCTCAACCTTAGCAGAAATCTTCTCCTTTATCACATCATCAGGCAGCGTGTAGTTCTGCTCGTAGTTCGAGTAGCTGAACTCGCGGCGCAGATAGTGATGATGCTTGTCCTCATGTTTGTGTTCAGCCTTATTCTCAATGGCGATGGTGAGGTTGCCCTCGTCGTTGATGGCTACACGGCAATATTCTTTCTTTATGCCTGGAGCTGCAAGTTCCATGGTGTAGGCCTTCTCACTCTCCTTGACATTGACTGCGGGTGCTGTACTGTTGGCACGAGGCATAAAATCAGTGTTCAGGAAATCGTCAAATACTGTTGGGAACCAACTGTTTTTAAACATTACTGGTAACATAATCAATACCTCCTAATTATACTTTTAGTTCAACAATGTTATGAGCACCTTTGCTTTTTAGCTCCAGCGCTCACATACCAAAGTGCAATATACGTGCCCAGTGCCAATTTGTCGTATATATGTGGACAGGATGGCATTGTTTTTAAACCATGATAAACTTTGCTGCCAATTCTTTAAACTCGTTTAAACATTGATTTATGAATGGGCAAAAAAAGTGTTTTGATTTTCTGCGAGATGTAGCGGAAAAACATTTTGTAGCCGGGGCATAGGTAGTTGCGGCGTTCGGGGCCGTTAAGGGTGATGCGCTCTACCAGGCGATCCTTGGGGCAGCCACCGAAACAGAGATGGGCTACATCGCAATGCAGACAGGCGGAGGGCAGGCTGTCGAGCTTATACTCGCCAAACTTGCGGTTGGTTTGCATCATATCGTGGAGCGAACCCTGCAGGATATTGCCAATGCGATACTCGGGAAACACATAGCGGTCGCAACGGTACAGGTCGCCATTCTTCTCAATCACACCACAATGGCCGCAAACGGATTCGTGAACACACAAACCGGCTGGGCGGTGGGTAAGGTTGCCAATGGCAGCCTCGATAACCTGCACATACTTGCGACCTACATCACGGCGGCTCCACTCATCGAAAACAGTACAGAGGAACTTGCCGTAGGCTTCGGGCTGCACAGAGAAGGGGGCCAGGTTGCGAGGCTGATGGCTATAGATGCCTGGGGGCAAAGCCACATTCTTATGGCTATCATTCTGCGGCAGATTTTCTACCACTGGCAAAAACTGCATGTAGTTGCTAAAGCCTCGCAGAAACTGATACACCTCGGCAGCATGTGTGGCGTTGGCGGCATTTACGGTGGTAAGGGTATTGAAGTCGACACCGTGCTTCAGCAGCAGGTCGAGACCGTGCATGGTGCGACTGAAGGTGCCCTCGCCCCGTGCATCCTTGCGATAGATGTTGTGCAGATGTTCGGGACCATCGATGCTGATGCCGATACGGAACTGATGATTGCGGAAGAACTGGCACCACTCGTCGGTGAGCAGTGTGCCGTTGGTTTGCAGGGTGTTAAGTATTTGGCGGCCCTCGCCGTATTTCTGTTGCAGCGCCATGGCCCGCTCAAAAAAGGGAATACCGCACATAGTGGGCTCGCCACCATGCCAGGCAAACTCTATCTCGGCATATCGTCCGTGGATATCTATCACCTGACGGATGTAGTTCTCGAGCACCTCATCCGTCATGAGCGAAGGGCCAGCGGCATGGCCACCACCCTTCGCTAAATAATAACAGTACTGGCATCGCAGGTTGCAAGCCGCACCAACGGGCTTTACCTCGATGGCATAGTGTCGCAAGTCGTCACTACTGGTCATACTTATTCTTATCGTACATTTCTACACCGCCCTTATAGCCTTTCTTGGTTTCGCTACCATCGTCGGTACCAATCTCGCGCTGTATCAGGGCGTTCAGTTTCTGGTTCATCAGCTCTACCAGTTGCTGGTTGGCGTTATTATCCTTAGGCCATGCCAGGTTCTCGGTCTCGTCGGTACCGCACATCAGCAGCTCTACATCGTTGTCGGCCCACAAGGCTTCGTAATCGGCTGGTGTGTTGAACTTAACTGGTGCAAAGTAACGGGCAAACTTATAATCGGGGGTGATGATGCCACGTACAAAACCGCGCTTGTTCATATCGGCACGATAGGCAGGCTTCAGGCTGGGATTCATCACGTAGTCGCCATCAATCATGGATATCATCTCGAAACAGAACAGGGCACCCTCGCTGTTACGGATGTCGGTAGCGGGATTCTTCACAGCAGGCATAAGCGAGTGGCCGTGGAGCTCCTGAGTGATAGCACTAAACTGCTGCACGTTGCCAGCTGTAGCAATATCAACAAATGTGGGTGCCAGGTCGAGATGCGAGGTAAGGTTGTAACAATGGCGACCGCCCTTCATCTCGGGGTGATAGATAATCAGGGGCACGTGGATGTTGTTCTCGTAGATATTACCACCCTTACCCTTCAAGCCGTGTTCGCCTTGCATCTCACCATGATCGCTGGTGTAGATAACGATGGAATTATTAAGCAGTCCGGCTTTTTCGAGATACTTGAGCAGCACCAGCATGTGGTTGTCCTCATCCTGGATGGTGTTAAAGTAATAGTCGCGGAAGGTGTGCCACCCTGTGCTGTCGGTTGGCGATGGACCTACCCAGTCCTGCCACTGCTTGTTGTACTCCTTATGTGCAGCAGGGCGACCAGGTTTGTCGAACGACTCGTTCCACGATGCAGGAACAGGCACATTGTAGCTCTTTTTATAAACTGGATCGTCGGGTGCAGGTGTAGCCTCGCCTGCGATGTACGTGCCCGGTGTTTCGTTAAAGTACATGATATCGTGCGGGTTCAGGAAGTTTACAGCCAGGAAGAAACTCTGGCCGTCGTTGTTCAGCTGCTTACCTTTGTTTTTCAGCCAGTCGATGGCATGGTCGGCAATGGTGCCATCCTCTTTATAGCCCTCCCAAACCGAACCGTACATATCACCTTCGGTCCAGTCGCTAAAGCCGTACTCCTCAAGCGACTCGGTATCTTCAGAAATGTGCCACTTACCCTTAAAGGCGGTATAGTAGCCGGCATCGCGCAACATATCGCCTACGGTAGGCAGGTCGCGCGACATATCGTTTACAAAGGCATAGTTGGTGTTATCCAGCATACAGGTTTCGGTGATGTGGCGGCCGGTGTAGATAACCGAGCGGCTTGATGTGGAAACATTGGCACAGGCGTAATGCTTCTCGAATGTGGTTCCCAGCTGGCGCAGGCGTTCGCGAGCGGCATAGTCGCTACCAGCAGGATACTGCTCCATGTAGGCTTCCTGGTCGGTAGTGATAAAGATGATGTTGTACTTGCCGTCGGCATTAGGCGTAGGCGTGATTTTGTTTGCAGGGTTGTCGGTCGCATCCAAACAACCAACCAGCAGTGCACTCGTAGGTAGCAGCACCAGCGTTTTCTGAATGTTTTGCTTGTTCATTATCTATCGTTTTTAGAGGTTAAATCATGGCGATCTTTAGGATTGAAAAAACTGTTTACCTTATATAAAAGGTAAAAAACGATAACGGCGGTAACACCGAAAAGTACGTAAAGCAGAATCTCTAAAGCCATCATAGGTGTAATAATTAATATTAGCGGATGCAAAGATACACACGATAGCCGCAAACGACCTTTCCCCTCATCAAAAATATGCTGAGAGGAAAGCAGAAATACGCTAAAAGGAAAGAAATACGCCGAAAGGAAAGCCCCCTACCCTTGTTGGCGATAGGCCGAAGGCGACTGCTTGCCTAACTGCTTGAAGGCCTTGGTCATCGATGCCGGCGAAGAGAAACCACACTCTTCGGCTATCACCAGCAGGCGCTCATCGGGCTTGGCAGTAATCAAACTGATGGCATGGCGCACACGATGCTGGCAAATCATATCGTAGAACGACTGGTAACCGCTGCGGCGTATCACCTCCGACAGATAGGTGGCATTGGTGCCCAGGCGTGCCGTCAGCAAGTCGCTGGTGATGTGCTGCTCGGTAAAGATACGCTCCTTGGTGAGCAGGTCGTCCAACTTACGGCTCAACTGCATAAAGCGCTCGTCGGTTAAACGGAACGTGCCTGCCACAGGTGCTGGTTCAGCCATATCATCGGCTGCAGCCTTAACGATTTCATCGGTACAGTCGGCATAGGGCTGTCGCCAAGGGTTAAGCGTAAAGATGCAGAACCAGATGTTCATAC
This sequence comes from Prevotella sp. RM4, assembly GCF_000701965.1. Lineage (NCBI taxonomy): Bacteria > Pseudomonadati > Bacteroidota > Bacteroidia > Bacteroidales > Prevotellaceae > Prevotella > Prevotella sp. RM4. Next base: position 44,926 of record NZ_KL370843.1, read on the forward strand.
CCGTAAAAAACACGTCGCGCACCGCTTTCACGATGGCATTATCAGCATAGAAGTTGATAGCCATCAGCACACAGATAAATGTGGGCAACCACTGGACGTACTGGGCAAAACGCACGGGGAAATCATCGCTATCGGCATAGGTGTCCTCGTTGGCACGGCGCACGGCCTGTCCTATCTTGAGTGCCATGTGCACCGACAGGGCGAAATAGGCAGCAAACACCACGCTGACTGCCACAAACGCCAAAGGACGATAACCATCGGGCAGCTTCACCATGCCCAGAGCCTGCAGCAACAGGGGGGCCAGCACAAGGGCCGCCGGCATAAACAGCCAGTACCATTTGTGATCCAGCACGCTGGCACGGGCCGCATTTCGCGCCGCAAAGAAATAGCCGTGGCACATCACCAGCATCTGCAGCGAAAAAAACAGCACGGCAAAGGCATTTACATACAGCAGGGCATCGGCATCGCCCACCTGCAACAGGTAGGGCAGCTCCATAATCTGCATCAGGTACAGCACTCCTACCGACCGCTGGGCAGGAAATAGCTCGTGGAAATGCGCATTGTAGGCTTTGGGGCGATAGTACCACTTAAGAATCCATCCGTACAGGTTGGTGAGGATAAACGCCAGGTTGACTGCAAACAGTAGTAAATATTGAGTTGTAGGCATAAGGTTATGAGTTTTGTTTGTTATTGTACGATTTTAAACTTTTCCTTTATTAATAATGTATATACCTGCCGTGGTGAGGGTGGCGGCCAGGATGTACTTGGGCAGGAAGGGCTCGCCCAGACAGAGGCACGAGGTAACGGCACCTACCACAGGGATGAGCGAATTCCAGATGGCTATCTTACCAACGGGATTGCAGGTAAGCAGCTTGTTGTAGAGGGCAAAGCCGATGGTTGAGATGCCGATGAGCATGAGCAGATAGAACAGTCCGAGCAGGGTTACATGGGGCAGCGTGCCACCCAGCAGCAAGCCGGGGATGATGAGCAGGGCACCACCGATGCCCAGACTATAGCCCGTACCCACAAACACATCTACACGCTTGTTTACGCCACGTGTCATCAGTCCCGCAAAGGCACCGCACAGGGCATTGAGTATAATCATACCATCGCCCAGCAGGGTGAACTGGCCACTACCCTCGCCCCCCAGGTTGAGCGACAGGATACCACCAAAGCCGATGGTGCAACCCAGGATTTTACGGGTGGTAAGTTTATCGCTCTTAAAGAACATACAGGCCAGCAGCACCAGCGTAAACACGCTGAGCGAATTGAGGATGGCGGCACGACTGCCCTGACTATGCGACAGGCCGATATAGAAGGCGGCGTAATGCAGCGTAGTATTAAGTAAGGTGAAACCCAACAGAAACAAAGCACTACCGATGAGATTTGGTTTGGCGGCCTCCTTGAACTGGAACGAGCGATGGGTGAAACGGGCTATCGAAAGGATGATGAGTCCCGAGATACAGAAGCGGATGCCGGCAAACAGCATCTTACTGCCCGTCATGTCGGCAGTAATCTCGAACTCGGCAAAGCCCAGTTTGATAAACGGGTAAGCCCATCCCCACAGAAACGCAGCGGTAAAGGCCATGAGGGCAGCCCAAACAGGACGCTGGAAGATACTTTGTTGTGTCATATAGGATGCAAAGATAAATGTTTTGGCACGAATTTCACGAATTAACACGAAAAAATTAATAAATTCGCGCAAATTCGTGTAATTCGTGCCTAATTTTTTGTATTTTTGTCGCGAAATTAGAATGATTGCAATGAACAAACAGGATACAGCAACAAGCACAAAGCGTGATGTGGCTCTGGTACTATCGAGTGGTGGTGCCCGCGGACTGGCACATATCGGTGCCATCGAGGAACTGCTTAACGAGGGCTATCATATCACCTCAATAGCAGGCTGCTCGATGGGTGCGCTGATAGGCGGTGTGTATGCGGCAGGCAAGCTGGAGGACTTCAGAGAGTGGATGAAAACCATCGACCGCAAAAAAATGCTCGAGCTGACCGATTTCTCGTTCAGTCTGAACCACCTGGTAAAAGGCAGCCGTATTATCGAGGCCATCATGGAGTTTGTGCCCGATGTGCCGATTGAGGAGTTGCCCATACCCTACTGCGCCGTGGCTACCGACTGGATATCGGGTAAGGAAGTGGTGTTTCGCAAAGGCAGTTTGTTCGAAGCCATCCGCGCATCCATCTCGCTACCTACCTTTTACGAGCCTGTGCGCCGCGACGGCATGATTCTGATAGATGGTGGTGTTACCAACCCCATACCCCTTAACCGTGTGGAACGCCACGAGGGCGACCTGCTGGTAGGCATCGACGTGAGCGGTCACGACTACAAAGCGCAGTGGGAGATACAGCAGGAAATAACCGAGAAGCGCAAACGCAGCACCTCGTTATCGCAACAGATACTGAACCGCCTGCTGCCCGACCACCTCGACTTTAACTATTACACCATGCTGTCGCGTGTAAGCTCGCTGATGATACGTCAGAACTCGCTGCTGATGGCCCAGTTGACTAAGCCCGATGTGCTGGTGGATATACAGATGGCCCGTTACGGCGGATTCGACTACGACAAATCGGAAAAGCTGATAGCCATAGGCCGACAAAAAACACGCCAAACTTTGCTTTCGGTTTAAACCTTTTGTCGCACGCTACGTCAATAAATAAACCTGAATAAAATAGGAACCATTAGTTATTATCAACAAAACCAATAATTATGAGAAAACTATTCATGTCTCTCCTGCTCTTAGTAGCAGTGTCTGCAGGTGCTGCAGAAAACCCAGTTCTAACAATCGAAGGTGGCAAGGTGCAAGGCATCCTGGCCGACGATCATCCCGAAGTTTTTGTGTATCGTGGCATTCCTTATGCTGCACCTCCTATCAAGGAGAACCGTTGGAAAGCACCACAGCCCATCGTTCCCTGGAAGGGTGTGAAGGTTTGTGATACCTTCGGTCGACCCAGCTATCAGGCCATCCAATATACCGGTGGCTACTACACTGAGTGGGGTTATGGTAAGGAGGCTGCCTTTAGCGAGGACTGTCTGTACCTGAACGTATGGACCAAGGCGCCTGGCGATGTGAACAAGAAGCTGCCCGTAGCCCTGTGGATTCACGGTGGTGGCTATCGCGAGGGTTTCGGTTCGGAACCTGAGTTCGACGGACAGGAATGGGGTGCCAAGGATGTAGTGCTGGTATCTATCAACTACCGTCTGGGGGTATTCGGATTCCTCACCCACCCTGCACTGGCAGCCGAGAGCCCCAACCACGTATCGGGTAACTATGGTATCCTTGACCAGATTGAGGCCCTGAAGTGGATTAAGAAGAATATCGCCCAGTTTGGTGGCGACCCCAATAACGTAACTATCTTCGGACAGAGCGCCGGTGGTGGTAGCGTACGTACACTGTGCGAGAGTCCCCTGGCCCGCGGCTTGTTCCACAAGGCTGTGATTATGAGTGCCCAGGGACTGAGCATTCCCGATGCCAACGGTAACATGATGGGTGGCCGCTACAGTGGCGGTACCGTACAGGAGGCCGAGGCTAACGCCAAGAAGGTGTTCGACTGGGCTGGACTGACCGACCTGCAGAAGATGCGTGCCGCCAGTACCGAGACTATCTTTGCCCTGCCTACCCTGTACTATCAGGTGAACAACGACGGACAGCAGCAGGCTGGCGGTTTCCCATTTATGCGCGGACTGCCATTCATGCCTATGATTGATGGCTACGTAAGCGAGAAGAGCTTTGACGATGCCACCCGCCAGGGCACACTGGCCGACGTACCTTATATGATTGGCTTTACACTGGATGATATGGGTAACATGGCACCCAACATTGCCGAGTTCTGTAAGGTTCGCGAGCAGAAGGGCGGTAAGGCTTGGGCCTACCAGTTTGCACGTCCATTGCCCGATGATGGCAGTCATCCCGAAGTAACCCAGCGCCTGAAGGGTGCTTTCCACTCAAGCGACCTGTGGTTTGTATTCAAGAGTCTGAAGCACTGCTGGCGCCCCTGGACTAAGGGCGACTGGGATCTGAGTGAGAAGATGCTTACCGCTTGGACCAACTTTGTAAAGTACAGCGATCCTAACGGTCCTAAGGGTGGTGCCTGGACACCTTGCACCGCCAAGAGCACCAAGTTTATGGTATTCAAGCTTGACGAGAAGGATGCCGAGGCTTCGTTCTTAGGCCAGCCCGAGAAGTCGAAGCTGCCCGCATTCAGCTTCGGTCCTATGCCTGCACGTCCATCTACAACTGCTAAATAAAGTATTAAGTATTAACAAACAGAGAGTCCGTCTGCATTCGTAGGCGGACTTTTTGTATCTATCGTTGACCTGAATCAATAAACTGATTTGTATCAATAAAAGCGTTGTGTTCGCACACAATTAGATAAAAATGCTTGTTTAATTCAAAAAGTCGCCGTACCTTTGCACCGTCAAAAAGAAACAAAGGATAACAAAAATGTTTAAAGTAGGCCGACCGTGAAAGGCCGACTGAGTAAAATTAAGAAAGGGTAAAAAGATGAAAAAGATGATTTTGACATTAGTTGCAATGCTGAGTATGACAACCGCATTTGCCGAGGGTGAGAACACTAACGCTGTAGCAAACGTAGAGGCTTATAAGATGGATATCAATATCAACAAGCTCTCTGACGCTCTGAAGCTGGCCGACGAGCAGAAGGCTGCCGTTGAGAACATTCACCACGTGTTCAGCACCGAGATGACTTATGCTGCACAGTATGGTAATGCTGATCGCGAGGCTATGGTTAAGGACGCCATCAACACTGATGTTAAGCGCATGAGACGCGTTCTGAACGCCGAGCAGATGAAGAAGTACCTCATGTTGTTGAACATCACACTCAACAACCGCGGTCTGAACAAGTAAAAAGAGAGATTTATATAATTCTAATCCATGGGATAGTAGGACATCCATCCGGTAACGGAGGGTGTCCTTTTTTGATGTCCTGAAAGTTACGGCATCTGTAGCGGACCGTTACCATGCCCGATACGGATAGCTGCCGACTTGCGGATAGCCTCGGTAATAAACTGCTTGGCTTTACCCACCGCCTCGGGTAGCGGGTGACCTAAGGCTAAGTTGGATGCAATGGCCGACGAGAGCGTGCAGCCCGTACCGTGCAGATTGCTGGTAGCGATACGTTCGGTGGCAAAAGTGCTCACGTTGCCATCGCACTCAAACAGCAGATCTATCATCTGCGGCTTATCGGCATGCCCACCCTTGAGCAGGAAAGCGCAACCGAAATGCCGCGCCAGGGTTTCGCCAGCCACCTGTACAAACGACGAGGAGACGGGCTTTTCGATGAGTTGCAGCAGGCGGTTAGTTTCGGGCAGGTTGGGGGTGATGAGTGTACAGAGTGGGAACAACTGATTAACCACTAACTGGATGGCCTCGGGGGCCATCAGCGGATAGCCGCTGGTGGATACCATCACGGAATCGTAAACCACCGGCACGGGGTGCTGCGCCAGATAGGTGTGCAGTTCGTCGGCTACCACCTGAGCCACCTCGGCATCAGGCAGCATACCAATCTTGATGGCCTTAGGCTCCAGATCGCTCAATACGGCACGTAACTGCTGGCCCACTACTTCGGGTGGCACAGGCATGGCGCTCTGTACGCCTAACGTGTTTTGCGCGGTGACAGATGTAATCACCGTAGCCCCATAACAGCCATGGGCCGTGATGGTTTTAAGATCCTGCTGAATGCCGGCACCTGCCGATGGGTCGCTACCGGCTATTGATAATACTACCTCCATGCGTCGCCGAGGATCATGGCTCCTCCAAAGCCCATTTTTTCAACTTCAGTTATTTTATCGAATGTAATGCCGCCCAGTGCCATCACCCGTTCATCAATCAGGCCTGCCTTGTGGGCTGCAGCGATGACGTCGGGGGTAAACGTAGAGTAATAGCCCCGCTTAGAAATGCTATCGAAGATAGGACTCAGACTCATGTAGGCATAAGGCTTTCGGCGGCACTCCGACAGCTCGCTCAGGGTGTGGCACGAGATGCTTACTGCCCCACTCCACCCTGCTGGCGGCTCGGGGTTACGACTGTTAAGATGCACCCCTCGCAAGCCATACTTGATGGCCAGCGAGTGATGATCGTGTAATACCAGACGCGAGTAGAGCTCTGTGGGAATGGAAAATAATAGCTGCTCTACCTCGCTCTGGCTGGCTTTAGGTTTACGTATATGTACCAGATCGGCCCTGCCGCTTTGCAGCAGCTGGGCAATCTTTTCGGCTTCGCCCTCGAAGAAATCAGGGCGTGTAATAACGATAATCATACACACTTTTTACACATGTCGAACGAGGCATCCCAATCCTTCCAAACGGGCTCGCGACCCAGTTCCTTCAATCGGGTGTTAATCACCTTAGCCGTACGCTCATCGCTAACCGTAAACTGCTCCAAAGCCTGTGGATAGGTGTGGTAGCCACCAGGGTTCACATGGCTCTCGGCCGACATGGTGGTTACGCCTAAGGTACACATGTTGTCGCGGATGTAAGCGGGTTCGCGGGTACTGTACGAGATGTCGACATCGTGGTCGAAGATACGCATGGCAAACGTGGCTTGTGCCAGTTCGCGATCAGTCATAAAGCAGTTAGGCTGGAATCCCTCGTTCTGGGCCGGGCGCATACGGGGAAAGTTAATGCTGTACTTGGTGCGCCAATAGTGCTTTTGCAGATAGCGCAGGTGGTGCGCCATCATGGTTACATCGGTGCGCCACTCTTTCTCCAGTCCAATCAGCACACCCATACCGATAGAGTGTACACCAGCCTGCCCCATACGGTCGAACCCGTCGCAACGCCATTCAAAACGGCTCTTCATGCCGCGTGGGTGGTACAGCTGGTAGTGCTCGCGGTTGTAGGTTTCCTGAAAGCAGATCACACCGTTCAGTCCGTGGTGGGTCAGCTCGCGGTATTCCTCCATCTTCAGCGGCATCACCTCGATCTTGATGTTCGAGAAGTAGCGCTTGGCAATATCGATGGCTTTTGCCAGATAAGGCACTCCCGCCTTGGCAGGATTCTCGCCTGTTACCAGCAGGATGTTCTCGAAAGGTGCCAACTGCTTGATAGCACGGTACTCGTCCTCAATCTGTTCGGGTGTCAGGATGGTGCGTGCCATCGGGTTTTCGCGATGAAAGCCGCAGTACACACACGAGTTGGAACACGAGTTGGTGATATACAGCGGGATAAACATCGACATGGTGCGCCCGAAACGCTCCTCGGTGTATTTACGCGAGAGTCGGGCCATCTGCTCTAAGTAAGGTTCGGCTGCAGGCGATAGCAGGGCCATAAAGTCGTTCACATCGCAGCGACTCTTGCCTAAGGCGCGGCGCACATCGGCATCGGTCATGCTGGCTATGCGCTCGGTGGTTTCCTGCCAACTAATGTTTTTAAGTTCGTCACTAAACATTTTTTCGTTTATTTTGATTTACAGGGTTTGAAAGCATACTCCTTCAACTGGTGTATCGAAGGGTGAGTGCCACAGAGTTCGCAGCTTTCACGCTTGCCAAAGTCGAAGCGCTGCCACTGCATGCTGAGGGCATCGAAGGTAAGCATACTGTTGGTGAGCAACTGGCCCACCCCAGCTAAGTATTTCAAGCACTCGGTGGCCTGCACGGTACCTAACATGCCAGCTATCGAGCCTAACACGCCCACCATGGCGCAGGTCTCCACATCCTGCTTGGCAGGGGGCTCGGGGAACAAGCAACGGTAGCAGGCCGAACCGGGCACATGGGTCATCAGCTGTCCGCTATATTTGCTGATACCACCCATGGTAAAGGCCTTGCCCAGCATCACACAGGCATCGTTTACCAGATACTTGGGGGCAAAGTTGTCGGTACCGTCGATCACGAAATCGTAGGGCTCTATCAGCTCCATGGCGTTGGCCTCGCTCAGATAGTATTCGTAGGTTTCAACCTGCACATCGGGGTTGATGGCCAGCATGCGCTCCTTGGCCACATCCACCTTGGGACGCCCCACATCGGGCGTGCTGTGCAGCACCTGGCGCTGCAGGTTGGTGATACTCACAGTATCGCCATCCACCACACCGATGGTGCCCACACCAGCTGCCGCCAGGTACAGGGCCACAGGCGAGCCTAAGCCCCCTGCCCCCACCAGCAGCACCTTGGCCTGCAGCAACTTGCTTTGTGCCTCAGGTCCGAAACCTTCCAGTATCAAGTGGCGGTTATAACGCCTACATTGTTCACGACTGAGTTCCATCAAAGTTTAATGTTTAATCTTTAATGTTTAATGTTTAATGTTTAATCTTCCTCAAATCGTGAGTGAGCTTGGCAGCGCAGAAGTTTGGTCCGCACATGGTGCAGTACTCGCCATCGGTATGGCCAGCCTCGGTGAAATACTGCAGCGCCAGTTCGGGATCCAACGACAGGTGGAACTGATCGCGCCAACGGAAATCGAAACGGGCCTTCGACAGGGCGTTGTCGCGGATGGTGGCACCGGGGTGTCCCTTTGCCAGGTCGGCTGCATGGGCAGCTATCTTATAGGCAATGATACCTGCGCGCACATCGTCCTTATTAGGCAGGGCCAGATGCTCCTTGGGGGTTACGTAACAGAGCATGGCAGTTCCCAGCCAGGCTATCTGCGCACCACCGATGGCACTGGTAATATGATCGTAGCCAGGAGCGATATCGGTAACAATAGGTCCGAGGGTGTAGAATGGTGCCTCGTGGCACTTCTCCAACTGGCGCTCCATGTTCTCCTTGATTTTATGCATGGGCACATGTCCGGGACCCTCGATAAAGGCCTGCACATTCTTTTCCCAGGCACGTACCACCAGCTCGCCCATGGTGTCGAGCTCGGCAAACTGGGCGGCATCGTTGGCATCGGCTGTACAGCCAGGGCGCAAACCATCGCCCAGCGACAGGGCTACATCGTATTTGGCCACAATATCGCAGATATCATCAAAGTGCTCATACAGGAAGCTCTCCTTATCATGCAGCAGGCACCACTTGCTCATAATGCTACCGCCACGACTCACGATACCGCACAATCTGCTATCGGCCAGGTGCACGTTGTGGCGACGGATGCCGGCATGGATGGTAAAGTAATCCACACCCTGCTCGCACTGTTCGATGAGTGTGTCGCGATACACCTCCCACGAGAGGTCTTCCACCTTGCCATCCACCTTTTCCAAAGCCTGATAGATGGGCACGGTGCCTACGGGTACAGGACAGTTACGCAGAATCCACTCGCGGGTTTCGTGAATGTTATTTCCCGTCGAAAGGTCCATCAGCGTGTCGCCACCCCACTTGCACGACCATACGGCCTTGTCTACCTCTTCGTCGATGCTGGATGTAGTGGCCGAGTTACCGATATTGGTATTGATTTTCACCGCAAAGTTGCGTCCGATAATCATCGGCTCGCTCTCGGGGTGATGGATGTTAGCGGGGATAACGGCACGTCCGCGTGCCACCTCCTGGCGTACGTATTCGGGAGTGATATGACTCTCGATACCCAGTGCCTGGCAGTTCATGTTTTCGCGAATGGCCACATACTCCATCTCGGGAGTGATGATGCCTGCCTTAGCACACGCCATCTGGGTGATGCCCTGACCTTTCTTAGCACGATCGGCAATCCACTGCTGGCGCATGGGTGGCAGTCCCTTCTTCAGGTCAACCGTATAGTTGGGGTCGGTATAAGGACCGCTGGTATCGTAGATATACACTGGTTCGTTCTTCTCTACGTGGGTTTTGCCGTCGGCATCCTTCGTCACCGTTGGTGTCAGGTTCACCTTGGTCATACCCACCTTTACATCAGGATACAAATTTCCTTGCATATAGGCCTTCTCTCTCTGAGCATAGGCCTTGTGATCGTTTATCATTAAAAATTAAACATTAAACATTAAACATTAAGAAAAGCGGTTAATGGACTTGAGGCCTCGGCATTGTCGGCGATGGCTCCTAAGCCTGCCTCGAAGGCCTGGCGACCGGCGATGACAGCCTGACGGAAGGCATCAGCCATTTTTACGGGATCGCCTGCAACGGCAATGGCGGTATTCACCAGCACGCAGTCGGCACCCATCTCCATGGCCTCGGCAGCATGACTGGGGGCACCGATACCGGCATCAACCACTACAGGCACCGTGGCCTGGTCGATGATAATCTGCAGAAAATCCTTCATTCTCAAACCCTTGTTGGTACCGATGGGGGCAGCCAGTGGCATGACAGTAGCTGCACCAGCCTCTTCCAGATGCTTACACAGCGTAGGGTCGGCCTGGCAGTATGGCAGCACCACAAAGCCCAGTTTTACCAACTGCTCGGTGGCCTTCAGGGTCTCAACCGAGTCGGGCAACAAGTAGCGTGGGTCGGGGTGTATCTCCAACTTCAACCAGTTGGTGCCAAAGGCCTCGCGGGCCATCTGGGCAGCAAACACCGCCTCTTCAGCATTACGCACACCCGAGGTATTGGGTAGCAGTTGTATACGTGGGTTCTGGGTGATGTGTGTCAGCAAATCGTCGTTCTTGTCGTCGAGTTCCACACGTTTCATGGCAACGGTAACCATCTCCGATCCCGAAGCCTCGATAGCCTGGGCCATCAGCGCATTGTTGTTAAACTTGCCTGTGCCCAGAAACAAACGAGAGTTAAACTCCCGTCCTGCAATTACTAATTTACTCATGATTAACTATGTTTGTTAAGTGTTTCATTTCGTCAATGGGGTTCGCAGCCCTTAGCACTGTACCACTCAGGGCAATGCCGGTGATGCCGGTAGCCAGTATGGCGGGTATATCGTCCTTGGTAATGCCGCCGATAGCCACAATGGGTATGTCGATATGCGCCGCACGCATCTCGATGATAATCCGTCGGTAGCCATCCAGACCTAGTACCGGCGACAACTTCTGCTTGGTGGTAGTAAAGCGGAAGGGGCCACAGCCAATGTAGTCGGCACCAGCCGCATAATGGGCTTTTACATCCCATATGGTGTTAGCAGTTCCACCTATGATATAATCGGGACCTAACTGGCGGCGTGCCTCGCTAATGGGCATATCGTTCTTACCCAGATGCACACCATCGGCCTGCAACTCCTTTACTAATGCCACGCGATCGTCGATAATAAACGTAGCGCCATACTGCTTACATAGCTTCTGGGCCTCAATCGCAACGGGGCGCACCTCATCGTCGGTAGCGTCCTTCATGCGCAGCTGTATCCATCGGCAACCACCCTGCAAGGCAAGGCGGATGCTGTCCAGATAGCTATACTTATCGGTGTAGTGAGATATAAACTGTAACATAGCCCTTACCCCCCGCATGCAGCTTTGATAATAGTGATAGTGGCGCCCTCTTGCAGGATGGTGTCATCCCAAGTAGTGCGCGGTTTCAACTCATTATCGATAGCTATTGCCACACCTTTGGCGGGCAACTGCAATTGGGCGGCAAGCTCGGATACAGTTTTGGCTTGCGTCTCGTGTTGTTTGTTGTTAATCCTTACTTTCATATTGCATTCCTCCGACGGCATTACCCGTATCAGGTTCTATGGGTATTTTCTCAGCTTTGGCACATGCCTCAGCACCCCGAATATTTAATTTTGCGCTGCAAAAGTAATGTTTTTATTTCTATCTGACAAATAAATCGCAGTTTTTTTTGCTATTTGCTATCAATTTACTACTTTTGCACTACAATGGAAAGGAATAAAGAGATATATAAGGTAACAATGGTGGGTGGCGCGGTGAATGTGGTGCTACTGCTGTTTAAGTTTGTGGCGGGCATTGTGGGACATAGTGCGGCAATGATTGCCGATGCGGTGCACTCGCTGTCCGACTTTGTCACAGATATCATCGTGCTGGTGTTTGTGCGCATCAGCGGCAAGCCTACCGACAAATCGCACGAGTACGGGCATGGTAAATACGAAACGCTGGCCACCACACTGATTGGGTTGGCACTACTGATAGTAGCTGTAGGCATTGTGTACAGCGCACTCACAAAAATTATCCATTGGGCACAGGGCGGCACCTTAGAGGCACCAGGCCTGCTGGCACTCTGGGCAGCGCTGCTGTCGATTGTACTCAAGGAGGCGGTGTTCCACTACTCGATGGTGCAGGCCCGCAAGCTGAACTCGCAGGCAGTAGAGGCCAACGCCTGGCACCACCGCAGCGATGCCCTGTCGAGTATAGGCACAGCCATCGGCATTGGTGGCGCCATCTTCTTAGGTGAACGATGGACGGTGCTCGATCCCATGGCAGGTATCATCGTGGGCCTATTTATTATTAAGGTGGCGATAGACCTGCTGCGTAATGGCATTGGCGACCTGATGGAGCATTCGCTGCCCGATGAGGTTGAGAGCGAGATTCTGCAGCTGGCAGGATCGATACCTGGCGTTACAGAGCCACACGATCTGCACACGCGCCGTTTGGGCAACCACTACGCCATAGAGTTGCACATACTGATGGACGATGACATCAGTCTGCGCGAGGCTCACAACAAGAGCGAAGAGGTAGAAAACATTCTACGCGAGCACTACGGCGCCGAAACACACATCGCCGTTCACGTAGAACCAAAAAGCATCAGAGAACATTAAACTTGTCGGCATCGTCCAGCACAGGGAACTTCTTACGGAAACGCTGCAGCTGTTCCATGTCGAGTTCAACGGTAGCAATACCCTCCTCACCATCGGCACACTGGGCGATGGTGCGGCCATAGGCATCAATCACCACCGAACCACCTATATACTTACAGGTGCCGTCGCTACCCACACGGTTTACGCCTATCACATAGCACTGGTTCTCGATGGCACGCGCCTTCAGTAAGGTTTGCCAAACATCCTGACGCTGTTCGGGCCAGTTGGCTACATAGATGATGGCATCGTAATCGCCACGCGAACGCGAAAAAACAGGGAATCGCAAATCGTAGCACACCTGCAGCAGGAAACGCACACCACCCCACTCTGCTATCACACGGCGATCGCCTGGCACGTAATCCCTGGTTTCGCCGGCAAACGTAAACAGATGGCGCTTGTCGTAATACTCGTCCTTGCCATCGGGGCGAACAAAATACAAACGGTTACGCAGCTGTCCAGCGTCATCCTTAGTAGCCACACTTCCTACTACGGCAGCATCATACAGAAACCCCTTGGTCCCCATCCACTGCAAAATATCATAACCCGTATAATCCGAGCCTCCTACACCGCCCTCGGGCATAAAGCCTGTGGCAAAGGTTTCAGGCAGCACAAACATATCAGCATCCGGATGCTGATCTATCAACGTTTCAAGATGCTCCAGATTCTCAGAAAAATCGTTGCTACGTATATCGTTTTGTACAATCGCTATCTTCATAATCTTTATACCTTATTAATATAATATGCCGGCAAAGATACAAAAAAAACTAAAAAAATGCACCACCTTATAGAAAAATAATGTATATTTGCGCCACAAATCAACTATTCAAAACAGTTTATGAATCATTTAAAACAAACCTTTATCTGTGCTTTTACAGCTACGATGCTCTGTGCGCCCATGCAGGCCCAGACATCAAAGGCCGAACTGTTGGCTAACATGGAGTTGGCTACCGGCAACTATTGCAATTACCCCCTGCCCAAGGGAACAGTAACGCCTGCACCTGCTGGGTACGAACCATTCTACGTGAGTCATTACGGCCGTCACGGTGCCCGCTATATGACCGACGACAATGCCTACAAATACGTGATTGGCAAGATGGATACCGCCCAGGCGCGCGGCTGGCTTACACCCAAAGGCGTAGAGGTACTGCAACGTGTAAAACTGGCTGCTGCCGATGCATGGCATCGCGATGGCGACCTGACTAAGCTGGGTGCCCGACAGCATCAGGGCATAGCCCACCGACTGGCTACCAACTACCAACAACTGCTGATGCAGCCCGTTGAGGTAAAAGCCAACTCATCAACCGTTCGTCGCTGCATGCTCTCGATGGCTAACTTCTGTCAGGAACTGAAGAGCATGAATCCAAAGCTCAGCATCACAATGGATGCCAGCGAACACGACATGTACTACCTGATACCCAACGACAGTATTTTCATCCCCAAGAAAGGTATCGACGGACATCTGTACGACAAGCTGGATAAGTTCCGCCACGAAAAGCTGAACGGACGCTACCAGATGCAGATGCTGTTTAAGGATCCCAAACAACTGGAAGGATTTGTGGATGGCTACAAGCTGGCTGATGGCTTATGGAACATCGCCTCGAACATGCATTGTCTGCCCGAGTTGAATCTGTCGTTCAACGATCTGTTTACCACCGACGAACTTATCGACGGCTTTTATGTTTACAATGCCAGCTGGTGCCTGTGGGAGGGATTGATGCCTGGTTCGCGCCCCAACTACTACGCCATCTATCCGCTGCTGAAGAACTTCCTCGACGAGGCCGACCTCATGATAGCTTCGGGTAAGAAACAGGTGCGCCTTCGCTTCGGTCACGACAGCGTGCTGCTACCTTTCTCATATATATTAGGTGTAAAAGAGGCCCTGGGTGGCACGCAGGATATGGAGAATCTGCACAACACATTTGCCCTGTTCCGACTCATCCCCATGGCAGGTAACGTGCAGCTTATCTTCTTCCGCAAGCAGGGCTCGGATGATATCCTGGTTAAATTCCTGATGAACGAGAACGAGACATCCATCCCCATCCCAACCGACTGCTACCCCTTCTACCATTGGAAGGATGTTTCGGCCTATTATCGTAACATTTTGAAACAAGCAAACGTAACCTATAAAGATGAAAATAGCGATTGATTTAGGCGGTACCAACATGCGTGTTGGACTGACCGATGGCGCCACGGTGGTTGATACCGTGATAGAGCCCTGCCCCGCACAGGAGCCCGAGGAGGTGGTGCTTGCCCAACTGAAGCGACAGATTTCCCAGCTGATGCGCCCCGAGGTAACGGGCATTGGTGTGGGTGTGCCTTCGGTGGTAGATTGCCAGCAGGGCATCGTATATAATGTGGCTAATATCCCCTCGTGGCAGGAGGTACATCTGAAGGAGATTCTCGAAAACGACTTTAGTGTGCCCGTAGCCGTTAACAACGATGCCAACTGCTTTGCCTTGGGTGCCTGGCGCTATGGCGAGGGCAAGGGCACACAGAATATGGTGGGCCTGACGATAGGTACCGGCATTGGCGCAGGTATCATCATCGATGGCAAGCTGTATAACGGTGTGAATACAGGTGCTGGCGAGATAGGTTCGCTGCCCTATCTGGATGCCGACTACGAGTTTTACTGCAGTAGCCGATTCTTCAGTAAGCTGCATGGCGACACAGGTGCTAACTTTGCCAAGTTGGCTTTGGCTGGCGACAAGGAGGCACTGGCTGTGTGGCAGGAGTTTGGCACGCATGTAGGCAACCTGATGAAGGCGGTGCTGTTTACCTATGCCCCCGAAGCCATCATCATCGGTGGCGGCATAGCCAACGCATTCGCACTTTACGAAGCGCCCATGCGCCAGCAACTCAGCACCTTCCCCTACCCCGAGAACGTAGCTGCCACCCGCATCCAGCCATCAACCTTACCAAACGCTGCCATGCTGGGAGCCGCAGCTTTACATTAAACATTAAACATTAACATTAAAGGCTGCGATTAAGCGAGAACAGAGCCAAGCTTGCTTGGGCTTTGTCGAGCGTGAGCAGGCTCAATACGAAGTATTAACATTAAAATATGAAATTTAAAACTATTTTGGCGGCGGGGATGCTGGCGGTTGTGGCTGCTGCATGTACCGAGCATAAGACATTGGATATGAACTGGGAGGTAGAAACACCCGATGGTTGGATACCAGCCCAAGTGCCTGGCACCCTGATGGGTACGCTCACTGCCAACGGCATAGAACCCGAAGCACTTACTGCCGACGACTATGCCAGGATTAACAAAACACAGTTTGATAAAAGCTGGAAGTACCGCACCACTTTTGAGTTGCAACCACTCAACGAGGGAGAACATGCGGTGCTGAACTTCGACGGTATCAGCTACCGCGCCAACGTATGGCTTAACGGCAAGCAGATAGCCAACAGCAAGGAGATGTACGGCGCGTTCCGACAGTTTGAGTTTGATGTAACCAACGAGATTGCCAAACAAAACAAGCTGGAGGTTGAGGTGTTTCGTGCACAGCCCGGCGAACCCAACATCGGTTTTGCCGACTGGAATCCGCGCCCTGCCGACGAGAACATGGGTATCTACCGCGAGGTGCGTGTAAAAACCTGCGGCAATGTGGCCCTGTCGCACTCAGCCGTACGTTCGCGTGTAAACACCGAAACGCTGAACGAGGCCTGGCTCACCATCGCCACCGAACTGCGCAACCTGTCGGACAAGCCCGTCGAAGGCACCGTGCAGGGTACTGCCGACGGACAGAAGTTCAACTACCGCGTAAGTCTGGCTCCTGGCGAGAAGAAACGCTTTGTGAGTCCTACCGAGATACATATCAAAAACCCAAAATTGTGGTGGTGCCACAACATGGGCAAGCCCGAACTGTGTGATTTGCACATTGAGTTTGCCGAGGACCACAAAATTTCGGATTTCGAAGATGTGCGATTTGGTATTCGCGAGATAAAAAGCTACCTCACCGACGAGGGTTACCGCGCCTTTTCGCTGAATGGACAGCCCGTGCTGCTGCGTGGTGCCGGTTGGACCGATGATATCTATCTGCGCGACACACCCGAGAGTAATCGCCAGCAACTGGAGTATGTGCGCGACATGAATATGAACACCGTGCGCCTGGAGGGTTTCTGGGGCACCTCGCAGAACCTGTACGACCTGTGCGACGAGCTGGGACTCTTTATCCTGGTGGGCTGGAGCTGTCACTGGGAGTGGGAGGACTATATCGGCTCGCCCTGCGACGAGCTGTACGGCGGCATACTGAGCCCAGAGAATATCGACCTGATAGCCCGTTCGTTCGAGGATCAGGTGATGTGGCTGCGCTATCACCCATCCATCATCGGCTGGTTTGTAGGTAGCGACATGCTGCCCAAGCCCGAACTGGAGAAAAAATATCAGCAGTTCCTGAGCACCGAGGACGATCGCCAATACCTGATTTCGGCCAAGGATCAGACGAGCGAGATATCTGGTCCTTCAGGCACCAAGATGGCTGGTCCGTACGAGTATGTGGGTCCCAGCTACTGGTATCTGCCAGATGCTCCTGGAGGCGCATTCGGATTCAATACTGAGACGGGTATCGGCGCCCAGTTGCCTGTAAAAGAGTCGCTGCAGAAGATGTTAGGCCCCAACCTCTTCCCCATCGACCAGCGCTGGAACATCCTGTGTACCGCATCGGGCAGCGACATGAACTCGCTGAAACAGCTGAACGAGGTGATTCGCAACCGCTTTAGCGAGGCCAAGGATATCGACGAGTACCTGCGCCGTGCCGACATGCTGAACTACGAGAGCACCAAGGCAATGTTCGAGAGTTTCCGAGTAAGATTGCCACACACCACAGGCATCATCCAGTGGATGCTGAACAGCTCACGCCCAGGCATTTACTGGCAGTTGTACGACTACTACAAACAGCCCAATGCCGCCTACTACGGTGTAAAGAAAGCCAACGCCCCAGTGCAGCTGATTTACGACTACTACACCAAGGCCGTGTATGCCGTTAACGAGACGCTGCACCCCGCCAAGGCCACAGCCCGCATGCAACTGCTGAGAGGCGACAAGAGCACCGACGACAGCCAGGAGATTGAGATAGCCCCCGGCATGGTAACCAAGGTGTTTGATATCGATATGGCCCAGGCCCCTGCCGCCTTCCTGCTGCTGAAGCTGGGCGACGACATCACCAACGAGTATTTTATTGTAAGCGAGAAGGATACGTACGATTGGGACAAGACCACCTGGGTACACACCCCTATCACCAAGTACGCCTCGTATGCCATGCTCGACAGCCTGTGTACCACCGATGTAAAGCTTACCACCACTCCCACTAACGATGGCTACCAGGTACAAATAAGCAATCCTACCGATAAGGTGGCGTTTATGATTCGCTTAACAGCCAAGAACCAGGGCGAGCTGATTTGCCCCGCCTACTGGAGCGACAACTACCTGACGCTGGCCCCAGGCGAGACACGTACCGTTACCTGTCGAATGCCATCCTTGACTGACAAAACTAAGGTTGAGATAGGAGTTTCCAAGCAATAAGTGTAAAATTACAATAATTTTTTGCTCCAAATCAAATAATTATTCCGAAACCGTGATTTGTTTCGGAATAATTTTGTATCTTTGCCCCCAAATTTAACGTTTTTCAATTAATTATTCATTATGAACGACAACAAAGTTATGAACATGGCAGCGGATAATATCCGTATCCTTGCTGCTTCGATGGTTGAGAAGGCTAAGTCGGGACACCCCGGCGGTGCTATGGGCGGTGCTGATTTCATCAACACCCTTTACAGTGAGTTCCTGGTTTACGATCCCGAGAATCCCGCATGGGAGGGTCGCGACCGTTTCTTCCTCGATCCAGGTCACATGGCTCCAATGCTGTACAGCCAGCTCGCCCTGATCGGCAAGTACACTCTCGAGGATCTGAAGAACCTGCGCCAGTGGGGCTCAGTAACTCCAGGTCACCCCGAGCGCGAGATTGAGCGCGGAATCGAGAACACCTCTGGTCCTCTTGGTCAGGGTCACTGTTTCGCAGTAGGTGCTGCCATCGCCGCTAAGTTCCTGAAGGCTCGTCTGGGCAACGTCATGAACCAGACTATCTACGCCTACATCTCTGACGGTGGTGTACAGGAGGAGATTTCACAGGGTGCTGGTCGTATCGCTGGTAACCTGGGACTCGACAACCTCATCATGTTCTACGACGCTAACGATATTCAGCTCTCTACCAAGACCGAGGTGGTTACCTGCGAGGATACCGCCAAGAAGTACGAGGCATGGGGCTGGTTTGTACAGAAGATTAACGGTAACGATGTTGACCAGATTCGCGAGGCCATCAAGAAGGCTCAGGCCGAGAAGGATCGCCCATCACTCATCATCGGTCACTGTGTAATGGGTAAGGGTGCCCGTAAGGCTGACAACAGCTCATACGAGAGCAACTGCGCTACTCACGGTGCTCCTCTCGGTGGCGATGCTTACATCAACACCATGAAGAACCTGGGTGCCGATCCCGAGAACCCATTCCAGATCTTCCCCGAGGTTCAGGAGATGTACGCAAAGCGTGCCGAGGAGCTGAAGAAGATTGTAGCTGAGCGCTATGCCGAGAAGGCTGAGTGGGCTAAGGGTCACCCCGAGCAGGCCAAGCAGCTCGAGGAGTGGTTCAGCGGCAAGGCTCCTGTTATCGACTGGAGCAAGGTTGAGCAGAAGGCAGGTGCTGCTACACGTGGTGCCAGCGCTACTGTTCTGTCAGCTCTCGCTGAGCAGGTTCCCAACATGATTTGTGCATCAGCCGACCTGAGCAACTCAGATAAGACCGACGGTTTCTTGAAGAAGACTCACGACCTGGTTCGTGGCGACTTCAGCGGTGCCTTCTTCGAGGCAGGTGTAGCCGAGCTCACCATGGCTTGCTGCTGCATTGGTATGGCTCTGCACGGTGGTGTTATCCCCGCATGCGGTACCTTCTTTGTATTCTCTGATTACATGAAGCCCGCCGTACGTATGGCTGCCCTCATGGAGCTGCCTGTTAAGTTCATCTGGACTCACGATGCCTTCCGCGTAGGTGAGGATGGTCCTACCCACGAGCCTGTTGAGCAGGAGGCACAGATCCGTCTGATGGAGAAGCTGAAGAACCACCACGGTAAGAACTCTGTATTGGTAGTTCGTCCTGCCGATGCCGAGGAGACCACCGTTTGCTGGCGCATGGCTATGGAGAATGTTGATACTCCTACAGCTCTTATCTTCTCTCGTCAGAATATCGACATGCTGCCTGAGGGCAACGACTACAACCAGGCCACTAAGGGTGCTTACGTTGTAGCTGGTAGCGATGAGAAGTTCGATGTAATCCTGTTGGCTTCAGGTTCCGAGGTTTCTACCCTCGAGGCTGGTGCTAAGCTGCTCCGCGAGGATGGCGTTAAGGTTCGCGTGGTTAGCGTTCCTTCTGAGGGATTGTTCCGCAGCCAGAGCAAGGAGTATCAGCAGAGCGTACTGCCCGCAGGTGTTAAGAAGTTCGGTCTCACCGCTGGTCTGCCCGTTAACCTCGAGGGTCTGGTAGGTGCCGACGGTACCGTATGGGGTCTGGAGAGCTTCGGTTTCTCAGCTCCTTACAAGGTGCTCGACGAGAAGCTCGGCTTCACCGGCGAGAATGTTTACAAGCAGGTAAAGGCTCTGCTTGCTTAAGTAATAATTTGGCACGGATTAACACGGCTTTATATAAAAAGACGCGGCTTTCTACTTGAAAAGAGCTGTGTGCTTATAAAAATAAGGCAGTGTTAATCCGTGCCTCTTAAATAAATTATAACTATGGAAGTAAAGACAGTTGGAGTTGCTTGCGATCACGCAGGCTTCGCTTTAAAGCAGTTTGTGCTCCAGTACCTGGAGGAGAAGGGTTATCCCGTTAAGGACTATGGTACATGGAGCGATGCCAGTGTAGATTATCCCGATTTCGGACACGCACTGGCCGAGGGTATCGAGAGTGGCGAGGTTTATCCCGGTATTGCCATCTGTGGCAGTGGCGAGGGTATCTCAATCACCCTGAACAAGCACCAGCAGGTGCGCGCCGGATTGTGCTGGATTCCCGAGATTGCACATCTCATCCGTCAGCACAACGATGCCAACGTACTGGTAATGCCAGGCCGTTTCATCGACAATAACATGGCTCGCAAGATTATGGACGAGTTCTTCACCGCCAGCTTCGAAGGTGGCCGCCACCAGAAGCGCGTGGACAAGATTCCCGTTCAGAAATAATATTTTTTAGGCACGGATTAACACGGCTTTTTTATAAAAAAGACACGGCTTTAGCATTGCAACTATAGCCGTGTCTTTAATTTATTAAAGCCGTGTTAATCCGTGCCTAATTCTTTATGTCGTACTTATTCTTTCGCTGTTCGGCTTTGCGGGGCTTGCCTACTCCGTGGAATCCCATGTGAGGCGATTTCACACCCTGATAACCCGCATGACGCTGACGGATTCGCTGCACGTAATCCACCGTCTCCGAACCACGCATATAACCATATTTTACGATGGGGTCGTTATAATAGCGGGGCTGACTCAGCTTCAGCACATAAGGCGCCACCTCGCTCCAGCGGTGTGGGTTGCGGCCGTCGCGCTTAGCCAGGTTCATGGCATCACGGATATGGTGCGCACCACCATTATAACTGGCCAGCACAAAATTGGTGCGCTCATACTGGTCGCGCACATCCGAGAATGTGTTCTGCAACTGTCCGATATATTTCACCGCCGCACGTATGTTCGTCTCAGGCTCGTACAGCTGACTGCGTGACACGCCCAGATGGTCGGCTGTGCCAGGCATAATCTGCATCAGTCCCTTAGCCCCCACAAACGATACGGCACGCGGGTCGAAAGTCGACTCCTGATAGCACTGGGCAGCCAGCAGTCGCCAGTCCCAGCGTATGTCGCGGGCATACGTCATAAAATAACCGTCGTAATGCGAGATAATGCCGCCCTTGGCATCCAGCATGGGCGAGAAAATGCGGCGATGCACCTTGCGCACCGTCAGCAGGTCGTTCTCCTCCTTCTGCACAGCCGCTATCAGCTCCGGGCGATACCAGCCCTGCAGCTCCTTAGCCAGGTCGTTCTTAGCCGTATCGGCACTGATATGTCCCGGTGTGGGCCAGGCCACAATGTCCACCTCGCCATCGGCAAAACGTTTTACTAACTCCATACTGTCGCGGCACACCTCTACACGCAGGCGCACACCCAGCGAGTCGGCAAATCGCTGACAAATCAGGAACTGCGTGCCCAGACTCTTACCATGATACTCATAGTACGTATGCGGACCGCTCACCGTGGCCATAATCAGCTCGCCACTGGTCTGGATATCATGCAGATCAAACTCGTCGGATACCGAAACGGTATCATCTATCACGCCCCAGGGTGCCACAATGGGTTCGTGCTTCTTTTCGAAACACGACACCAGCGATAGCAAAACCGCTCCAAAACCGACATATTTATACCATTTTCGCATCAATCTGCACCATTTTGTTAGTAAAAACGGTGCAAAGGTACTACTTTTTGGTCAGTAATGACACTTATTTCGCGAAAAATTTGTAATTTTGCACCCGATATTTTTTAGATTTAACGATATGTTAAGAATTGCAGTACAATCAAAAGGACGTCTTTTCGAGGACACCATGAACCTGTTGTCAGAGGCTGACATCAAGGTTAGTGCCTCAAAACGCACCTTGCTGGTGCAGTCGTCCAACTTTCCGCTGGAGGTGCTTTACCTCCGCGATGATGACATTCCACAGAGTGTAGCCAGTGGAGTGGCTGACATCGGTGTAGTGGGCGAAAACGAGTTTGTTGAGCGTGGCGAAGATGCTGATATCATCTCACGTCTCGGCTTCTCAAAATGCCGCCTCTCGCTGGCCATTCCCAAAGAGATCGACTACAAGGGAGTAGAGTGGTTCAACGGCAAGAAGATTGCCACCAGCTACCCCGGAATCCTTCGACATTTCCTTGAGCAGCATCATATCCATGCCGAAATCCATGTCATCACAGGTAGCGTAGAAATCAGCCCGGGTATTGGTCTGGCCGATGCTATCTTTGATATCGTTTCATCAGGCTCTACCCTGGTGAGCAATAATCTGCGCGAAGTTGAGATTGTAATGCAGAGTGAGGCTCTGCTGATTGGCAACAAGCAGATGAGCGACGAAAAGAAAGCCATCCTCGAGCAGATGCTGTTCCGCTTTAAGGCCGTAAAGGATGCCGAGGACAAGAAGTATGTACGTATGAACGCCCCCAAGGCCCGCCTGCAGGAGATTATCAACGTGCTGCCAGGCCTGAAAAGCCCCACCATCATCCCTCTGGCTGATGAGGAGTGGTGCTCGGTTCACACCGTACTCGACCAGAAGCAGTTCTGGGAGATTATTGGCAAACTCAAGGAAATGGGCGCCCAGGGCATCCTGGTTACCCCCATTGAAAAGATGATTCTTTGAGATTAAACATTAAAGATTAAACATTAAATTTCAGTTTAATGATTATTATAAGAAACCCTCAAAGAAGCGAGTGGGCAAAGATTGTAGAGCGTCCGCACTTGGATGTTTCGCAGCTCAACGACACCGTAGCATCGGTATTGGCCGACGTAAAGAAGCGCGGCGATGATGCCGTAAAGGGCTACGAGCTGAAGTTCGACCATGTTGATCTGCCCACACTGGCTGTATCCGAAGAGGAGATGAACGAAGCCGAAGCGCTGGTAAGTGCCGATTTGAAAGCAGCCATCCAGGTAGCTCACTACAATATCAAGACCTTCCACGAGTCGCAGCAGTTCAAGGGCAAGAAGATCGAAACGCAGCCCGGCGTGGTTTGCTGGCAGAAGAGTGTAGCCATCCAGAAGGTTGGACTCTACATTCCCGGCGGCACCGCCCCACTCTTCTCTACCGTACTCATGCTGGCCACACCAGCTAAGATTGCAGGATGCGAGGAGATTGTGCTCTGCACCCCTCCAGGTCGCGATGGTAAGGTAAACCCCGCCATTCTGGTGGCAGCCCGCATTGCAGGTGTAAGCAAGATATTCAAGGCAGGTGGCGTACAGGCCATCGGCGCTATGGCCTATGGTACCCAGAGCGTACCCAAGGTATATAAAATCTTCGGTCCCGGCAACCAGTATGTCATGGCCGCCAAGCAGCAGGTTAGCCTGCACGACGTAGCTATCGACATGCCCGCTGGTCCTTCCGAGGTGTGCGTCATCGCCGATAAGCATGCCAACATCGAGTTTGTAGCTGCCGACTTGCTGTCGCAGGCCGAGCATGGTATCGACTCGCAGGTATTCCTCATCACCACCTCCGAGCAGGTCATCCTCGACGTTCAGGCCGAGGTTAACCGTCAGCTGGATTTGCTGCCCCGTAAGGAGATGGCAGCCAAGGCACTCGACAACAGCCGTCTGGTACTGGTAAGCAGTCTTCAGGAGGCCATCGACCTCTCGAATGCCTATGCTCCCGAGCACCTCATTCTGCAGGTAAAGGATTATGCCAAGGTGGCCAATAAGGTAGTAAATGCAGGTAGCGTGTTCCTGGGCGAGTATGCCTGTGAGAGTGCAGGCGACTATGCCAGCGGCACCAATCACACCCTGCCCACCCACGGTTATGCCACAGCCTACAGCGGTGTAAACCTCGACAGCTACTGCCGTAAGATCACCTTCCAGCATCTTACCGAGGACGGTATCCGCAGCATCGGTCGCGCCGTAGAACTCATGGCCGAAGCCGAACAGCTCGAAGCACATGCCAACGCGATGCGCGTACGCTTGCGTACATTAAACATTAAAGATTAAACATTAAATTTCAGTATTTGTATGAAAGAGAAGTTTAATCTAGAACGATTGACGAGAAGAAATATATGGAACTTAGCTCCATATAGTTCTGCGAGGAATGAGTACGCTGGCCGCGAGGCCAGGGTGTTTCTCGATGCCAACGAGAATCCATACAACGCGCCTTACAACCGCTACCCCGACCCCTTGCAGCTGGAGCTCAAGGAGGCCATCGCTAAAGTAAAAGGCGTGCCTGCCCAGTGCATCTTCCTGGGCAACGGTAGCGACGAGGCCATCGACCTGCCCTATCGCTGTTTCTGCGAGCCAGGCGTGGATAATGTGGTGGCCATCGAGCCCACCTACGGTATGTATAAGGTGTGTGCCGATATCAACAACGTAGAGTATCGCACCGTATTGCTCGACGAGCATTTCCAGGTAACTGCCGACGCACTGTTGGCTGCCACCGACGAGCATACCAAGATTATCTGGCTGTGCACCCCTAACAACCCCACCGGCAACTGCCTGAAACCCGAAGAGGTGGTTAAGGTGATTGAACAGTTCGACGGTCTGGTGATTGTCGATGAAGCTTACAGCGATTTCTCATCGCAGACGTCGTTCCGCCAGTGGGCCATGATCAATGGTCAATGGTCGCGCCCCAACCTGATAGTGCTCAACACCATGTCGAAGGCATGGGGCTGTGCCGCTATCCGTCTGGGCATGGCTTTCGCATCAGAAGGCATCATCGACATTTTTAATAAGGTGAAGTATCCCTACAATGTCAACCTGCTCACCCAGCAGCAGGCACTCAAGGCATTGCAGGACCCATTCGAAGTAGATGGTTGGGTAAAGATTCTGAAGGAGGAGCGCGGCCGCGTAATGCAGGCCTTCAGCATACTCCCTATCTGCGAGAAGATTTATCCTACGGATGCCAACTTCTTCCTGGCCAAGATGACCGATGCCACCGGTATCTACAACTATCTGGTGGATCAGGGCATCATCGTTCGCAACCGCAACCGCGTGCAGCTCTGTCAGAACTGCCTGCGCATCACCATCGGCACCAAGACCGAAAACAGCGAGTTGATTGCCGCCCTGCGTCAGTACTAGTATCAGGCCGCGGCCCTCTAAATAGCAAAACACCCTGCCTCAGTAACATGAAGCAGGGTGTTTTTTTATTTTCTGGATACAAAAAGTTTTCAAAATGGTTATAACACTACAACCTTTTTTATATAATTTAACCACAAATATCGTCATAAGAACAATTGACACAATTTCTCTTGTGTTCATCACGTTTAACAAATTTGCCCCAAAAGTGTTCATCACGTTTAACAAATTTAAGGCACAGGATGACAAGGGACGGTTCTGTGGCAGCCGTTTTTTTGGGATGACAAGGGACGGTTCTGTGGCAGCCGTTTTTTTGTGTCCTTAAGGTTTTGTCTACATCACAAAATGACGATTTCGAATAAATAATTTGGAAGTTTCAAAACTTCTTCCTATCTTTGCAACCGAAAGGATAATAAAAACGACGATTATGGAAACAACAACCTACAAGCAGCGCACCCGCGAAGAAGTAATGGCATGGTTACAAAAAGCCAGAGAGCGCAAGGATGCCTTCCAGAAAAGGGCTAACGAGATATTCGCCGAGGAGGAGCGACTGAGACAACAGGCTGCCGACTCCCATTACTACGATATTGCAGTGAAGTAATGAAGAACCTCGACGTTACCCGCATCAACATCTATGCTCCGTACAAAGTATGGAGCGATGGTGAGATATATCGTTTCGAAACCGACAATGGCATCAAATACCTCGTAGATTTCGAATTGGATAGTAACCCATACTACACTGCTTTTTGGTTCAACCTTACAAATCCTGAGCACACTAAATCTCCTGGTGACATAAAGATAGCACAAACCGTTATCTGTATCATTGAGGAATTCTTCAGGCTGAATCCTGACGTATTGCTCTATATGTGCAGCACCGACAATGGCCAGCAGGCACAGCGCGCGCGTTTATTCCTTAGATGGTTCAACGGCTACGAGCAACAAAAGCGTTATCTCATTAAGGCCACTGAGGTAAGAGGTGTTGGTCCCGACAACAAGCCTATTAAGGAATATATAGCGCTCATTGTTCCTCGTAATCATCCACAAATAGATGAAATCGTAAACCGCTTCGATGCCGAAGTGGCGATGTTCAACGATATGAAACCATAACCTACCCTTCATTTACCAAAGCAACAAAAGGGGATTTCCCGACCTGGCAGAAAACAGCTTATCCTACAGAGTAATCCCTTTCGCAGAGTTATCGCTTAACAAACAAAGAGAGCCGTGCCGCGGGGCATGGCTCTCTGATTGTTTCTAGGCTTGGATAAACGCAACCTTGCGGCGATTACTGAATGGGCGCACGGCAAAGTGCAGCCAGATGGCACCACAGCGGTTACGCTCGATTAGCAACTCATCAAAATCCTGACGACTCTCATCTGCATAATCTAGAAGTATGGTGGCATAGCGTATCAGCTGTTCCATCCCCAGCACGCGGATATCCACCGCGCACCCAGTGAGGTGGTTGCTCCCCGCCGCGCCACCAATCTTCTTATTTAATTGCGGGCTGCGATACCCAGAGTTAATACGGATGGGTTCCTCACCCACTCCATATTTATCATTATAACGCTTGCGCAGCACCTCCAGCCAACCGCACAACCGCTTCAGGTTTGCAATCGCCTCATGGCTAGGGATGTTATACACTTCGGGATGACTACTACTCTTTGTCATCTCCCCGAGTTTGAAGTGCTCGGAGAGGTTTGCATTACTGTTTAACTGAACTATGGATTCCATAATGTTTAATGTTTAATGTTTAATGTTTAATGTATAATTTACCTTTCTCTTCTTGTTCACGTTCAGTGGTGTACTATGGGGGAAAGCCTCGCTGTAGGCAGCATCGAGAACTTTCAGATTTATTTTCCAAAAGCTGATGCCTGTACGTACAGCTACAATAGCGCGCAGCAGTTCGCGGTGCTTGCGCGGATAGAGACTGGGCAGAGGCAGCTCGTTCCAACCTTCCTGCTCGCACAGGTGGCATACCTCCCAAATAAAGTTATCGGTAGCCTCACCACCGAACCACGCCTTCAATACGTTTCGGATGCAGAAACGCTTACACTGACCTCCGAAGAGGCGCCTTGTGCGCTCCAGCCTAAGCCAGAGCTTCACAAAGCATTCTTGGTTGTTTTCGATTTTGACCATTTTGACCACTATTAACTATTCACTTTTCTATAGTTTCCATCCTGTTCAAGCACCACAAGCCCCTGCTTGCGCCAGTTTTTCAGCATCTGGCGAACGGTGTTGTGGGTCACATTGGAACCTTTCACCGCTACCGAGTGCTGCATAGCTTGCTGGAAGGTGAACTGGATGTCCAGTCGCTCAAAAATAGAGTCGTTCTTGCCGCGCTTCTGTCGTTCACCGTTCAGACCGCCTGCATAGTCGCGACTTTGGAAAGCGTTCTCTATGCGATCACGGAAGAAGTAGAGGGCGTTCTCTAGTAGCGAGTCGGCTATCACGTCGTAGGCCTCCAGCATCGTTGGGGTCTGTGCTTTCAGCAGCAGTTCCCTCCACAGCCCAGGCTTCTGTTTTAGCTGCGCCTCGGCACCGCTCAATCCGTGCTTCTGAATCAACCCCTCGCACACCTTGCACAGCATGAGGCAACACACCATTCGTTGTGCTGTTACGCACACGCGGAAGCGCTGACGGGCACGGGTGCGGTCGTCGTTTTTCATCGTCTCCAAGCGGATGCGCTCTACCCATGCCCTACCCTTTGCCTCTAGCTTAGGCAGCACCACCTCGCCGTACATCAGCGGTAGCAGGTGGGCAATCTGCTGTATGCGGTCGCGCTGGCGGTCGGTAAGTACGTAGGGCTTATCCTCAAGCGGTGCAAAGGTATTGTCAGGCGTGCGGGCTACCGCTATACGACTCTGAAATCCATCTGTGTAGTTGTTTACCACACGATACAGCGCATCGGGTGTGCCGCACATCGTAACGTTCCATAGCAGGTGCTCAATATGTACGTTTACCGCATCGGCACTGCGGGCCTCGCGCTCAAACTTGCTGCCGTCGTAACTTTGGCGCAGCATTACAGAGAAGTCACACATCGTTGATTTCCACTTCTGTGCCACCGTATCAGCCTCAGGCGTAAACGAGAAGCCGTGCTTACCCTCGGTGTTAGCCAGGCGCTCAGCCAGGTTGGCCACAGTATTGTTCAGCGTTAGCCAGCGTACGGGAAGCTTTGGTTCCTCGGGCTGATTCTTCTGGTTCTTGGCGGCACGCTTTTTGGCGCGCCACTCCTCTTCCTGCTGCTGGTACATCTTGTCAAGCGCAGCTACCTCGCTCATCCAAGCTTCCACTACGGGGTCGATACCACCCTTGCCCGATGCAAAATCACCGGCTATGTACGATATCAGGTTCAAACCGCGCTTGGTGCCATGTACATCCAGCTGCACGCCCGTAGCCAGCGTACCGATACAAGGACAAATGGCCGTAACCACTGGCATGGCCAGCGATGGGCCTACGGCATCAATAGAGTCCTTCACTCCTTGTGGAAGCTTGGAAATTTTTAGCAATTGACAACACGATTCAAGGACTTCTGTTTCACCATTATCAGCAGCAAATTCAGTCTTGTCAGTCCTGTTGTCCGTTCTTGCGTCCCCCCGGTAGCAAGCGAGCGGAGCTCGAGCGGCAAAATAATTAAGCACATTGCGCAGGCGCAGGGGGAATCCGTTGTACTCCGAACTTAGCGCACTCTTAATCTTCGCACGTTTCTCTTCAGGTGTAAAACCATCGTAGCAGGGTATAACTTGATCCAACCAATCGGCATTCTTGGCGCAGATGTGGCGCAGGTCGCAAGCCAACTGATAAGTCAACGTATCACGGTCGCCAATAGTAGGTTCAAACCCGTGATTGTTCAACTCCCAGTACTTTGCGATAATGTCCGTAAATGGTATGCCGTGATAGTGCGTAGGGAAGTTTTCTTGCAACGGCTCTGCCCTATTAGTCCTGTCCTCCGTTGCTAAATTAATCTCTTGCTTCACACTCGCGTTCACACTCTCCTCAAACAGTCGCTTGTCGGGGCCATAAAGCACGTAGCTTCTCGGTACCGCGAACGAGCCGCGAGCCAGGTCTTTGGTTTTCGAATCATCGGTTACACCCAATTTGGCAGCCAGCCACTGTTTCGACTGGTCAATACGCTCCGTTGGCTTCAGAATGCCGAACTGACTGGGGATGATATACACGATGCGTAACCCCTTGCCCGAACAACTCACGTGTGCCAATACTATCAGATGCTCCAGCTCCAGCCTGATGAGCAACTGCACCAGTCGTTTCCATACCTCGCGAGGGTCTTCGCCGTTAAGCTCGTCCAGATCCAAGTAGGCCATCCCAGTAGGCACAGCACTCTTAGCATGTCGGTGTCCATCGGTATAATTGGCCATAAACATCAGCAGCGGCAAACCCTGTTTCAGCATCTTTGCCTCGTCGCTATCGTGGTCAACCCCGGTTAGCTTTTGGCATACCTCAGCCACCTCGGGCGAATCGAATATTTCGTTAAGCGTTTCCTGAGGGCAAGCCAGCACTTGTGCCGACTTGCCATTCTTGCAGTACGATATCATAAACTGTATCCTCCTCCTTTCATCAATTCACGAATCACCTTTCGCGCTATGGCGCTGGCCTGCTCCATTAGCTTTTGGGGCAACAGCCTTACCTCATCCTCATCCAGCGAGAACACAAAATAGTAGCGGCCGTTACGTCCGTGCGACAACGAGCAGTTATCCTCACGAAACAGCGGCTTGTTCTTTGGTCGTTTAGGCAACTCGCTCATATACACGTTACCATCGCGCATGCCCTGCACCTTGAAGCGTCCGTTAAAAGCCTCGGCCACCACATCCTCGCAGCACTCAAAATCCAGAGTGCGCTGTCCTGTTTCCAACTTGCCGAAGGTCATCAAACCTTCAACCATTACCTGTTCTCCTAAGATATTACTTTTTCTAGTTTTCATATTATTTCTAAGTTATTAAGCGAGAAGAAGTTTCGGATTCCTTGGCCATTTACTCGAGAAAATCCTCCTCGGCTTCAACTCAGAAATTACTGTTGGTTGTTAACTCTCTTAATGGAAAAGCGATTTGATAAATTCCTTACCCTGCTTGGTCCACACCAGATAGGGGCGCTGCTTGCGGGCGCCGTCCAAGGCGTGATAGTGAAATTTGCGCTCCTCGGCATAGCCGCAATCGGCATACTTGGCAGTAAGCTTGTATCTGCCGTAACTCCAATACATCACACCCTTATCTACCAGGAAGTGGTTCAGCACCTTTACATCCACCTCCAAGCTCTCTGCCACCTGGGTAGCCGTAAAGCAGTCGTCGGCAGGCAGATTGCTGCGAGCAATCGTTCGTGCCACAATGCGGTTGGCAGCCTCAACCATCTCGCTCTCGGTCATCACCTCGCCCGTACGTGGGTTTCGGGTTGGTATGTAACCGCCCGTCTGTCGAATCTGCGGCAGCACCTCGGCTGTTACCCAGCGCTTAAACTCCTTAGCCTGCGGCAGCTTAGAGCTGAGCACCAAAGCGTAAAGACCGCTCTCGTTGATGATAATCACGCTTCGAGTTTGACCTGACAGAACGAATCGTTCGGTCAGCTTGTCATCGTCGTCAACGTGGTCGCGAATAGCTTTCGGGGTATTTGTATATCCCAGCGCATCTGCCACATCTTTACCTACAAAGAAAGTCTCACCGTTCTCGTTTGTGAGTGTTCGAACCTCGCCGAACATCTCATGCTTAAAAATCTGAATGTCTTTTGCCATAATAATGTTTAATGTTTCGCTCGACATCCCGTAGGGTGGCGCTTGCTACCGAAGGGACGCAAGAATCTTTAATGTTTAATGTTTAATAACTACGATATCGGTTGCAAGTATCTCCTGGAACGTTTGTCCCTGATACTCGTGTGTAGAGAAACGAAGTGTGGCTGCCACCACATCACCTTCGTAGAACCTGCACGCCGCCAGATTACCCAGCATGGCGCACACATACTCGTTTTCGAACTTACCACCACCCATCTCGCGCAGCACAATGTTGCACTTCTGGATAGTACCGTTGTCACTCTTTGATGACTGTACGCTAAAGGCCTCGCCCTGGCGTACTACTTTTAAGATTTTTGTTTCCATAATGTGTATCAATAAATCAAATTAACACTTGTCTCATCGACGCTGCAAAAGTATGGCAAATAATCCGATGAAAAAATGAAAGAAAGTTGGACGCAACTTTCATTCACACGTAACATGTTGATACAAAACAAATTGAGCCCTCATTTACGAGAGCTCAACTTTCATGATTCTTTCAAAAAACTATCCAAAAATATGTTGTTTTAGGTATTTGTCAACCGATTTTCTTATTTCATTTTCGGGCGATTCGCCCAGTTTCTGTCTCACAGGGTGATCGCCACCCTTACTTGGTTCCAGATATTGCGCCATATTCACCGTGTTGGCAGTGGGCACAAAAATGGTTGCAGCCATCTGGTGTATGATTTGCGCCACAAGATTGCGATTAAACGTTGTGTCTTGTTGCTTGCCACTATCGTACACATGCATTTTCACCTCCTTCAGTTCCAGAATCCCCATCCACAACTGGTCGTAACAATCAATATAACTGTCGCGCACCATGGGCTTCAGCCTGCCCACATAGTCCATTATTGCATCTTTTGTATGATGGCTATTGCTGGTTGTCTTGTTGTCATTTGGCTGATTACAGGAATAGCTTATGGTTGCTCCCTCCTCAAGTATAAGGTTTATCTGTGCGTGTTCCAGATTAGCTCCTTGTAGCAGCCCCGTCATCAACTCCTTCTTCTCTTGGTTTGTCATAGTCATCAGTGTTTGTAAAACAGATGTTGGTATCCTTCTCCAGAATAAAATTAAACTGATTATTCTGAACAACAAATAATAGATTAACCTCTCGGTTCGCCAGCAAGCATATTGGATTTTGGTCCAAAGTTTCAGTCTTAGTTGCCTGCTGGCATCGCGCTAACTTTAGCGCCCCAACTGCGCGTAGCAGTAATGATAATAGTTTGTTCATATGCAATGATAATATTTAGTTATAGTTATGCGATCAATTTATAGAATCGCGGTTACAAAGATATAATAAAAAAGCCAGAACGCAGCATCTTTTTTTATCTTTTTATTGCGTGATTTTTGCCCCAAAACTTGGTGTTTCAGATTATTTGGTTATTTTATAAACAGCGATTGCTGCCAATGCAGCAACCGCCATTATTTAGTAGTTTATTTTCAAAACAAACTTTTTTTTCATCAAAACGCCTCTCTACAAATCAAACATAGATTTTGGGCGTTTATTCGCTATAAGAAGAGGTTGGATTACCAATAAGAGCCAGCTCTATAATTCTATTCATTACCAGATCAAGAAATTAAAATCTCATCTATTTCTTTCATTAAACCAATTGTATTCTCTATAGAATAAAGGATGTTCTGATAGTGTACAATTTCGTTGTATGATATATCAGTGTTTATTCTGTCTTTCAACCATTTGTCTGCTACCTGATAACCACCTATATAGAAATCCCAAACGTTTTTGGGCACATTATCAAAGTATTGTGTATCGTTGAAATATATTTTTTCATTCTCCCATCTGCGGTATTCTAATGTGTCGCTACCTTCGCCTATACATGGGAATCGGTGACGAGCATTCCATTTGCTACAATCTTTCATCAAGTGCAACTCGCGTAATTTCTTTCCAATTACAACGAGTTTTTCAAACGTAGTTGTGTCTTTGGGATATGGTATGTGGGGGAAGTCACGCTTTAGGAATTCTTTATATCGCTCTCTATACCATGGACTATAAAGTACGGCATAAATGTAATCAAACAAATCTTCGGGTGACGGCCGTTCGCCAAGATTCATTTCGATTACTCGCATTATTCTTTCATTGAGGTTTGGGACAATACAATCTTTTTCATCTCCAAATTCTTGTGATGAAGAATCTCCATATGATGTCTCTTTTTTCGTATTGACATATAATGGATAGACATAAGCACCTCTATAAAATACATGAATATCAACGATCGTGTCGGCTGCAAAAACCAAATTCCATTGCATATCCCCAACATCTTTTCCTGCAGGCCAAAGTATCAATGCTAAATTCTTCTTAGCATCTTCATGTATTAGATGTCGCATGATGTCATACACAGGATAAGCAAGAAATCCTTTTGATTTATTTGTGAAGTAAGTGTATTGAAAATCAAATGGTCTATATAAAGCCTTTTTGAAATATTGGTTTTTCATTCCAAAAGATTTTACATTGTTTTGGGCATAAAGAACTTTTTGATCTCTACTCTCCGTCCTAATGTCATATTTTTCCTTGAGTTCTTTTTCGCTCATTTCGGAGAAATCACATATCACTTTCCTTATCTGCTCTTCTGTTTTTTGAAATGCAATCTTATCTCTTTTTGAACATATTCCCACACCACCAATAGTAAAAAGCTCGTCAGGAGAGAAACCATAATAGAATTCTTCTTCATACGAGAAATCTATTGGCACGAAGAAATACATTGGCGCGTGCAATTCTACTTTTCTAAAATTCAGAGTACTCACATCGTTCTCATTGAGTAATGCTAATTTGTTCTTTCTACTGCCATAAACATCTGTGTAATACACTTCTGCCATATGATCATCTGCTCTAACTTCATCTTCTGCCAACTGCTTCTTTACGAACAAATTGATGCACACACCCGGTTGAATCTGAAAGACATTCTCTTCCTTCTCTCCGCGGAGAGATGTCTCTCGGGTTTTTGAATCACCATGCAAATTGATAATATAAATCTCATCGAACTCTTTAAGTAGTTGATAACGCATTCCACGGAATGTGAGACTTTCCAGATAACTATTGGCATTGATATAGCCTATTATGCCACCATTGTTCTCGTGAATAAATTGCTGGGCAAGACCGATAAACTTAACATAGTCGTTGTTTACCCATTTCGCATCTGGAATTGTGAGGTCATTCCTACCAGGTTCCAACTTATAAGCAGAAACCAGTTTTTCTATTTCTTTACCCTTGTTCTTGCTTTCACCATTATATGGTGGGTTTCCTATCATTACCATAATAGGACATTGTGCTTTGATGCGGTTGGCTTCTTCTTGTTCCCTTGAAATCCAATAACCAGTATTTGAATCGCCTTTCCCCATATTTCTACGCAGAGAATCTGTTAGGCAGATGCCGAAATGGTCAGAATCCTTAATTTTATATTTTGTTCGCCGTAAAACCATGTCAACTTTGATGTGTGCTACTGTATAGCTGGCCATTTGTATTTCAAAGCCATAGAGTCTTTTAAGCAAGTTTTCGTGAACAAACTTCTGCCACAGCATAGAACCATTTCCGTATTCTTCACTAACCAGATTAATCACTTCAGCCAGGAATGTACCGGTGCCTGTAGCAGGATCGAGTGTCTGTACTTTAGGCACCAACTCGTTCCCTTCAACAGTTCGATTTGGTACCAATTCACTATTAGCCAAACCATCTACAACATCCATTTTGTTTCTTAATAACACATCAACAGACTTTACGATAAACCTGACTATCTCAATAGGCGTGTACCATACGCCACGATTCTTTTTGTCTTCAGGATCAAAGGCCGTTAGGAAATCTTCATAAAAGTGAACAAGTGGGTCGCGGTCTTTTTTTATTTCCTTTTCGAACATCTTCATTAATTCCGTTTTACTGAACATGTTCACTAAATCATCTACTATCCATGATATATTTTCATGGATATTATTGCCTGCGAGATTATTAAAGATACCTCTCAATAATCTATTGGTCTTTGGTATCAGGTCTGCCGCTTCAGCACGAGAGAAATCATTTGGAGTGGTATCGTTAAGCCTGGCAGCAAACAAGCCATAAGCAACGGTCTGAGAATATATCTTTGCAAAACCTTTTATATCTATCCCCTGTATCAGCCCATCCTTTATCTCATTATATGTGCTAATCAACAAGCCTTTGGCATCGTCATTGATTGTGTTGTCATTCAACACTTGGGTTATAGTCTCACACATCAGTTTGGCCTTTCTCGCCATAAGATCAGCAAGCAGTTTCGTGGAACGTATTTCCGGAGCGCCATTAGGAACAAACTTACGTATAGAAGCTATGAGTTCTTCTATTTTAATCTGATCAAATTCAATTTTATCCTTTTTCTGGCTGCCTATACAAATAGTCTCCTTAAGTTCTCCATTCTCATAGAAATGAAAGTCGATGTAGTCTGTGAAAACAATATGATTAATGGCCTGTTTATATCTATCGAATTGTTCCTGATTTTTTCCTTTGCCATCAAGATCTCCCTTACCGATATCCTTGGTTTCAAACACCGCAATGGTAACCCTATCTTTAACAATAGCAATGTCCGGTTTACCACATAGCATCAACTTCTTCTCACCCATGATGTCATATTTGCCATCAAAGATGTCATAGAGAAAATTCTCCAGTGGAGTTCTATAGGTCAGCTCGCTGGCTTCACCAGACGAATACTTCTTGTTAACAGCTTTCGTGTATGACTTTATTATCTCTTCGTCAGACTTCATATCGGTTAGTGACCAAATTCCCCAACTGATACCCTGAAGTCAGGATGATTTCTCTTATATCCAGCAACATACAAAAAGCGGGGTATCCTCATCTGCCGTTCCCCGTTTCGGCCTACCACAGCCTTCCCAATAGAACGAACAGAGTCTGAATACCCACGCCGAAGTATATGTACACCCGAAAAGTGTGCGTGAGGGCATAATACGCCCTCTGCACACTCCGGGTAGTATATACTACACCCGTAGCATTCACCTCCGCATTTGTCTTTGATTGGGATTTGATTGTGGTAGTTCAAACGGTCAAAAACAAAGCATCAATGACGCTTCTCAATATGTCGTTGTCCTCACCCATTTGCACGAGGGCAAAGGTATGGACGTTGCAAAAGTACAAATAAAAAGTGAAATCGGTAAGGTTTTTCGGCATTTTATTTATAAAATCTACAAAAT
This sequence comes from Prevotella sp. RM4, assembly GCF_000701965.1. Taxonomy (NCBI): domain Bacteria; kingdom Pseudomonadati; phylum Bacteroidota; class Bacteroidia; order Bacteroidales; family Prevotellaceae; genus Prevotella; species Prevotella sp. RM4. The sequence continues at coordinate 81,299 of NZ_KL370843.1, forward strand.
AGTTTGGATTATCAGAAAAAGTTCTTATCTTTGCGGCGTGAAAGGAACCTATTTAGGATGAGAGCCCCGTTTGGATCGGCAAGCGACTCATGAAAATAGAAGCACTTTTAAACTCCGCTTAAGATGGATAGCCCCGGTTGGTCCGGCAAGCAAGGCCATTAAAGCGGAGTTCCTTTTTTTAATACACCAACATTATTCTCAAAGGTATACTGGTCAATAATCGCGTATGGTTTGTATGGACCGCCATTTTTCATCTTGCGCATAGCAAGAATTGTTTTAATTCCTATCTCGCGATCAAAATAAGTAAAGTAAGCACTCTCTTCATGTTTACCTTCAACCACCCTACGCCAACCAAGATATTTTCCTTTCTTCAAATATGACGGTCCTTAGCCGCAAACCCTGAATATGATTGAACGGCTTTCCGCGGAGTCTGTTCAACAAAAAAAAGGGTTTAGAGAGAATGATTCAACTTTTGCCAGGGTTAAGGATTAAGGTATCAAACAAGCATTCAACCTATGGCAGGGTTAAGGTAAAATCCATTCAACTTTTTCTAGGGTAGTACACAGGAAAAGACACAAAGTCGTGGTCATTTGGTCAAGGTCATTTTGGTCATTTTCGATTTCAGAAACGCGGTTATTTGCTCACTATATATAAATATAAATATTTATATTATAGTGACGGATTTTGACAGTTGATTTTTCGATTTTGACCATTTTGACCTTGACCATTTTGACCAGCACCAAAATTATCGCGAAAAACACGTGATTTTATTCCGAAAGAATTCGAGAACCGCAACCATAATGCCGTACCTTTGCATTGTCAATTTGAGAGAAGAAATATACGCGCCCACGAGAAAAAATTTACGGGCCCACGGGGGAGGCGGATTTTCGATTGAAATGAGACAGCGAGAAACATTAAACATTAAACATTAAACATTAAACATTTAAAGATTATGGCATTGAAGGTAAAAGCTAAGGAACAGTTGCAGAACATCGGCAAGTATGCTGGTAAGTATCGTTACGTGATGATGCCGGAGCTGTACACGGCTCTGACTCAGGACAAGGTGATTAAGGAGGCTGCCCTGCGCAGCGGCGTGAGCAAGGGAGTGATGCAGGCCTGCTGGGATGCGGCTGGCGAGGTAATTAAGGCATGGGCCACTGAGGGACACTCGGTTGCGCTGCCAGGACTGGGAACCATGCGTTTCGGACTGCGCGCCAAGAGCGTAGAAAAGGTGGATGAGGTGAAGGCCGGACTGATTTCGAGTCGCCGCATTATCTTTACCCCCGACACCGATCTGAAGGAGGAGCTGTCGAAGACGGCCGTGCAGATTACCTGTTTTGACCGCGACGGCAAGGAGGTGAAGCGTGTGACCAGTACCGATAGCGGCGACGTGGAGGACAACGAGAACACCCAGCCAAGCACTGGCGGAAATACCGGAGGCGGCGGAAATAGCGGCGGTGGCAATAGCGGTGGTGGAAGCCACGAGCCTATCGGAGACTAAGGGGTTGGGGCGAAAGCCCCACCCTATCCATTGACCATTGACCATTGACCATTAAACATTAAACATTCTTGGCGATGCCAAGCGGCAAAGCCGAGCGAAAGATTAAACATTAAAACATTATGACCAAGAAGGAAACATTGAAGTTCATCGTGCAGATGATTGCAAGTATCGCAACGGCGATAGTAACGGCGCTGGGTGCCACCAGCTGCATGGGCGCCATGTAAAATAGCCAAGGACCTGCACTTGCGCGGCCCGCCTCGCATACTGCAGCAGGCTCTATTACCCCCAGGTTTCAAATCGAAGCCTGGGGGATTTTGTAGAAATCTCAAAATGTTTTGCCCCTACTTTTGGATAAAAATGGCATTTTTTTGCCCCGACTTTTGGATTTTTGTGCAATTTTGTTTAATTCATTAAATAAAAATGGCGAATTATTTGCAAATTCATTAAACAATTCGTATATTTGCTCCCAGATTTATAAAACGAACGAACAATGGACAAGCAGATTTTGAAGCAGATCCTTAGGGACAATCAACAGGAGGTGGAGCGATATGTAGTAGAACCTCGAGACCTTAAGCTCGACGACTTTCCCTGTCGAGTACTGGTTGGTGTGCGCAGAGCTGGCAAATCATATATGCTATATCATGTCATCCAGCAATTACTTGCCCAAGGACATAAGTGGGACGAAATGCTATATCTCAGTTTTGAGGATGAGCGCCTTGAAAACTTCGATACCGACGACTTCAACCGTCTGTTGGAATGTCATCAGGAGATGTATGGCAAACGCCCCATGCTTTTTCTCGACGAGATTCAAAACATTGATTGTTGGCACAAATTTGCACGAAGAATGGCCGACAGCCAATATACCATCTTTATCACTGGTTCAAACGCAAAGATGCTTTCGGGTGAGATAAACACCACCCTTGGTGGGCGTTTTCTAATAGCCGAAGTCTATCCCTACAGTTTCAAGGAGTTCTTGGCTGTACATCAGGTGCCTACTGCCGAATTAGACATTCTCTCTACCGAAGGACGCGCTAAAATTATACGTTGTTTCGATGACTATCTTCACGATGGCGGATTGCCCGCAGCTGCACTGCTACCAGCCAAGCGCAACTATCTGAGCAGTGTATATCAAAAGATATACATGGGTGACATCATCGCCCGTAACAAGATTACCAACGTTTCTGGTATCCGTGTATTGGTAAGGAAAATGGCAGAGAGCGTATGCCGTCCAATCTCCTATAACCGCATAAACAACCTGCTTTCAAGTGTTGGCGGTAAGCTCAGCCTTGCCACTACTATCAAATATGTAGAATACTGCGAAGATGCCTGGTTGTTACTACGACTGCGTAACTACTCATCGGCATTAGCAGATAAGGAAAGTAACTGCAAATACTATTTCATCGACACCGGCATACTCGGTTTGTTCCTTATCGACAAAGACGCCATGCAGCTCGAGAATCTTGTAGCCCTCCAATTGTTCCGCATTTATGGCCACGATCCAGAAAACGAGCGTGTGTTCTTTTATAACGATAGCTTTGAAGTTGACTTTTATGTTCCTGAAGCCGAGCTGGCTATCCAAGTAAGTTACTCCCTGCACGATGAAGACACCCGAAAACGCGAGACGGAAGCTCTCCAGAAGCTCCCTCGCCGTCTGACATGCAACCGTCGTATTATACTTACCTACGATGAAGAAGAAACCATCACCGATCAGCACGGTACCATCGAGGTCATACCTGTTTGGAAGTGGTTATTGAAATAGTGTTTTTGCCCCTACTTTTGGATAAAAATGGCGATTTTTTGCCCCTACTTTTGGATTTTTCACTTCTCCGTTTCGGTTACGAAGCAGGCCACGAGGCCGTTGGTGATGGTGGGACGAATTGTTATTCTACTAATTCAAAATGTTGATAGTCCTTACACGTGGTCCAGTCGCCACCCCACTCGAAACCAGCCTCGGTGAAGAGCTTGAAGCAGAGATCGTCGTGGTCTATCTTGTAGGGGAAGTCCCAGTCGCGATTGCAATAGGCCTCTGCCGTGGCGGGCTGGACAAACAATGTGCCATCCTGGCGCACCTTATAATAGGGGTTGTAGAACGTATTGATGTCGATGGCCAAACCGCGGGCATGCTTCGACAGATTGGCAGAGCCAGCGATACTTCGATAACAGAAACACGACGAGTTGTTGTCGCGCATCTGCGTCTCGTCGTCGGCATCATACACATCGGGCAACAGCATACGCTGGATGGGATACTTTGCATCGAACAGCTTTCGCAGAATACCAGCCACGCAGTCGGCTATCTGCTTGTTGCACACCATCTCGCCCACGTGCATACGGTTGTCGTAGTCCCAATGCAGGGCACGTACATGGCGCAGGTCGTCGCGTCCGATATAGGGGTTCTCCTTGTAGGTTTTGCCCTGCATGCGCTCCCAAACGTCGTCGGGTATCGGTTCTGCAGCAAAACACTTGTCGATACCACCGTAGGCTTCTATAGCCTCAGCACTTACGATTTTACCGGCCTGCCACTTTGTGAGCGGTGTTACATTGGGCGTGGTACGATTATCACTATTGCCACACGACACCAACGCACCCATACCGCATAATGTAAGGATGGCAGCCATCAGCCAATTAAAAACCTTTCTCATAATATTTATATTTTTTGCAAATATAAGGTATAATCCCTTACATTCAGCCGTTTAAAACACCAAATTTTGCAAAATTATCTTAAATACTGTAAAATACAATCTGTCATGCCCTTTTGACTTGGAGGTTTGGATTATTTTGCTTATATTTGTTATCAAAACCAAAAACGCCCAAATAGGGGCTCTAATTGATTGACGATTTTGACTGACCAGAGATTAGGCACGGAACCCATCCGCAGGCTGTTTGTATCAATGACGGTGCCAGTGGTGTTACAGCAACTATTGATGTTGCTGAATAATGTTGTGGACCGTATCTGGATAGCCCATATACCCGACGTGGGGCAGTTGGCTTTCACGGCATCGGGGGTTTGCGTACCTATTGTATATATGATTATTGCGCTAGCCGAACTGACGGGTACGGGCATCTCATCGCGTGTAGGCTTGCTGCTTGGCCAGGGCCATCACGATCAGGCCGAACGCACACTTGGCAGCATGATGGCGTTCAGTATTTTGTTAGCTATACTCACCTTGCTTTTAGTAGAAGTATTCTGCCCCGAACTTATACGTATTTTTGGCGGTAGTCCACAGACAGCTGCCATGGCCGAGTGCTATCTGCGTATTTCCACCCCCGGCAATGCGGCATGCATCATATCAAGCATGCTGGCACCGTTTCTGCTCGTTCAGGGATACTCCAACGAAGCACTCTTTGTAATCGGGTCTGGTATCGTGATTAACATGATACTCGACCCCATCTTTATATTCCTGTTTGGTTGGGGTATAGCCGGAGCAGCATGGGCTACCACTGTGGCTGAGGTAACTTCTGCCGTCGTCGCTATTGTGATGCTTGCACGTGTGGGCAATCTGCGGATCCGGATGAAGCTTCTGAGTCTGGACTGGCGGCATATAGTGCCTTGCCTGGCTTTGGGAACAGCACCCATGGCGATGATGCTGGCCGAGACGGTGCAGATGGGCGTTTACAACCAGACACTCTACCATCTGGCTGGCGATTGGGGCGTTGGCACGATGGCACTCGTCATCATGCTTCACGACTTCCTTTTCTTTCCTGTCCGTGGCATGGCTTATGGTTCCCAACCAATAACGAGTTATAATCTGGGGGCTGGAAAATGGCAGCGGGTATGGGACAATGTCAAGTTGTTGCTCGCATTTACATTCGTATGGTCCATGATGGTGTGCCTGTTGATGATAATCCAGACAGAGCCCGTGGTTCGCTTGGTCGTAGGCGATGGTCCTATGGTGGACTACGCCGTACCGATGGTTCGCCTCTCGTTCGTGGTGTTCTTCGTGGCCACGTTGCAGTTTGCGAGCCAGTGTACGCTGCAGGCCATGAACCGTCCCGTCCTCACTTTCTGGATAGGCATCTCCCGTACATTGCTTCTGCTTGTACCTTTTGTTTGGCTCCTGCCTCGCCTCCTGACGAATCATGCCGATATGGGTGTATTCCTGGCACAGCCTGTGACCGATGTCGTGGTTGGAACTGTAACAGTGATCATCCTATTCAAATCACTTCAGAATTACAAGAACATTCAAAATAATAAAGTATGAAAAGATTTTCACGATACACTTTATGGAGCTTTCTGATGCTTTTGTGCATACAGACATTGGTGACCGGCTGCGGGGAAACAGCATCCAGCCCCGCCAACACATATAAGACGTTGCGCGTAGAGAAACAGAACTACACGTTAGAGCGCCGGTTTGTGGCAAAGATAGAGGGCAAAGAGAATGTGGATGTGTGTGCTCTTATTGGAGGGACATTGAAGAAGGTTTGCGTGAAGGAAGGTAGTCGCGTGAAGAAAGGGCAGCCGCTCTTCATCATCGACCAAGCTCCCTACATCGCTGCTGCCAATGCCGCAAAAGCCAAGGTGAGGACAGCCCGTGCTGCACTCTCCACGGCGCAACTGAACTTAGATGGTAAAGAGAAGCTCTATGCACAGCAGATGGTGGGTGAGAATGACCTACTCCGGGCGCGTTATGCCAAAGAAGATGCTGCGGCCCAACTCGAGGCTGCCCAGGCGGAACTGGCATCTGCGCGTTCCAACCTGAATTACACTACCATCTACAGCCCTGTTGACGGAACCATTAGTATTCTGAATTTTCTCGAAGATAATGTCGTGTTCCCTACCAGCAGTCAGCCTATTGCCACCGTAGCGACCAACAAGCATATCTATGCTTATGTCACGTTGTCAGAGGAATTGCTCGTGAACTTGTTCGATGAGTACGGCTGCAGTACTTCCGACGAACTGCTAAAAAAGTTGCCTCCCATCTCGCTCTATACCATCTGGGGTGAAAAACTTCCGCAGGAGGGACACATTGATGCCGTTAGCGGTGAAGCAGACATCTCGACAGGATCCGTCCTTATCCGGGCGTCGTTTGACAACCCTTCGGAGATGTTCCGCAACGGTAGTAATGGATATGTAGTGCTGCCAACCACAAAGCATGGGGTCTTTGTTATACCGCAGGATGCCACCATCCACATTCAGGACAAATGTTTTGTTTATCGTATCGTCGATGGCAGAGCCGTCTCTACAGAGGTGAAGGGCATTTCTGCCAACGATGAGGACTATGTGGTGAGCAGTGGGCTGAATGACGGCGATGTCATCATAGCCGAGAATGCCGGAATGGTGACTGAGGGAATGGCTGTTGCCCAGGAAACAGGAAAGAAAGAACTTTAAATACAATCTGTTATGCATCATAGATTATACCATGTTATATCTGTAGTTGCCGTGCTGACTCTGTCGATACTCTGCAGCAACTGTGGTGAAGAGGCCACACCCACGGTGAAGGATTGTTACCGCCTGTTGCGTGTGCAGCGGCAAGACATCACCCTGACTCGCAACTTTATTGTGAAGATGGAATCTTTACATAGTATATATGTTCGCCCAATTGTCAGTGGACGACTTGTTAAGATTTTAGTAAAGGAAGGTGCTCATGTAAAGAAGGGGCAGCCGCTATTCGTTATCGACCAAAGCCCTTATATTGCTGCTGTTGATGCCGCCAAAGCTCAGGTGTCCACTGCTCGCGTTGCACTCTCCTCTGCCCAGTTGAACTTAGATGGCAAGGAGCAGCTATATGCACAAAAAATGGTGGGGGAGTCCGACCTGCTTCGTGCCCGTCATGCTAAGGAAGAAGCCTATTCACAGTTGGAAGCGGCACTGGCTGAATTAGAATCTGCGCGTACCCAATTGGACTACACCACGATCTGTAGTCCTGCCGATGGTGTCATTGGCATGATTGAATACCGTGTGGGTGATCTTGTTGAAACCGACGGTGATCTACACATGGTAATCGTTTCAGACAACAACAATCTCCATGCATATGGTGCCCTCTCTGAGGAGACACTCTCTGAACTTCTTAAGGACTTCAACTGTAACTCTGCCGACGAGCTTCTTGAAAAGCTGCCACCTGTCACGTTTTATAGCAATTGGGGCTATAAGTTAGAGGAAAAGGGACATATTGATGTCATCAGTGGAACCATTGATCTGAACAATGGTGCCACTTATATACGTGCTTCCTTCTATAATCCCACGGAGAGATTGCGTAATGGCAGTAACGGCTATATCGAATTACCCTACATCCAGCACCATGTCGTTGTCATTCCACAGGAAGCGGTCGTTGATATCCACAATAAATATCTCGTCTATAAAGTGGTCGATGGGAAGGCAGTGGAAACGGAGGTGACAATTTTGCCTTATAATGACGGACAAAACTTTGTTGTGACGGCCGGTCTTGAGCAAGGCGATTCTATCATTGCCGAGGGAGCCGGATTTGTAACCGACGGAATAGAGGTAACAGAAAAGAAAGTCAAGAAAGGAGGAAAACAATCATGATTAGTCGTTTCTTTATCAATCGTCCTATCTTTGCCTGCGCCCTTTCAGTGCTTGTCCTTTTGGCGGGCATTGTAGGATATATCAATCTGCCTGTTGAGCAGTTCCCGAATGTGGCACCACCCGTGGTCACTATCAATACGGAGTACACTGGAGCCAGCGCCGAGGCTGTGATGAAAAGTGTGGTTACGCCTATTGAGGAGGCTGTCAATGGTGTGGAGGGCATGGAGTATATTACTTCATCGTCAACCAGTAGTGGCATGGCTACCGTCAGTGTTACCTTCCGACCTGGCACCGACCCCGACCTGGCACAGATCCGTGTCAAGAACCGTGTAGAGGAGGCTAAAGGCTATCTGCCCGCCGAGGTGCTGAACATTGGTGTGCAGGTGGAGAAGGAAGAACAGGGCATGCTGCGCATCATCGCCCTGGAGTGTCCCGACAACCGCTACGATAATGCCTTTATCACCAACTATTTCAACATCAACGTGCAGCCGCGCCTGCAGCGCATTAATGGTGTGGGCAACATCCAGCTGATGGGCAATGTCTATGGCATGCGCATCTGGATGGACCCGAAGAAGATGGCTCAGTACCAACTGAATCCGGAAGATATTGTCAAAGCCCTGGAAGGTCAAAACGTGGAAGCTGCCATCGGTACGTTGGGTGAGGATTCAAAAGGTACCTATCAATATACGCTGGTATATCGCGGCCGCTTGGAAACCCCGCCAGAGTTTGAGGATATTGTCTTAAAGACCGATGGCTTTAACTACCTGCACCTGAAAGATGTGGCTCGCGTAGAATTGGGTACGGTAACCTATGCCTGCGATAGTTGGGTGAACTCTCACAATGGTACCATTGCCATCATCACCCCAGCTACCGGGGCCAACGCCCAACAGGTGAACCATGAAATAGACCGGCTCATGACCGAGTTGGAGCCGAAATTGCCGGCAGGGTTTGAGTTCAAGGTGCTCTTAGACACCAACGACTTCCTCGATGCCTCGATGAATGCGGTTTACAAGACGTTGTTTGAGGCCCTCCTGCTCGTCATTCTCGTGGTGTTGCTGTTCCTGCAGAACTGGCGCGCCACCATCATTCCGTCCATAAGCATCATCGTCTCGCTTGTGGGCACCTTTGCCTTTATGTATATGGTGGGTTTCACACTCAACCTCATTACCCTCTTTGCTTTGGTACTGGTCATCGGTACGGTGGTAGACGATGCCATCGTGGTGGTGGAGGCGGTGCAGGAGAAACTGGAAGATCCGGCTGCAACAGCCAAGAATGCCACTATCCAGGCGATGCATAACATCTCGACTGCCATTATCACCACCACCATTGTCTTCATGTGTGTGTTTATTCCCGCCGCATTTATGGGTGGACTCAGCGGAGCCTATTACCGACAGTTCGGACTGACGATGGCTGTGGCTGTAGCCATATCTACATTCTGTGCATTGACGCTCTGCCCTGCTTTGTGTGCGCTGTTGATGAAGCCACGCTCCCCAGAGACTGAACAACAGGCTCAAACATGGTCAGTACGCTTCCGCCATGCCTACAACAAGGCCTTCAATGCGCTATTAGGGAAATATAGTCGGGCCATGGGCTGTTTCATCCGTCGCCGCTGGTTCGTAGGTGTGCTGACGGCTGTCAGCATAGTCCTGTTGGCATGGATGCTCTATTGCACCCCCACGGGTCTGGTACCCGATGAGGACACAGGCATTGTCTTTGTAGATATCACCACACCCTCTGGTTCTACCTTAGCACAAACACAAAAGACGGTGAAAGAGATGTCGGAAATCATAGAGAACGACCCCGATGTGCGAGCCACAGGTTCGGTAGCCGGCTGGAATATCCTTGGCGGCGAGGGCCCCAACACCGGCCTGGTGATGGGACGTCTGAAGCACTGGGACGACCGTCAGGACGATGGCCACGACATCTTCAGCATCTACGACCGTATAGAGGCAGCCACCCATCAAGTGAAGAGTGGTTCGATGTTTGTATTCCTGCTCCCTACCGTCTTTGGCTATAGCTATAGCAACAGTGTGGAACTGTATGTTGAAGACTACGGCGGCGGTTCCATTACCAAACTCAAGGAAGTGTCTGACAGCTTTATGAAGGCACTGGAAGCACGACCTGAGATAGAAGAGGTTTACTCCCCTTACGAGGTGAATTATCCGCAATATACCGTCACGGTGAATGCCTCGCTGTGTAAGCGCTATGGCATCGAGCCTGCCAGCGTGCTCAGTGTGCTCAACGGTTATATCGGCGGTAACTATGCCTCGCAGTTTAACAGTTTTGGAAAACTCTACCACGTGATGCTGCAGGCCGATCCTGGACTGCGTATGGACAAGGACGACCTTAACAACATTCTGGTCGTCACAGCGAACGGTGCCTATACGCCTATCACCGAACTTATCACGCTGAAGAAGACCTATGGCCTTCAGTCGATTAATCGCTTCAACCTATTCCAGGGCATCAGCGTAGAACTGACGCCTGCCGAGGGCTACACCTCGGGCGATGTGATTGATGTGGTGAGCGAGGTGTCGGCTGCCACCCTGCCACAGGGCTATGGCTATGAGTACACTGGTACGGCTCGCGAGGAAGCCGCTTCCTCATCATCCACAGCCTGGGTGTTTGCCATCAGCCTGTTGCTCGTTTTCATTGTGCTCTGTTGCCTATACGAGAGTCTGCTCATTCCTATGGCCGTCATGTTCAGCGTGCCTTTCGGACTGGTTGGCAGCTTCCTGCTCATCAATCTCGCGGAGCTGGAGAACAATATCTATATGCAGGTGGGTATCATCATGCTTATCGGCCTGCTGGCCAAGACTGCCATCCTGATTACAGAATATGCCTGCGAACGTCGCCGTGAGGGGATGACCATCGTTGCAGCAGCACTCGATGCAGCCAAAGCACGATTGCGCCCCATCCTGATGACCGCCCTCACACTCATCGTAGGTCTGATGCCAATGATCTTTGAGCGGGGCGCCGGTGCCATGGGTAACGTTACGCTGGGCTTATGTGTGGTAGGCGGTATGCTGGTAGGTACGCTGGCCCTGCTGCTCTTTGTGCCTGTGTTCTTCATTCTCTTCCAAACGATGGAAGAAAGGCTACGACCGCGTCAGGCCATGACAACCTTAGCTGTGCTTACCGCCATCTGTATGCTGTCGGGCTGTAAAACCTACTCATCTTATCACTCTGACTCTACAGCCAATGATGTACTGAAAGCGCAACTCAATGCAGCGGGTGTTTCTACTGCCGACAGCGTGGATGGCAATCTGCCTGCCGACTGGCGCGAGGCTTTTACCGAACCGCGTCTGGCCGCACTAATCGACGAAGCACTTCTGCACAACAGCGACCTTCAGCAGGCCCACTTGCAAGTACAGGCTGCCAAAGCCTTGCTCCGTGGTGCAAAAGGCGAACTGTTTCCCGCCATAGGGCTGACGGCCGAGAAGAGCAATTCGCGATTTAAAAACAGCGATTTTACTGCTACATCCTCTGGCTATAACGTAGGTTTAGAGGCCAGTTGGGAGATTGATGCATTCGGACGAGTGCGCAATGCCAAGCGAGGTGCTGCTGCCACTGTAGAACAGCAGATGGCCTACGAGCAGGCTGTTCGCACCGAACTTATTGCTACTGTGGCTGCGGCCTACTACCAACTGGAGATGTACGATGCACAGATAGCCGATACCCGCTCCATCATCCAGAGTTGGGAGGAGGGTATCGCCACCCAAAAAGTGCTACTGGCTGTAGGCGAGGCTACCAGCGACGATGTCGACCAGTCGGAGGCTGCCAAGCTCGAAGCTGAGACCACCCTCGAGGAACTATGCATGCAACTACGTCAGGCCGAGAATGCCCTGTGTACCGTGCTGGGGCGTCCCTGTCAGCATATCGACCGCGACTCGCTGGGCTCATCGTGCATCGCCATCAGCAGTATGCCGTCGATCAGCATCCGTGCCCTGGCCCGGCGTCCCGACGTTCGTCAGGCCGAGGCTGAGCTGAAGGCTGCATTCTATGCCACCAACGAGGCACGCGCAGCGCTCTATCCATCGCTGTCGCTCTCTGGTAGCATCGGGTGGACGAATGATGTTGGAGAGATTGTCAGTCCTGCAGGTGTGCTGATGAGCGCCTTAGGCTCGCTTACACAACCTATCTTCCAAGGAGGCCGACTGCGTGCCGAGGTGCAGCGTGCCAAAGCTGAACAGGAGGCGGCAAAAGTAGCCTTCCGTCAGACGGTGTTAGAGGCTGGTCAGGAAGTGAACGACATCCTGGCTACAGAGCAGTACGCACGCCGGGCCATCAGCCTGGGCGAGCAACAAGTTGAGAAGCTGCAGCGCATTGCCGATGCCTCGAAGGTTCGTATGCAGTACGATGAAGACGTGAACTACCTGCAGGTGCTGCTGGCCCGCCAGTCGTTGCTCGAAGCCCGTCTGCAACTACTGGCCCACCGCTATGAAATGATAGCTGCACACATTCAGCTATATAAAGCACTGGGAGGTGGTATGGACAGCAAAATGAAGTGAAACAACAAATAATATAACCCTAAAACAAAGATTATGAAAGAAAATATTACTTACCCATTGAACGCCATACAGTGGGAGTGCTATGAGGAATTTATGCAAGCCCCAGAGTTGACGCAGCACAACGTTACATTATGTATGCCCTTCGAACGCTCGTCAGCACAGCGTTTTCAGCGTGCCATGCAGCAGATGCTGGATGAGCAGCGTTACCTGCATATACATCTAGTTCGCCAGGGTGACGACATCATGATTTGTGAGGACTGGCAGATGCCTAACAAGGTGCATTACTATCGCATGAGCGATGCGGAATGGGAGGCTGCAGAACCCACGTTTACAAAACCCTTCGACATATTCAACGAGGCCTGCGTTCATCTCTCTCTGGTAGAGACCGACAGTAAGTGCTACGTTGTCATGGAAAACCATCACCTTTTCTTCGACGGCATATCTCAAAGAGCACTGTGGAATGCTTTTGAAGAAGCGCTGCAGGGCAAGCCCCTCTATCAGCAGGGAGACATTGCCGCAGAAATAACACGTCAGGAAATCGCCAGCTACGACAGCGATGCCTATCGCCGTGCCAGGGAATACTATTTGAAGAAGTTCGAGGGCCTGCAAGTGACTGACTATTGTCGTGAGACCGACAACCCATTGGGACCTGCCATTAGTTCGCACCCCATGGTGTCGGCCACTATCATCGATGAAGGCTGTCGACGTATTAGTCAAACGCCCACCACTGTTTTCTATGCCGCCTATGCCTTGGCATTAGCCTATATGTCGGGCGAGAGGCGTGTGGCTTTCTACACCTTTAATCATGGGCGCGGCGACCGGCGACTCACCGACCATGTCTATGGTCACTACTTAACCAGTCTGCCTATCGTCATCGATACGGATCCAAATCAGACTGTGGCCGAACTGCTTAGCCAGACACGCAGTGAGATATTCTGTTCCATGCGCTACCGCATCTACCCTGAATATCATCTGCTGCGCGAAATTGGTCTCGACGATGGTGCGGAGATGGGGTATAATGCCAGCACTATCTCAGAATATATCAATATCGACGGCAAACTGTGGAACACCTATCATATAGATCCATCGCTCACAGGCGAGCACTCATCTACCTACGTCACACGTCGTGACGATCTATACGAGGTATTTACTGATTGTAGCAGTGCCCTATATACTCAACAACAGATCGACACCTTGTCGGAAATAACCGGCCAGATGGCACTCCGACTTGTAGGCAACCAAGAAGAAACTATAAGTAATATTATATTCTATAATAAATGAAACGAATTTTATTAGCGGGCTATGGCAATGTCGCCCATGCCTTTGTACAAATCATGAAAGAGCAGGAACCGAGTGGAAGTTATACATTTACTACCTGCGACTTGAAGGATGGACAAGAGATTCTCAGTTATCTGCCAGAGCATCATAACGAATTTGATATCGTATTAAACACGTCGCAGGCCGAGACCTGTGATGTTACACAGATGTGCATCGACTACGGCCTGGACTATATTGATATGGGTGTAGATGAAGGTATGGGTGATGGTACGACGTCTGTGGACTTCTTGTTCGCTTTGGATCCGCTGCTGAAATGTCCGACCCGCAGCCGCATCATGTGTGGCTTTGGCATCAATCCCGGTATCCTCGAACACGTCTATCAGAAGTACAAGCCACAGGGGCCGCACTATGCCTTCGAGTTGGAACACGACAATGCTGTGAGTGATGAATATGAGGTATTTGGCACCTGGTCACCGTACATGTATGCCGAGGAGAGTTGCCGTGCTGAGTTGGTCGTGATAAACAAAGATAAGATCAATTACATTACACAGCAGCTGAAGGATGATGGTGGCGCCATGCACCTTACCTATCACGGCGAACAACGCAAGTATCTACCCATACCTCACGAAGAACTGATGTCGATGCTGCACAGCGACGAGAATCTGCTCGGATCGGCCTATCTCTTTCAGGCCCCACGAGGAATGCAGCAATGCTTTCTGGACCATGGCACTGAAATGACGGTTGAGGAGTTCCTCAAGATTCCCGTGCCTCACTGCCTCAAGGGTGATGATCATGTGGGAATGCTCTTCTGGGACACACGCGATAGGATGTACTGGGTGAAGAACGTGATGGCCAACCAGACCACCTGGAAGCGATACGGCACCAATGCTGTTTGCTGGCAGACGGCCACTGGAGCCTGGATAGCCTATCGGCTGCTCGATGTCGTCAGCACCAACCATCCTCACACCATGACGGAGCTGTCGCTGCTCATGCCAGAGAAGATTGATGCCTTGCTCAACCAGATAGGTCTTACCTTCGAGGTAGAGGAGCAGCCTTTCAGCGTCGAAGAGTTCAAAAAGAATATCATGCGCTATTTTTAATTTCACGTCTTAAAAATTATCACGCTATGAAACGAATTTTATTAGCAGGCTATGGTAATATCGCCCATGCCTTTGAGAAAATAATGTATGAGCAGGAGCCACAAGACAGTTTTAAACTGACTATCTGCGACTTGAAAGAAGGACAAGACATTTTCGACTTTCTGCCCCGTCACCACGATGAGTTCGATGTGGTGGTCAATACATCGGTGGCCAACAGCATAGAGATTGCCCGTATGTGCATAGACTACGGCCTTGACTGTATCGACGTGGCTGGCTTCGCTGACGGCATAGAAACGGATGATACCGTATCTACGCCCGTCTATATAGAGGAAATGAAGCGGATATTGTGCTGGCCTACGCACAGCCGTATCATGTTCGGCTTTGGCATCAATCCAGGCATACTCGAACACGTTTATCAGCGATACAAGCCACAGGGGCCGCACTATGCCTTCGAACTGGAACACGACGATTCTGTAAGTGATGAATATGAGGTATTTGGCACCTGGTCGCCATTCATGTATGCCGAGGAGAGTTGCCGCGCCGAGTTGGTGTTTGGAACCAGACAGGACGTTATTGATGTGACGCAGCAACTGAATGACGAAGGTGGCACCATACGCCTCACCTATCACGGCAGCGAGCGCCATTATCTGCCCGTACCCCATGAGGAACTGCTCTCCATGCTGCACAGCGACGAGAACCTGCTGGGCACGGCTAATATCTATCAGGCCCCACGAGGCATGCAGCAGCATTTTCTGGAACGGGGCGCCGACATCACCGATGAAGAGTTGCTTTCTATCCCCGTGCCCCATTGCCTGAAAGGCGAGGATCAGGCGGGCATACTTTTCTGGGACACAAAAGAAAGGCTCTACTGGGTGAAGAGTGTGGTGGCCAACCAGACCACCTGGAAACGCTACGGCACCAATGCCGTATGCTGGGAGACTGCCACAGGAGCCTGGATTGCCTATCGGTTGCTCGATGCCGCCAGCACCGACCACCCTCACACCATGACCGAACTGTCGCAGATCATGCCCGAGAAGATTGATGCCTTGCTCAAGCATATAGGTCTTACCTTCGAGATAGAGGAGCAGCCTTTCAGTCTCGAAGAGTTCAAAAAGAATATCATGCGCTATTTCTAAATTGATGGTTAAGATGATAGAGATTAAGAACGCAATAAAGGAACAGAACAAGGATATTGCCCGACTGATAATGATGGCAATGACAGACGAGTGTTGTAAGTTTTTCTGTGGTGAGGGCTACGGATTGGACGACTTTTACCGGATGATGTGCCACCTCGTAGAACGTGATGACTCGCAGTACAGTTACAAGAACACGCTGGTGGCGATGGACGGACAGCAGGTGGTGGGCGTATCGGTAAGCTACGATGGAAGCCACCTGCACGAGTTGCGATGTGCGTTTATCGAGGCCGCCAAGACGTACATCGGTAAGGATCATACTGGTATGGACGATGAAACACAGGCTGGCGAACTCTATCTCGACTCGCTGGCCGTGCTACCAGCCTATCGTAGGCAGGGTATAGCCCAGCAGTTACTGATGGCCACCAGGGAACGAGGCTACCAGTTGCACCTGCCCAGAGTGGGACTGCTGGTTGATAAAGGCAATCCCGACGGTGAGGCACTCTATACCAAAGTGGGATTCGAGTACCTTGACGACAATCTATGGGGCGGTCACCCCATGAAACACCTGATAATCAGTACTGCTCCTTGTGATATGCACTAATTACTTATTTGTGGTTGGCGGTGTAATCGAGGGCGGCGCCGATGGCGGTGCAGTACTGCGAGTACTTGGGGATGTGGAAACGGATATTGTAAAGCGTTTCTAAGGCGGGGAACACCTCTTTACACTGGGGAAGCAGCGAGAGGTTGCCTATGAGCACGAAATCGCGTATATCGCTGCCTATGGAGGCGAGCCAGGCGGCTGAGCCTATCGACTGCAGTACCATATGGATCAATCCTGCTGCAATATCCTCCTTTGAGGCATCGCTCTGGGCGTTGGCAAAGTTACTGGCAGTGGTATCCATGGTGAGTCCTGGCACGGGGATGGCGCTGATATCGCCAATGGTAAGGTCGATATTACGAATGTTACCGTGCTTGGCCATGGTGGCCACCTGCTTGATATCGCTGGTGTTGAGCATAATGCGGGCTAAGCCTGCCAAGGTACCACCACCCACACCAATACCGCCTATATGGCGCATATCGTTGCCATCGCAGCGCACAAACGAGGTACCAGTACCCATTGACACAACGATGGTGTGATCGAGCTTTGACTCGAAACGGGCGCCCAGGCCATCAGCAACGAACTCCTGACTCTTGGCGGTGGGCAATCCGTAGATGGGCTGATCGATATAAGCAGCACCTACGCCTGTGAGCATCACCTGATCGACATCCTGCAGATTGATATCATTATCGTGCAGATACTTGCCAAAGGCTCCGAAAAGTGACGTGATAGGATCGGCAGCGGTGATACTGATTGGAGCTGACACCTTGCCATTCTTGATTCCAACAATCTTTGTAGTTGAAATACCAACATCGATACCAATAACTATGCCCATGTTACATTAAACATTAAAGATTAAACATTAAACATTAACATTTTAGGTATATATACGAAAAAACCCGGCTGTAGATAACTACAAGACCGGGCTAATGAAAGGAGGAGTGGTACCTCCAGGAATCGAACCGGGGACACACGGATTTTCAGTCCGATGCTCTACCAACTGAGCTAAGGCACCAACATTTCAAATTCGTTTTGCAAACATCCTTCCGTTGTTTTGCGGGTGCAAAGGTACGACTATTTTTCGAACCCGCCAAACTTTTAAACACCTTTTAACACTTTATTTTTTCATGCCAAAGGGTTCCAGCCTTGTGCTTTTAACGCAAACTCCTGATTATCACGGGTTACGAGTATTTGACCGAATTTTGCATCGGTAATGTGACCAATGAGCTTAATGCCATCAATCTGCTGAATCTTCTCGTGATCGCCGATGGGAACGGTGAACAATAATTCGTAATCTTCGCCACCATTCATGGCGCAAGTAGTAACGTTCATGTTCATTTCTTCGGCCATTACGGCTGTCTGATAGTCGATAGGAATATTCTTTTCGTAGATACGGCAGCCTACCCCACTCTGCTTACAGATGTGCATGAGTTCGCTTGAGAGGCCATCGCTGATGTCCATCATAGCGGTAGGACGGATGCCTGCCTCGCGCAGCTTCTGAATGATATCGCCACGGGCCTCGGTCTGCAACTGGCGCTGCAACAGATACTCCTTACCACTGAAATCGGGCTGGAAATCCTTGAGAGCTGACAGCTGAGAGTTGAGAGTTGACAGTTTTGCATCGTTGCCGGCGGCTTTGGCTTCAGCTATCTTCTTTTGCAGATCGTTTATCTGACCGTAGTAAACGTTCTTTTCGCGCTCGAGGAGCTGCAGGCCCATATAGGCTGCACCCAGGTCGCCACTTACGCATACCAGGTCGGTATCCTTGGCACCATTGCGGTACACAATCTCCTCCTTGGCAGCCTCGCCAATACAGGTGATGCTGATGGCCATGCCGGTATAGGATGAGGTGGTGTCGCCACCAACCACATCTACATTCCACTTATCGCAGGCCAGGCGCAGTCCGCTGTAGAACTCCTCGATATCCTCGACACTGAAACGCTTGCTGATGGCGAGCGAAACGGTGAGCTGACGGGGTGTGCCGTTCATGGCGAAGATATCGCTGATGTTTACCATGGCCGACTTGTAGCCCAGGTGCTTGAGGTCGATATAAGTAAGGTCGAAATGTACGCCCTCCATCAGCATATCGGTGGTAACGAGTACCTGCTTATCGGGGTAGCTGAGTACGGCGCAATCATCGCCAACACCTTTTACGGTGCTGGCGTTCTTGATTTCGATATCCTTTGTTAAACGGTCGATAAGACCGAATTCTCCTAATTTTGCTATTTCCATCCTTCAGTTGGGTGATCGGTATTAAACTTGTCTTGGTTGTGAGCCTGGATACGCTCGGCTCGGATAATCATCTCGCGCATAATGGCAGTCATCTTGGGCTGTGCCATGTTGGCAGCCTCCTGCACCTCCTCGTGACTTACCTCGACGGGCACGTCGAAGCCACCCAGGTCGGTGATGACCGAGATACCAAAGGTTTTGATGCCACAGTGGTGGGCTACGATTACCTCGGGTACGGTACTCATACCTACGGCATCGCCACCAAAGATGCGATACATCTTATATTCGGCAGGGGTCTCGAAGGTGGGGCCCTGAACGCCTACATACACACCATGCTGCACGGGGATATTAAGATCCTTGGCGATGCTGTCGGCCTCGGCAATGAGGTTGTGATCGTAGGTTTCGTGCATATCTGGGAATCGGGGACCTGTGGGGAAGTTCTTACCACGCAGCGGATGCTCGGGGAAGAGATTGATGTGATCGGTGATAATCATCAGGTCGCCAATCTTAAACTGGGGGTTCATACCGCCTGCTGCGTTCGACACATACAGGGTGGTGATGCCCAGCTCGTACATAACACGAACGGGGAAGGTGACATCCTTCATAGAGTAGCCCTCGTAGAAGTGGAAACGGCCCTGCATGGCCATGATGTCGACACCACCTAACTTACCAAAAATGAGCTTACCCTTGTGACCCTCGACGGTTGACACAGGGAAGTTGGGTATATCTTGATAAGGAAACTCGTAAGTATCAGTTATTTCTGAAGCTAATTGTCCGAGGCCTGTCCCCAGTACTATCGCTGTTTTGGGACTTGTGGTCATCCTTTCTTTTAGCCAGGATGCTGTTTCTTGAATTTTTGTATACATATCCTAAAATTTTTTGATTAAACTCTTTTTGCTGGCCTTGCATGATAGCAATACGCAGCGGTAACGCATAAAGATGGCGCTTCACGTCGTCGGTAAGTCCATCAACCACCATCAGGCGCGTGGCATCCTTTTCGGTGGTAAGCACCAGTCGCGGTTCGGGCAGCTGGGCAAAGGCCTCGTTGATGGCCAGGATATCCTTACGTTTGAAGTCGTGATGATCGCCAAAGGTGAGAGGTGTAATCTGCGAGTGATACTGCTGCAGATCGTGCATCAACTGCTCGGGCGAGGCAATGCCTGTAAGGAGCAGAATATTCTTGCCTGCTAGCGCCTCTAAGCTGTCCACGGGAGCCATATTGGGCTCGTTGGTAAATACGGGGCGCGGGGCATCGTACTCTAAGGTTGAGAAGAACAGCTGCTGATAGGGATACAGATTCATGGCCTTGGTGATGACACGGAACTCCATGGGTTTGAGGTCCTTGGGGCACTTGGTGATAATCACGATGTCGGCTCTGTCCTTAGCCTTGACGGGTTCGCGCAAACGACCGGCAGGCAGCAGGCGATCGTAGATAACCAGGCGATGGTAATCTACCAGCAGGATGTTGATACCGGGCTTGACATAACGGTGCTGGAAAGCATCGTCGAGCAGCACCACATCGATATCCAACCCGCTCTCGTCGGCAGTGAGCTTGCTGATACCACGGGTGCGCTTGCGATCGACAGCCACGGTGATATCAGGGAACTTCTGTTTCATCTGGAATGGCTCGTCGCCTATCATAGGCATGGGGGTATCCTTATCGGAAAGCACAAACCCGCTGCTTTTACGCTTGTAGCCACGACTGAGCACAGCCACATTATGCTTGCCCTTCAGCAATCGGATAAGATACTCAACATGTGGGGTCTTGCCTGTTCCACCCACAGTGATATTGCCCACAGAGATAACGGGGGTACTGAAGGAACGGCTCTTCAAGATGCCCATCTCGAACAGCAGATTCCTGATACCCACGCCCAGACCATAGAACCAGGCCAGGCCCAGCAGCTTATTATTGATTTTGATGAAATCGCCTTCCAAAACTTTATTTTCTTTTTTACTTCACACGAATGTCGTCGAGCATACGTGCCTGCATACGACTATTGTTCTTGAGATCGTTGCGAATCTGCATGAGTGGCAGATAGGCATCGCCCAACAGCTCGCGAATCTGACCATCGAGGTATGAACCCTTAGGCTCCTTGTTCATGAGCTTCTCGAACCATCCTGGCTCGGCAGGATAAGCGGCGGTGTGATACTCCTGAAGCTTAGCCAGCTCGGCTGCCTTCTTAACAGCATCGTCCAAGCTACCCAGCTTGTCAACCAGCTTGATGCCAAGGGCATCGCTGGCCAGCCATACACGGCCCTGACCTATCTCGTTAACCTGCTCGGGCTTAAGACCACGACCCTCGGCTACTACATTCAGGAAATTCTGATAACCACGATTGATGTAGTTCTGCATCTGGCGCATAATCTCCTGGGTATCCTTACCTGCTACCAGCTCGGTTTCGTAACCGGCAAACTGGTGGGTCTTCACACCATCGAAGGTAATGCCCAACTTATCGGTAACCAGGCCGCTGACGTTAGGAATCAGGCCGAAGATACCAATACTACCAGTGATAGTGGTAGGCTCGGCAATGATATAGTTGGCAGGTGAGCTAATCCAGTAACCACCCGAGGCGGCTGCACCACCCATAGATACTACAACGGGCTTCTTGGCCTTGATGAGCTTAACGGCATGGCGGATATACTCGGAAGCCACAGCGCTACCACCACCTGAGTTTACACGGAACACAACGGCTTTCACATCATCGTCGTCGGCCAGCTTGCGCAGGTCGTCGGCTACGGTCTTACCTACAATGCAGTGACCACCGCCTTCGAGCATGTTCATGGCCTCGCTATCTACAATGCTACCATAGGCATAGTAAACAGCAATCTTACCGCCATTCTCCTTCTGCTTGCTCTTTACGTTGAGCATGTCGCTCAGGGTAAGCTGGTTAATCTCATCATTCTTACCCAGCTTGAGGCGGTTTTTAATCTCGGCCTTTATCTCCTCGGGGAAGAGCACCTTATCAACCAGCTTGCTCTTGATGAGCTGCTCGGCAGGAGTGAATGCCAGCAGGCTATCGTTAACCAGCTTGTCGAGCTCGTCGGCCTTTACCTTGCGGCCCTCGGCCATCTCCTTGAGCCAGTATTTCCAGATACCACCCAGGTAAGCCTGGCGCTGCTCGCGATCGTAATCGCTCATGCCAGTAAGGGTGTTGCTCTCTACATAGCTCTTATATTTTCCAACCTTGGCCACCTGGTACTTGATGCCAAGCTTATCGTACAATCCCTTATAATACTCGCTCTTACCACCCAGACCGCGCAGATCGACCGAGCCCTGACCATTAAGGTAGATCTTATCGGCAACGGTAGCTACATAATACGAGGCCTGTGAGTAGTTATTGGCATAAGCCACAATCCACTTGCCACTGGTCTTGAAGTCCTTGAGTGCATCGCGCAGCTGCTGGGCTGTGGCAGGACTATCGAAGCCAGCCGAACCACCCTGGATATAGATACCCTTGATATCATCGTTGTCCTTAGCCTTGCGGATGCTGGCAATGAGATCGTCGAGACCCATAGAGCCTGTATCGCCTAAGCCTAAGAAATCGTCGAACGGTGTACCCTCTTCAGAACGCTCGTTGACAGAACCACTGAGTTTAAGCACAAACACAGAGTTTTCCTTGACCTTAGTTGCAGCCGAATCGCTGGCAACCATGCCTACCAAAGAAATAACGAAGAACAGTCCGGTAATCAGACTGAGGATAACAATACCACAGATAGTGGCCAATGTCATTTTCA
The DNA here is from genome assembly GCF_000701965.1 of Prevotella sp. RM4. NCBI lineage: Bacteria > Pseudomonadati > Bacteroidota > Bacteroidia > Bacteroidales > Prevotellaceae > Prevotella > Prevotella sp. RM4. The sequence goes on from NZ_KL370843.1 coordinate 103,865, forward strand.
GGAATTGCTTCATAAAATGTCTTTTATTGGTTACGTAACAGTTTGCAAAGATAGCAACTTTTTTGCATACAGCCAACAAATAAACGAAAAATAACACAAAAAACCGGCTGTCATCACGACACCCGGTTCTCGAAAAACAAACTACTTAAAAACTAATCTACTAAAACAAATCAAAAAAATTATTATTTGCGGTTGCAAAATTAGCGTGTTTTTATGTAACCCACAAAAATTTTGTGATTAAAAACCGCATTTTTTGGCTAAAATACCTAAAAAAGGGGACGGATTGCAGAATCCATCCCCTAAATTGTTATGCAAAGTTTGCAAAATTACATCATGCCACCCATGCCTGGTGCACCTGCCATTGGCATAGCGGGCTCCTTCTCGGGTTTGTCGCAAATAATGCACTCGGTAGTAAGGAACATACCGGCGATTGAAGCGGCATTCTCGAGTGCAACACGAGCCACCTTAGCAGGATCGATAACTCCTGCCTCGCGCAAATCCTCGTACTTGTCGAGACGGGCATTGTAACCGAAGTCGCCCTTACCCTCGCGAACCTTCTGAACTACTACGGCACCCTCGCCACCAGCGTTGGTAACAATCTGGCGCAGAGGCTCCTCAATAGCACGGCAGATGATGTTGATACCTGTCTGCTCGTCGGCATTGTCGCCCTTCACGTTCTTCAGAGCCTCCTGAGCGCGGATGTAGGTTGTACCACCACCAGCTACAACACCTTCCTCGATGGCAGCACGGGTAGCGCAGAGAGCATCGTCAACACGATCCTTCTTCTCCTTCATCTCAACCTCTGAGTTAGCACCTACGTAGAGTACTGCTACGCCACCAGCCAGTTTAGCCAGGCGCTCCTGCAGCTTCTCCTTATCGTAAGACGAGGTTGTATTCTCGATCTCCTTCTTAATCTGAGCGATACGATCCTGAATGGCCTGCTTGTCGCCAGCACCGTTAACGATAGTGGTGTTATCCTTGCTTACGGTTACCTTATCGCAAGTACCCAGCATCTCGAGTGTAGCCTGCTCAAGCTTCAAGCCCTTCTCCTCGCTGATAACTACGCCACCAGTAAGTGTAGCGATATCCTCGAGCATGGCCTTACGGCGATCGCCAAAGCCAGGAGCCTTAACAGCACAGATCTTCAGACCACCACGCAGACGGTTTACTACCAGTGTGGTAAGAGCCTCAGAATCAACATCCTCGGCGATTACCAGCAAGGGGCGTCCGCTCTCGGCAGCTGGCTGCAAAATAGGCAGGAAATCCTTGATGTTTGAAATCTTCTTATCGTAAATCAGGATGTATGGGTTCTCCATCACGCACTCCATCTTCTCGCTATCGGTGATGAAGTAAGCTGACAGGTAACCACGATCGAACTGCATACCCTCAACTACACCAATGTGTGTGTCGCGGCTCTTGCTCTCCTCGATAGTGATCACACCATCCTTGGATACCTTACGCATAGCCTCGGCCAGCAGCTCACCAATCTCCTTATCGTTGTTGGCAGATACGGTAGCTACCTGCTCGATCTTATCGTAGTTGTCGCCAACCTGCTCGGCGCTCTTAGCAATGTGCTCAGTAACAGCCTTAACAGCCTTGTCGATACCACGCTTCAGGTCCATGGGGTTAGCACCAGCGGTAACGTTCTTCAAGCCCTCTGACACGATGGCCTGAGCCAGGATGGTAGCTGTAGTTGTACCGTCACCAGCGTCGTCGCCAGTCTTTGAAGCTACGCTCTTAACGAGCTGAGCACCTGTGTTCTCGAACTTATCCTCGAGTTCAATCTCCTTAGCTACAGATACACCGTCCTTAGTGATCTGAGGAGCACCGAACTTCTTCTCGATAACCACGTTGCGGCCCTTAGGACCAAGTGTTACCTTTACTGCATTTGCCAACTGGTCCACGCCCTGCTTCATAGCATCGCGGGCCTCAATATTGAATTTGATATCTTTTGCCATGGTTTTATTTTACTATTTGACTATTTACTATTTGACTATTAAATTGTGAAATCGTGAAATTGTCCAATCGTCAAATGCGATTATTTTTCAATAATCGCCAAGACGTCGCTCTGGCGCATCATCAGATACTTGGTTCCCTCGAACTCAAGCTCTGTGCCACTATACTTACCATAGAGCACCTCGTCGCCCTCTTTCAGAATCATAGCCTCATCCTTTGTGCCCTGACCTACGGCCTTGATGGTTCCGTGGAGTGGCTTCTCTTTTGCGGTGTCGGGAATGATAATACCGCCAATCTTCTCTTCTGCAGGTGCTGGCAATACCAACACACGGTCTGCTAATGGTTTGATGTTCATAATACTACTTTATTTTTTATGTTTAAACTTTTTTATTTCTGCCATGATAGCTGCCAAAACCGTGCCAAATACGGGTAACGGCACGGATAATGTGACACATTGGCAGAAAAGAACACCTATTTCTGGCGGCGCGAACCGTCGAGGCTATTAATCTTCATGGCATAAGAGGCTATCTCGATGACACCACCATACTCGCTGACGGCATAGTAGAGGAACCAGAACACCAGCATGCCGCTACCCGACAGCAGCGTGTAAGGCCAAACCTGAGTAGGAAAGGCTGCTGTAATGACGATACTGCCCAAACCAAAAATAACGATGAGAACGCAACCTGTGATAAACGAGTGGTGCTTGCTAAGCAAACGGCGCTTGGTTTCGGGCGTCCACCAACTGGGAGCGTTAGCCTCGACAGTGGTCTGCTCAATGCTGTTCTGCGTTTTAAAATAATTGCTCAGGAACATATACGACAGATACACGCCATGCAGGAAGAAGATGGCAAACGGCCACTCGCTATAGGGCCTGAGCACAGGGATAACAATTGGCAGCCAATAGGTAATGATGCCAACGCCTAAGATACAGATATCGCGAATGGCAATCCGGCGGGTAAGATAATTGGGGCACATCAACGGGGTGTGGCTCCAGCTGAACATAACAGCACCAACGTGAAAATACGACACGCTGAGAGCCGAGGCTGCTACCGGATTCTGAAAACGCAACGTAAGATAGCCATGAATAAAGAAACCTATGGCAAAGTTGATATAGTTGATGGCTGTAATCTTACAACTACGATGATAGATATCGTACTTACGATACTCGTAGTTATTAAACAACAGCAAAAGTGCTAACAGAAAATTTACCAGGCATGCTGCGTAAAGTACAGTTTGATATAATACCATATCCATATATTTGCAGTTGAAAGTTCGGTTAATAGAAGAATCCCCGCCACTGACTGGCGAGGATTCTAAATCATATTTAATAATGTATTATTGCATATCGTAAACCACCTGCATGAGCTGCTTACCAAGGTCGTCGGCCTGCTCCATGGTCTGGGCCTCGCTATACACGCGGATGATAGGCTCGGTGTTAGACTTGCGCAAATGTACCCAACGATCGGGGAAGTCGATCTTCACACCGTCGATATCGTTAACTACAGCGCTGCTATCCTTAGCAAACATCTCCTTAACCTTTACCAGGATGGCGTCAACATCAGTCTCAGGAGTAAGGTCGATGCGGTTCTTGGCAATCTGATAGTCGGGGAAGGTGGCACGAAGCTCGCTTACCTTGCAACCCTTCTGAGCCAGACTTGACAGGAACAGGGCGATACCTACGAGGGCATCACGACCATAGTGGCTCTCGGGATAGATTACTCCACCATTACCCTCGCCACCAATCACGGCGCCTACCTCTTTCATCTTGGTAGTTACGTTAACCTCGCCTACGGCTGCAGCGGTGTACTGGCCACCGTGCTGCTCGGTAACGTCGCGCAGAGCGCGGGTTGAGCTGAGGTTTGAAACGGTATTACCTACTGTGTGGCTCAGCACATAATCGGCTACTGATACCAGTGTGTACTCCTCGCCAAACATGGTGCCATCCTCGCAGATAAAGGCCAGACGGTCGACATCGGGATCAACTACGATACCCAGGTCGAAACCACCCTTCTTCATCTTATCCATGATACCATGCAGGTTCTTCTCCAATGGCTCGGGGTTGTGGGCAAAGTCGCCTGTGCACTCGCCATTCAGAATCTCGTAATCTACATCAAGCGCCTTAAACAGGTCGGGCAGGATAATACCACCTACAGAGTTGATGGTATCTACGCACACACGGAACTTACGCTTGCTGATGGCCTCGCGATCAACCAACTTAAGTGCCAGCACTGAGTCGATATGACGCTGGTTGAAGCTATCGTCGATGGTGCAAGAACCCAACTGATCAACTTCGGCATAATCAAAATCCTCGGCCTCGGCCAGACGGAGCACCTCGGCGCCATCGGCTGCTGTAAGGAACTCACCCTCGCTGTTGAGCAGCTTCAGGGCATTCCACTGACGGGGATTATGCGAGGCGGTAATGATAATACCGCCATCGGCACCTGCCATACGTACAGCCAACTCGGTGGTTGGTGTAGTGGCATAACCAATATCGATTACATCGTAGCCCATACCCATCAAGGTTCCAACTACTACGTTACGAACCATCAGGCCTGAAATACGACCATCGCGACCCACTACTATCTTTTTGCCACCAATAAACTGGGCATAAGCAGTGGTAAACTTTACTATGTCTAAAGGATTAAGCGTGTCACCTGTGCGTCCGCCGATTGTACCACGGATGCCGGAAATAGATTTGATTAATGTCATAATATGTTTATAATTCTCTTAAGATTCACGTTGGAATGTGAGCTCATAATAATAGGGTGTTACATAGCTCGAAGCTGTAGCATGACCCTGAGAATGAGGCACAATCAGGCGCACCTTGGCGCACTCGTCGGTAAGCGACTGAGGGCGGCCCACCTTTACATAAGTAAGGGGAACCAACCAGCCTGAAGGTACCGACGCACTCGAATAAGCCTTATACATTAGTCCGCTCTCAAACGATGCAGTGAAAGAGCTGCCTGAGCGAGATACTGATATAATGTCGGGCAGTGTTACCACCGAAATGCCACTATACGACAAGCGCGGATTGTTGTTGCAGATAGTTGTGGTATCCTCAAGGATATTATACTCAGCGAATCGGGCTACCAGACGAGTGCTCTCGCCATCCTGCAGCTGGGTGCCACAGCCTGGGCGAACAATCTGCATGTACACACCACTCTTATCAAGCTTTACATACTGGTTCTTAACCGTATCGGTGGTGAAACCCTGCTGGTTAAACTGATCCTCGCTAATAACAACAATCGAGCGGTCGGAAATGAACTTTGCAATAGCATTACGTTCCTTTTCCTTCTTATCGCCGTAGGTCTCATAGTCGTTACAACTGCTGAGAACAGCGGCCATGGCTATCATGATAAACAGTATCTTCTTCATCTTGCATTTACTATTTGATGGTGCAAAAATACGAATATTTTCGTAAACACCAACAATATTAGGCTACTTTAACTTGTTTTCATAGGCAGAAATTGCCTTTTTGGTAATTTCAATCGCCTCTTCGATGGTTCCTTCAACCTTTCCGCCCGATGCATTCAGGTGTCCGCCACCATTAAAGAACTCCTCGGCCATCAGGTTGCAGGGGAAGTCGTCGACAGAGCGCAGACTAACCCAAACCATATTCTTCTCGGTATCCTCGCGCAACGAGATCGACAGCTTAAGCCCCTTAATCTGCTGGGGCATGTTTACCAAGCCCTCGGTATCGCCCTTGATATAGTTGAAACGCTTCAGCTCGTCGCGAGTAATCGAATAGTAGGCGGCATGATACTCGGGCATATAAACCAGCTTCTCGTACATCACATAACCCATCAAGCGGATACGATCCTCGGAATAGTTATGATACACGTTGCGATAGATACGATCCTTATCGATGCGCTTGGTGAGCAGCTCGCTGATAATCTGGAAAATCTCGGGACGGGTGCTGTTGAAGGTAAAGCCACCTGTATCGGTCATCATTCCACAATACACGGGTACGGCAAATGCCTTATCCAGCTGGGCAAAAGCGCCCATCTGCCATACAATGCGGAACACCAGTTCGCAAGTGCTCGAAGCCTCGGGCTGCGACACTACCAGGTCGGCAGGTACATCGGGCTTCAGGTGGTGATCGATAAGCACCTTCTTGGCCTTAGTGCTTACCAAGGCCTGCTCCATCTGGTCGACACGACTTGGGGTATTGAAGTCAAGACAGAAAACCAGGTCGGCAATCTTAAACAGCATATCGCACTTTTCGCGATGCTTATCGTAACGCACAATCTTATCAGTATTGGGCAACCACATCAGGAAGTCGGGATACTGATCGGGCACAATCACGGTAACATCCTTTCCGCGTAAGCGCATATACTCGGCCCATCCTAACGACGAGCCTATAGCATCGCCATCAGGACTCTTGTGGCAAACCACAAGTACCGTATTTGCATCAGAAATCAGCTGGTCCATCAGGGCCAGCTGATTAGTATCTAAAATGTTTATATTCATTTAGAACAATTTGTTAGGATATACACCCTCGTCGACCAGCTGCTTGATACGAGCAACAGTAGCGTCGCGATCGGCTGCATAGGTTACGCCGAACCACTTGCTGGTGGTATCGAGAACCTCGACAGTAGCAGTACCGTCGTTGATGAGCTTGTTAACCATGAGGGGGATAAAGAACTCGGCCTTAAGGTTCTCGAGGTTCTTTGGATCGCTCAGGAACTCCTTGAAGTACTCCTCAGAATACTGGAAGTAATCGGGTGTGAAGCCCCACATATTCATTGATACAGGAGTGTTATCCTCGACAGCTACCCACTTGCCGTCCTCGTCCTTATAACGAACAGGCTCGTTAGCGGCACCTGCGTTCGAACCATCCTCAGCGCAACGTACAATCTCGGTACGCTCTACTACAGTTGTCAGGTGGCCCTTTTCGTTCTTTGAGCAGATACCACGTGCTACAGTACCATTCTCAGAGAGGGTATTGCCTACACGGAAACCTACCATAGCATACTGGTTCTTAGCACCCTCGGGCAGATTTGCCAGGTACTTACCAATAACCATGAAGGCATCGCGATTATAGAAATCGTCGCAGTTAATTACACAGAAAGGCTCCTTGATAACGTCCTTACCCATGAGTACAGCGTGGTTGGTACCCCATGGCTTCTGACGGCCTTCGGGAACGCTGAAGCCCTCGGGCAGTGCGTCGAGTGCCTGGAAACAGAGCTCGCACTTTACCTTACCCTCGTACTTAGCGAGAATCTGGGTGCGGAACTGCTCCTCGAAATCCTTACGGATAACCCATACAATTTTGCCAAAGCCAGCCTGGATGGCATCGTAAATACTATAATCCATAATGGTCTCGCCATTTGGGCCCAGACCGTCGAGCTGCTTCAAACCGCCGTAACGGCTACCCATACCAGCTGCGAGCAAAAACAAAGTCGGTTTCATTTTTTTTCTAAAATTTTTTGAGTTATATCAATTTTTTGCGTGCAAAGGTACAAAATATTTTGGACTTAAGCACAAAAGAATCGAAAAAAAATACGTTAGAACGGATAACCAACTGCAAAATGCAAAGTATGGGCACCACTAAAGCTGGGCACATTAAAATAGCCCGACTTACCCGTATCGTACGGACAGTGGATGGCCAAGCCCCAGTCTAAGCGGATAACCAGGAAGCCCAGATCGTATCGCAAGCCCACACCTGTGCCAAGCGCCGTGGTCTTTACCAACTGCTTGAGCGATGTGGGGAATTTGCCACCCTCGACATACTCGTCGGTAAAGTCCCATACGTTACCAGCATCCAGGAACACGGCACCATTCAAATCGCCAAACAGCTTGGTGCGATACTCCAGGTTACCCACCAGCTTTGTCTCGCCGTTCTGTATCAGATAGTCGAGCTGGCGACCTAACCCGCGACCATCAAAGCGACCAGGACCAATGGAGCGTACGCCAAAGGCACGGATGGTATTGGCACCTCCCACATAGAAGTACTCGCTGTAAGGTGCCTCGCTGCTATTGCCATAACAGTAGATAATGCCACCATTGAAATGACCTATCAGCTGTGAGGTTGGGGTGAGATTCCACGTTTTTGAGAAATCGGCCTCTAAACGCAGAAACTGCGAATATGGGGTTTTAAACAGCTCCTTATCCTTCTCGCTGAAAGAGCGCCCGAACGCATAATCCCAAAGCGACACCAGATTGCCCGACTCTTCGACTGTTACCTCCCAACGGATGGGATGGCGCAACGACGACGGACTGGTGTACATATAGGTATAGCGCATCTTGGGCATAAAGCAGTCCTCCATCGAGGCTGCCAGATAGGGATTCTCAACAATCACCGAGTCGAACTTATCGGTATGGCTGTTTACGAACTGATACTTGAGCGTGAGGGGCGAGAACTCGTGGCGACTATTGGCCGACGACTGCCAGCGATAGGTCCACTCGCCACTTACGATATGCATCTTATAATAATCGGGGCGACGAATCACATCGCTCGACACCTTGGCATAGGTGGTAGGTGTAGAATAGAAATGGCGACGGATGACACGACCATTCTTATCGCGGCGCACACGATCGCTATGAACAAAAGGTGCAATGATACGTGGGAACTCAATCGACACATCGGCACCATACTGATAGCTGTTCATATCAGCATCGGCACTCTTCTGCCACTCGTAGGCACCATGCAGGTTCAAATCAAGTTTCTCGCCGGCATGGAAAGCATTACGACGGGTAAGACCAATTCGGGCCTGAGGACCATATCGGCCACTGGTACGTCCGATGGCATTACACTCGATATAGAAATCGTAGGGTTTATCAAAGGTGCAGTTCAGGCGCAGGTCGAGGGTATCAGAATCGGGACGGGGCGTGAACTGGAAGTCGGTACTACTGAACACACCTGTGGCGTTAATCCTGCTGGCCGACTCCATATATTTCTCGTAGCTATACTCCTGGCGTGGGCGCAGACTGAGGTTACGCAACACCACGCGAGGCATGATGGGCGACTTCTTACCATTGAAATGAATGGTGAGATAACGGCGCTGAACCGAATCGGTAAGCACCTCGCGGGCCGACTTGCGGAAGTTAACATCCAGCTTGCCGATATACCACTTGCGCAGGGCCACATCGGGCAGGCCGTGTGCCAGCTGGAACCTGAGCTGGGCCTTGTTATCTACAGCAAAGGTATCAGCCAGGTACGAGGCATAGCTAGGACTGTAATAATAGTAGCCATTGTTACGCAGCAGCGTGCTGATACGGGTGCGCTCGGCATCGAGGTTATTGATACTGAAGGGCGACTGGCTCTTGATGAGACTCTCGTCGCGGGTTGAATCAATCAATGCCTGGATGGGAACCGGGAAGTTAACATAGCTCACAGAGTCGAGTGTAAACAGCGAGTCGAGATGTACGGTATAGCCAATCTTACACTTCTTGGCATTCTTCTGTGGCACCAGCTCGTAAGTTACATCGCCACGAAAATAGCCGTTATTGCGCAATACCGATCGTGCCACACTACTGCGAAGCTCGGGGTTAACCTGACTCATCAGAACGGGTGGCTTACCAAACGTCTTGGTCATCCAGCGTGCAAAGCCCGAATCCTTACCCGCGTACTTATTATATACCCACAGGTGCCACGACCAGGGCACGGTGTAATAGCTACTGCCAAACAGCGATCCGTTGGGTTCGGTAGCCAGGGCGGCCTCGAGCTCAACCTTGGTATTCTCCAAGTGGGTGTCGTAAGCCTCAACATCGTATTCCTTCGCATCGTCGTAGGCTATCTTGGTAAGTCCCGTAAAGAGCTGCTCGCCTTCAGGGATATTCTTTGTCATTGAGCACGAAGCCAGACAAAGCACTAGGGGTATATACTTGATATTATTTAGCATGGCGTTCTCTGTTTGTGGATGGAACACTATCCCTACGGATGGTATCGCGAGGCGTGGTGGTTCGTGGCATCAGCATGGGCTGCTCCTTCTTCCAGAAGCTAAACACTTCCTTCAGCGAGTTCAGCTTACGGCGCCAAACAAAACCTATACCATATTCGCCTGTGTAGCCCTCCAGCCAATCGTAAACGTTCTGGTTATAGAACAGCTTCAGGTTCTTGGTGGCATCCTGATTCAGGCGATACTCCATCGTGACATTATCGAAGAACGACTGGTTCTGACCACCCATCGCATCATTAGCACCCGACGATACTTTTCCACCCAACTCTATGCGCAGACGATTGTTGAAGAATCGCTTGGCAAACTTAAACGAGTAGTCGGTATGCATCGCTCCTGAAGCATCGGTAGTGTTATCGATACCCAAGCTCAGGTCGAGTGTCTTCAAGGCCGAACCTGCTATCGTGTTAATCTCGCTCTGCAGGAACGAGCTCAAGGCCGAGTTCATCGAGAAGGCACTGGTGTTGGTATCGGCCAGATACATACCGGTGGTAAGCATCGCCACAGCCATTTTTCCACGTTCCTCCTTCGACATGGTGGTCAACTCGCCACTCACCGTCTGATCCTCTGGGGCATCGATGATAAACTCCAGACCCATATCGTTCAGCGTCTTGGTGATAATCACACCACAATCAAACAGTACCGAACGGGTGCCACCACCCTCGTTGGTTACATTAGCCTTGGTACGCTCGGTAGCCGTGATGTTCAGTTTTGGATTCATCGGATCGCCCGTAAACTCTACATAGCTGCCCTCCTTAACGGTAAACGTCTTGAGCGGGATTACAGGCAACGAGTATTTCATCTCGCCACTCGACAAGGTATAACGACCCGTGAGGTGGATACCCTCGGCGTTGTACTTCATACGCAGGTCGCCACCACCCATCAAATCTACGTAGTTGCTCTCATCTACATTCAGGTCGCACACCACGTGAGCACCTTGCGATACGTTGATGGTAAGATCTACATTCAAGCCCGATGGTGCAGGACGCGTAACTACCGTGGTGGTAGAATCGCTGAAGTCGGTAAACTTAACCAGCTCTTCCAAACGGTTATCAGTTGAGAGAGGCGAATCGAGCAGCATATAGGTCATATCGGTAGAACCCAGCACATCCAGACGGCCACGCATATTCAGCGCCTCGAGCGGACCCTGCATACGACTCATAAAGTTAACGTAGGCCTTACCCCATGCCACACTCTTGGCCTGACGCTTAGAGTTGATAAGCAGGAAGTTGTTGGCACGCATACGCATATCCATCATGATATGCTCGGTATCCGAGAAGTCGATGTTACCCATCAGGTTCAGCAGGTCGTTATTGCTCGAGTAGAGTCCGAAGTTCTCCAGCAGCAGCTTAGAGCCCACGATACGCACGGGGTCGTTATCAAAACGCATGCGGATGCCATAGGGGATGCTGACCAGATAGGCCGAATCTACGTACATCTCACCATTCACCTCGGGATGACTGGTGGTGCCACGAATGGTTACACTACCCTCGCCATAGCCCTCTAAGCCAACCAACTGGTCGGGCACAAATCCATTTACCAGCGACAGAGGCAGGCGCGTCATCGTAAAGTTGGCATCGATAAAGCCTTCGCCCTGACTCTTGTAGATACCGCTCAGCAAACCGAACTCCTCGTCGTCGAGCATCAGGCGGGCCTCTACGGCATGGGTATCGTCCTCCTTCATCAGGTAAACCAACTCGGTACTGATGTTACCAATGGGCGAACCCTCGTAGGTCATCTGGCGCACAGCCATATCGCTGGCCACCGAGATATTCTCGTTCTTATCCTGCAGGATATGGTAGTCGCCATTCAGCTTACCCGTAATGCGGGGCAGGTATGGGATTACCGAGGTGAGCTCGCCCAAATCAAAGCTGTTCACACTCAGGGTGATATCCTGCAGCATGGTAGAATCCTGGTTCTCGGTATAGAGTTTGATACCCGTCTTATCGTCGGCAATCAGATCCACCTTTGCCTGCAACCGCTTGTTGCGACCCATAAACAGGAAGTTGTCCTTGTTCAGGTTAAACTCCTTATAACCAATGGTCGGGCGCTCGGGCAGCAGTTTAAAGCGGATACCATCGCTCTCCATCTCGGCTGTCACGCCTAAACGCAAGCCCATTTTATCGTGCTGGTCGAAAAAGCGCAAGCCTACCAATGCACCATGCTGGTGGACGGTACCATCAATCAGGGCATTGAAGATAAACTGCGGATTACGCTTGTTGTTGCGCACCTGACCCTGGTAGGTTAAGCGGTCGCCCTTCTGTGTGAGGTTCAAACGGATGGTATCGATACGGGTACTATCGTAAACCAACGAGTAGAGATAGCTCTGACCATTAATACCTGTTACAGGCGAGGTGTTCACATCCAGCATCAGCTCCTTGAACTGCACATCCAGTGCCTTCAGCAAGCCAGCCAACGGGTTGTCGCGCTTACTCTCGACATGCAGTTTCATCTCGGGCAACAGACGCTTGATGGCAGGCTGGTCGATGATGCGCTTATCAATCTGCGCCATCGTTGAGTCGCCTAAGATGGTGAGTTTCTTCAGCAGGCGCTCGTAGTTGCCCTTGGCATCCAGCTTCACGATAAAGTCGCCACTCTGAATACGGGCAATCACGGTATCAACCGTAGTATTGATATGCAGTCCGATAAAATCGGGTCGCAGGGTTTCGTTCTTACCTTTGATGTAGATTTCATCCACCAAGCCTGTTACACGATGAGTGAGTTTCATATCCGAAACCACATCTACCGAACCGCATAAGCCAATCGCCAATGGCATATCAACCAAACGCATGCGGTACAGGTCGGCCTTATCCAGATCGGCACTGATGGTAGCCATCAGCTTCTTGGTATTCAACTGGGCGTCAACACCTATGGTGCCTTGCAGCAACTGGTTATGACCCGTGATAGATGCCAGCGCATGTCCGTTAGCCAAGGTGGCTTCGGCATTCATCTGCTTCAAGTCCCAACTGCCATACTGCAATTGGTGTATCTTGGCACTGGCAGTCAATTTGCTCTTGTTCGAGAGAAAATCGGTACCATATCCCTTGGCCTTCACATCGGCCGTGATGGTATAGATAGAGTCGCGTGGCATAAAATGGTGCAGATTCAGACGGTTGATGCTCATATCGGCATCGTAGCTTATGCCAGCCATCAGCAAATCACCTTTAGCATTGGTTGGAATGCTGGCACTACCCTTCAGTTTTACTATGCCTGTACCCTCGCGCAGTGTCAGATTGCTGGCATAGCGGGTGCCATCGGCCTTCAGCTTACCATCTATCGCCATACCTGGCAAGCGATAATTACGCATCAAGGCAGGATCGGCCAAAGCCAAGGCAAAGTTCAGATTCTCGGTCTTGGCATTCAGGGCGAAATCAGCCTTCAGCTTGGTGATATCTGTTACGTTATCAGCCGTACCGGTAGCTGTGATGCGGAAGGCAGTTGGCAGATGGATGTTGAGCCCCGTAAACGCCATATGCTGCATATTTCCGTTTACCGAACCCTTGATGCTGATGGGATGGTTAGGATAGTTGCGCACAAAGGCCTGTGGCATATCGCCGGCAAAGCGCATCACATCCTGCTTACCTATCTGCGCATTCAAACGCAGCTTCATCGCACCAGGCTGCTGGGTGTCGAAGGTGTTAAAGTCCATCGCCAGCTCGGTCTCGATATCTGTATCAGGCGTTTGCAATCTCAGTTGGGGGATGGTCAGTCGCTTGTCGTCCATCGTTACGCGGGCCGACAGGTGGTTTACCTGTAAGCCACTTTTCTCCTTCGCCCTCAGGTCTCTAATAATAAGAGAGGTGTTAGGCTCTACGTATTCAATCGAATCGATACGCAGATTGATATCCGTGAGTGCCAGATGGTTATAATCCAGTCCGCTCACCTCTGGCTCATAGCGGTTGTCGTAGTTCAGGCATCCCTGGTTCCAGTCCAGACTGCCCACTTTATAAATTTTGTTACCAAGGTCGGCCAGCACCTCGCGTGCCACTGCCCTACCCATATAGGCCTGGGCATTCAGCGTGTCGCCTGGCAGGTGGACCATGAAATTACTCTTCAGGATACTCACCGAATCGGCATTTACTATCCATTTCATTGTCGATTCTGTGGTGTCAACAGCCGCTGTATCGCTCAGGGCGATATCCAGTTGGGCTTCTGAGAGTCGGGCACCATTCACTTCTACGGTTTCCTGGTCAAGGTCGATACCATTCGACGACAGCCAAAGCTCCTGCAGATTACCTTTGATACGCAGGTCGCCAATAAAGCCATTGGTATTCAGTTTGGCATCAGTCAACGATAGCTCATCTATCACCACACGCTTGCTAAACAAGGGTATCAAGCGCACATCGCACACCATCTTACGCACATCGGCAATGGTGTCGGTCTGATCAGCTATCGAATCATTCTTAGACGAGCTAAGCGGCAAAGCCGAGCGTTGATGCAAAGCACGAAAGCCCTCGATGCCTAAGTCGAGCGGGAACTCCAGGCATACCCGTTCTACTGTGATGTCCATGCCCGTTTTCTCCGAGGCGATGGCGGCCACCTTCTTTACCGCCCAATTTTGCACAGGCGGCAAATAAAGTAGCGCGGTTAGAATCACAATAAGCAGTATGGGTACCAAAACCGCTATCCCCAACCACTTCAGGACTTTCTTCATTTGTTTATCTGGTTGATGCAGCCTGCCACAACGGATCGTTGGGCAACGGTGCCTCTACGATAATGGTTTCTTTCGAAACAGGATGCACGAACTCCACCCTACGCGACATGAGCGAGATACTGCCATCGGGATTGCTGCGAGGCGCACCATATTTCAAGTCGCCCTTAATGGGACAGCCCATGGCAGCCAACTGACAGCGTATCTGGTGATGACGACCCGTCATCAGGTTCACCTCAAGCACCGTATAGTTATCTGTCTGTCCTATCACACGATATTTCAACAGGGCTTTCTTGGCATTGGGGCGCTCCTTATCGTAGGCATAGCTCTTGTTCTGTTTCTCGTTACGCACCAGCCAGTTCTCGAGCGTTCCCTCGAGGGCCTTAGGACGATTTTTTACTATCGCCCAGTAGGTTTTATGCACCTGTCCCTCGGCAAACATCTTGTTCAGTCGGGTAAGCGCTTTCGAGGTTCGGGCAAACACCACCAGCCCTGAAACAGGACGATCCAGGCGGTGCACCACACCCAGGAAAACGGCACCTGGCTTGGCGTACTTTTCTTTGATATAGTCTTTCACCAATTCAGAAAGGGGGCGATCGCCAGTCTTATCGCCCTGTACGATCTCCCCACTCTGTTTGTTGACTATGATGATATGGTTGTCTTCGTAAACGACCTCCATAATGTTCAATAATCAATGTTCAATGAACTACATGTTCATACCACCATCAACCTGGATAACCTGACCGCTTACATAGCTTGAGAGGTCAGAAGCCAGGAAGGTAGCAACATTAGCGATATCCTCAACCTGACCACCACGACGCAGAGGAATCTTGTTGATCCACTCCTTACGGATATCGTCGGGCAGAGCCTGAGTCATAGCTGTATCGATGAAACCAGGAGCGATGGCGTTAGCACGGATGCCCTTAGGACCCATCTCCTGACCGATACTCTTAGCCAGAGCAATCAAACCAGCCTTAGAGGCAGCATAGTTAGCCTGACCAGCGTTACCATGAACACCTACTACTGATGCCATGTTGATGATAGAACCACCACGCTGACGCATCATAACGGGTACACAAGCGTGGATGAAGTTGAAGGCCGACTTCAGGTTTACTGCGATAACAGCATCCCACTGCTGCTCAGTCATACGCAGCATCAGTCCGTCCTTAGTGATACCAGCATTGTTAACCAGAATATCGATTGATCCGAACTCTTCCTTTACAGCCTTAACAACTTCCTCGGTCTGAGCAAAGTCGGCAGCGTTCGAAGCATAGCTCTTAGCCTTTACACCCAGAGCAGCAATTTCCTTCTCGGTCTCCTCGTTCACCTGCAGATCGGTGAATGCGATGTTACAGCCTTCAGAGGCATACTTCAGTGCGATAGCCTTTCCGATACCGCGTGCAGCACCTGTAATCAGCGCTGTCTTACCTTCTAATAATCCCATAATTGTTTTCTATTATTAATAATGTGTAATGTTTATCTTTTCTGAATCTTTCCCAGCGCACCATAAACCACCTTGGCCACCTGGGGTTTGGTGTCCTCCTCCTTCATACCATGGGCAATACGTCCATATATATAAGGTACTTCGAGTCCCTTGATACAATAGTGTGTAATATCAGCCACCAGGTCCACGTTGTCGATATCAAACTCGCCATCGTCCTTACCCTCGGCATAAACCTTACGGAACAGCTCAATCTCGGCATCGTCGAAATGGCGGCGCACTTTCTCTACCATCCAGATGTTACGGAAGAACTCTGCACGCAGGTTACCGTTACGAACCACCGTTTCGCGAATCATACTGAGATGGGTATAGATCAGCTCGATAATCTTGTCCTGTGGACGGATTTTTCGGGCAGCCACCTCATCGAGCTTGTCGCTCAATCGCTCCAACTCGCTCTCGATAACAGCATAGTAGATTTCCTCTTTCGACTTAAAATAGGTATATAGCGTACGGCGACCCTTACCCGATTGCAGGGCGATATCGTTCATCGTCGTATTTTCCAGTCCGTTCTTGGCGAACAGCTGGCGTGCTACATCTACCAGTTTCTGTCTTGTCTTGGATATAGACATGTCTGTTTCCTCCTAAATTTTAAAATTGCACACTATTCTACGATGTGCAAAAGTAAGCCTTTTATTTGAAACTGACAAGAAAAACGAGGAAAAATATTACAAAAACAACAAATTTATAAAAAAATGGCCGAAAAATTTGGCCAATTCAAAAAATAGTCGTACCTTTGCACCCGCAAATCAGGAAACACCCTGAAATGCAGCGAAAATTTAACATCGCGGAGTGGAGCAGTTGGTAGCTCGCCAGGCTCATAACCTGGAGGTCGCACGTTCGAATCCTGCCTCCGCAACTAAAGAGGAGATGCAAGCTGAAAGGCTTGCATTTTTTGTTTATATCCCTCCCCCCGACTTACTGCCAGATTAAACTGCATACAAAAAAAATGATCCGATCGTCAGGGCTCAGGCCCTCGACAATCGGATTATCAGATTTACTTTTTCATTCTTGCTATAACCTTTCGGTAGTAACTGTTAGTAGTTTTTATACCATAATTCATACCACCATTCCAAGAACGTATAGCCTTCTCGACGCTGTTCTCCGGGTTAAAATAGCTTTGAATCAGAAGGAACATCTCTTTCGATTTTTCTACACTATAACGGTCAGCTAAAGTGTATCGCTTCTTACTCTTACGTTTACTCAGGATGTTATTACATTCCTTAACGAGTACTGGAGTAATCTGCATCGCGCCTACCGAGTTTCCACTCACGGCCTTAGGATTTCCTTCGCTTTCCACTTTAATAATTGCATCCATCACTGGATTCCAGTCAAAGCCTAACGTTTTGTTGCTCCGTGTACCGAAACCTTCGGCCGAAACCGACAGAGTTACCAAGAACAGAGCCATTAAGCTCAAAACTGCCTTCTTAATAAAACCAATCATAAATCTCTATACTTTAGGCGGAGGGTTCTCGCGAACAAACCGCGTTATCCTTTAGATAAATTCATTAAAATTGAGAGTACCGACTTCACGTCGGAAATGCGTTCATATCAGCGCTTAGTTACGCTTAACCGGTGCAAAGATACGACGAATGACCTTACCGCCCAAATATTTTTAGCTTTTTTAAGCATTATTGGGAAGTTTCACGATTTAAATCAAGTATTGTTTTTTTATTCTAAATCCACAACAGTGATGCCTGCACCACCAAACTGCACATGCTCGTCGCGGTAGTGCGAAACGTTAGGAATAGTGCCCAGATACTGTCGGATTAGCTGGCGCAGAATACCTGTTCCGGTACCATGCAGAATGCGTACACGACTCACTCCTACCAGTATAGCATCGTCTATAAAATAGGTAATGGCATTAATAGCCTCGTCGCCACGCATACCGCGCACATCTATATCTTGTTTAAAGTTCAGTTTTCGATTATCAATCACATTGCGGGTATCCTTCGATACCACACCATACGAGCCAGCAATATTGCTGTTACGTTCCTCGGCCTTGGTCTGCTGCTCCTTGGGTTTCTCGGCATGCTCCAGGCGCTCCAGGCGCATCTTGGTTTTCATGCCACCAAATACTACCACAGCCTTTCCGCCATCGATACTATCGATAACACCCACGCTGGTAAGACCCTTGATACGCACGGTATCGCCTTTCTGGAGTGGTATGTCAGCCTTTGAAGACTGAGCACTTGCTACAGCTGCGGCATCCTCTCGCTTTCCACCTTCCTCTTTCTTCGAAAGCTTCTCGGCCTTACGCTTCTCTCTGCGCTCCTTACGCTCCTGAATCTGGCGCATCTTCTTGGCAATGGCTTCATCAGTAGCACGGGTATCAACCTGAGCCAGCTCCTCCTTAAAGGTATCCAGTTCCTCGCGAATCTTGCGGGTACGCTCCTTCTCGGCCTGGGCCTCACGTATCTCACGGATGGCGTTTTCTATCTTCTTATTACTCTCGCGCAACAGCTCCTCGGCCTGCTCTCGGGCCTTGCGCAGAATAGCCTTGCGCTCTGCTTCAATCTCTTCTACAGCAGCCTCCAAGCGCTCACCACTGGCCTGCAGTTTCTTCTCGTGCTGGTGGATAGTCTGTCGCTTACCCTCCCAGTAACGCTTATCGCGCACAATATCCTGCAGGTATTTATCACTCTGGATATAATCCTGACCCACGATATCACTGGCATCCTTAATCACCTCTTCGGGGATACCCGTCTTACGGGCAATCTCGATGGCAAAGCTCGAACCAGGCTGACCAATCGACAGCTGGAACAAGGCCTGCATCTCATGTCGGTCGTACAGCATGGCACCATTCACCACACCCTCGTGATCGTCGGCAAAATGCTTCAGGTTCTGATAGTGAGTGGTAATCACGCCAAAGGTACGCTTCTTCCAGAACTGCTTCAGCATAGCCTCGGCAATAGCACCACCAATGGCGGGCTCGGTACCGCTACCAAACTCATCTATCAGCAACAGCGAGCGCTCGCCAGCCTGTTTCATCATCTGCTTCATGTTCATCAGATGACTCGAGTAGGTACTCAGATCGTTCTCGATGCTCTGCTCATCGCCGATATCAATCATGATACTCTCGAAGATACCTGCGGTAGAGCGATCACCGATAGGAACAGGCAAGCCGCACTGCAACATATACTGCAGCAAGCCAACCGTTTTCAGGCATACCGATTTACCACCAGCATTAGGACCACTGATAAGCAGCAGCCGCTTTGCACGGTTCAGCATAATATCCAGAGGCACCACATGTCCACCCTTCTTCTCCAGCGAGAGCTGCAGCAAGGGATGGATGGCACGAATCCAGTCGATAACAGGTTCGGCCTTTACGGTTGGTTCAAAAGCCTGAGTCAGCTCAGCCCACTTGGCCTTGGCCTGAATCAGGTCGATCATAGCCAACAGCTGATACGAGTCGATTATCTCGCGCACGTGCGGGCGTACCTCATCAGTAAATACCGTCAGAATACGAATCACCTCACGACGCTCCTCAGCCTCCAGCTGTCGCACCTTATTGTTTGCCTCAACCACTTCGGTTGGCTCAATAAACACCGTCTTACCAGTAGCACTCTCATCGTGCACAATACCGTTAATACGGCGCTTTACCTGTGGAGCCACTGGTATCACCAGTCGTCCGTCACGCATAGCGGGGGCAGCATCCTTATCTACCAACCCATCGCGCTGGGCCGCATGCAATATAGTATATAATGTACGCGAGATACTACCCTGCGTTTTCTCTAAGTCGTGACGGATACCAGCCAGCGTCATCGAGGCCGAATCCTTTACCTTACCAAATTTATCCAGAATAGAGTCGATACGCCGAATCATAGCGGGGAAGGTAGCCACGCCATCAGTTAAACGGTACAGGGCCGGATACGGATACACCACCTCGCCGTTAGGTTTCTCGTCGCCATCGCGCTGCAAAAAGCGCACAATGTTGGCAATTGTTTCCAACGAGCGACGCAAATCCCACACCTCATCCTCTTCAAGATGGGTATTCTCCAATCGTATGCGCGCAATGCTCTCGCGCACATCAAAGAAGTATTGCATGGGAAAATCATCGTGTTCGGCAGTCAACCTACGGAACTCGCGCACCTGCGTTAACCATTCATTTACTACATCGGCATCAACCGAGAAAGCCATTTCGTCGACTTTCTCCTGCCCCAAGGTGCTCTGGCAACGTGCCTTCAGCAACCTACGAATCTCATCGAATCCGAGCTTACGCTCAAAGTTATTTGGATAAATCACGGGTGCAAAGGTAGTAAAAATGGAGCAAAAATGCGCAAAATCACAAATATTTTATAAAAAGTTGGCGAAAAATTTGTTTATTCAAAAAAATCTCCTTACCTTTGCACCCGCTTTCGAGACAGAAGAGCACTGGAGAGATGGTAGAGTGGTCGATTACAGTAGTCTTGAAAACTACCGTGCTGAGAGGCACCGGGGGTTCGAATCCCTCTCTCTCCGCTAAGAGCTTAGCTTAAACGCTGAGCTCTTTTTTTGTGTCCGAGCAGAAAACTCGATTTTCGCTTGCGGGTTTCGTTCCTTTTTTGTACCTTTGCGCCATAAAATTCAACTTGACGATGACAAAACTTTGTATCAAACTGATATTCACTACTTTAGCGCTGGTAACTCTTGGTAGTTGCGAGCAAAAGAAACAAAATAATAATTTCGAGGCTGCCGATGGTTATGGGATAGCCGACTCGATCGTTTCGGCTATTAGCGACGAACGCGACTGGCCCAAATTCCTGGCTACCTGCGACAGTTTCCAGCAGGCAGGCGACATATCGAGAGTAAAAGCTATTTTTTATAAAACTGTAGCCTATAACCTGATGGGCAAATACCGTGCCTCGTTGAGTCTTTACAACCAGTTGGCCGATGTAAGCGTGAACGAACTGGTAACCGAGGCCGATCTCGAATCGTTCATCTACTCAAGTAAGGACTATGTACGTATGTTGTGCGATATGCGCCGCTACGATCGCGCCCTGCGACAGGCTCGTAATGCCGACCGCAAACTAAGGGCTGCTGGCTACAATGCGTTTACCGACCATCAGGACATTGCCCAGATGATTGGCGAATGCCAGCTCTGTCTGGGACAGAATGCCGATGCCATGCAAAACTTCAAAAAGTCGTTGAAAGCCATCAAGGAACGTCTGAAGACCAACAACGGCGACCTCGATCTGCGCGAGTGCCAGAAAACCATGAATGCCATCGCCACCGTTTACATGCGTCGTGGTTACTATAGCGAGGTAACTCCATGGATCCTGGCCCAGGACTCACTGTACGAACAAGCCTTGAAACTTCCCAAGGCCGACCCTGTTTATCTGGATGAGATGAAGGCCGAAATCAGCTACACCCGCGCCATGCAGGCACATGCTTTGGGACGTATCGACTATGCCGAGAAGGCATTTGCCGAATACTCATCTACAGCCACTTCGAAACAGCCAGGCAGCCTGATTAACAGCTGCCGATACCTGATGGCCACCCACCGATACGAAGAGGCTGCCAAAAACATGACCCAGCTTGATAAGTTTATGACCGAGGGTGCCTACGAAGAGGCCGACCTTGAGAATATCGGTCGCTTTATGATACCTAAATTCCACGTCAACCTGATGGCGGGGCATCGCGATTCAGCACTCCAGGTGGCTACCAGGATTGCCAATCTGTATGATTCGGCCCTGGTCCGCCAGAAGATTATCGATGCCGATCTGCTTTCTACCGTTTACGATACCGAGGGCAAAGAGCGCGAGATAGCCGAGCAACGTGCCCAGTTGAGTCAGCAACGCATGCTTTGGGTAATTGGCGTAAGTCTGGTATTCATCATCCTGCTGCACCTGCATCTGGTACAGCGCCGCAAAGCCTTCAAGAAGCTGAGCGACACCAACAAACAGCTTATCGAGGCCAACGAGCGTGCCGAGGAATCAGAGCGTATGAAGAGTAAGTTTATCCATCAGATATCACACGAGGTGCGCACACCGCTTAATGTACTTTCGGGCTTTACGCAGGTACTGGCAGCCCCTGATATCGAGATCAGCGCCGAGGAACTGCAGTCAATCAGCAAGAAGATTGTAGAAAACAGCGAGCGCATCACCCGTTTGGTTGATAAGATGCTTGACTTGAGTATGGTTAACGCCCATACCTGTGCCGAGTGTAACGATAAGATATGCCCTGCCGACATCGCCTATCAGGCCGCCCAGCTGGCAGGCATTACACAGGCCACCCACCTCGACTTTAATCTTAAGCTGGGTGCACGCACCAGTCAGGTTATCCTCACCACCCATCTCAAATCGGCTGTCAAGGCCTTGGCATTGCTGCTCGACAACGCCCAGAAGTTTACCCAACCCATCGCCTTTAAGGGCAAGGCGCCCGAAGGCAAGGCCAGTGTGGTACTCAATGTAAACATCGACGGACAGAACGTGATTTTCAGCGTAGAAGATACAGGTATTGGTGTGCCAGCCGATCAGGCCGAGAATATCTTTACCGAGTTTGTGCAGCTCGACGAGTACACCGATGGTACAGGTATCGGTCTTTCGATAGCACGCTCACTGGCACGCAATTTAAAAGGTGATATCAAACTTGATACCACCTATACTGCCGGCGCACGCTTTATCATGCAGCTACCGATTTAATAATCAAATATTGTTTTAATCGTATACCTCTATCTCAATGCGATAAAAATCGCCTTCCTTTGTTATTGGGTACACGGCAAACTGTGTTTCATAATTGCCGTCGCCCCAAGGGTTGGTAATATACAGGCGCTTATCGTCGGGCTTGGTAATCACGTTAAAGGTCTTACCGTTAAACTGCACCGTTTTCTCCTGAGCAATACGTGCCAGGAAACGTTCGGCATCGCCCTTGTCTACGTAATAAAGACCTGCTGTTACAGACGAATCGAAACTCATGCAGAAGAAATAAGCATGAGGCGATGAGGTAGTAATCTCGTAGCCCACATCTTTCTTGTCGCCCTTCTTCACGCCGTGACCATAAACCACTTCGGCATAGTGTTTGTCGCCTTCCTGTACATCGTCTCTACAGATAAACTGCAGAGGTGTATTAGGCCTCCTGCCTGTGCCCTCGTAGTTGTACAGCAAGTCGAGCAGATTGGTAAGAGAAATCTCCTGTCCCGTATCATCCGACGATGACGAGAGCGAGAAAACTCCCGCTGCAATAACAGCCAGAACTACGATTGTTGTTATAACCTTTTTCATTTTACCTTTATGACTTGTTAATTGGTTTTATTGAATTGCGGCACAAAAGTACTAAATTAAACTTAATCCACCAACATTTTTGGCAAATATATGCTTAAATTATTTTTTTTTAGTACCTTTGCACCGCATTTGGCAACACATGCACCCGTAGTTTAAAGGATAGAATAACGGATTCCGGTTCCGTTGGTCACGGTTCGATTCCGTGCGGGTGTACTGGTTTTTCAAACACAACGCTAATCAATGCTATCGCAAACATTCCAAGCAGTAACACATACCCAATCAGATGCACGATTACCCCAAAAATCTGTTTCATTTGTATTTTATGTTTATTTGTTTAATTACGCTGCAAAAGTAAAACAACTCATTATTCTGCGCAAATAATTTCAGCCAACGGGCATTTTTAATCAACAAAAACCACATAAAAATAAAGGTGCATAAGTTCTAAACTTTCCTAATATTCGCTGCAAAGGCACGTTTTATCGTAGTTTTTTATTTACCTTTGCCCCTGATTTTAATATGTTATGTAATATGATGAAGAAGATTATTTTTGCGTTGCTGGCAGCAGTGTTGGTTTGCCAGCCCGCCGATGCACAGTTTTTCAAGAAGATTTTTAAGAAGAAGGCCAAGACCGAGAAAAAGGCCAAGAAGAGTGCCGATGGTATCGATGATGCAGCACAGATTGCAATGGCCGATATAGCCACACTGGCCGATAACACCAATAATCGCAATGCTTTTATGGGCATCCCCTTGGGCATCAAGGCCAGCCTGTTCGAGAAGCAGCTAATTGAGAAAGGATTCACTGAGCGTGTACTCGAAGGCAAGCACACCGCCAAGTCGTACATCTACGACGGCCAGGTGTATGGTGCCAAGTGTACCGTTACACTGGCCGTAAGCGACGAGACCGACCGCGTATATGCCGTAGATGTAACCGAAGATACCATCTACCCCTCGTTAAAAGAGGTAAAGGCCCGATTTGCCAAAGTAAAGGCCGAACTGGTTAAGGTTTACGGTCGTGGCTTTGTAGATAATCAGGGCGAGGCCTACACCATCCAGACCCAGTTAGGCACCGTTAACCTGCATTACGAGCGTGGTTCGCTCACCAGCAGCTATACCTTTGGTTTTGCACTCGACGATGCCAAGGCCTACCAGATGGCTTATAACGAGATGGACGACAAGGAGTACGAGACAGCTCCACGCACCATCGCCAGCGGACTGGCCTCTGCCTGCAACCATACCGACTTGGTTGGTTTGGGCGTGCTGCTGTATCAGAACCGCACCCTGAAAGGCGCGCAATCGGTACTGGCCAGCTACGATTACACAGCAGGCAAGGCCACAGCCAAAGTGCTGCCCGCCACATTTAAGATGGATGGCTATCAGGCCACAGCCTCGCTCACCCGTCGCAAGCAGGCCATCACCGCCATCACCCTCACCGCTACCGACGATGCCCAAGCCCTTTGCAAGGATCTCACCACCTACGGCTTCACCAGCACCGATCAGAAAACATGGCGCCAGGGCCGTATGACAGCCATCGTCAAAACCAACACCCAGGGTCAGGTAGTGCTTACAATTAAATAATTCGCTATATTTTTAAAACTATCACCCCCACCCTCGCAATGCCGAAAAGGTAAAGTTTATTAAGTAATACCCACATAAATTTGATATAATGCGCGTAAAAAGATTATTAGATTTCCTGGATGCTTCGCCAGTAAACTTCCTGGCAGCACAAAATATCGCCACCGAACTTGAAAAGGCTGGCTATCGTAAACTCGACCCTCGCGAGCCGATTGGTAACGTGAAGGCAGGCGACAAACTGTATGTAACCAAGAACGATTCGTCGGTCTATGCATTCCACATCGGACGCCAACCCATGGCCGAGGCTGGGTTCCGCATGATTTGCGCCCACTGCGATTCGCCTACCTTCCGCATCAAGCCCAATGCCGAGATGCTGTGCGAAGGTGGCATCGTAAAGCTGAATACCGAGGTGTATGGCGGTCCCATCATGTCAACCTGGTTCGATCGTCCACTCACCATCGCAGGTCGAGTGATTGTGCGTGGCCAGGATGCACTCAACCCTCAGACACTGCTGCTGCACGTAAAACGTCCGCTGCTGCAAATCAGCAACCTCGCCATCCATTTCAACCGTCAGGTAAACGATGGCGTCAAGCTCAGCAAGCAAAAGGATATGCTCCCCATCTTGGGCATTATCAACGATGAACTCGAAAAGGGCAGCCTGCTCATGAATATCATCTGCGGCGAACTCAGCATCAAGCCCGAGCAGGTACTCGACTTCGACCTGTATCTGGCCGACGCCACCCCCGCCTGCACGTTTGGTGTACACGATGAGTTCCTGTCGTCGGGTCGCCTCGATGATCTGTCGATGTGCTTTGCCGGACTTGAGGCCATGATTGATACCGATACAGCCGATGCCACCAAGGTGCTGGCCATTTTCGACAACGAGGAAACAGGCTCGCAAACCAAGCAGGGTGCAGGCAGTCCGTTCCTGGCCATGAT
This sequence comes from Prevotella sp. RM4, assembly GCF_000701965.1. Classification (NCBI taxonomy): domain Bacteria; kingdom Pseudomonadati; phylum Bacteroidota; class Bacteroidia; order Bacteroidales; family Prevotellaceae; genus Prevotella; species Prevotella sp. RM4. The sequence goes on from NZ_KL370843.1 coordinate 129,581, forward strand.
GCTGCAGCGCATCGCCCTCGCACAGAGCGGCAGTGCCGAAGCCTGGTATCAGGCCATCGAGCGTGCCTTTATGATTTCAGCCGACAATGCCCACGCCTGGCACCCCAACTACAGCGAGAAATACGACCCCACCAACCATCCCGTGCTGGGTGGCGGACCCGTTATCAAGTTCAATGCCGCACAGAAGTATGCCAGCGATGCCGTTTCGGCAGCCGTATTTGCCGAGATCTGTCGCGAGGCAGGCGTGCCCTGTCAGCGCTTCGTCAATCACTCCGATGTGGCAGGTGGCAGCACGCTGGGAAACATCCTGGCCTCGTCTATCCCCCTGCGAGGTGTAGATATGGGTAATGCCATTCTGGCCATGCACAGTTGTCGCGAAACAGGCAGCGTGGCCGATCACCTTTATACGGTTAAGGCCTTTACGCAGTTTTTTAAGTAACCCGATACAATGAAAAAGATTATAGCTGTGGCAGTAGCTGCGATGATGGAGCTTGTAGATAACCAATGGCTGTTAGCCGACTTCGACAATCACAAGGCCGACTGTATCCGCCACATCGCCGAGACCCGCTAATAGGCGTACACCAGACCGTATTTCTCGTGTAGTTGGCGCAGGGTGCCGTCGGCCTTCATCTGACTGATCACGTCGTTCACCAGTTGCAGCAGGTCGTCCTGTCCCTGGCGCATCAGCACGCCTATCTCGCCATGCGTAAAGGGGGCATTCAGTAGCGGGGCTGCCAGTCGGGTGTCGGTCTGTATATAATAAGGTGCCTCGGTAATCTCAGTTATCATCACGTCGGCTTGGCCCTCGGCTATAAGCGATGGTATCTCCTCGTTCTTATCATGTACGATGATGGTGGCATGCGTCAGGTTCTGGTTGGCAAACTTCTCGTTCAGTCCGCCAGGGTTCACCATCACACGTACATCGGGCTTATCGATATCTGCCAGTTTCTGGTAGCGTTCGGCCTCGGATGCCCGGCACAGAATGGTCTTGCCATTAGCCAGATAGCCATCGCTCATCAGCATGGTTTGTTTGCGGGCATCGGTGATGGTGATGCCGCCAATGGCCAGATCGAATGCTTGCGGATTGGACGTAACATCGGTAGAAAGTGTAGGCCACGAGGTTGGCACAAACTGTATGTTTACGCCCAGGCGCTTGGCTATCTGACCAGCCACCTCGATACCGAATCCCCAGTACGTGCCGTCGGCCTCGCGGAAGGTTAACGGACGATAATCGCCCGTAGTGCCAATCAGGATGGTGCCACGCTCCTGAATACGGTTGATGGTGGGCTGGTTTACTATGATAGTATTATCCTTGCTTACCGTACACGAGGCAAACGATACCATACTACCTAACAATACGGCGCTAAGGAATAAAAGGATAAATTTTCGTACTTGTATTCTCATCTTCTGGTATTAATGTTTTCATAATGCGCGGCAAATATAAACAAAAAATCCCAAAGCCATACCATTTGGCCTTGGGATTTAACTTTTGTTGAATTCTGTCTCTAATTACAGCGTCATTACCCGTTTCATCTCAAGATTCTCGTAGCCCTCGGGACAGTGGGTTGAGAGATAAACGGTGGGATTCTGCTGGATAAACTCGCGTACACGATCGAGTGTGATGCGGGCAGCCTCAACATCCTCGAACACGATACTTAGCTTATTGGCTTTCAAGGCTGCATCGCAATAAGTCACGTCGCCGTGCATCATATAATAAAGTCCATCGTTCTCAGCAATGATAATGCTGTTGCCCTTGGTGTGCCCCTTGGCCTCGATAAACCAAATGCCATCGGCCACTTTTTCGGCTCGTGGGAAGTTCTTGAACGATTCCTTGTATTCCGAACGGATGATGTTTCCACCTTCTGGCAGTTTCATGGCGTCGGCATCCTCGGGCGAAATATACACCTTGGCATTTGGGAAATACTGGATGGCAGCCGAGTGGTCGGGATGCTTGTGCGTGATAAGAATCTTTGTTACCTGCTCAGGCTTGTAGCCCAACTCGGCAAAGGCCTCCATATAATCCTTCACTTTCTCGCCCATATAGAGTGGCGCGCCCAGTTTCTTCTCGGGTGCCTTAAAATCGTTCTGGAATCCAGTGTCAACCAGAATCACCTCGTTACCAGTGTCAATCAAGAAGTTCTGCAAACTGCTGCGGTAGATAATCTGTTCGTCTGTACCTTCCTTACCTTCACCGCCAAAGGCAAACTGCTGGTTCATAAAACCGCCATCGAACATGCGAATTGCTTTAATCTCCATAATCGTACTTGTTTTGTTTGGGTTAGTAATAAATCTTCGCAAATATAAGAAAAAAATCCCAAAGCCATACCATTTGGCCTTGGAATTTATGATTTATTGTGTTATCACCCTGTTCGCTGAACGAATATAGGGCAACTGAAATCATTTCAACAAAAGTTAAATCCCAAGGCCAAATGGTATGGCTTTGGGATTTTTTGTTTATATTTGCCAGCGTTATGACTACAACATTAATCATAGGATTGCTTATTCCGCTACTGGGCACCATGCTCGGTTCGGCTTTTGTGTTCTTTATGAAGGGCGAAATGTCGGACAGACTGCAGAAATCCTTATTGGGATTTGCTTCGGGTGTGATGGTAGCGGCATCGATATGGTCGCTGCTGATTCCAGCGATGGAGATGGGAGCCGATAGCGGCAAGTGGAGCGTGCTGCCAGCTGCTGTAGGATTCCTGTTGGGTATGGGATTCCTGCTGCTTATCGACGAACTGACGCCACACTTGCACATAGGCACCGACAAGCCCGAGGGTATGCGCTCGCATCTGTCGAAGACGGCCATGCTGGCCCTGGCAGTAACCATCCACAACCTGCCTGAAGGAATGGCTGTGGGTGTGGTGTTTGCTGGAGCCGACAGTGGCACCACCAGTATCTCGCTGGCCAGTGCTGTAGCCGTATCATTGGGTATCGCCATCCAGAATGTGCCCGAAGGTGCCATCATCTCCATGCCTATGCGTGCAGCAGGCAACAGTAAGTGGCGATCGTTCCTGATAGGCTCGTTGAGTGGAGCCGTTGAGCCCATCGGTGCCATTGCCGTATTGCTGTTGGCATCGCTACTCATGCCTATGATGCCTTACATGCTGGCCTTTGCCGCAGGCGCCATGTTCTATGTGGTAGTAGAGGAGCTTATCCCCGAAGCCTCAAGCGGTCAGCACTCCAACCTCAGCACCATCGGTTTTGCCATTGGTTTTGTGCTGATGATGGTGCTGGATGTGGTGATGGGATAGCTTACGGTTATTTAAGTGGCACGCCGTGGGTATTTTTCACTTCCTTCATTACGAACACGCTGTGAAAATAACCCACGCTGTCGATATTTCCCAGTTTGGTGCGCATAAACTCCTGATACGACTCCATATCGCGTGTTTGTATCTTCAGCGTAAAATCGTACTCGCCACTGGTGTTGTAACATTCCGTTATCTCCTCAATGCTTTGGATGGCTTCCATAAAGTCGTCCATCAGCACTTGTGAGTGATGTTTCAGGCGCATGTTACACAGCACGGTGATGCCATTACCGGCTTTCTTGGCATCAAGTATGGCATGATAGCCCTTAATAAACCCCTCGCGCTCCAGACGTTTCTGACGGTCGAAGGCAGGCGAGGCCGAAAGGTTTACCCTCGCAGCCAGTTCTTTTACGGTGAGTGTAGAGTCGGTCTGCAAGATGCGTAATATCTTGCGATCGGTGTTGTCGAGTTCGTCGTAAGTCATCATTTGCCGAATATTATTCTGTAATACATTATATTTGCGGTACAAAGATAGAATATTTTACTGAACTTACCAAATTTTGTTTCAGATAACGTACCTTTTTCTTACTTTTGCACCCGGAATTTCAATTAATCACATAAAAAAGCATTCATAATGAGCAAAGTAATCAAAGGTATCCAGGTTCCACAGCGAGCCGATTTCGTAGGTAGTTTTCTTCGTCCACAGAATCTCTCAGACAGCACGCGCCACCAACTGGTTCGCGAACTGACCAACCAGCAGAAGCAGTTAGGTTATCACGTTATCACCGACGGCGAGTTTAACCGTACGTTCTGGCATCTTGATTTCTTCTGGGGCTTTGGCGGTGTCACCCACGAAAAAGGTGGCGATGTGGTGTTTAATGGCGAGACGGCCCGACTTGACAGGGTGTTCCTCACAGGCAAACTCTTTGCCCAGCCACACCCCTTTATCGATGACTTCCGTCGGGTACAGCAGTTCGAGGACGACCAGACCATCGCTAAACTCACCATCCCCTCGCCTGCCCAGTTCTTTCAGCAGCTCATTATGCCTGCCAACTACGCCGGCACCATCGCCATCTATCCCCATCTGCAGGAACTGATTCGCGACATTGCTGTGGTGTATCAGGACTTTATCCGTCAGTTCTATGCTGCAGGCGGTAGATACCTGCAACTCGACGACTGCACCTGGGGCGCCATCGTAGGCGAGGCAGCCGCACAGCGCTATGACAGTTTGAGTGCCAACCTCGACGACGTGAAGGATCTGCTGTTGCAGGTAAACAATCTCTCACTCGAGGGGCGCCCTGCCGATCTGGTGGTGGCATCGCACATCTGCCGTGGCAATTATCACTCTACCTGGTTTAACAGCGGCGCCTACGACTCGGTGGCCGACTGGGTGTTTGCCCGCGAGAATGTGGATGTGCTCTACCTGGAGTACGACGATGAGCGCTCGGGTGGTTTCGAGCCATTAGCCAAGGTGAGTGCCGACAAGCATGTAGTGCTGGGACTCATCACTACCAAGCGCCCCGAACTCGAGGACAAGGCCGCCATCATCGCCCGTATCCGCCAGGCAGCCAAGTACATCCCACTCCATCGTCTCTCGCTCTCACCACAATGCGGCTTTGCCTCTTGTGCCATCGGCAACAAGCTTACCACAGCCGAACAATGGGCCAAGCTACGTTTGGTAAAGGAGATTGCCGACGAGGTATGGGGCACAAGCAAATAAAAAACATCCAAAAAACTATAAATCCCAAGGTACAATCATCGTGCTTTGGGATTTTTTGCGTATATTTGTCGGCATAAAAACCAAACTAAAGGATAAGATGAAAGTAGGTATTATCGGAACAGGACGGATTGCTGAGAAGGCAGCCATCACCTTAAACGGACTGGACAACTGTGAGGCCTATGCGGTGGGCTCACGCCAACAGGAAACGGCAGACGCTTTTGCTGCCAAGTGGAACATCCCCAAAGCTTACGGCAGTTATACTGAGTTGATAGCCGATAAGGATATCGACCTGGTGTATATCGGCACCCCGCACTCGCACCATTACGATGTAACGCGCCAGGCCATCATGGCAGGCAAGCCCTGCTTGGTTGAGAAGGCATTCATGGCCAATGCCACCCAAGCACAGGATATCATCCGATTGGCACACGAAAAGCAAGTGTTCTTAGCCGAAGCCATCTGGACACGCTACCAGCCTGCCGTGGGCATCGTGAGGAAACTGATGGCCGACGGACGTATCGGACAGCCCCGAATGGTGACAGCCACCCTTGGCTATTCGATGGGTAACAAGCCTCGCATCATGCGCCCCGACCTTTGCGGCGGTGCCCTACTCGACCTGGGCGTGTATGCCCTTAACTTTGTACGCATGTTCTGCGATGCCGATATCGAAAGTATCGACGGCCACTGCGTGAAGAGCGATACAGGGATAGACCTGACGAACGCCATCACCATCATTCTCAAGGATGGCATCCTGGCCAACGTGCAGTCGTCGGCCCAATGCGTGGGCGACAATATCGGTGTGATAGCAGGCACCCAGGGCAACATCATCATCGACAACATCAACAACCCCCAAACGATAACCCTCAATGGTCCCGACCGCACGTTTGTTGAAACCATCCACGTGCCACAACAGATAACAGGCTACGAATACCAGTTCCTGGCTTGCCGACAGGCACTCATCGACAAGCTGACTGAACCCCGCGAGATGCCACATGCCGAAACACTCTACGTGATGCAACTGATGGACGAGCTACGCCGTAAATGGGGCGTGCGCTATCCGATGGACAACTGACAGCATTCTCGGGTTCGCTGAAGAACTTAAGCGCTTGGTTGATTAAATTAGGCGGATAAGGGCAAATACATTACTTTTGCCACCGCTTATGACAACAATCAACAACATACTGGGCACCTTTGCCCCTATCACACTCGAGCAGATGAGCAGCGTAAAGCTCATGAATCGCACCGATACCAAGTTTGTTACAAACATGGCTAAGCTGCGCTTGCTGCTGCAGATGGCACAAGCCGATTATGATGTGCAGGAGATAGATGGCGAACGAAATCCGGAGTACGACACCACGTACTTTGATACCTACAACTTCGACATGTACAACCAGCACCAGTGGAACCATACCAACCGACAGAAGATACGGTTCCGCACCTACTGCGTAAGTGGTTTGCAGTTTATGGAGGTTAAGACCAAAAACAATCACGGGCGCACCAAGAAAAAACGTATAGAGGTAAGCCATATGGATGTTACCGAGCAACAGTGCCGCCTGTTTCTCGGTCGGCATCTGCGCTACGATGTCGATACCTTGCAACCGGCACTCAACAATCATTTCCGTCGCATCACACTCGTCAACAAAGCCAAGACCGAACGCCTTACCATCGACCAGCAGCTGTGCTTTCATAACCTCATCAGCGGCGTTAACAAACAGATGGACAACCTGGTGATTATCGAACTGAAACGCGACGGACTCATCTACTCGCCTATTCTCCACATGCTACGCCAGCTGCGCATCCATCCACACGGGTTCTCCAAATACAGCATCGGGTCGGCACTCACCAATCCGCAACTGCAGGTAAACCGCTTTAAGTGCAAACTCATCGAAATAGGAAAACTAGTAAACAATTCATAATATGCAAGACATTTTTTCGAACGGCTTCGGCGACACACTTCTCAGGTTCGCCATCTGTGTTTTAGTAAACTGGGCTATCGTACACTTCCTGTACTTCAAGAAAAGCAAACGACAGGATTTTTACTTCACCTTCATGGTCATCTCGGTAGCCATCTATTTCTTAGTGTACCTCATGATGGGTATGGATCGCGGTAAGGCTACCATGGGCGTAGGGTTAGGCCTCTTCGGTATCTTTTCCATTATGCGCTACCGCACCGACTCCATGCCTGTACGCGAAATGACGTATCTGTTTGTGGTCATCTGCCTGTCGGTGGTTCATGCCATGGCCGACTCGCTAGGTATCGATGTCAACGGGCGACTGACTGGCACCCCGGTGATGGAGCTGGTGGTGATAGATGTGATTACCATACTGGCCATCACGCTGTTAGAGCGCTACCTGAAGATCGAAAACTCCAAGTTGGTGCAGTACGACCGCATCGAACTCATTAAGCCCGAGAAACGAAAGGAACTGATAGCCGATCTGGAACTGCGCCTGGGCATCGCCGTAACCGATGTAAAGGTGGGGGCCATCGACTTTCTGCGCGATATGGCCGTGCTGCGTGTGTACTACACCGCTAATGGCACCGAGGCCGACGAGCATACCTACAGTGGCAAAGGCAAGAACGTGTGGCGTAACCGCCTGCAGGCCAAATATAAGCTTGGCAACCTGTTCCGCCCCTATGCCAATGTCGAAACCTACATGTCAAACGGATGGGATAAGATTCGCTATGCCGTAGGTACCGAGTTACGCCTGAACAAGCAGCACGCATTCGATATCAAATACATGTACCAGCATCCCTTTGGCCAGGATGATACCGACGGCAACCGTCACATCCTGGGTTTGGGATACACGTATAAGTTCTAAGCGCGCAGGGTACGCATCGCATTCAGCACGGCCAGCACCGTTACGCCTACATCGGCAAACACGGCCATCCACATGGTTGCCACACCAAAGGCAGCCAGAACCAGCACAGCCAACTTAATACCGATGGCCAGCCATACGTTCTGTCGTGCAATCGCCAGTGTTCTGCGGGCTATACCGATGGCCGTAGCTATCTTCGAAGGTTTATCGTCCATCAGCACCACGTCGGCTGCCTCAATGGCCGCATCGCTACCCAGTCCGCCCATGGCTATACCGATATCGGCACGTGCCAATACAGGGGCATCGTTAATGCCGTCGCCTACAAAGGCAAGAGGAGTTGATAGTTGATAGTTTACAGTTGATAGTTCTTCAACTTTCGAAACCTTATCAGCAGGCATCAACTCGGCATGGTATTCGGTCAGTCCTAACTGCTTGGCCACGTTATCGGCCACCTCCTGGCGGTCTCCGGTCAGCATCACCGTACGGTTCACACCCAGTGTATGCAGGGCAGCAATGGCCTCGGCACTATCCGCTTTTATCTGGTCGTTAATCACAATATGGCCCGCATAGGTACCGTTTATGGCCACGTGGATAATCGTACCCGTATGGTGACAGTCGTGCCACTTGGCACCGATGGCATCCATCAGTTTGGTGTTACCTACAGCCACCTCGCGATCGCCCACCTTGGCTATGATGCCCTGTCCGGCCATCTCGCGCACATCGCTCACCTCGCAGCCATCCGTAGCCTCGTCGGGGAATGCATCACGCAGGGCCGCACCAATGGGATGAGTAGAAAAGTGCTCCACATGAGCCGCCAGGTGCAGCAGTTGGTGATCGTCGATAGCATCCGGATGCACGGCCGTTACGGCAAATTTGCCGTGAGTGAGCGTACCCGTCTTGTCAAACACCACTGTACGCACCTTCGCCAGCACATCCATGTAGTTCGCACCCTTGATTAATATACCACGGCGCGAGGCACCGCCAATACCACCAAAGAATGTCAACGGCACGCTGATTACCAGCGCACAGGGGCACGATACTACCAGGAACATCAGCGCTCTGTACAGCCAGGTGCTGAATGCCCCACCCAGCAGTGTAGGCACAACGGCCAGGGCGATGGCGGCAAACACCACGATAGGCGTGTAGATACGGGCAAAGCGGGTAATAAAGGTTTCGCTTTGCGACTTATGTTCGCCGGCATCCTCAACCAGCTTGATGATTTTCGATACCGTACTCTCACCGTAGGGCTTGGTCACACGTACACGCAGCACACCACTCAGGTTTACGCAGCCCGATATCACCTCGTCGTCCTCGGCCACATCGCGGGGCAACGATTCGCCCGTCAGCGCCACCGTATTCAGCGCACTCGTACCGGCGATGATCACACCATCCAAAGGCACTCTCTCGCCCGGCTTAATAATAATCGTATCGCCCACCTTCACCTCGTCGGGCGCTACTGTCATCTCCTTACTCCTTCCTCCTTCGTCCTTACTCCACAGTGTGGCATAGTCGGGTTTAATCTCCATCAGATGCGCTATGCTGTCGCGACTCTTACCCTCGGCATAGCCTTCAAACAGCTCACCCACCTGGAAAAACAGCATCACAAACACCGCCTCGGGGAACTGTGTTTCGGCCCCTGGCAGGAAACCTATACACAAGGCGCCGATGGTAGCAATACTCATCAGGAAGTGCTCGTTAAACGGCTCGCCCTCCAGCAAACCCTCAGCCGCCTCCTTCAAGGTATCATGACCTATTATGATATAAGGTACCAGATACACCAACAGCAGCTGCCAGGTTTCGAGTGCAAACTGGTGTTCTACTATTACCGCTCCAATCAGCAGCACAGCCGTGATGATAATCAGCCTCAATTGTTCACGAGTGTTATGCTCGTGGTGGTGCTCATGCTCATGATGATGCTCGTGCTCATGATGCTCATCATGATGTGCATGTACACCGCAATATTCGCAATTCTTTTCCATATTCTTATTCCTTTTTATTGTTTCGCGCTGCAAAGGTACGCAGTATTTTCTGCAACCAAGTTGCAAACTTACGCATTGATAAAGTTTACCTTATTCCGATTATCTTTCGGTCTTACTGCAAAGTGTACCCATACAGCACCATATCTATTACGTTCTATCAACAATTCGTCAAACTCCTGCTGCGACTCCTTGGCATAGTTAATCAGGATGGCCGCATAAACTATCGCTTGTTCATAGCCCGAAGTACGTATATCCACCGCGCACCCCGTTAAATGATTCGAGTTCGCCGCCCCTCCAACCTTCCTGTTAAGCTGAGGTGATCGATAACCAGAGTTGATGATGATAGGTTGGGAAGACCTTTCCCTTAATACCTCCAGCCATTGGCATAGCCTTTTCAGGTTTGCAATCGCCTCATGACTAGGAATGTTATACACCTCAGGATACTTACTCCTGGTGAACTCCCCGAGCACAAAATGCTCGGAGAGGTTTGCTTTACTATTTAACTGTACTATCTGTTCCATACTCTTAATTTTTACATTCTTACATTTTTCAATTTTTACATTGTTCATTTGAACCAATGAACTAATGTACCACTCTTAGAATACAAGCACGGCTTTTTTCTTGTAGCGATGCTTGCACGCACCATTCTCAACATATTCACCACACTTCACCACGGCGCCATCTTTTAGCAAACGCTTTACGCGAGTTCGAGCCGAACTAATGCAAAGGTGTAAGCTATTCGCCACATCGTCGATCGAGAATTCCTCAGGTAATCTATTAAAGTCCTCGATGGTTCGCTGATGATGGCGACGATTGGTTGATGCATCACGCAACTTATCGTCGAAATACTTCTCAGCTAATGAACCAAAGTAGTGGCGCTGACAGGCAAACTGGATGTTTACGATTAACTCAGCCAACTGGTCGTCAATCTCGTCCGTTTCAAACTCACCGCACCAGTAGTCACCCTCTTGGTGCAAGTCGCCCCAGTGGCGCATCACGATAAAGGGTGCCGAGTAGTTAATGCCATGGTAGGCACAACGTTTCAACAGCATCTCATCGGCCTTGCTCTCATTGTCCTTGGCATCGGCCATGCGACGTGCCGTCCAGTCGTACATCGTTCGAACAATGCGTTTAATGGATAGTTCGCCCTTGGTTTTATCCAGCTTCTTGGCCCATTCAAGCAGGCGGTTGTCGCTGTCCTCATCCACTTCTTCATCCAAGTCCATCATTTCAAAGTGCGTGCTGGGCAGGGGGATGCAGGTTAATCGGGTTGCCAATCCACTACCGAAGTTCTGTTCGTTCACCTTCTTTTTCAAGGCGATGGGCGTACCGGTATAAACGTAGTTCCAAGTCACGTTAAAATCCTGCATAATCGAGTCCATGTTCGAGTAAGCCTGTCCGTCCTCCTCGTTGTGAAACGCTTTAAGCTCCAGGTTCTGCTTGTCAATCCAGCTACCACCTTTCTGTACACTCAGGGTATTATCCAACTCCGTATCAAACGTGAGCATGTGCAGCTGCATATCCGTGCCATCCACGTTTTCTACAGCGTTCACCATATCCTGAATAAACTGGGCGTTACTGGTTCGCGAGGGGTGTACACGCACCACTACCTTAGGTTTCTTGGGTTTCTCCTTATTGGCGCCCTTGGTTTTCATCTCCTCTCGATAGCGATTAATGGTGTCCTTACCTGCCTTATCGGCTGCCACAATGGGCGCAGCCAGGAACTCATACAGGCGGGTGGCGAAACTCTTACCACTGGCAGGATCGCCGATTATCAGGGCCGAGGCATTCAGGCGGCGCAGCTTCGAGGGACGATGATAGAAGCGGTACGTGCAGCGTGTCATCAACGTCATCATCAATGCGCCTGATACTATCAGTGCAGCAGGATATTGGTTGCGTTTCAATCCCTTGCAGGCATCCTGCAGCGCAGGGTAATAAGGGAACAGCGCCTCAATCTTCTCGCCCCAATCCCACAGCCATTGCTCAATCTCTTCCTCACCTATGGTGGCGGTGTCTGTCGTTTCGCCCTGCGTAATCTGTTTCCATGTTTGGCCGCACGCTTGGCAAATTGCCTCTTGCATAGCCTTTGAAGGACATTGGGTAAGGTACTTCTTTTCGCGGTCCGCCATGCGCTCTGCTGCCGATGCCACCGTCTGTGCCACGTTCTCGTCGCGCTCCTCGATAATCTCCTGCACCCACGATTGTCGTTCAAGTATCCGCTGCACCAGCTTTCGGTCGCCATCAAACAGCACCAGCAGGTCGCTTGCCAGTTTAAGACTCTCGTTGTGTCGGTTACTATCGGCTGCACAGGGCAGCTTTGCGCTATAGCGCTTATCAATAATACATTGTATATCATAATCTCGCCACTTTATTTCCACTTCATGATCATCCACCTCCCTACTCTGGTCAGCGCACAGTTGGCCATCTTGGTGGGCCACAGCAACAGTTTGAGTAACACCACTGTGACCAGCCCTATACTCAGCATTGTATTTCTCGGCAAATTCTTTGTTCTCATACGTAAACAGTTCTTTATCAATGTATAATATATCCGATTCCTTGCAGATGAACGACATGCGTGATGCGTCCTTGCAACTTTCGTCAACCTCAACACCCAGGATCTCAGCCATCCGGTGCTGGTTGTCGATGAGATTACCTACCGCAGCATCAGCCTTAAACACAACTTTCAATCCCTTACCGCTGGGTGTGATATACACCAAAAGTATTCTCCTAGCCGCGTCTTTATTTATAAAGCCGTGTTCATCCGTGCCTAATCCCCATTTGTCGAACACCCCTTTGGGGTCTTCCACGTGATCGATATCCATTACCACAAGTCCCGTTAACAGGGTGGCAGCCTGTTTGCGCCAGGCACCTGTTTTACCAGCCTTCGATGTTGTTGCATCAAACGTAGCCTGGAAGATAAACGCAGGCAGTTTACGCTTCAGACTGGCATCGCCCGTTTCTCTGAACTTATCAATGTTTTCGTTCCATTTTCCTGCCCTGACGAGCGCATAAAACTGCGCTTCGTCAACGGGCAAAGTAGGATTACTAAAATTCTTCTGATAACAAAAACTCATTCAACCTCCTTTTTATTCGTTATTACTATCTTCGTGGGCAAGCATATTGTCGATTGTTTCTTTAAATCTGTCGCCATCAACTTTGTGACCACCAAAAAAGAAATCATAACCTATCTGCATGTGGTCGTGCTTTACCCATCGCCATGAATCACCATAGAATAATTTATCAAAATCTTCTATCAGCTTCTGTGCCTCCTTGCCAGTAGTCATAGGCAACGCAAGTTTCAGGTAATTATAGCTCTGCATAATGCCAATCATGGCTATTACCAGGCCTTCAGCATCTGGCTCAACATTGCCAATTATCAGTCTAAAGATGTCGCGTGCCAACAGGTCACCTTTACGGGCAGTCAGCATAATCGACTTATCTTTCTTACGACGATAGAAACTCCAATGACAATAAAAGTCAATTACCTTGTATCCAAGTTTCTTTACTTCTTTATACAGTTTCTTTTCCATATATTCCAATTTTTAAGTTAA
>NZ_KL370843.1:144802-162351 GCF_000701965.1 Prevotella sp. RM4
TGGCGACGATTGGTTGATGCATCACGCAACTTATCGTCGAAATACTTCTCAGCTAATGAACCAAAGTAGTGGCGCTGACAGGCAAACTGGATGTTTACGATTAACTCAGCCAACTGATCGTCGATCTCGTCTGTCTCAAACTCACCACACCAGTAATCGCCCTCCTGGTGCAAGTCACCCCAGTGGCGCATCACAATAAAGGGAGCCGAGTAGTTAATACCATGGTAGGCACAACGTTTCAACAGCATCTCATCAGCCTTGCTCTCATTGTCCTTGGCATCGGCCATGCGGCGTGCCGTCCAGTCGTACATCGTACGCACAATGCGTTTGATGGATAGTTCACCCTTGGTCTTATCCAGCTTCTTAGCCCATTCCAACAGGCGGTTGTCGCTGTCCTCATCTACCTCTTCATCCAAGTCCATCATTTCAAAGTGCGTGCTGGGCAGGGGGATGCAGGTTAATCGGGTTGCCAATCCAGAGCCGAAGTTCTGTTCGTTCACCTTCTTTTTCAAGGCGATGGGCGTGCCGGTATAAACGTAGTTCCAAGTCACGTTAAAATCCTGCATGATAGAATCCATGTTCGAGTACGCCTGACCATCCTCCTCATTGTGGAAAGCTTTCAGCTCCAGGTTCTGCTTGTCAATCCAGCTACCACCTTTCTGTACTGAGAGGGTATTATCCAGCTCGGTATCAAACGTCAGCATGTGCAGCTGCATGTCGATGCCATCCACATTCTCCACAGCATTCACCATGTCTTGGATAAACTGGGCGTTACTGGTTCGCGAGGGGTGTACACGCACCACTACCTTAGGCTTCTTGGGTTTCTCTTTATTGGCACCCTTGGTTTTCATCTCCTCGCGATAGCGGTTGATGGTGTCCTTACCTGCCTTATCGGCTGCCACAATGGGCGCAGCCAGGAACTCGTACAAACGGGTGGCGAAACTCTTACCACTGGCAGGATCGCCGATTATCAGGGCCGAGGCATTCAGTCGGCGCAGCTTTGAGGGACGATGATAGAAGCGGTACGTGCAGCGTGTCATCAACGTCATCATCAGGGCTCCCGAAACTATCAAGGCAGCAGGATATTGGTTGCGTTTCAAGCCCTTGCAGGCATCCTGCAGTGCAGGGTAATAAGGGAATAGCGCCTCTATCTTCTCACCCCAATCCCACAGCCACTGCTCAATCTCTTCCTCACCTATGGTGGCGGTGTCTGTCGTTTCGCCCTGCGTAATCTGTTTCCATGTTTGGCCGCACGCTTGGCTAATTGCCTCTTGCATAGCTTTTGAAGGACATTGGGTAAGGTACTTCTTTTCGCGGTCCGCCATGCGTTCTGCTGCCGATGCCACCGTCTGTGCCACATTCTCGTCGCGTTCCTCGATAATCTCCTGCACCCACGATTGTCGTTCAAGTATCCGCTGCACCAGTTTTCGGTCGCCATCAAACAGCACCAGCAGGTCGCTTGCCAGTTTAAGACTCTCGTTGTGTCGGTTACTGTCGGCTGCACAGGGCAGCTTTGCGCCATAGCGCTTATCAATAATACACTGTATATCATACTCTCGCCACTTTATTTCCACTTCATGATTATCCAGGTTCCCACTCTGCTCAGCTGTCTGTTTATCAGTGCGGTGGGCCACAGTATCAGTTTGAGTAACACCACTGTGACCAGCCCTATACTCAGCATTGTATTTCTCGGCAAATTCTTTGTTCTCATACGTAAACAGTTCTTTATCAATGTATAATATATCCGATTCCTTGCAGATGAACGACATGCGTGATGCGTCCTTGCAACTTTCGTCAACCTCAACACCCAGGATCTCAGCCATCAGGTGCTGGTTGTCGATGAGATTACCTACCGCAGCATCAGCCTTAAACACAACTTTCAATCCCTTACCGCTGGGTGTGATATACACCAAAAGTATTCTCCTAGCCGCGTCTTTATTTATAAAGCCGTGTTCATCCGTGCCTAATCCCCATTTGTCGAACACTCCTTTGGGGTCTTCCACGTGATCGATATCCATTACCACAAGTCCCGTTAACAGGGTGGCAGCCTGTTTGCGCCAGGCACCTGTTTTACCAGCCTTCGATGTTGTTGCATCAAACGTAGCCTGGAAGATAAACGCAGGCAGTTTACGCTTCAGACTGGCATCGCCCGTTTCTCTGAACTTATCAATGTTTTCGTTCCATTTCCCTGCCCTGACGAGCGCATAAAACTGCGCTTCGTCAACGGGCAAAGTAGGATTACTGAAATTCTTCTGATAACAAAAACTCATTCAACCTCCTTTTTTATTCGTTATTACTATCTTCGTGGGCAAGCATATTGTCGATTGTTTCTTTAAATCTGTCGCCATCAACTTTGTGACCACCAAAAAAGAAATCATAACCTATCTGCATGTGGTCGTGCTTTACCCATCGCCATGAATCACCATAGAATAATTTATCAAAATCTTCTATCAGCTTCTGTGCCTCCTTGCCAGTAGTCATAGGCAACGCAAGTTTCAGGTAATTATAGCTCTGCATAATGCCAATCATGGCTATTACCAGGCCTTCAGCATCTGGCTCAACATTGCCAATTATCAGTCTAAAGATGTCGCGTGCCAACAGGTCACCTTTACGGGCAGTCAGCATAATCGACTTATCTTTCTTACGACGATAGAAACTCCAATGACAATAAAAGTCAATTACCTTGTATCCAAGTTTCTTTACTTCTTTATACAGTTTCTTTTCCATATATTCCAATTTTTAAGTTAAACTCTATCTACAATCTCACGATCCATCAGGTGGCTGCTGGCCACTCGGTTTTCACGTTCCATGGCAGCTATCATACGTGCTGTTCCGATGGATTTCTTCAGCGAGATGTAGTACTTCACTCTCTTAGGGCTCTCTTTCAGCCAGCCATGCTCCAGTATCGCTATTACCTTATCCTTTAAGCGTTTCTTACGCTTATAGTGGTTAAACTCGATACGCTTGGCCTGCTTATTATAGTGCAACGAGCCCTGCACATACGTTCCTTCCATGATGCTTTTAAGCACCTCTTCGTTAATCTCAATGTATTTTCGCATAATTCTTAAGTTTTTAGTGAGTCGTTGGGCCCATTTGACTCGGTTAGTTACTATTGTTTAATAAATCTCTTCATCAATCAGTCGGTAGCAGTATGCCAGCGCCTCGTCTGCGCTCTGATAGCCAATATCCTGCACTGGCACATCATTCACATAATCTACTATGTTTTCTGCCATATCCTGCTGAACCCTGCTTGAATAAGGCAACAGAATTTGCAACAAGTATTCATACAAGCCACTACTTATTCTATGCTTTACATAGCGCATTACTTTTGCAGCTGTACCATCTACATCGTAAAGTAAGTATTCCTCTGCCATTATATTATATATCCAGTAAAATTGTGGTACCATAATCCGTTTCATACTCACGTCTGATGCTCTCGATCGTTCTTGACTCAGGCTCAGGTTTGCCTTGCTTTTTGGCTTTCAATGCCTCAACACCCTCACCTAATCGGATGGCCAGTGCAAACATCAGATATTCCTTTTTGTGAACGCGCCCTCGGCACACGCCTGCCTGTGATGTGTTGTAATCCATCTTCCACTGATTGCACACATGGTTCGATTCTACAAACGTATCATGGATGGGGCACAACCTCATGCCATCGTTATCTACTAACTTGTTGATACAACTGGCACAACACTTCTTTACTCGCAAACCACAAGGGTTCAATACTGTTTTCACTTTCTTCATTTTTTCTTATTATTTTAATACTTAAAAATCTACCTTTGTCGCTTATCGACGATGCAAAGGTAGATCATTAAGCATTACTCTCGGGTTGATTCCGTATTTCCGTATTTTTCCCGTATTTTTTCCGTATTATTTCTTACTAATGCGTATTTTTTCCGTATTTTTTAGGCCTCATTGCCTATTATTTCGCACTTTATTATATTCCAGAACGTGTCGCACAGGTCCCCCATGGGGTTATACTTAAGTTCGTAATAAGCCTCATCATCCGATATAACCATTACACGTCCAAAGTTTTTGATAACATTTTCGTTTATCTGCAGGTTGATTGGCCAGTCATCGGGTGTAGCGCTGATGGCGATTGACAGAAAGTTGCACTGCAGTAATCCGTAATCCAACCTATCACGCATAACCAGATAGATTGCCTGCCATTGATTCTTAAATCTAAATAGCTTGGGGTAATTGACACGTAACGATCTCAGACAAGCACTAAGCAGCTCTATGCGTTCATTCGGCGACATATGTAGATACTTCTTTCGAACTTGATCCTCAATGCTTACATGACACTTGGTAAAAGGCGTAACTCTATCCTCATCCATGCTTGGCACAGGATACTTACGCACCTGATAGTACTCACGTATCTCGTTAGCCTTATTAATAAGGTATACCAGCCCATACGCACACCCATGCGCCAACAGCGAACACACGTAATGTTCGGCTAATGCGTAACTACCTGCACCCATAGCCATTGTTACCAACTGATCCTCGCGAATCCTTACACCATCATGCCAGATGTACTGAACTTCTTGTTCTTTTCTCATAATCTTTTTTAGAGTTATGAGTTCAGTCTTAGGCCTAATCCCTCCCTCAGAGTTAATAATATATTTAATTTTAGCGGGTGCAAAGATATATCATCACATCTAAATACACAACAAAAAAATCGCACCATTTCCGTTGCAGGCGAAATTGGTGCGAAAAGTTGCCGAAAGTTGCCGAAAGTTGCAGTTTTTCAGCTAAAAATCAAGTGTTTTTATCTTTACAAATTCTTTATAGGCATTCTTGTAAAGCAGGTCGTTTTGATACAGATGCGATTTGGGGTTGGTGCGTCGGCTATACTTACTTTTCGTCAGCACCTGTTCGCAATCAAACACCGTCACATACGCCTTGTATGGAGGACGCACCATCACGCCGGCATCCAGCGCCGCATTCAGCACGCATAGTTTTCTGTTAATCTCCGTTTGGCTTTGTGTCAGTCGGTACAGAGTCTGAATCACGATGCTGGCTTTATATGCATCCACTTGCGAACTGGCAAATAGCTGCGATGCCAGCAGTCTCTTCTCGTCAAAATCGCGTGGCGTGTTTTTCTCCTGCTTCGCCATCATTTCCATTCTATTGTTGATGACTGCCGAGAGGTACATGATGCCATAGTTATCACTTTGAGTCACGATGCGCCCAGCCGACACTATAGCCAGATTTTTTCTGTTCAGGATGTCGTTAAATCCACGACATACCACGTCAAACAGTTCCTCCGCGTTAGCAAAGGCCTTTTTGTTTTCTTCCAGATAGATGCAGGTGGCCCCCTTTCGGCTCACCACAAACACAGTGGCAAAGCACCTGTCTTCCCAGGGAAATTTGTTCCACATCTGTTGTTCATCCTCGCCCAGTCGCCTATTGGCTATTTTCAGCAGGGCTATACCATTGGTAGGAGGTTGCAAGTGCTTGTGCGAATAACTATGCTTCAACTGTTTCTCGCAAAACACTATAGAATGGTTGTTGGTCAGGAAGTCCTCTCTGATCACGTCAAAAAGAACTTCCTCTGGCGCTAATCCATCAGGATTGGTGTACCATATCTCGCCACTGACGAGTTGGCACGGACAAATGTCGTAGTACATTGTTTTTCGTTGATAATTTGTTTGTTAGTTCATTGGCCCTAAGTTTTTAGGGGTTTTTAGTTCTCAATACATCTTGCCGGGCCAGCTGTGAAATTTTATAGGAAAGCAGAGACGCTTGCAAAAATGATACGATCTCTACGGGCATCCGCAAAAATAACCCACGAAAGCGCAATACCACCCTGCTCACGCCTCTGCTGAGGTGCGAGTCCGGTAGCCTTCGGCTTTCTTGAGTCATTGTGAAATTTTGCGGATTTTCGTAGAGATCTCGAAGAACCTGGCTCTGTTTCCAATAAGATTTCGAGTGCAAAAGTAATGCTTTTATTGCACACGCCCAAATTTTTCAGCAAGAATTTATGGGCTCATCTTTTACACTCCTCCTTTCTCTTTATGGTTTGACATGCTTACTAATCACTAAATTCTGTTATGTATCTAAATACATGATATTCATATTCTTAAATTTTTAGTATTCATCACCGCTCCGTGTACTCTCACAAGATCGACGGCTACGTCGTGGGGGGGATGCGAGTGCAAAGATAAAATAATTTTCTCATTCGCCCAAATCTTTTGCAGCGAATGTGAACATACTTATTAAATTTTATTTCATTTGATTTTCTATTTGTGCTAAGCACAGACAGCATGTTACGCTTGATTAAAGACTATTTGATTCCCCCACCTCGCTCCACAAAATCAAAGTCTTTGATGTGAGCCCGGTAGCTATCGGCTGTCAGAGGATTATCTATCTCCAAACGCCGACGCCGACTCATTTCCACATATTCGCGTTCACGCTCGATACCCACGAAATCACGGTTTAGCAGGTTGGCTGCAATGCCTGTCGTACCTGAACCACAAAACGGGTCGAGTACCCTGTCACCTTTCTTTGTGGAGGCAAGGATGATGCGACTCAGCAACGACAAGGGCTTCTGCGTGGGATGTTTGCCACATGTCTTTTCCCAAGGTGCGATAGCTGGCAGGCGCCACACATCGGTCATCTGTTTATTGCCGTTGATAGCTTTCATCAACTCATAGTTGTAATAATGTGGCACCTTTGCCATCTTACGTGCCCATATAATAAACTCAGTGCTATGCGTGAAGTATCGGCAGGAGATATTTGGAGGTGGATTAGTCTTGGCCCATGTGATAACGTTAAGAATCTTAAAACCAAGCGTTGCAAGAGCGTTGGCCACCGAGAAGATATTGTGATAGGTGCCGCTCACCCAAATTGTGCCGTTATTAGTGAGCACCTCGCGGCATAGACCAATCCATTTCATGTTGAAAGCGTACATATCGTCGATGGAAATACCTTTGTCCCACTCACCCTTGTTCACGCTTACTATCTTGCCGCTCTGCACACTGAAACCTCCGTTCGACAGGAAATAAGGCGGGTCGGCAAATACAACATCCACTCTACCATTGAGTAATGGCAGTAACGCCATACAATCGCCATGATACAGAATATTGTTGCCTGTATCCGACTGAAAATATGGTTTAACACCTGATAGAGTGACTGTAGATTCCATTTGCAACCATTGATTTGGCTGCAAAAGTATGATCAAAAATCGAGAAAAATAGGATTAGATCAATGTTTAACTTTCGTGATCAAAAAAGATCATTTTGATAATTTACCAAAGATTTACATCAACTTTTTTAAGCCCTTCATACATATTTACAACTTGATTATAGTTCAGAAATTGAACACGTTTCTCTATAGGCGCAAACATTGATACATGTAATTTATCTTCGTACTCTTTTTTTCTGCTAGCATCAGCTACAATATAAAAACCTGCATTAAAATCCTGTAGCTCATAAAACTTGGAAAGAGAATTTTTTATATCTGTTGTATGCTCAACCTCGTAGAATTTAGAAGGCATCTGCCGTTCATTAAACCAGATGACATCTACTGTACGAGCTTTACGTTTCAGGTCGTCATAGGTGAAATCTGGTAGTTCTATGGTATCAGTAATCTCACCTAATGTCTTGTCTATGAAAAGACGATTCTTATCTTGGGCAGGAACGTAAGTCGTTTGATGACTAAACTTGCCAATCTCGACCAACAAGCCCTGATAATATCCATGACTGAACTGCTCTTCACTTTTGGCGTTGCCTAGTGTTAAGTCAAATTTTTTTAGCACCACATCACGCATTTCTGCCAATGCCCACAAACCAGGCTGAATTTTAAAAATATCGGGCGACATCTGAACAATACGGCGAATAGACTCCTGAGGTGTCTTAGTAGCCCAGGCAGATGTATCAACCATCTGGTATAAACTTTTTAATGTCGCATACCCTCCATGCTGCCGCAGGGTATCTATAATTTGCTGAGTCTGCGTATATTTCTTTTTGCCCATAATAGTCTAATATTGACAATGGTTAGTCATTTCTGTTTAATGTAATTGCCATTTTGCCTGCAAAGATAACACAAAAAAAGGTAAGCACCAAAAGTTTAAACGCAAAAAAAATCCTGACGTTATTTTACTACCTTTTTGCCGTTATTAATATAATATGTTCATTCAGAACCATATGTAGATGGTCTGTCTCATATCTGCCATTCTGTTCTCCTTCAAATAAAGTCATGCTAATGGAATTGGACTAAATCAAATCAGTGACTAACAGAAATTATAACCCACTTACCATCATTATCCTTGCCTTCACGCTTCAAAACGCCATGCTTCTGTAAAGCAGAGAGGTCACGTTCGATGGTGCGCTGGCTCACAGACAAAGTCTCCGACATTTGCTTGCCGGTGATTGTCGGAGACTCTTTGATGAGATTGAGTATTTTCTGCTGACGCTCAGTGAGTTTCGTCTCCGACACGTCTCCGTCATGGTCTCCGACATTCGGGGTGTCGGAAGAGGCAAAGATGATTGTCTGAAATTGGGTTGGAGTAGATTTGAATACAGGCTTCAGCTCGTCTTTATAACCTTCCAAGGCTTTGGTCTCATTACAAATGCGTGTGAGTCCGCTACCTCGTTTCTCCATATAGTCAAGTTGAGCCATCACGTTTGCAAGAATTGGATTGCGCCTTTCAGAAGACACATCTTTGATGTCCAAATCCTGTATCAGCATACCATTGTACATACCACCAGGAGATGTAATGGCCAATCTGTCGTCATATACATCCAAATGCACCTCACTTCCCATTACTGTATAGTCACGATGGATGAAGTGGTTTACCACTGCTTCAAGAACTGCACGTTCCGCATACTCTGGTTTGTTCTTTCGTCCGTCAGGCAGTTTCTCCCATCCTCTCTTGGTGTTTGACTTCACAAAGTTCATGGCTTCACGAAGCAGCATGAGGACATTGCCTGTAAACTCTGCATCGTTGATGGCATCGCCCTTTTCCGTTCCATCCCATCGGGTACAATAAAGACGGGATTGCCAGAGTGGGCAATCATCGGCAAACAGTGCACCCGCATTCGTAAGGTTCCCTGTACCTGTTACCAACCCAAACGACAAAAGGTATTTCTTGTCCCATTCTTGTTTTGTACGGTCTTTGAACGAGTTCGCCAATATCGTAAAGGAATAGTCCTCTGCTTTATAGTCTGTGTGAAGGGAATCAAAAGTCTTGTTGGAACCTTTCAGTACCAAGCGAACCATCTGTTCTGCCGTGGCTGGAAGACTTTCATCACCAACTCTGACAAATGCAATACGCTGACCATCGCCGACATAGTAATACGGAGTGTAATGCCCTGCATTGACTTTGAGCTGTAAGATGTGCAAGCCATCCATATCATGCGGTATCATTTCCACTTCTGGCAGGGGATCCATATAGTCACGAATCTTACCACTGATAGCTTCACAAACATGCTGCACATCTTCAAGTCCTTTGACGATGCCGTCATTATCAATGCCAAAGAAAAGGGAACCACCCAAGCCATTGGCAAAAGCACTTACGCTCTTCAACCAACTCTTAGGTTTCTTCTCTTCAAGCATTACCTTGAAGTCGTATGCAGTACATTCTGCTATCAAAGTATTTAATTCCATTGTATACGAAGATTCGTTTCTTATCTTGCAAAGGTACATTTTTTATTGAGAACAAGGCATAATTTGCCTGCAAAGATAACACAAAAAAATGTAAGCACCAAAGGATTTATAACAAAAAAAGCATAGAGATTTTTTTAGATGACATCTTTGGCGACAATCATCATCAGCAGAAACTCAGTTCGCTGTATTTTGCACGAACAACAAACAAAACGGTTATCTCTCCCACTCAACCAAATCTCTTGGTAAAGTTATTCGTTTAGCCTCACCGCGTTTGCCCGTAATATAATAGTTACGTGCCAGGTGATCATCGAACTGACTCACAAAAGCCTCACGAATACGTGAACATTTCTCATTGATAGAATTGCCTGTAGAGTCGGTAACATCATCGATACTCTTTTTCGCAGTCATCACATTAAAGAAAGGTCCCTTTACCTTACTATAAATCTCCAGCAATTCGTCGCGATAATCTGGCAGATAACTGAACATAATACCCTCGGGATGTTTCAAGAATAGCAAGAATACAGCTTTCGGAAGTGGAGTCATTTTAATCTCCATACCCATATAATCACCAAGGAATATGCGATAATCCTCAGTTATATGCAACCTACTCAATTTCCTCTTATGATGATGGAATAACCTCTCGATCATCTCTGATTCGATTCCCTTTTGCTCTAACTTCTCTATACGTTCTCTGATTTCATCAATAAGTAGTTTCGCTTCTACATCAAATTCCTCATCGGCAGGTGATGATAAACATTCGGCAGCCATATGATAATCCTCGATATCAGAATGAGAACTTGGCACCTTTTGGAACATAATCCTAGGCCCCATATGGTCATCGACAAAACCAGTAATTTCGTCGAGTACGCCTTTTAGTTCTTCATCACCTTCGAATGATTTTTCCGTTATCGGGACCCCCTGGAATTGGCTTTCTGCCTCATCAAAACTGCTATTCCAACAACTTGGATGATAAAAGAGTAATGAAGGGGGAACCTTTTCTCGATTTTCCGGATGAACCATATACTCGAGGATGAAGTTATCATCGCTCATAAACTTCAGGTCGGCAGCTTTTGCGTATGGGGCATTGTAATGCTGACGCTCACCCCTAGCCAGGTCGTACTTTAGATAAGGAATATAGCAGAACTCATAGCCACGCGACTTAAAATGCGCAGAAATCTTTCTAAAATTCCTACGAATAAAATTATTCACCACTTCATTATACTGACCCTCAGTATAGATTATTTGGTATGTTTCCTGTTTAAAAGGTAATATATCCAGCCCGAGTGTATAAACCATACGCCAGCAGTTTTAATTATTTCTGCTGCAAATATACAAAAAGAAAATAAATAAACGTTGACTAAGAAGCTAAATCTTCATTTTATCTCTTTTTTCTCTTTTGTTTTTTTATAACATCATCAACAAAAGCCTTGAAGTCTTTATCAGCCTGATACCACTTACCCGACTTAATAGACGTTTCATGATTAATCATCTCTTCGATTTCAGTTACAGCTTTCATTATCAAGTCAATACTACATAATGGAATTTGACCATCTTTTGCATAAGTGGCCAGATATTGTTCTGATGGATTATTGATTCCCATACGCTTACATACTAGCCATGCTACAGTTTCTGCCTCAAATTCTTCTTCCTTTTTATCAAGCCTTCTTTTTGCTTGCTCATTATAGTATAAATGTCTGCACAACAAATGGCCCAGCTCATGGCATATTGTGTGAAACTTCTCTGTATCTGTTTGCTTTTGATTTACACTTATCATGAAACGAGAAGTTGTTTTTACCAAATCATGCCCTATTTGTACCTTAATATCATGCTTATATGGCATTAAATAGCCACCATATGTATTAGCAGCCAAGAAAGAATCGTCATAGTAAACACCATACGATGGCAGATTGTTGATAAGCTGCTTTAGTAACTCTGGTTTGATATTTCCTTCCACTTTCTTTAGGATCTCATCCCATTCTTTTAACAATTCAGCATCTTCTTTTGCCTTCACACCTTCAATAGGTTCTGTACCAGATATATCAAACATACATTGGATTGGACCAAAAGGAAAAAGTGTAATCAATTTTTGTGCATTAGGCTTTACTTTTCTACCATATTCTCTCCATTTCTTACCTGTTAAAACAAGTTTTGCTCCTGGCAATTGCATGTCAACAAGCATAGCATTATATGGTGCAAGATATCCAAACTTACCAACGAAATCGAGCATTTCCTTAAATCTTTTAGAACTTCGACATTGCTCAACCAAGAACTGAAGCTCATCAACGTTACTTTTGAATTCTTCCTCTCTCTTTTTTTCTGCTTTGAGTTTATTCTCTTTTTCCTTATAATAGCAATTAACCAAATAGTCTAAACTAAAACTATCGACAACTTCACTCCCATCAAGATGGAACCCGTTTGTAAAGGCAACTTGATAAAACTCACAGTAAAGCTCCTTGCAAATACAGCAAATGTCTTCCCCTAAATAGTCCATCATTGACAGTGCAAAATCCATAAAACTACGAGTATGGAAAATTATACTCAAAGCGTATTCTCTTGCAATTTTCAACAAATCTGTTGAAATACCATACTTTTCAGCAATATCTTCAATTTGTTTGTTATAAGCCATAATTCATCTTTTTGGATGCAAATATAGTAAATTATCAGCAAAGTAGTACTGTTTACAAGCCTTGCAGAGCGAAAATACTTTGGAAAGCACCCAAATATTCTTATTTTTGCAGGCAAAAAGAGTATTAACAATAAAACATTGGGATTATGCCTCTTGAAATCGAACGTAAATTCATAGTATTGAATGACTCATATAAGAAAGAGTCATGCAGCCATAGTCATATCGTACAGGGATATATCTGTAATGATGGCAAAAGAACAGTAAGAGTACGTATTCGAGATGATCGTGCTTACCTTACAATTAAAAGCCCTACCCCTGAAGGTGGGTTACCTTGCAACGAATTTGAGATTGAAATCGAACTAGAAGAAGGAAAGCAACTCATGAAGATATGCGAACCAGGCGTTATCGACAAGGTGCGATGGTTGGTAAAAAGTGGTAAACACACCTTTGAGGTTGATGAATTCTTTGGTGATAATGAGGGATTGGTAATGGCAGAAGTGGAGCTATCGGCTGTTGATGAACAGGTAGCAATTCCTAGCTATATAGGACAAGAAGTAACTGGCGACAGGAGATACTTCAACACTCAACTACGTAAGCATCCATATAAGACATGGTGAAATAAGAAGTATGGTAAACAAAATGCCGATAACAAGCTGGGAGGAGATCCAGAAGCGCAGGCGCAAGGACCTGCAAGAGGAAAAGAAAAAAACAGAAAGGTGCTACACTTCTCCACCAAAGCACCTTCAAGGATGAGAATGGGACCCTTGTATCTCATCATCTGTTTCATAATACCTCGGGGAGCGGTAATACCCCATCAGTCATAGTGACAATTATGCAATACCATGCAAAATATCAGTACCCGGTAGAAACCGACTTTCTACTCCTGGTGGAATTTATAATTCGATATATGTGCCTTGCACCATACCCATTCATCATCGCCAAACTGATGCCAATAACCATAATACAAATCTATATCTTTGGGGATTATTGTTCGTAATTGTTTTGCAAATTCGTAACCTTGGTTAATCCATTCTTCCATTCCTTCTGTCGTGAACTCTGTCACATGTGTGAATGGATCATACTTGTCAGCTTGCATGAACCACTCTTTTATACCTACAATCGACGATGTTGAATATTCTTCATTCCCTATGAAAAATGAATCATAATCCCCAATCCCCGCACCATCTTCATCCCAAAATAAATCAGAATAAGTATCTTCTGCACACATTACAATTACATTTTCTTTTTCCATGATAAATAATCTTTTGCCGCAAAGATAAGTATTATGAATTGAACAAACAAGAAAAAATCGACTGCAAGGCTTGCAATTCAACAAAGTTTGATGAATTAGAAAAGAATTATTATCTTTGCAAGTAGATAGAAGTTTCGGGTTGTAGGTTGTACGTTCGCCCTCATAGGGGAGTCGCAGCAAACATTCCGAAACTTTTCTTTCAAAAAGCCTGTCGTAGTCACCTACGACAGGCAGGGGTGCTCGTCTCGACGAGTTGATGTACTAGCCTCTCTCCGTACGCCCTAAGCGCCTCCGGACATATACACCCTAGTTTTTTCTCCTTTTTTATGTTATATACTCACAATGATAATGCAATTTATGACTATGGCACTTTGGACAATAGAGAGGAACATCATCCCCCTTAAATATTGACTCTTCCTTCTTTCTTATGATAGTACCACAACGGGGACATAGAAAATCAGATTCTGATTTTCCAAAAGAATAATCATTATCGCTCACATTATGTTCTGATGTGAAAGCATAACAGTTAGGACACTGCCTTCCAGTATCGCTATGACGAAAGCCATGGATGAAACTAACAATTTTCTCTTTGTAGCCACACTCTTCGCACACAATAACACCTACTCCTCCCATCATCGAGAAGCACTCATAATGCTCATCAGGGCTAAAACCATACTTTGCAATAAACTCATGTTTCTTCTTTCGTTTCTTTTGGAATTCCATTAATCCAGAGACACCTAACAAAAAGGCTCCTATTGGTAGAACAAACGGACCAAATACTAATAATCTAATCAAGTTTTTAGTACCCCAATCGTCTTTATTATCCCTCTTATTTGTATTATATAAAGCTATACAAACACAAATAAGAAGACAAAGAACATAATAACCAATCAAATAATGCCACCAATTCATAACTTCAATTTTTGCTGCAAAGATAAATAAGAGAAGTTTATGTAACAAGTAATAATCGATTGCAAGGCTTGCAAAACAATAAAATTAAAAATTATAAAGAATAATCGCTATCTTTGCAGCAAAGAACATAAGGTATGAATCAAACAGAACTGCTAATAGAAGTAGGAAGGGCATATATCGATGCTCTCAACAACTTGGATATGAAACATTCTGAGAATGTATCTCATATCCTCGACATACTTGATTGCGTACATCTGGACCCTTATTACCATTTAGGAATCTACATTGAAGAGCCTGCACCCTTCGATGCGCCAACGCATGCTTGTGACCAATCATGGTTTCATTGTTATCAGGGAGATGAAGAGCCGATTATGAGAAGACCAGACAAGAGTGTCGGAATGGTATACCATTACCAAAATATGCGCTATTTAAAGTTTATTTTCGACATTTTTAACCATCTTACCATCGACAAAACAGCTATGGGAGCATGGCAAGCATATCTGTTAAGCATAGCCAAAACGGTATTACCATTTTCAGGTATGCTGTATTATACCAAACGAGAACTTATATTCTCTCATGATCAAATAAAAGACAAATACCATTGGCTTGATTTAAAACGGAAACCTTTATTAAAAGACTTTGATAAAGATGTATCGCCTTGGGTTCGTATTCAAGGTACTCAAGCAATTGTGTCCTGTTGTTATTGGAATGAATGGCAAGGACTAGTAAGAGAAAATGCTAATATAAACTTCTTCAACGAAAGAGTATATCTATTGGAAGATTTTGAAGAAGATGTTCTGTTTCATTATCATTGTGGTATTATTTATTAATAGAGCTATGCGGTTAAGGGATTTATTCAATATAACGAATGGGAATCTATCTATTTGTGATGTAATGTTGGGTGACAGCAATAATGAGCAACGTGTCATATTAACCCAAAAAGGAATTACATCAGAAGAATGGGGGCATTTAAATGATGGGGAGTTTTCAAAAACCATTAATGATGACGGCACCAATTATTTAACAAGGGCAACTCTGTTACTTAAAGGAATATCCATCACTCAAATAGCAGTAAGAATGGAGTTTTCTTCATTTCCGAACAGCTTATCAGATTCATTTTTAGGCATTGCCAAAGAAATGGAAGAATATGGCGTAGTGGTGATCAAACCACAATGGAAAGTTTTAAAGGATAAAATCACTAATCAGTATAAAATACATAATCCACTTTGGGATGTTGTCGTTAATATAAAGATTGTAGATAAAGGGACGACCTATATCACACTCTCGTTGACTGCAAATCTTATCGACAATAAAGGTCAGATAGCAGAAGAAGCCATTGGTGTATACAGAATGGCAAGCGAACTAGTTAGAAAAAATAGGCAAATAGAAGATTATAATCGCAACCATCCCCAAGGCACCATCTTTTTCTAGGGAAGTACAAATCACGTTAGTGGTCAAGTTAGTGGTCAAGTTAGTGGTCAAGTTTGTCTGTTATTGAAGAATAACCGTCAATTTAGGTGGTTTTTGTGATGGTTTCCGGTCACCCTCATGACCATTTTTGTGACCATTTTTGTGACCATTTTTACGGGTTTAGAAGTGTAATGTACTTCCCTAAAATAAGTTGAATGGTTTTTAACTTAACCCTGCCATAGGTTGAATGCTCTTTTGGTACCTTAATCCTTATCCCTGACAGAGGTTGAATAATTCTCTCTTAACCCTTGTTTTTGTTGAATAGGCTCCGCGGAAAGCCGTTCAATCATATTCAGGGTTTGCGGTACAAAGGTACATGCTCCTTCTTGAATTTCCAAATTTTCGAGGTACTTTGTAGTGGTCGATGTTTCGACGCACCTGGCGTTTGCCCTCTTGACGAACTAATAAGAATTTCTTATAAGTTCCCTCTTTATCGAGTTCTCCATCTGCGTAGATATTGGAGATATGCATTGAGATATTCTCCTGTGTGGTCTGGTAATGGTACATTAGTTCATTAGTTCATTTCCAATCTGAAGAAATACAAGCAGGAGAACGAGAGAGGGTAACGGGAGGTGGAGACTATATTTATTCTATATTATATATTAAATTTATATATATTATAATATATATAAATTATATAAAGCAATAAGAGCCCACAGATGCGCTACTAAACTTTACAAAATGAACTAATGAACTAATGTACCATTCCAGCCCGCCAGCAGGGCATTTTGAGTGGTACGTCAGAATCTGGTAGATAGTTTACGAGATTTTTGTAAAAACTGCCGAACTTTCTTTTAGATAGCTTGGCTGTATCTCGAGGATTGCTGATAGATACATTATTTGTGAAGTAATATTAATTTACAATAAAAAACAAGGTCCAAAAAACGTTTGGAGGGTAACATTTTTATTTGTACCTTTGCATCGTCAAAAAGAAACAAAGTGCACACGTGGATTGAGACACACGAGAGTAATTAACATTAGTATTAACCATTAAAATTAAAAAGTATTAGAGTATGGCAAAGATTTTTTATGAGTTGCGACAGAACAAGAACAATAAGTCGCAGGTATTTGGCAAGTGGTTCGCCCACAGCAAGAGTATTGAAACCCTGAACACCCGCAAGCTGGCAAAGCACATCAGTGAGCACGGTAGCGTTTATACGCAGGATGTAGTATTTGGTGTGCTGGAGAAGTTCCGTAGCTGTCTGGTTGAGATGCTGCTGGAGAGCAAGCGAGTGAAGATCGACGGACTGGGTACCTTCTTCACTACCCTGGAGAATGAGCCCGGCGGTGCTCCCAAGAAGGAGGAGTTTAATGTGGGTAAGAACCTGAAGGCTCTCCACATCCGATTCATGCCTGAGCAGGAGCAGGAGATGAACATCTCAAGTCGTGAGTTCCTGAAGAAGGCCGAGTTTGTGAATGCCGAGAGTCTGCTGAGCGGCGATGGTGAGAAGACCACCAACGGCGGTGGTAGAAGCCAGGGCGGCAATACCGGTGGAAACACCGGAGGCGGCGGAAATAGCGGCGGTGGCAATAGCGGTGGTGGAAGCCACGAGCCTATCGGAGACTAAGGGCTGGGGCTTAGGCCCCACCCTATTCCATTGACCATTAACCATTGACCATTGAGTAATAACCTTTTAAAGATTAACCATTATGACAAAGAAAGAGACATTAAAGTTT
>NZ_JNKG01000016.1:0-105552 GCF_000701965.1 Prevotella sp. RM4
GATGAGGACTCCATTGAGGGTCGTCATAGACGATGACGTTGATAGGGTGCAGGTGTAAAGACGGTGACGTCAAAGCCGAGCACTACTAATTGCCCGAAATCTTTCGCTTCATGCTGATATTATCAGATGTAGTTGTTTCCAAGACCAATCTTGAACTACGTTTCTTGTGTCGACAATGTCAATAACCTATATTAGGTGGTTATTGCAGTGGGGTCCCACCTCTTCCCATTCCGAACAGAGAAGTTAAGCCCACCTGCGCCGATGGTACTGCAATGCAATGCGGGAGAGTAGGAAGCCGCCGTCTTTTTAAAACGCGAAAGCCCTGAGTTAGCAATAACCCAGGGCTTTTTCATTTTCTAGACTTTCAATTCTTACATTTTTGCATTTTTACATTTTTACATTGCTCAGGCTGCAACGCAGCTTGTGGCTCCCAGCGCCGTCACAATCGCCGTTGCGATTGATGCAATCATCTGCACGATAAACTTTAATGTCTCTTTCTTACTCATAATCTCTTAATGTTTAATGTTTAATCTTTCGCTCGACATCCCGTAGGGTGGCGCTTGCTACCGAAGGGACGCAAGAATGTTTCATGTTTAATGTTTCATGTTTTAGGCACGGATTTACACGGCTCTCTTTTAGAGAAACACTGCTGTTCTTTTTCATTGATAACATCCGTGTCCTTTTTTTAAAAAAGGCCGTGTAATCCGTGCCTAAAAACTAGTCGCCGATTGGTTCGTTGTGGCTTCCACCGTTTCCACCGGTATTACCACCGCCACCGGTATTTCCGCCATTCGATGGCTGATCGGGATCCTCAACCGTACCAGGATCGGTACTGGTTACACGCTTCACCTCCTTACCATCGCGGTCGTAGCAGGTAATCTGGATAGCTGTACCAGCCAGCTCCTCCTTCAGATCTACGGCAGGGGTGAAGATAATACGTCGACTGGTTACCAGTCCAGCTTTCACTTCATCAACCTTGGCCACACTCTTGGCGCGGATGCCGAATCGCATGGTTCCCAAACCTGGCAGCGCAACCGAGTGACCCTCAGTGGCCCACGCCTTAATCACCTCGCCAGCTGCATCCCAGCATGCCTGCATAATTCCCTTGCTAACTCCGCTGCGCAGAGCAGCCTCCTTAATCACCTTCTCCTGACTGAGCGAGGTGTACAACTCAGGCATCATGATGTAACGATAAGTTCCCTCATACTTGCCAATCTTCTGCAACTTTTCCTGTGCTTTAACTTTAAGTGCCATAATTTTTAATGTTTAGTTTGTGTTGTAAATAAAATTTTAATGTTTAATGTTTAATGTCTCATGTCTCCACTCTGATGTTGATTTTGCGGCCACACGTAGAAAATTTCCTTAGTGCACGTGGGAGATATTTTTTTCGCGTGAGCGAGCATCATCGCTATCTTTGTTTTGACGATGCAAAGATACGAAATTTTCAAGCGTTTTACAAATTATTCTTCAAAAAAGACACAAAAAAAAGCACGCTCGAAAAAAAAGTGCAATTTGGTACAGATGGCAGATGGCAGTTTTTATTTTGAGCATGCACCTTACTAGCGTTTTTTGAAATTTAATAATAATATAATATATATATTATATTATTATTAAAATCTTATATATTATAAATTTTACTATTGCTGGTCTGCTAGCGACAAGGGGGCAAAAATAAAACTGCCATCTGCCATCTGTACCACTTTACAGAAAAATAGTAGGTGCTTGATATAATAAAATGCCTATCAGATGCGTTATACTTTTTGGGGTGTGTCTATATAGACACACCAAATATTCTAACTGATAACCAATAATTATAAAAAATGAAACAGAAACAAGAAATTGCGCCCTTGTTGCAACACACACTTGACGTAGGGCGTTGTTGTGCTACTGCAAAGTCGTGGGGCAGCAGTGATCTCTTTGGGAAAGTATTCCAATTTTACAGTTTAACCTGTGTGGCCGCTAAGACGATGGACGAGGTTGAACATGAGATGCATGGTACCATGCTAAATCTTTATCCGATGGATTATAGTTTGCTATCGGTTGAGGTAAAAGGTATGCTTTCTATGTGGGATCAACTAATGAGCATTTCGCCTATTCTGAAACATCGTGATTATCTGAAGTATCCGCCTGTTGAGTTGGATGATATTCAATCTGTGCGAGATAAGTACAAGGGGGTAGAACAGCTGGTTGATGGAGGCATGATAAGCGGGCTGTTTATCGATTTATGTGATTATGTGTACAAGATGTACGACATTATCCGCCTTGGCCTGAACACTATTTTTGAAAAGTTGTGTAATTTGGCTCGTGATGTTAAGATGCTTGAGGAAAACAGTGAGCTACGTGTTAAGCGCTGGCTGTGTATGGAGCGTACATACAAAGAGGTAAGCTGGGAGAACGACAGAGAGAAGTTCTTGCGAGCGATTAATCACTACGTTGCAATGCACGGAAACACAAAGCAGACGTTAGAAAACTTTTTGCATTATGTTGATGTTATAGCTGTGAACCGCCAACCTAAATTGCTTGGATTGCTTAATGAGCACTATCTAAATGGTGATAACTACGTGATGTTTGTTTTTGCAAATCGTGATCAGTTTACTAACGATGACATTATACGTCACATGGGCTTTCGTAACTGTCGTAAACTGCTGTTGCAGCAGATAGAACGCTTTGATTTGCAGCAGCCTGTGCCTGGCGCTTATGGCGATTTGTTTACGTGCCGTGCGGCTCAGGAACTTACCGAGCTGCTTGTGCCAACAATAGCTACTTATGTGGATTTTAAGCATGGCTACCAGTATGCGGCTTGGGCGATGGCCATGATGGATATGAAACTGATTCATGCCGATAAGCGTAACAGCGTTCAGATTATGCATTTTGTAAATAAGCATTTTGGCGAGCAGATTGATTCGGCAACCACGCTTTCCCGATGGACGGGCAAACTATTTGGCGCACGTTTTGGTACGCTTGATATATGCAATTTGGAAAAATCTGGATATACTATCGAAGAATTCAATAAAATGCAAGATTTCTATTGGCATTCGCTCAGCATTATAAATAAGGTGCTGGGGCGTAATCTCCAGACCGAAAACTTTGCTGCCTATCTCTATGATGAACATAGCAGCGTACCCGATTTAAAGAACTATATAGATAACGGAAATGAGCAGTTTCTTGATCGCCTTGAAACCTTGAAGCAGGCTTTGAATGGCATGCAACCGTAACATATAGCAAAACGCCCCCTTTTGCAGCCTTGATAGCAAAAATGGTTATTGGCGGCTGCAAAAAGGGGCGTTTGCTAAAGCTTTGTTAACTTTGAACTGATTCCTACAATTGTTTTTGCAGTTGTTGAGTGATTGTGTAGTTTGTTGGCTGCAGGAAACAAACCTCCTTTTTATTATGAATTAATTTTGCAATCGCATTCAAAAAGCAAAATTAATTTTTTAAGCGTATGAAGTATAAAGTAATTATTAATGAGTTAAAGGAAACAGCCGATCCAAACGTGTTGGCATTCCTAAAAGATGTAGAGAACAAGAAACGGTTGAGTTGCAAAGATCGTCAGTACTACCTGACTCGTTTGCACGAACCAGGTGTTGACGAAATTATTGTGAATGATCACATCCCGGCGATTATCCGTGTGGCTTATTCGTACAGCCAGAAAACCAAGAAACTTACCTTTCTTGATTTGGTAGGCGAGGGTGTAGTGGGTGTTTACAAGTTTATCGAAAGGTATAAACATCGTAAAGGTGCCAACGACCGCCTGCTCCGTCGGTATGTCATCCAAGCCATTCAGCGTGTTATCTGTAAACAGGAGTGCCCGTTGGCCTTCTGTAGTTTCGACGAGGAAGATCCACAGCTTTATAAAGATGCTGCATCCGACTGGGCATTAGCTTCACGACAGAATCTGAAGGTGAAGGATGTAACGGCTAACGAGCGAAATGCCTACGGTGTAAGGGTGAAAAGATGCTGTGCCAGTTGCATGTTTAAGGATATGACGAGGGCTACAGCCACGCGCTACTGTACGAAAAAAGAGCATAAGGTGAATCCTCGCGATGTGTGCGACTTGTGGAAGATGGACGAACTGTTTGCGAATTTAATTCCCGGTGCTAAAACCGATAATAATAACTATTAATTTTATTTACATTATGAAGACAATTATTTTGAGAGTGAAAAAGTGCGGAGTAATGACTACCGTGCAGAGTGACAAAGCAGAGAACGGCGTGCTTAACAAGCGCACGTTGGTGCTTCAGGAGCTTGGTGGTAAGTACGAGAATAGCTATGTGGTAACCACACTTGGTAACCTGGCTACTATCGAGTTTGCCGAGGGCGAACTGGTGATAGCTAATCTGCGATTCCAGACACGCGAGTATAACGGACAGGCGTTTATGGATGTAATTGCAAACGAAATTTGCAAGATTAAAGATTAAACATGAAACATTAAACATTAAGATTAATGAAAGACAGAGTAAACAGAACAATTTCGATTAACGGTATGCTGGTAATCAGCAAAACCGAGAGTGGTCAGGAGTACGTACAGTTTTTGCCAAACAATCCTGTGGTAGGGCAGGTTGAGCCTTTCTCGGGTTTGGCGCGCGCCCAGCTGTTAAGTAACGGTATATTTGATAGTATGCGAAAAAAGACGCGACATCGAGGTAAACCTGTATTCAAGGGTATGTGGTCGAGCCTTTCGTTTGCAGCCGACGGCTATGATTATATCATCTTCAAGGTGCCTAACAGTATGCGCTATATGCTGCATAAGATATTGCAAAGAGACGTGAATAAAATCATCTCTTACCTGAAAAAGGAAGGATGGAGTAAGTGATTTATCATGTTACTTATAACGCGAAGAGGCAGAAAATTGCCTCTCGCGTTAATAGCCGAGAGGAGTTCCTTGCCATCCGCAATAGTGCCGAAAACCTTGAAAACCTCGCAAAGGCGCGTGCAGGCGACGAAAAAGCCAAGGCAAAATTGGCGCAGTTTGCCTACAATTTAGGTCATGCAGAGGGCCCGTTGGCGGGCTGCAAGAGCATCGGTAGCTACTTTTTCCATGATATCGACTGCTACAATCAGGACGAATCACAGAAAATGGCTCAGCAAATACTCGCAAAAAAGGATGCGATAGGGCTAAAGATGCTGGAGATGAGTGCCAGTGGCGGCTACCATCTGGTTTGCAGTCGTCAGTTAGGTACCACCATCCTCGAAAATCAGGTGCGTATAGCCAGTATTCTGCAGTTGGAGATGGATACCAATACCCATGATTTGCAACGAGTGTCGTTCAGTTCGAGTGGTTCGCCTGGCGATCTTATCTATATGGATGATGAATTGTTTGCCGAACCTATGAGTGCCCAGGAATGCGAGGCCGAATACACTCAACTAAAAGAACGTGAGCGTCAAGGGCTCGAAGATGTTCCTCTATCAGCTAAGAAGGCTCGCAAGCATTACAAACCTTGGCTGGAGGTTTTAGCAACGGACAACAGGACTAACAGGTCTGATTCTGCTGCTGAACTACCCGATAAAGAAGAAATCCTAAAGTCCTGTGGTCCGTTGCAAAATAAACCCATCGACGACCGCATTAGGTTTATTGCCGATGGCGTGATGAAGGAGAAAGGACTCGAACATTCCGATTTCCTGGATGCAGGTGGCCGACACACTACGGTAAAGGTGTTTTTGAGTGGTGCCACACAGCTGCTTACTAAGGCAGAAACCAACGGAGTACTGGCTGTGCTGATGCCCGAACATTGGAACGACGATAACATTCAGCAACTGGTAACTGATTTCTACGCTAAGTACACCAATCCTAACCAGAAACTGCTGAAGTTCCAGGAGCAGCTGTTTGCGCAGAGTTTACGACTGCGCCACATGGAATGCCCCCAGCCAACACAAGATGTAGATCCCGATGCACCCAGTTCCGAACTCTCTCGGATATTTGCCAGCAGTCAGCCTCCACAGCTGCCCTCGGTGCTGCCCAAACTGGTAAAGGCAGTAACCTGCAACACGCCGCAAAAGTACAAAGCCACGGTGGCACAGGCCATGTTCCCACCTCTGATGTCATATCCTCGAAAGCTAAGCTTTGTGTATATCGATAATCAGGTTCGTGAACTTCGCGCCAACTGTCTGATAGTAGCCGGTACGGGTTCGGGTAAAGACTCGAGTACCAAGCAGCCGCTCGCTCATATCATTGCCGATATGAAGCAACGTGATGAGGAGAATCGCCGTCGTCTGAAGGAGTTTAACGACGAGTATAACTCGAAGGCCGCCAACAAGCAGAAACCGCAACGTCCCGACGATCTGATTATTCAAACCATCAAGAGCGATATTACCAAAGCAGCCTTGGTGCAGCGTATGGACGAGGCGCAAGGTGCACCGCTCTATGTGCGAATAAACGAGTTGGAGCAGTGGGATAAGATTGAGGGCGCTACTGGTCGCGGCAACCAGTTTACCACCCTGAAGCTGTGCGACGATGAAGGTAACGATTATGGAACCGATCGCGCTGGTACTCAGAGTGTAACAGTGTCGGGTAGTTTGCATCTTAACTGGAATGCCAATACCACCATCGCCAAGGCCATCAAGTATTTCCGCTATGTGCTTACCGATGGTCCTATCTCTCGCCTTTGCCTGGGTACTATCCCTGAGGATGAGATTGGAGCCGAAATAGAGGTGTTTGGCACTTACGACGAGAATTACGACTCAACCCTGAAGCCTTTTATCGAGAACCTAAAAAAGAGTACGGGTGTTATCGATTGCAAGGAGGCCAAACGGTTGGCTCATAAGCTCAAGGACGATTGTGCCGATTTTGCCCGTCTGTCGCAGGATCGTGTTTTCGACAACCTCTCGCACCGTGCCCTGGTGATTGCCTTTCGTAAGGCTTGTCTGCTCTATGCCGCTAATGGTATGAAGTGGGAAAGGAGCATCGAGTCGTTCTGTCGCTGGAGTCTGTTCTATGACCTCTACATTAAGATGGCCATCTTTGGCGACCTGATACGCCATGCCGATGATGATATGCCAACATCAAAGCGCGGCCCTCGTAGTTTGCTTGATTTGTTGCCCAGTACGTTTACCATCGATGATGCCAAGCAGGTTCGAATAAAACTTGGTATGGACACCGAAAAAACAGGCAATATGGTCAGCACCTGGAAAAAGCGTCATTATGTGGTACAGATGGCAGATGGCAGTTTTAAAAAAGCGTCAAGTACATTAAAAGATTAAAGATTAAACATTAGTTATGACTACAACACCTAGAGGAATACGTAATTGTAATCCATTGAATATCCGTCGCAGTGCGGCAAAATGGAAGGGGCTTTGTGCCCAGCAGAACGATGCTTCGTTCTGTCAGTTCGAGAGCATGGAGTGGGGGTGGCGAGCTGCCTTCTGGTTGCTTACCCGCGTGTATTACCACACCTACCGATTGTTTACCATCCGTAAAATCATCACCAAGTGGGCGCCGCCTATCGAGAACCACACCGCAGCCTATATCCAGAGAGTGTCGCAACTCTCTGGTATCGGCCCCGACGAGCCCATCGGCATCCCCTGCGATCGCCCCGCCCGTTGGATAAGCGTGGCCCGCGCCATGGCCATCCAGGAAAACGGCACCGTCCAGATAGATGATTTCGCCATGCTAAAAGGCTTTGACCTTTGCCGCCAAGACGCCAAGTAGACTAAAAATTTGAGAGGGCTGAGCTTTATGCTCTGCCCTCTTTCGGCTATTTTGCTTTTAAGGTGATGAGCCAAGGATTTGGCTTGTCGGTGGAACCGAAAAGGGTGGCTTTGTCACCGATGGCGCTGAAACGGCGCAGCTGCAAGTAGTCAGGATGGCCGTCGGCATCGGTGTCGTTGAAGGTGATAAGCGTGCACCAGCCAAGCTTGAGGTAGCCAGCGTTGGCATAGGTGAACGGAAGTTGTTGGCGCTGTGCGCCTTGAACGCTGTCACCTTGTACGGTGATGCTGTCGCCAGGGGCGAGAAGGTACATGCCTGAGTCGGACGAGTTGCCTCGTTCTTCGAGGGTGTGATTGTGTCCAAACAGTAGGACGATGTCGTGTTTTTGGGCGGCACGGCTAAGGGTATTGAACCAGCGTAGCCCGCCGGGGTTGTCATTACGAGAAGCGTGAATAGGCACGTGTGACATCACGATGATTGGGTCGTGACCGCTTAGGGTGTCAGCCCATGCCGCGAAGCGGGCGGAGGCCGATTCGGCTGAAATGCCGTAAGGGTCGGCTATGTCGATACCATTGTAGGCGCGCAAGCCGCCAGATGGTTGCTGTGGCATTGGCATGGTACTATCATTATTAGCAGATGGAGGATTGTTGTCTGGAATGTTATCACCTTGCTCATCGTAAAGAGCTACTGCAGCTCGTGTCAACGAGTCGGTGGCATAAGCCATTTGAGCGTAGCTGATACCATAGATATAATAGCCATCGCATCGATGGGGACCACTAAAGAAGGCTGAATAGTCATCGGTGCAGTTCCGGTCATGTGAGCCGTAAGTAAAGAATATCTCTGTCTTGTTAGGATCGAGTGATGAGAAAATCTCTGATCGGAGGTCGGCAAGTGTGAAGGCTGGTTGTCCTGTATCTCCTGCATCAGGACCACTGCCTACGTAGTCGCCTCCGAGCAGCACAACACTTGGAGTAACAATACCATTGCGGTTGGCAACCTTTTGAATAGCTGCTGCCAGATTGTTGCCATTGCCCGCCTCATGACGGTCGGACGCGACAAATAGCGAGGTAGTTTTACCTTCCCAAACAGGTGGATTGTCTTCCGTAGCACAAGCAGTTATCATCACGATACTGCAGATTGCCGTAATAGCAAGTAGTAAATCTTTCTTCATCTTTAGATTGTTTTATGGTGCAAAGATACAAAAAATATTGGATGAACCTCACGGTTTGGCCAATATTTCGTAATTTGAGAACTTATTTGAGGAAATCCTCGCGCATTGGGGTGAATGTGTCAATGAGTAGGCCGGCTTCTAGGCAGACGCAGCCATGTGGCAGATTGGGAGCCACATAATAACCATCGCCTGCTTGGAGGACTTTCTTTTCGTCGCCGATAGTGACCTCGAAACATCCACTGGCCACGTATGTACTTTGGGTATGTGGATGTTGATGGATGGGGCCGACGGCTCCCTGCTCGCATTTCACTTTCACCATCATCAGGTTGTCGTCATATGCCATTATCTGACGGACAACACCATCACCGGCATCTTCCCATTGGATGTCGGAGGCAATCTGGTAAGTTTCGCTTTTCTTCTTATCGTTTTCGGGCATTTCTACTGACACCCTTGCATATTCTTGATTCATATATTATTCCGTTTTATTACCATTTTATTCTATAGGTTTTATAAAGATAATCTTGTACCTGTTCAATCATCATTTGTCCTGATCTTCGATATTGTTTGAACTGGTTTGAAGATATTTTTAATAAATCTTCAAGTGTTAAGATTTCATTATTATCACATATTGTATAAAATTTAGAAGTTAAGCTCTGTGTGGATAACTGAATTTCAGTAATACGAATATCCTTATATTGCCTGCAATCCAATTCTCCTTCATTTAATTCTGGGTTATTGATAATATCCTTAATGTCTTTGATTAAATCATTAGCCTCAATGATTAAATCATTGAGCCGAGCTATCTTATTTGATAATTCTACTTTATCCATTTTGTTTCCTGTCATTATTATCGGTGACAAAGGTACAAAAAATATTGGGAATAGCCTCACGGCTGTCCCAATATTTTTCTAAAACGTCCCGCAGCCTATATCCAGAGAGTGTCGCAGCTCTCTGGTATCGGCCCCGACGAGCCCATCGGCATCCCCTGCGATCGCCCTGCCCGTTGGATAAGCGTGGCCCGCGCCATGGCCATCCAGGAAAACGGAAGCCCAGATAGATGATTTCGCCATGCTAAAAGGCTTCGACCTCGCCCGCCAGGACGCCAAGTGATAAAATTATAATTCTATGGTGTGGACCATGAACAGCAGGGCGTTCTGGAGAACTACAGGGCGGTTATGGGCGAAGAATACGGTTCCCTCTTTGGTGGCCTTTACGTCGCAGAGTATCTGACCGTTGTAGGGATGGATAATGTGCGCCAGCGACTGACCGGGATGCACACGACTTCCGACATCTACCAGACGAATCAGAATGCCCGCATGGTTTGCCTTGATATGCTGTAGGGTCGACTCATCGACGAGCACCGACTCGTAGGCCGATCCCGCCGATTCGGTAGTGAGTATGCCCGTGCGACTCATCATGCGCAGGATGGCATCAACGTTCTCGTCGCCGGCAGTCTGGTCA
The DNA here is from genome assembly GCF_000701965.1 of Prevotella sp. RM4. Classification (NCBI taxonomy): domain Bacteria; kingdom Pseudomonadati; phylum Bacteroidota; class Bacteroidia; order Bacteroidales; family Prevotellaceae; genus Prevotella; species Prevotella sp. RM4. Next base: position 10,278 of record NZ_JNKG01000016.1, read on the forward strand.
ACCAGGTTGGTCTTGCCTGCATAAACAGAAAAAGCCTTGGTGTTCCAGAGTTGCCAGTTATAATTGAGCAGCGTGGTGTCGAAAGGGCGTGGCGGGTAGACCGTCACGTAGCGCATACCGAACAGCCGGGCTGTAGCCACATCCTCATACCCCGTCTTTAGCATTCGTACGTGGGGGATAAAGTCGCCTGGCACGTAGTAGCTGGCCAGCTGGATGCCATACTCAAAGCCATTCAGGGCCTCGAACACGGCAGCAGCAATACGCTGGGTGGTTTCGCCATTGCCATAACCCGGGAACATGCGGTTAATATCGGTATTGTCCATCGCCCAGAAACGACGGCTCACGTTCATCGAGAAGGGGTTGCACGAGGGAATCACCAGTATGCTCTTGCCTTTGGCAATGCCCCCATGGCGCTCAATGAATCCCAGACGGTTCACTATCTGGGCACAGATATATTGTTGTTGTACCTCGTCGCCTCGCATGGCTCCCACGATGGCCAGTGTTTTGGCTCCCTCGCCGAAACGGTAGCCGCGGATGCGGAAACTGTCGCGACAGGGCGACGTCATCTCAAAAATTGTCTCTTCTCTCATGATTTTATTGAACATTATTAAAGATTCGGGCCATCAGCGATCCTTCATAAACAATCGGATAGGCTCGGATGGTGAAAAGATAGCCGTCGACGGGTGAGGTGACTGTGCTGAGCACCCGTCCACGAAGCGGGTCTACAATATGTCCGATGGTCTGGCCCTTGGTAACAGTAATGCCGCATTTAAGTTCGGTAAGGAATACGCCCGATGTTTCGGCATTCAGGAATGTCACGCGGTCGCCCTTACATACGATGGGCTGCTGTATGTCGGCTGGCACTTCGCCCCGCCACATACCCATGTGCCTCATCAGATGTAATATGCCCCCAACCAGACGTCGGCACATCTTGTGATTGATGCGCTGCCCTACGCCCATTTCCACAACCAGGCATGGCGTGCCTGTGCTGTTGAGCGAGTGGGCGAGGGTGGCCTCGAGTACGGTAGCAGCGTCGTGCACCCATACAAAGTCGGTGCCTAGGTGCTCGGCAAATGGTACCAGCCACTCGGCATCCTGCACGTTAACCCGCACCTGCGGTGTCTCGCGCAGATAGAGATTGCTGGAGTGGATATCAATCACCATGTCGGCCCCCTTGATATCTTCGATGATGGCATGGGCAGTCTGCTCGGCCATGGTTCCCTGAGGGTCGCCGGGAAAGATACGGTTCATGTCGAGGTCGAAGTTGGGAATGCCGCGCTGTATGGTGTCGATGCCCAGTGGGTTGAGCGCAGGATAGATCTCGAGTGTGCCCGTGAGCTGTTCGGAATGCTCGCCCATGATACGTGCCAGTTCGTAGCACACCATCTGGCCCTCCAGTTCATCGCCGTGTGTGCCTGTGACCACGCAGAAGCGCAGCCCCTCCCTGCCGTGATGAATCACATTCTTGCGGATGCGGAACTGCTCATCTACGGGCAGTTCGGTAGATACAATAGTCTTTATCATAATTCTTGTAATGTTACGCTTATTTGTGTTTGCTGTATGGCCTGTCCGCGAAACATGCCACGACTCACGGGGCAGTCGGTAGAATCTCGTCCGTGGGCTATCTTCACATAGCCTTGCTGCAGTAGTTGGCGGTCGTGTGTAGGGTCGTAGCCCTGCCAGCTATAGCCGTCGAAAACCTCTACCCAGGCATGGGTCTGTCCGGTGCCTTCCAGAAATCCGTTTACGTAGCGGGCGGGCAATCCGTTGGCCCGGCAGAAGGCAATCATCAGGTGGGCATAGTCCTGGCACACACCGCATCTACGGCCGAACACTTCAGTGGCGGGCGTTTCAACCGTAGTGGTCTCAGGCTCATAGGCCATCATCTCATATACCCTGTGGCATAGTTGCCGCGCCTTCTCAGCCGTAGTTGCACCGTCGTCGGTCAGTGCAGCCTTGCGCATCGCCTCGTTCAGCTGTGTGAGCTGCGAGGGCTGACTATACAGGAACATGTTCTCGCCACGCTGTTTCTGAAAATAGGTGTCGGTAGCCACAATGCCCGTGCTCACATAGGCAAACACCGTATGCGGCTCGCTGGCACCACCAAACAGGATGCGGTTGCCGAAAGCGTCGGTGCCGGCATTCGTCCAGTAGCCGGGCGAAACAATCACATGCTCCTGCTCGATAGTCTGAAAGGCGTTGGCTGCGGGCTGGCACCTTAGCATAACGGCATGTGCCGTTACTGGTTCGCTGAACTCCACGATGGTTTGATAGTTGTATAAATACCTTTTCATACCCTCACCAACTGATTCACAAACGCCAGCAGTTTGTTCTTGTAATCTAAGTCGTTCAGATTAAATTTCTCTCGGATAATCAAGCTGTCCAGCTGGCTCTCCATGTAATCGTCGAGCAGATCGGGTAGCTGTCGCGAATAGTGTTTCACCGAGTCGTAGGCCTGTGCAATGCGCTCGTAGCTGTATTCAAAACGTAGCAGCATGTCCAGGTTCTCTATGTTGCGTCCTATCATCATAATGTACTGGGCCTTGTGGTTCTGCAGCCGCTGTTCGGCAGCTCCCCAGAATGCCAGCGACCAGTCGATAACGGGTTGTAGCGTCATCACATTCGTTTCCTGCTTTTTGCTGCATTCCTTTAACAGCGCTACGCTCATTTCCGGATAGCTCAGTGTTTCCGACGTGATCTCCTCGCGCAACAGGATGGCATTGTCCATAGCCTTGTTTTGCGCCGACATCACCGAACTTGGATTCCCTTCGTCGTACATCATCCCAAGCGTGAACTCGTCATTGGTCTGATAAACACCAAACGGGTCGAGTTTCTGCCAGAAGGGCTGGTAGTCCTCCATCTCTCCGTCGATCATCTTATCATAACACTTGCGCATGATGTGGAGTGTGATATAAACGCGCTCCTCGTAGCGCCCCAGCCAGAACAGACTGTTGGCTTTGTTGGCCGATATAACCGTGTTTTTAACCATATTATCTCTCTTTTTTTTGTTATTCTTCCATTACCCAGGTATCCTTGAATCCGCCTCCCTGCGATGAGTTAACCACGAACGAGTCGGGATTACGTGAGAAGCGGGTAAGGCCGCTGTGCCACACCTTGGTTTCTTTTCCGCTTATCACGAATGCTCTCAGGTCGGCCTTGCGTTCAACCAGCCCGCCTGTCGTTTTCGCGGCATCGCTGTCGTCCAATATCTCCAGATCCTTGAAGTCTATCACTTCCTGAGCAATCCAGCGTCGTGGCTCTCTGATGATGAGGCTTTTCAGCTCTTTCAGTTTCTCTTTTGAAAGATCCCTGCCGAATACCACACCGTAGCCGCCCGCCTCGCTCACATCCTTGATAACCAGGTGTTGTAAGTTTTCCAGCACATACTTGTAATCCTTCTCGAAATAGGGCAGATAGGTTGGTGCGTTCTGCAGTATGGGCTCCTCGTTCAGATAGTATTCCACCATCTTCGGCACAAAATAGTAGATGCCCTTGTCGTCGGCCACCCCGTTTCCGATGGCGTTCACCAGTGCTACGTTGCCGGCCTTGTAAGCCTGCATCACATTAGGGATGCCCAGTAGCGACGATGCCTCGAACACCAGCGGATCCATGTATTCATCGCTTACGCGGCGGTAGATGCAGCCCACGCGGGTGCGTTCCTTATATATACCCGAGTAATACACGTTGTTATCCTCTACAAACAGGTCGCCGGGGTAGGCCAGTGTTGCGCCCGTTTTCTCGGCCAGATACGAGTGCTCAAAATAGGCCGAATTATAACGCCCTGGGGTTAGTATCACCGATATTCCCCGTCCGTCGTTCATCTCGTCCATCATTTCGCGCAACAGGTCGGCATATCCCCGGTTCTCGGCAATGGTATGCGAGGCAAAGGTAGATGGTGCAACCCGACGCGTTATCTGTCGTGCTATCATCGGATAGCTGGCTCCGCTCGGTATGCGCAGGTTGTCCTCCAGCACATACCACTGGCCGTCCTTGCCCTCCACCAGGTCGATACCTGCTATGTGGGCATATACACCACCCGTAGGACTGATTCGCTCGCACTCTGGCATATAGCCTTTCGACGAATATACGAATTCCTCGGGTACTATGCCGTCCTTGATGATTCTCTTTTCATGATATACATCCCACAGAAACTTGTTAAGTGCCTGCACTCTCTGCTTCAACCCCTGTTCCAGATAGGTCCAATCATCCTTTTCGATGATACGGGGAACGGGGTCGAATGGGAAGAGTTGCTCATTGAACACACCATTTTTGTAAACACCAAAGCGTACTCCATAGCGCTCCATCCATTTGTTAACCGAATCTCGGCTGCTTGTCAGTTCTGTTACCCTTACATTCATACCTTTTTACCTTTATATATAGTAATCCAATGGCAAAGGTACGAAGAAAAGTGGATATAAATGCAGTTTTAATAACGATTTGAAAGTAGAAACGTGTATTCGCTTACAGATTGTAAGATTATAATTATGATTAATGTCACTCTGCTTACGATTTTATAGAAAAGCGTGTCAAAAAGTTACGAATTGTTACATAAAAAATATCGAGAGGGATGAGCTTTGCGGCTCAACCCTCTCTTTGTTTTCGTTGGTATAGTGTTAGTAGTAGTAAAGTTGTAGTTCCCAATTATTGGTAAAATCATCTTTTTCACCGCAAATATACGTAATAGTTGGTAATATTCGTCGATTAATGCTTAATTATTAACATCTTTTTACCATTTTGCACCCTATTATTTTGTTGGGTGCCAAAAAATGTTGTATCTTTGCACCCATCTAATTAATCTTTTTGCAATTAAAACTATAGGTATGAAAATTTTTAAAACATGGATTACCGCCGCAGTGCTTTTTGGCGGATTGCTGTTAACAGCTTGTACTAACGATGACAACCCCAGTGGCAGCTCGGCCGGTAGCGTTGAGGAGCAGCTGCGAAAAATGACCCTTCGCGAAAAAGTAGGTCAGATGTTCTACGTGCGCCCCGAGGCCCTCGACACCACGATACACTGGAGCAGTTTCGAAGAACTTTCGCCCTACAAACTGCAGCAGATTAACGATTGCATGGCAGGTGTGGTTAAGAACTATCCCATAGGTGGCATGATACTCTATGCCTGGAACATCGAAGATGAAAACCAACTCTCTTCTTTCATCTCGCAGATACGTGCTCTCAATGGTAGTCCGTTGCTGTGTATCGACGAGGAGGGCGGTCGCGTGTCGCGCCTGGCCAACCATCCCAACTTCAATCTGCCCAAATATGAGTCGATGGAGTCGATTGGCGAAACCGGCAATCCTGCCAATGCCTACGAGTGCGCTAACACCATCGGCACCTATCTTACCCGTTATGGTTTCGACATCGATTTTGCCCCAGTGGCCGATGTCAACACCAATCCCGACAATGTAGTGATTGGTAAGCGCGCCTTCAGTAGCTATCCGGCTGTGGCAGCACCCATGGTAACCAGCTACCTGCAGGGTCTGAAAGATGCTGGCATCACGGGCTGTATCAAGCATTTCCCCGGACATGGCGACACCACTGCCGACACCCATTACGGCTATGCCAAATCGATGAAGACTTGGGACGAGATGATGGATTGCGAGATGGTAACCTTCCGTGCCGGTATCGCCTGGGGCTGTCAGCTGATTATGACTGCCCATATTGCAACCCCCAACGTGACTGGTACTGATGAGCCAGCCACCATGTCGCCCGTCATCCTTAAGGATAAGCTGCGTGGCGAGTTAGGCTATCGTAACATCATCGTTACCGATGCCATCAGCATGGGCGCCATCACCAAACAGTACACCAACGCTGAAGCCGCTGTGGGCTGTATCAAGGCCGGTGCAGATATCGTGCTCGATCCCCGCAATCTGGTCGAGGCCTTCGATGCCGTGATAGCCGCCGTTAACGATGGCACCCTCAGCGAGGCCCGCATCAACCAGAGTGTTCGCCGCATCCTAACCCTCAAGCAGCAAATCCGCAACCGCACCAAGTAACTTTGGAAATCACATAAAACGAGAAAGAGGAATGAGCATCGCTGCTGATTCCTCTTTATGTTTTTTACAAACCACCAAAATATTTATTATCATAATTTTGCTGGTTGCGAAAAAAAGTGTTACTTTTGTGGCCGAATTAAACTGAACAGAAAAATTGCATAAAAAACTATGCTCGAATATACATATAATTATAAGTTGCATATTGCGTTTCAAAACCTGATGGAGGATTATCGCGTGGATGCCTGGAGTGGAATACATAAATTATTCAGCTCTTATAGAGATGTGTTGCCTTGGATATACCGCGATAAGCGTCGTTATAAATTTGAAAACGTTGGTATCAGTTGCCCGGCAGATGTGAGCGATTTTCTACATCAGTTCGGAAAAAAATATAAAGCGTATATCAGCCAACATGCTGTAGATTTTGAAGCCCAATCCAAAAAGGATCTCATCGAAACTGTTAGTATTTTGTTTAGGAATGAGCTCGAAAAGCAACAGCTGTACGACGCTGACGTAATCGATGCACTGCGTGCCATTTACCCAGATTACACCTTGTTTGCACGCGACTTGCTGTACTATCCTTATCAAGTGTGTAATATTATATTTGTATATAACGAGAAATACGCATTAGCCTGTTTGGATATGATATTAAACATCTGTTCAAAGATTAAGGAAACTTTAAAGGCTCGTGCCTTATTTCATGGGAATTACGATGATTTTGTTGATGCCGTAAAAAGGCTTTCTTATTATCGGAATAATAATAATGTGCGTTTGGTTCATTTTGCCAATATCACCCCCGATAAGGATTCTTTGCTGAGACATGCGTTCGAGGACACACTGTCTCGATATGATAACAAAACCCAAAGTGTGATTGTAAAAGGTGAGATTGATTATCTTGAGTTCATGTGTTTTCTAAAGAACGAAAATGAATTATTCCGTTTGCCTCGTGTGGGAATAGAGCGTTTTCAGCAATTAAAAAAGTTGTTGGCCGATTTCGAACCTATATATCATAAGATACTCTTTGATAATACAGATAACGTACGTTACAATCTCTGCAAGTACCAGTTCCACTTTCTTAGTAACGATGATGTCGAATTTGTTAGTCAGTTCTACGCCAAACATCATCATTATCCTATGTTCTACATCTTGTGCAGGTATTTTAATACCACTACCAATAATAATGCCAAGATTTTTGCATCGTACTGTGGCTTGGATGATGAGGCTACGCTGGCAGCAGCTCGCAGTAAGTTATCAAGAGAGAGAATTCGACAAATTATTGGAATTAAATCGTTTGCCGACCAGGATTATAAAAACGTGATGAATCCCCAATGGTGGCAGCCGTATAACCTGTCGTTTACTGGTGTGCTAACCCCAAAAATGTCGCAGTTTAAAAATATTTCCCGCCGTGAGCATTTGTCTATCTCGTTTAATACCTATGCCTGCTTGGCTAACCTATTTCAGGATTCGCGATTATTGCATTTTACAACCCGATATACTGATATAGGTATAGGCAACATCTCTGCATATATCAATGGGAACCAGCCATTCCATACTTGTATTTACGATGCTAAGTATTTAAACTTTAATTTCTTTTCGGCTTTTGAGGATTTCGATATCATGGTACGCAAGTTCCGTAAAAATACCGATAAGATATCATTACGCCCCTTTGTAAGCAATCCCAAATATTGGAGGGAGGGTAAAGTGATTAGTGCCGATAGTGTTGAGCATTTTTTGTATGTGTTCGAGTGTATCATCAAGGATTTCTGGGGTGTCTGTGTCCAAGATCATTATGTGCAGTTGCCTGCCAACCGCATTGATTACGCGGAGATATTCTATAACATTATCAAGGATAACGGTAAGGGAATGTTTGTTAAAGATATCTTTGCCCGCTATAAACAGCTTTATCCTCGAAGTAAATATAAAACCCCTTTACAAATCAAACCCTATCTGTTCAAGGATGAAAGGTTGATAAATATCGGTAAAACAACCATCTACTCGCTGGTCGAGTGGGGCGTTTTTTCTGGTTCATTGTTCGACTTGGTTATAGATGTGGTGGCCCAGTCCGATAGTCCTGTCCGCGTGCGCGATTTGATTAGCCAGGTACTCGAGCGCCGCCCCTCATCCACTAAACGTAGTGTAGAAAATATAATCTATCTTTGTGTAAAAGATGGACGTCTGGTTAGAGTTGGTAAGGCATTGATTGATATTCCCTAAAATCCGCAGATAAAAATCATAGACGTTGCCCGTCTTTTCTACCGTGTATGATATGTTCTCCGTTGCCAGTTCTTCTATGCCGCGCAGCACCGTGCACATCCTTCAGATACAGGTTGAGGTCTTCCATGCAGTCGCCGCCACAGCAGAAAACGGAGAAGACGGCCCGTATTATCTCGCTGTACTGATAGCCTATCAACTTACTGCGAAGTCCCAGGTGGGAGTCGATTACAGAGGAAAGAATACGGTCAAATCTGTCCAAAACGAAAAATATTCCGCCAAAAGCGCTGATTTTCTCAGATTTTTGTTGTACCTTTGCCATGTCATTGATGATTTTGCTTGAAGTGATGGACTACGGACAGATTATAGATAAGGTGTACACAGCCTGCCTGCCCTTCGCCAATGAAGGGAGGCAGGCTGACTATATTCCCATGCTGGCAGAAGTAGATGCCAAACAGTTTGGCCTGTGCCTGCTGACGCTCGACGGGAATGTCTACGAGCAAGGCAACACGCGCACCCGCTTCTCGCTGCAGAGCATCAGCAAGGTGTTTGCCCTAGCCATGTGCCTCAGCCAGGAGGCTGACCGCCTGTGGCAGCGCATGGGTAAGGAGCCTTCCGGTAATGCGTTCAATTCGCTGGTACAGCTGGAATATGAACACGGCATTCCCCGCAATCCGTTCATCAACGCCGGTGCTATCGTCATGGCCGACGTGCTGCTCTCTACGCTGAGCCGCCCCGAGGAACAGTTTCTGACCTTTGTCAGGAGCCTCAGTGGCAGCAGCACCGTGGGGTTCAACCGCCGTGTGGCACAGAGTGAACAAAGTTGCGGCTACCTGAACGCAGCCATTGCCAACCTGCTGAAATACCACGGCAACATTCGGGGTGACATTACCCGTGTACTAGAATTCTACTTCCTGATGTGCTCCGTAGAGATGTCGTGCCACGAGTTGGCCCACGCCTTCCTGCCCTTTGCCAACCATCGGCAACCATTCAACTATGGCGGCGTGTCGCTCACCTCGTCGCAGGTGAAACGCATAAATGCCATCATGCAGACCTGCGGATTCTATGACGAAGCCGGAGAATTCTCTTATCGCGTAGGCTTGCCGGGCAAGAGCGGCGTGGGAGGCGGCATAGCGGCCATCCATCCGCTGCACTATGCCGTAGCCACCTGGAGCCCCCGGCTTAACATAAAGGGTAACTCCGTCATGGGCATGAAGGCACTGGAACTGCTGACCTCTGAGACCGAAGAGTCTATCTTTTAATTCAAGTTTCGCATGTTAAAAATTTGTTGAGATAAGGTCGCCAAAAAGAGCACAGGGATTTCCGTATGTCGCAGAAATTTTGTAACTTTGAAGTGCTAACAATAAAGTACAAAACCCCATGCTCAGCGACAAAGGTACAAACATTTTTTCAGAGATCGGCAAGTTTTTCAAAGAAAATGATGCCACGAGTGCAATGAATGCGATAATAGACATGACAAAGGCCCTCCGGCTGTCCGAAAAGCGGCTCTTCAGCAGCGAGAGCAGGTGCAACTGCAAGCTGACGCAGCTGCAGGTGCTTGGGCTGTTGATGTTGTTTCCCTGTTTCATGATTCGCAATGCCTATAACTATGGTAAGTCCTCGCTATGCGGTCTGTTTGACTGCAGGAAGGACGTGTTCTATCGGTTTATCTCCAATGAGTCGTATGACTGGCGCAAAATCCTTGCCACTGTCTCGCTCCAGCTTTGGAACAAGACTCAGTATCGTAGCCGATGAGCGCAACGCCATGGTATTTGTGGACAAGAATCTGAAGTCTACATAATGGCAGGCACCATGTATTTTGCCATGCAGTAACCCCCACCTATGAGCCATATCCAGAGGATGAAGGCCAGGAGGAAGGGCTTGGCACCTGCCTTCTTGAATTTGTCTATACTGGTCTCTGCACCAAGGGCTGTCATCGCCATGGTGAGGAGGAAGGTATCGAGCGTATTGATAAATTCCACTGCGCTGGCTGGCAAGAGGTTGAGAGAATTGAATCCGATTACCACCAGGAAGAGAATAGCAAACCAAGGGATGGTGATCTTGCCTTTCTCGCCGTCCTCTCTGCCTGCCACATCTTTTGCCACAAAGAAGGCGATGACCAGCAATACTGGTACAAGCATCATCACGCGTATCATTTTTACGATGATGGCATTATCGGATACATCGGCACCCATCGCATTGCCAGCACCCACCACATGAGCCACCTCGTGAATGGTGCTACCTGCAAAGATACCCATCTGCGATGCTGGCAGATCAAATACGCCTGCACGATACAGCATGGGGTAAACAAACATAGAGAGTGTGCCAAATATCACCACCGTAGCAACGGCCACAGCAGTCTTATAAGGTTTGGGCTTGATGGCGCCATCTACACCCATCACTGCAGCTGCACCACAAATGGCACTACCACAGGCTGTAAGCAGGGCGATAGAACGGTCCATTTTGAGCAATCTACCGATAAACACACCCAGCAGGATGGTACAGGTCACCACAATGGCATCTACCACGATGGCGGGCAGTCCTACTGCGATAACATCCTGAAACGAGAGTTTGAAACCATAGAGGATGATACCAAATCGCAGGATTCTCTTGCCGGTAAAAGCGATGCCTGGCACCCATGCATCGGGCAACTGATTGCGCAGACTGTTGGCATACAGCATACCAAGAATAATACCTACTACCAGCGGACTAAAGCTAAGCGCCTTGACCAACTGCATATCACCAATGTAAAAAGCGGCACAAGCAAAGAGTGCCATGAGTAGCACACCATTGAGCATGCTGCCACGTTGTTCTGAAATCTTCATAATTTTGTCGTTTGTTTTTTTTGCCTGCAAAGGTACGAAAAGTTACGAAGAATACAGTCTATATGGTCATACAAAATAACTATCCCTTATAACCAGCAGTTATAAAGCGCTTGAATGATTTAGCGATTTCAGAGGTCTCGCCTTGCTTTTCCACGAGAGATAATTTGCGATTGATGCTCATCCCATCTATCTCCACTATGCGGAAGATATTGCTGTATATTTCCTTGTTGACCGAGCGTATGCTCACGATGCCCAGCGCATCTGATTTCTCTACATAATGCTTGATACCCTCTGTTGTTCCGAAGTTCATTTCTATGTCCAGGTCGGATAAGCTAATGCCCTGACGCTTAAGTGCTTGTTGTATCACGTCAAGAGTACCAGAGCCGAACTCTCTGATCACGATAGGGATAGATTTCAATTCTGCCAGCGAAATGCTTTCCTTCGTCAGTTGGGTGTTGTCTGAGCGAACGATAGCCACCAGTTCATCATCCATGAAGGATGTATATTTCAGTTGTGGCTGACGTATCACGCCCTCCACCATACCTATATCAATTCTGTCTGACGAGAGCGCATATTCTATTTCTCTGCTATTGCCACTCAGCATGGAGATGCGCACATCAGGAAACTGGCGATGAAAAGCTGCAATCATCTCTGGAACCACATATTGCGAGATGGTGGTACTTGCTCCAATACGCAGCTCACCTGTGGTATACTGCTGCAGGGCATTCATGTCGTAATTTAGTTTCTGGTAATTCTTCAGAATCTTGTTGGCATGATCTAGCAGCAACTGACCGGCCTTGGTCAGTTGAATTTTGTTACCCAAGCGCTCGAAAAGTCGCACATTATACTCCTTTTCCAGTTCCTGCACATGCTTGCTGATGGCAGGCTGACTGATAAAAAGCTCTTGAGAAGCCTTGGTAAAGCTCAAGTTTCGAGCCACACTCTGAAATACCTTCAATCGAATATCTATCATATTATTCAAGTTTCGCATGTTAAAAATTTGTTGAGATAAGGTCGCAAAAAAGAGCACAGGGATTACCACCAATCGCAAGCTCGATTTCTTCGAGGCCTACAGGATTTACTCCAGACGTTGGTCTCTGGAAGTCGTATTCAAGGAGAGCAAGCAGAACCTGGGACTCGGAAAGTACCAGATGCGCCGCTCGGCTTTGCCGCTTGGCTCGTCCAAGAACTTCTCCTCGCAGATTGCCATGACTGTAATCACGGCCATGCAGTACAATCTGCTCTCCACCGCCAAGCGCTTCTCTGACTACGAGACTGTGGGCGGACTCTTCAATGATGCTGTCAAGGGCAGCGTGGAGCTCACTCTCACTGAGAGAATCTGGGATATGATACTTGAGATGGTCCGCATGATTGCAGAGTGCTTCAATATCGAGGATGAGGAAATCTTCGATACGCTCTTGAATCGGTCGGACAAACTCAGTCATTTCGTTGGACTTTATCAGTTAAAACTGGCAAGTTAGGAACTTGCGAAACTTGAATCTTTTAATTCAGCCGCCCGCAATCATAAGTAACATCTGCACGAGAATAACTCTGGCGAACATGCCCAAAGGATAGACCGTGGCATAACTGACGGAAGGACTGTTGCCCTCAATGGTGTCGTTGACATATGCCAAAGCCATCGGATTGGCCATACTTCCGCTAAGGATGCCGCAGATGGTGCCGTAGTCGAACTTGTGGCTCCGCAGGGCAGCCATGCCCACCAATAGCACAGGCACAACAGTGAGTGCAAAGCCTATGCAAATCCAGAGAATACCTTCTGGTCTTATGACCGTCTCGAAAAACTGTGCGCCACTATCCAGACCAAGAGAGGCCAGATAGAGCGAGAGCCCCAACTTACGGAGCATCAGCGAGGCACTGCGGGTAGTGTAGGTGATGAGGTGAAACCGCGGCCCAAAAGCTCCCACGATGATACCTACCACGATGGGGCCTCCTGCGATGCCCAGCCTGACCGGAATGCTCATGCCAGGCAACTGGAGCGGGAGACTGCCCAGGGCAAGTCCGAGGATGATGCCAATGAAAATAGCGGCCAGGTTGGGCTCGTTTAGGCTCTGAACACTGTTGCCGAAGAAAGCCTCAACGGCATCGACGGACTTGGGGTCACCCACGATGTGAAGACGGTCACCATACTGCAACCGCAGGTCTGGCGTGGCCAGCAACTTGATGTCACCACGTGTGATACGGCTAATGTTGACACGGTAAGTGTGGCGTATCTTCAGACTGCCAAGTCGCCTGCCGTTGAGTATCGGTTTGGTGAGCACTACCACGCGGCTCTCCATCTTGTTATCGAGTGCATTCCAGTCCACCTTCTCGCTGTTCCAGTCTTCCGGCTCTTCCACATGCAGGCCTATTAGGATTTCGAGCATTGAGGCATCTTCCTTTTTGGTGACTACCATTAGGCGGTCGTCCAACTGTAGTTGGGTTGTCGACTTGGGCACGATGACTTCGTCACCGCGCCAGATACGCGAGATGATAAACCGCAAGTGAGTCATCGTAGCAATCTCTTCCAGACTCTTGCCAACGATGGCGGGATTAACCACGTTGAACCGGGCAATGTAGGTCTCGTTCTCTTCACTGATACTTCTGGGCATCAGGTCGGCAGGGCGTACGAAAAATTTGCGCATAAACAGGATGGCGAGGATGACACCTACCACACCCAACGGATAGGTGACGGCACAACCGAGGGCCGTCCCACTGTGGGGGATGCCCAGCTGTGACAGTGTCTGCTGGGCAGCACCCAGTGCAGGTGTATTGGTGGTAGCTCCACAGAGCAGTCCCGCCATGTCAGGCATACTGATGCCTGTAAGCGGACAGAGACAGACTGCCATCGCCGTGCCGATGAGAATGACGGCCAGCCCCCACAGGTTGAGTGTAACACCCTCGTGGGCCAGCGAACCGAAGAAACCGGGACCCACGCTCAGGCCGAGACAATAGACAAACAGAATCAAACCGAAACTTTGGGCATAGTCAAGCATCCTGGAATCTACTTCAAAACCGAAATTACCTGCTAGGATACCAACAAAAAATACGAATGCCACGCCAAGGCTTATACCCATGACCCGAATCTTGCCCAAGGCAAGCCCCAAGGCACAAATCAGCGACAGTACCACTACGGTCTGCATAGCCGATGGATTAAAAATCAGATTGTTTATCCACTCCATGTCTCACACGATTTGGCTACAAAGGTAGTCATTTTATGTCGAATGACCGAGTGCTTTTTGTTTTTTAACCTCCTTTTACATCAGATTGTAGAACTTGTCAAATGCAGCACGCGCCATCGCGACGAATGCTGCATTTTAGTTTCATGCCAGGCACTTATAAACGCAAGGCGTTGTAAGCTGCATCTACGAGTGGATTGCTGCTGCAGGATTGTAATCTCAATAAGGTTTTTTATAATTAAAAAGAATCCCGATAGCTCTCAGTGGCTGTCGGGATTCGCTTTTATCGTTTATTTGTTTTAGCTCATATCAAGCGCCTTCTGCAGTGAAGTCGTTTCGTGCATAGAGCTTTGTGGTAGTGTTATGAGTTACCTTTATGCCATCGTTAAGCGAATAGGTGTAGTAGGCTGTTGATCCATCGCCGAACGTGGCCTTAAACGTAACTATATACGTCTGATTATTCGACAGATAATGGCCCAGAGTCTGCTCCTCGCCGTTAGGTACCGACATGCTGTAGTTGCCCACCATAATATTAGTGCCCTTGCGATATACACGGATGTCAGAGATGTAAGCATCATCCTTCAGGTCGTTCTTGATTACCAGCTCGCCGGCATGCTTGTTGTTGGGGCGTGGTATCTTGAAGAATTCTGTCTTAGAGTGGTTGTAATATACAGACTTCAGGTCGGCCTTGGTGGTCCAGAAGGTCTGCATCTCGTACTGAGGATTGGTGGTAACCTTGATGAGCAGAGGCTTGGTATCGCTCTCGTCCTTGGCATTGGGATCGTACCACATCCACGATGCGTTGAGTGCCTGCGTGTTGCGGTATGGCAGCGATTCGGTGATCTTAAATCCGTAGTCCTCGTCCCAATCGTAGTGAGGCAGATCGTTGAACTTGATGTTCCAATCGATGCTGTTTCCGGCATGACGATCCTCAATCTCTACATTCTGTATGCTATAGCTCTCCTTGTGGGTCCAGTTCCAGCCCATGGACAACTGTACCTGCAAGCTCTTTGATTTCTTGGCTGTAGGTTCTTCGCCTGGTTTAGCCTCTTCGCCAGCCTCCAGCTTACCTGTAGCCGAAACGTTAAGGCTGAACGACTTAGAGTCTTCATAATACTTCTGATTGGTGGTGGTGCCTGGTGTTGGTGGACATGCTGCCAGGAACTGCAGTTCTGTCTGAGGCATCACTGTGTTTTCGTCCTTCATCGGCACAACTTGAGTGTCAAAGTTGGTAGCCCACAATCCGCAGTGGCGGATGTATATACCTACACGTCTATTCCAGCCTTTACCCTTCCACATGCCGGCATTGGCCACGCTGGTATTCATCTTAACAGCAAAGTAGTCGCCTGCTCCAGCCTGTCCCTCGTACACGTGTACTGGATAAACGTCGAGCAGAGTGGTGGCCGAACCTGTTCCGTCAAGATAGTACTTCTCGCCCCATGTGGTGTCGTAGTGCACGTGGGCAGAATATGAGTTTACATGCACAAAGTGGTACGATGCAAACAGGTTCTCCATCTTCTTGGTGTCTTCTTTATCATCGCCGCCGAAGGCTCCGGTATAGCCCTCGTAGCGCTCGGCGAAAGCTGTAAACACTCCCGACAGTGCTACATATGCCTTTTCGTTGCGATTGGCATTGTCAGCCACGGGGTCGCCTGTTTGGCTCAGTTTGTCGATGAGAATCTTTGTGTTATTGTTGAATCCCAGAATCCAGGTAGAGTCGGTAATTTCTGGATCGAGAGTGATGTAGTCGTGGGTTTCCAGATATGCCTTAATCTCGCTCTCCACAGGGTTCATCAGTAGCACCGTCTCGCCACTATACATGATATCATCCATTTGCTCGTCGCTCAGGTCGGTAAGTTTGTTGACTACGTATACAGGTATCGACAACGTTTCGCTCAGCTGGTCGATTGCACCCTTCGAGGCCCAATCGATGGCTTGTTTCACATCGGGATCCACTCCTGGTGCTACATAGATATACGTCATAATCAACTGTGTGGGCGTAAACTCGTTGCCACCCACCATTCCCGATGTTCCCTCCTCGGGCATTACAGGATTGTCTTCTGCTTTTGTACATGAGGTTTGCATCATGCTAGTGCTGCAGAAGGCAATTGCTCCTGCCAGCAACCAAATAAGTCTTTTTCTTTTCATAATATAAATATGTATTAAGTTAATAGATCTTTTCATTACATTTCCAGGAGGCAAAGTTAGTGCAATTGTTTTACTTGGCCAAATTTTTATCGCATAAATAACAATAAATTTTGATGAGATGTATGTTGTTTACAATTATTAACTTAAATACTTCGCTTTAATAGAAAAAAAAGAAGGAATGAGCATCGCTGCTGATTCCTATGGTATTGTGTACTTTAGCTATAACCATCCTCGCATCACTGCGAATGTAAAATCTAACAAAAACAAATACGGCTGCAAAAGTATACGTATTTTTGTAAATCACCAAATAAAATCTACTTTTTGTTTTGCTAGATGCGAAAATTGTTGTACCCACGGGGCTGATTACACTTCATCAAGGCTTACAACTTCGAATTCTTTTAGGTTGATAGAGTCATCAATACGCTCTTCGTTCTCATCCCATTCTTCAGCCGCAGCAAAAACAGCTTCTTTAGTTGGTTCGATTGGATGGCCGATAAAGTCTGATAACTTCTCGGCTACTTCTTCTATTGTATCACAATACTCAATGTCGCTGGGCAAATCAAACGCATATCGGGTGGGGTAGAAACGCCCTTCTGCATCGTTGGTTAGGTAGCTATCCCAGTCATCCCCTTCAGCCGAAAAGTATATCTCCAGCCCAGGATACACCTTCTTAATAAGCCGCAGTACATCGAAAGGTGGATGCCAAGCTGATTCGGTGAAAAAGTGTAGCCCTTTGTCGTTCAGTAGCAAATTATCCCAAGTGCCTCTACAATCCACGTCGCGCCAATCGGCGCCCAATCTAACCACCAGATTGCCCAGCCAACGTCTGGGGTAATAAAAGCCATTCTCTACTAATGGCTTTTTTCGATTCTGTAATCTATACATCTTTTGATACAGCGACCTCATTTGTCGCCTATCGCCCACGATGCTAACGGACATAAAAGCTGGATTACTCATAGTTCTTTTTTGCCGCAAAGGTAGAAGATCGCCCTAAGCTGACCAAACAATTTTGATCAGTTTAGATCGAATTTGGATTGTTTAGATCTATGCAAAATAATTATCATAATTTGTTTGTTTATTTGCTCGAAATGTTGTATCTTTGCACTTGGATATTCGAAAGAAGTACGAAAAATAAAAAGCCATCCATAAGGATGACTTTTTAAATGGAGTAGTGTCGATAAAGTCTTGCTCCCCGCACTCAGCGGCGTAGCCAAAAGTAAACTTTTGACGCTGCAAAGATAAGAATAATTCTGATACGTTCCAAATATTTTTGGTAAATATTTAGTTTTTAGTGAAATAAATGCTACTTTTGTAGCCGATTATGAAACAGATTGAAGTAGTTGCAGCGATAATACACGATGAGGCTGGTCGCATTTTTGCCACACAGCGAGGATACGGCGATATGAAAGATGGATGGGAGTTTCCTGGGGGCAAAATGGAACCTGGCGAAACGCCCGAAGAATCGTTGAAGCGTGAAATTTGGGAAGAACTGGAAACAAATATCACAGTGGAGCGGTTGGTTAAAACCGTAGAGTGGGATTATCCTAAGTTTCATTTAACAATGCATTGTTTCTGGTGTAGCATTGAGAGTGGAGTTCTAACTCTTAAAGAGCACGAGGCTGCACGTTGGCTCACTAAAGATCAGCTTGATAGCGTAGATTGGTTACCAGCCGATTTGGTGGTAGTTGAGGACATCAAAAAAGGGGAATGAGCAGTCGCTGCTGATTCCTCTCACTATGATTATATAAATTATGAAAAACTAATTTGGCAGCAAAAGTACACGGATTTTTGCAAACCACCAAAAATAATCGTTGTTTTGTTTTGCAGGATGCGAAAATTGTTGTACTTTTGCAGTGCAATCGTTCCGTCTGTGCCTGTGTAAAAACAGCACGCAGCGGTTCTGGAGTGAACAGGGCTGATACGGCGCGGTGCATATTTTGCTGATTATAAGATACATATCTTATGACTAAGGTTTAAAGTTCAAAATGTCGACCAAACATTGATGAGAAACCTTGGGAGTAAGGTGTGCCGTTATGGCATACCCTTCCCAATTGTTCTCTCTTCAGGGTCTTCTTGGTCGACTACCCGAACTTTGGAACACGAGGGAATCGGGTATGCTTTTTTATGTTCGGCGGATAACTAAGAAACAAGAGTAATAATTTCATAAAGTCGACCAACAATATGAGGAATAATATTAGAAATGTAATATAGGCTTTCGAGTCTTGAACATCCTTGATTAGGCTGAAGAAGCAGAATTAGGACCTCGGCAAACACATCAGTCAGACAAGGCAACGGATGTTCGCGCTCTCAAAATAGGGCGTGGACTGTAGGATTGTTGTCTGATGTGGGTAGTCCTAAACCTTGCTTCATTCAATCGTTCATCTCCACGCCCTTCTTTTCAAACGAAAAGGAGGGCATTTTCGTTTCTGGAAACTAAAATACAACGAGTATCTATGGATATTAAAGAATTTGCGCAAGAGCTAATCGATAACGTAAACATGTCAGTGGAGATGACTGGCAGTGATTACGACCAGGAACTTGCAACAAGTATCTTGGAGTATATGGAAGACAATGGTGAGGTGAATGCACCTGAAATTTGTTCTTTCCAGAAAACTCGTAGCCGTATTACTGCATACGACTATAATGATGAAGCAGAGTCGCTTGACTTGTTTTATTTGATGAAGGCCAACACGCTGTTGGGTAAAGTGAATAATGGTGATGTCCAGAAAGGTTTTAATTACTTGATGTCGTTTTACCGAGAGGCTATGAATGGTCAGCTTTTCAAAAACGAGGATGTTACATCAAGTGATGAAATAGTTGAAGTGGCCAAATTGGTACAGAGCACAAAAGGACAGATTAATCAGTTACGTATATATGTGATTACCGATGGCCTTACTGATCCTTCGGCAGTACCTGCTGCAGTAGAAAGTGAAGATGGTGACTATGTTATCGAGTATAATGTTTGGGACATGCAGCGTGTTTACCAGCAGCATAATATTCGTGCTGGCAAGGAAAAGGTTGAGATTGATTTCCCAACCACATATAATACAGAGCTGCAATGTTTAAAGATGAGCGAGCAGAATTTGTTTGTTGATGCTTACCTTGCCATTATTCCAGGTATTACTTTGGCAAAGATATATAAGCAATATCAGCAGGTTTTGCTTGAAAAGAACGTTCGTACATTCCTGCAGTTTAAGGGTAAAGTCAATAAAGAGATACGTAAAACTCTTCGTGAAAATCCAGATATGTTCTTCTCGTATAACAATGGTATTTCTACCACCGCTAGCGAGATAGAGACAAAAGAGATTGATGGTATGCTCTATATTACTAGACTGTATGATTGGCAGATTGTTAACGGAGGTCAGACTACTGCTTCGATAGCAGCTTCTCTTACAGATAAGGAGGTAGATCTGAATAAGGTGTTCGTGCCCATGAAGATTAGCGTGATTCGTGATGCTGAGCATGACGATGAGTTGATAAGATCCATTTCTATTTCGGCTAATAGTCAGACTGCAATTAAAAACTCTGATTTCTCTGCAAACGATCCTTATTTGGTTGATCTTGAGCGATTCAGTCGCTCAGAGTGGGTACCAAATGGTAATAACAAGCCATTCTGCAAGTGGTATTTTGAGCGTACTCGTGGCCAGTATCTCGACCAGTTAGCACAACTTAGTGGTGTTAATGAAAAGACGTTTAAGATAGAGTATCCTAAAAAACAAAAGATCACCAAGACGGATATTGCAAAATATGAGGCGGCATGGAAGCAAAGACCTTATGATGTTTGTTGGGGCGCAGAAAAGAACTACAAATCGTTTGTAGCAGAGATTAAGCGAGAAAAGCCAACTATTTCTGCAGCATACTTTAAGAAGATAATTGCTAAGGGTATCCTGTTTAACGCTATTGATGCATTAGTAAAAGCGCAGAATTTAGGAGGATACAAAGCTAATATGAATGCATACCTGATGTCCTCAATCTCTTTCCTTTCTGGTGGAAATCTTGACCTGACCTATATATGGGATAATCAAAAGGTTCAGGAAGAGGTACTTAATAAGGTTGATTCTTTAATTCCTTTGGTATGGGAACATATTACAGGAGGTGCTTCTGGTGGAAATCAATCGTCGAATGTTGGTGAATGGACAAAGAAGTCGGATTGTTGGAATAAGCTTAAGTTGAAACTTGGCGAGATAGAGAAGTTTGATGACGAGCTAATGCAGCCTGATACAAACGATGATGGCTCTTATTTGAACGAAACCCAGCAGAATCGTATTAAGGAAGCTGAGGCAATTGAGCCAAATTATTGGTTTGAGTTGGCTAATTGGGCAAAAAGAAACAATCAGCTTACTCCAATAGAGCGCAAAGCTGCATTTAATTTTGGTACAATGAAGTCGCGTAATCGCGGCATCACATCATTGAAACAGGCCTTATTTGCATTGAAGATTGTCGAGAAGGCTAAAGAACAAGGTTTTGAAGGTTAAAATGGATAAAAAAATTAAGAAGGTAAAATTTAAGTTTATTGATTTGTTTGCTGGCATTGGAGGTTTTCATACTGCAATGCACAGTGTTGGTGGTAAGTGTGTTTTCGCCAGTGAATGGGACAAAAATGCTCGAATATCTTATGAAGAGAACTATAAAAGCATAGACCCAGATTTATTCAAAAAAGACGAAAATGGAAACTATTTGTATTTTAATGGAGATATAACAGAAGCTGTCCCATCAGAAATACCTGATTTTGATGTATGTTGTGGTGGTTTCCCATGTCAACCGTTTTCTGTAGCAGGTTTAAGGAAAGGCTTTAATGATACTCGTGGTACTTTGTTTTTTAATATCGCAAATATCGTAAAAGAAAAGATCGCTGCGGGTGTACCGCCAAGAGTACTTTTCTTAGAAAATGTTAGAGGGCTAAAAAATCATAATAATGGTAATACGCTTAAAGTGATTCTTGCTACTCTTGATGAATTAGGATATGGTTATTCATATTGTGTCCTTAATGCTAAATATTTTGGAGTTCCTCAAAACCGTGAGCGTCTCTTTATTATAGCATGGTACAAAGAACTTGTAAAGGTTGATGAGTTTAAATTTCCACTCGGTATAGCCCCCAATGGCGACACTATTTATGATAAAGATAAACTTAAAGAGGGAACAGTGCCAACAAAAGTTTCTGATATATTTGAACCAGAAGAAACAATAGACCCCAAATATACAATTTCTGATCGTTTATGGGAAGGACATCAAAGGCGAAAGGAAAGAAATAGACAGAACGGAAAGGGATTCGGATATTCGTTGTTTAATGGTGATAGTATATATACCAGTACTATTTCTGCTCGCTATTATAAAGACGGCAGCGAGATATTGATAGATCAGTCTTATAAAGGTATGAATCCTCGAAAACTGACTCCTGTAGAAGCAGGTCGTTTACAGGGGTATAGAATAATCGGAAATGGATGGCAGAATCCGGAATGTGCAAATAACTCAAACTATAATATAGATAATCTTGAATATAGGATTGTGGTTTCCCAAAAAGAGGCGTACCATCAATTCGGTAATAGTGTAGCTATACCGGTTATTAAAAGACTATCAGAAGAAATCATTAAACAGTTAATGTAATATGGATGAACTAAGAAACCTGCAACAAATGTACAGCCTTGCTGCTGGCAGATTTAATCAGTATGAGGGAAAAGATTTTATTCTTCCTCAGGTTTTTAAGGATGAGGTTAAGGAGATTAACACTAACTCTATTACTTATAATGAGTATTCTGCTGTGATAGAGACAAAGGGAACTCAGACAGGTGTTCTCAACATTTATCTGCCCAATCAATGGTTTTATATTGCCTCATACTTTACTGATTTTTTTAATGAGCTGCAAAAGTACAAGAGATATGCTTTAAAAGTTTTCTCTAAGGATAGGCTGAAAGAATTGAATGGTTTGGAATTAACAGCAGAAGAGGAGATTCATATTTCAAGATTGGAATTAAGTGATCGGTCAAAAAGCTATCTAAAAAGATTTGTGACTGATTATGCGTGGTGGTATGGCGCAAAGACTATCGATAGAGGTGATTTCTATGTCTCTCCAATTTTGAGTAGTGCTCGTCTTGTTAATGCTTCTCAATCTTTTGTCGCAGATTTATGTGCATTTCTATCTGATAAAAAACATCTTGTTGATGCAATAATAAAAGGCGAGGAATGTCTGTCTTCTGTTGAATTGTTGCGTCAAAAGGCTGCTGCAACATTCCTTAAAAAAGCTATGTTTATCACCATAGAACAAGATGCTAACTTGGCTTGCTTAGAATCCCTAAATATGTATTCAAAGACATCTGTTCTACTGAAAATCAATGGATTTCCATTGGGGCGTGATTTTGAACAGTTACCAAATCGGATGGACGATGTTGATGTAAATGTCTTGTGGGTATATGATGATAAAAAATATGTTTTATATTTGGAGTGGACCCCAGAAATGATGGAGAGTCAATTTTTCCCGATGTTCAATAAAGCATATCAAGGTGTTCTACGGATGGAGAAGGATGTTACAGGAGAGTATGTCTTGTATCAAGAGAAAAAGATAAAAGCTTCTGCTAAGATTCTAAAAACATCCCCACTACAGCAGATTTTCTATGGTGCTCCTGGAACAGGTAAATCATTTGAGATTTGTTGTCTTACCAAAGGTAAAGAAGTAATCCGTACCACTTTCCATCCTGATAGCGATTACTCTACTTTTGTTGGCGCTTATAAGCCCACATCTATCGAAGTTCCTGTAAGAGATGTAACAGGTAAGGTGATCATTGAAGACGGCAAAAAGGTTACTGAAAATAGAATCGTGTACGAATTTGTTGAACAAGCTTTTTTACAGGCATATATTAAAGCCTGGAAAGCTTACGCAGCAGTAGAGGCTGTCGAGAAACCTACAGATCAATACTTGATAATTGAAGAGATTAATCGAGGTAATTGTGCGCAGATTTTCGGTGATTTATTCCAGCTTCTTGATAGAAACTCCGCAGGATTCTCTGATTATCCTATTACTGCAGATAAGGATATGAAAAAGCAATTGGCTAAGGCCTTTAAGGGTTTGACTATAGCTGATACTGAGAGAATAAATGCCATCTACGACAAGGATGTGATAAATGGTGTAATTAGTGGTGAAATATTATTGCTCCCAGATAACCTCTATATTTGGGCAACAATGAATACAAGTGACCAGAGCCTGTTCCCAATTGACTCCGCATTCAAACGTCGTTGGGATTGGAAATACGTGCCCATTTGTGAAGGCGTAAACGAAAGAGGAGAGAGGCTTGGTTTCAAGTTGAAGGTTGCAGGTAAAGAATATGATTGGTGGAACTTCTTGGAGAAGATAAATAATGAAATCGATGAGCAGACAAAGTCTGAGGATAAGAAGTTAGGCTACTTCTTCTGTAAGGCACACAATGGTGTGATAGATGCTGAGACATTTGTTTCGAAGGTGGTATTCTACCTATGGAATGACGTGTTTAAGGATCAGGATGTGACTAGCATATTTAATGATGGTGATGAAGAACTGACATTTAGCAAATTCTATTTTACAGATAATTTAGGTAGGCCGGTTGTTAATGAGGACAAAGTGGAAGTGTTCTTAAGTAATCTGGGATTAAAGCCTATTGAAGATGTAAGTGTTGAGGCTGATACAATCAATGAACAAACAGCTGAATAGTCGATGCGTATACTGATAGAAGAATATAAATATCAAGCCCAAGATGTGAAAGATACAATTCATGGTATTGACGCATTGGAGAACATTGAGGGTGAAGTGAGCGTTAATTATGTGGGTTATTATTTCAACCCACATCCAGATGTTTACGATTGTGTATTTATTCTTCCTAAGGTGCTACTTGAGGTTAAGGACGGTTGTGAGCTGGTATTCGGCCAATACCGTCCAGAGGACATTATCTGCATAAATGAGGATTCACCGCTAACAGAGGAACAAAAGAATTTTATCTATGATTTCTCTGTGTGGATTTATCGTGCGGTGGTGGTGTTCTATAATGACAAGCGCAACGACACTAGTATCGTTTATCATAGAAAAATGGCTCAGGTAAACAAGGGACGTAAACAACGTAATAATACGTTCCTTGACATTCTATTATCCATGATTCAGTTTAATGAGGATAACCGGCAATTCTTTATGTTTATCATTAAGAATATGCATGCAGGTTTTAATAAAATAAACTGGACTCGTACTATTGCTCGCACAAATGCTGTTGTACAAGATAATAGCGCCATCTATGTGAATCCTGTAAACAAGAAGCGACAGATAAACTTCGACGAAGAGTTACTTGTAATATTCTTCTCAATCCTTAATTATATTCATGAACACTACGGTTTCCCAGTAAACATCAACTGCAATTATGAGTTGATTAAAGGCCGCAAGTTCCAGAATTATCTGAATGGATATGGGAAGATACGTTTACATCAGATAAAGTATAAATACTTCTCTGATAAGGCTCTTCAGTTATGGAAACTTTGTTATGCATTCTTTGATAGGGCTAAGAATGTTACCATTGATATGGGGCAGAAGGATTATTTGCTGGTAAAGAACTTTAATATAGTATTTGAGGCAATCATTGACGAACTTGTTGGCGAAACGGGAGAAGTTCCTGCTGGCCTAAAGAAACAAGAGGATGGTAAAATGGTTGACCATATCTATACATATAAGGGACTTACCACTCACGAGGATGATAAGCCAATATATTACATAGGCGATTCAAAATACTATAAACGTGGCAATCCTATTGGTCGTGAATCAGTTGCTAAACAGTTTACTTATGCCCGAAATGTAATTCAGTGGAACCTAAACCTATTTATGAAGGGCGATGAGGATGATGAAGATTGGAAGAGTGATTGGAGTCAGTTCCGTGAAGTTCCTAAGTTGCGCGATGATATGACTGAGGGTTATAATATTATCCCCAATTTCTTTATCAGTGCTACGATGGAAGAGGACTTGAGCTATCGTGACACCATACATATAACAGAAAGAAGCAATAAATATTTTACCTCAGATCAGTTTAATAACCGACTCTTTGATCGTGACACGCTGCTTGTTTGCCATTATGATGTGAACTTTCTCTTTGTAGTATCTCTTTATGCACTTAATAACCGATCTAAAAAAGAGGGATGGAAAAGGAAAGTGCGTAAGATATTCCGTGAAGAAATACAAAAGATGTTGCAGCAGAACTATCAGTTTTATGCTATGCAATCTCATCCGGATGAAGATGGCGAACGATACATAAAAACTCACTTCCAAGATGTATTGGGAAAAATTTATAAACCTTACGGAACCACAGATTATTATTCGTTGGCTCTTGATAAGGCTGACGTTACTAATAATGAACGCCTGTTAGAAGAATTACGTAAGCATTTCTATGTGGTAGAATGTTCGCTTGGCGACAATCCTCAGGTAGTTATTGAAAGTGCAAAAACTGCAATGCCAGCTGAGATCAAGGAAAAACCAGAAGAGAGAAATATTCTTACAGGTCTCGTCAGAAAGGTTGATAGCAACAATAAATTGTATATGGAGCATAATGCTACCACATACATTATGGAACGTATTCCCAATAATGTGAATATTATGGATGTACGTTATTTCTTGCCAATGGTTAATGGCAATATTGATGGATATTATGAAGTAGAGAAGCTTACTTTTACGACTTATGATGGTAATCCAGCAATTAGACTGCGTTTAGGACGCTATATTCCATTGGGCGAAGAATGGGTTCAGGTATATCGCATCAAGATGCAACCTGGCGAGTTGATTTCATACGATTATACCCTAAAGATGTATAAAGGAGAAATATAATGGAGGACAGTTTAAGACAAAGAGAAAAGTCTCGTTTATTGAGAGTAACAATGCCTGATGGCGAGGTTATATGCTATAATCGCTCCTCTGAGACATTTATAGAGACACTTAGAAAACTTGGATCGGAGAACTATTCAAAAATTAATCTGATGGTAGCTGGTGTTCCGTTCTTTAGTAAAGAAATATATCCAAAGTTTAAGGATACAATGAAAGAACTGTGTGATGGCTGGTATGTTGTAATGACTGGTGGAACATCTGGTAGATATATACAGTTACGGTCAATTGCTCAGCAACTTGGAATTAATATGGAGGTTGAACTTGGTGATAATTTCATTACAACAAAAGCTAAAACAGAGCACACGCGCGCAAAGCGAGATGATAAACTGCTTGTAAAATTCCCAAGTGGAGAGTATGCTGCTGGAGAGAACCCTATTGATACACTTATTGATGCAATCTGGCAGATTGAACCAGAAAAAATTCTAAGAAAGGAGCTGGAATATAAAGGTAAACCAATTATTACTCTTTCAAAGAAATTTAATGGTCAGGTACAGGTGGGGAAGAATTATTGGCTTACTGTTCCTGGTACGACGAAAGAAAAGTACAAAATGCTCAGCATCATCAATTTAATGATGAAATTAGGTTTGGAAATAACTTTAATATAACTTATGTTATATGGATAAACTCTCACCTGAACAACGGCACAAGAATATGGCGGCGATTCGTGGGAAAGACACGAAGCCGGAGATTATTGTGCGAAAAGGGTTGTGGAGTAGGGGATTCCGCTATCGGTTAAACCATAAACGGTTGCCTGGAAGGCCGGATATCGTGCTGAGGAAATATCGTACTTGTATTTTTGTGAACGGGTGTTTTTGGCATGGACACAATGTGGCGCTGCCACAAGTGAATAGTGAAGAACTAATAGTGAATAGTGAGTGCTGTAAGATTCCGAAGAGTAATAGGGATTTCTGGGTGGCGAAGATTCGCAGAAATAAAGAACGGGATAAGGAGAAGCAACGCGAACTGGCCAAGATGGGATGGCACTGCATTACGGTTTGGGAATGTGAGTTGAAACCATCGAAACGGGAAGAAACACTTGACTCATTGGCTTTTACACTGAACCACATTTGGCTTCAAGACCACAGTTTGAAGAATGCGGCTTATCCAACCATCGATGCGGAGAGTAACCATTTGCTAACGGCGGCTGAAGACATAAAAAAAGGGGAATGAGCATCGCTGCTGATTCCTCTGTGATAATTATAACTAATAAAACCCAATTCTTTCTCGCATCACTGCGAAAATAGAATGAACATAATCATTAAAATGAATTTCATTACCATTCATTTAACAATCAACGTGGCAAAGGTAATAAGAATTTGGAAAACGACCAAAAAAACGCCAGTAAAAAATTACTGGCGGCGGAATTCGATGGTTTTGGGCAGTTTTTGCCATTTACCTTTGAAGGGCACCTTTAGGGCGCTACCTGACTCTTGCTTGAGGATGAATACTGAATCGCCCTTGGCGGTGAGGGTGGCGGTGAGATCCTCGCTGCCGTAATCGTTGATCATCTGCAGCGTGGCCTTGTGGCCCTTAACCTCGGCATCGGTGATGACCCAGGCAAACGAGTTGAAACGCTTACTGAGATAGCCGGGCACCTGGCCAAACAAATCCTGCCCGGGTACGGTAACATCTTGTTGGTAAAAATTAATACGCATCACAATATCAAGTTCCTTATTTATAAGGTACGCGCGAAAGGGGCCTTGGGTGTTCTGCGCACTGGCCGTAATACTGGCCAAACACAGCAGGGCTGAAACTATTAACTTGTTCATATTACAACACTTATACGTTTTTTAGACCGCAAAGATACTAATCTATATCATCTTTTAAACGTTTACGCTGAAAAAAATAACAAAAAGATTGGTGATTTAATAATTTTTTAATTATCTTTGCGCCAAATTAGTTAGTATAACATGGCAAAGGAACGATTTACACCTGATTATATTTTTGAGTCGAGTTGGGAGGTTTGCAACAAGGTGGGCGGTATCTATACCGTACTTTCGACACGTGCTAAAACTTTGCAACAGGTTCTGAAAGATAAAATCATATTTATTGGTCCTGATTTCTGGAAAGAGCAGGAGAGTCCTTACTTTAGGGAGGACAACAGCTTGCTGGCCGAGTGGCAGTGGGCTGCGAAAGAGCAGGGCCTGAAGGTTAGGGTGGGAAGATGGACCGTACCCGGCGAACCGATTGCTATTCTGGTGGATTTTAACCCGTATTTTGAGAAGAAAAACGAAATATATGGCTGGTTGTGGGAACACTACCAGGTGGACTCGTTGCATGCCTATGGCGACTATG
Source organism: Prevotella sp. RM4 (assembly GCF_000701965.1). Lineage (NCBI taxonomy): Bacteria > Pseudomonadati > Bacteroidota > Bacteroidia > Bacteroidales > Prevotellaceae > Prevotella > Prevotella sp. RM4. The sequence continues at coordinate 38,803 of NZ_JNKG01000016.1, forward strand.
ATGAGGCTTCGATGTTCTCGTATGCAGCAGCTCTCGTTGTAGAGAGCTTCTACAAGCACAGCCTGAAGCCCGAACAGAAGGTGATTTACCACGCTAACGAGTGGATGTGCGGACTGGGACTGCTGTACCTGAACAACAAGCTGCCACAGATTGGTACGGTGTTTACGACCCATGCTACGAGCATTGGAAGATCGATTGCCGGCAACCAGAAGCCGCTGTACGACTACCTGTTTGCCTATAATGGCGACCAGATGGCGGGCGAACTGAACATGCAGAGCAAACACAGTATTGAGAAGCAGACTGCACACTATGCCGACTGCTTTACCACGGTGAGCGACATTACGGCTAAGGAGTGCGTGGAGCTGCTGGATAAGCCGGTGGACGTGGTGCTGCCAAATGGTTTTGATAATAGTTTTGTGCCCGCCACAGCGCAGGCTTTTGCCCGCAAGCGTAAGGCTGCACGCAAAAAAATGCTGCAGGTGGCAAATGCGCTGCTTGGCGAGGAACTGGACGACGACACGCTGCTGATTTCGACTTCGGGACGATACGAGTTCCGCAATAAGGGTATCGACGTGTTTGTTGAGGCTATGAACCGACTGCTGCGCGATCGCGACTTGAAAAAGAAGGTGGTGGCATTTATCGAGGTGCCCGGTTGGGTAGGAGAGCCTCGTAAGGACCTGCAAGAGAGACTTGCTACATTAAACATTCTTTGCAAGCAAAGCGAACAAGTTCGAGCGAAACATGAAACATTAAACATTAAGCAAGCCACCAACAGCGAACAGCCATCATTTAACACTCCTCTGGAGGTGCCGATGGTGACACACTGGCTGCACAACATGAGTCACGACAACGTGCTGAGCATGCTGAAATACTACGATATGCACAACCGTAAGGATGAGAACGTGAAGGTGATTTTCCTGCCTTGCTATCTGGACGGTAATGATGGTATCGTGAACATGACCTACTACGATGTGGTGCTGGGCAACGACCTGTGCATCTATCCATCGTACTACGAGCCCTGGGGTTATACCCCACTGGAGGCAATAGCCTTTAAGGTGCCTTGTATCACTACCGATCTGGCTGGATTCGGACTGTGGGCCAACACGGTGTTCGGTCACGACGGACAGCTGGAGGATGGTGTGAAGGTGATTCACCGCACGGATTACAACTATAGCGAAGTGGCCGATAATATCAAAGATACGGTGGCTGAGTTCTCGAACATGACTAAAAAGCAGATTGAGACTTGCCGCAAGAATGCTGAAGCCCTCTCGGAGAAGGCTCTCTGGACTCACTTTATCGAGTACTACTACGAAGCGTACGATATCGCGCTGCGCAAGGCGCAGGCGCGAGTACATTAAACATTAAACATTAATGATTAAACATTATTGTTAGAAAGATTAAAGAAGAATTCAAATAAAATTTGAGAGATTATGAAAATTAAAGCTGATTATGCAAATGCTCCAATGTGGAAGGATTTGACCGTGAAGTCGAGTCTTCCTGAAGAACTGAAGTGTTTGGACGAGATTGCCCACAACATGTGGTGGGTATGGAACTACGAGGCTCGCGACTTGTTCCGCGACCTGGACCCTGAGCTTTATCATGAGGTAAAACACAACCCAGTTATGCTGCTTGAGCGACTGAGTTTTGCCCGTAAAGAGCAAATTGTAAAGGATAAGGCGCTGATGAAGCGCATTAAGAGCGTTTACACCTTGTTCCGTAAGTATATCGACGTTGAACCCGACAAGAAGCGCCCATCGGTGGCTTACTTCTGTATGGAGTACGGTATCCACTCTGCCCTGAAGATCTACTCGGGTGGTCTGGGTATGCTGGCTGGTGACTACGTGAAGGAGGCTTCGGACTCGAACGTGGATATGTGTGCCGTTGGTTTCCTGTACCGTTTTGGTTACTTTACACAGAGTCTCTCGATGGAGGGACAGCAGGTGGCCAACTACGAGGCACAGAACTTTAGCAACCTGCCTATCGAGCGCCAGCTTGACAAGGATGGTAGCCCCATGGTGATTGATGTGCCTTACACCAACTACCAGGTTCACGCTTATGTTTGGCGTGTAAACGTGGGTCGTGTAAAGCTGTACCTGCTGGATACTGATAACGAGATGAACTCGGAGTTTGACAAGCCTATCACCCACAGCCTGTATGGTGGCGACTGGGAGAACCGCTTGAAGCAGGAGATTCTGCTGGGTATCGGTGGTATGCTGCTGCTGAAGAAGCTGGGCATTAAGAAGGATATCTACCACTGTAACGAGGGACACGCTGCTCTGTGTAACCTGCAGCGCCTGTGCGACTATATCGACGAGGGTTTGACCTTTAACCAGGCTCTGGAGCTGGTTCGTGCCAGCGGTCTCTACACCGTTCACACACCAGTACCTGCCGGTCACGACTACTTCGACGAGGGTCTGTTTGGCAAGTACATGGGCGGTTACCCACAGAAGCTGGGTATCTCGTGGGACGAGTTCATCGGCATGGGTCGTATCAATCCTAACGACCACAGCGAGCGTTTCTGCATGAGTACATTTGCCTGCAACACCTGTCAGGAGGTTAACGGTGTATCAATGCTGCACGGCTGGGTAAGCCAGAAGATGTTTGCACCTATCTGGGCCGGCTACTATCCCGAGGAGAACCACGTAGGTTATGTTACCAACGGTGTTCACTTCCCCACATGGTGTGCTACCGAGTGGCGTAAGGTGTATGCCAAGTACTTCGATGCTAAGCACATGAGTGATCAGAGCAACGAGGAAATCTGGCATGGTATCTACAACTGTCCTGATGAGGAGGTTTGGGCCACACGTATGGCACTGAAGAACAAGCTGTTTGACTATATCAAGGAGCAGTTCCGCGAGAAGTGGCTGAAGAACCAGGGCGATCCTTCGCGTGTGGTTTCACTGCTCGAGGGTATGAATCCTAACGCACTGGTAATCGGTTTCTGCCGCCGCTTTGCTACTTACAAGCGTGCACACCTGCTGTTTACCAACCTGGAGCGCTTGAGCAAGATTGTGAACGATCCTGAGCACCCAGTAATCTTCCTGTTTGCTGGTAAGGCTCACCCAGCTGATGGTGCCGGTCAGGGCTTGATCCAGCGCATCTACGAGATTTCGCAGCGTGATGAGTTCCTGGGCAAGATCATCTTCCTGGAGGACTACGACTTCCTGCTGGCCCGCCGCTTGGTATCGGGTGTAGATATCTGGATGAACACTCCTACACGTCCGCTGGAGGCATCGGGTACATCGGGCGAGAAGGCCGAGATGAACGGTGTAGTAAACCTCTCAGTAAAAGACGGTTGGTGGCTTGAGGGCTATCGCGAGGGTGCCGGTTGGGCTCTTACCGAGAAGCGTACCTACCAGAACCAGGGCTACCAGGACAACCTGGATGCTGCTACCATCTACCACCTGCTGGAGAACGAGATTATCCCATTGTACTACGATAAGGATAAGAAGACTGGCCTGTCGAAGGGTTGGGTGAAGGTAATCAAGAACTCGATTGCACAGATTGCACCTCACTACACCATGAAGCGACAGCTTGACGACTACTACGAGAAGTTCTACAACAAGCAGGCTAAGCGCTTTAAGGCTCTGAGCAAGGACAACAACAAGCTGGCCAAGGAACTGGCACAGTGGAAGGAGACCGTAGCTGAGCGCTGGGATGCCATCCGCGTGGTTAGCGCCGAGTGGGATTATCCTGCTGCCGGTATCGAGACTGCACAGAAGTACACCATCCGCTACGTGATTGACGAGCAGGGACTGGAGGATGCTGTAGCACTCGAGAAGGTGAACGTACATATTAATAAGGAGGGCGAGGAGCGTATCTTCTCGATCGAGCCACTGAAGATGGTGGGCCACGAGGGTAACAACTATATCTTTGAGGCTACACTGGCTCCACATCAGGCTGGACAGTTCAAGAGCGCCATCCGTATGTATCCTAAGCATAAGGAGCTGCCTCACCGTCAGGACTTCTGCTACATTAAGTGGCTGGAGCTGCCTGCACACACCGTGTAATTACATTGGTACAAGCATAAAAGAGAACCCGGGTTCAATCTCTGAACTCGGGTTTTTTATAATTCTGGATGATGTATCGTCCTAATACGTTTTGCCGGTTACGCTGGCCGGTTTGGGTGATGCAATCGCTGATGCGGCGGTGCAAACTGTCTACCTGCTGCTGCAACTGCTGGCGATGGGCGGCGTTGGTACGGGTTGAAAGCTGTGCCAGGCGGATAAGCTGGGTGCCAAGCTTCTGCACGGTATCGTTAAGGGCCTGCCACTGATTGTTGAGTTGGGTACCCGACACACGCGATGGGCGGGGGTGCTGGTTGAGCTCGATGGTGATTTCGCCAGGTTCGAGGAAGAAGCTGCAGCTGGTGAGCTGCTGGCGGTTGAGATAGGCACGGCAGAACAGCGTGGTATCGGTGGTGCCGGCAAACTTAAAGGTGCCACCGCTAACGATGGCCTGGCCAAGAACCTTTTGTGGCGGGTCTTCGAATGCCAGGGTTACGGTGTCGCCATCCTTCAGCTGGGTGGCACAACCTTTTATCTGATAAACATCAGACTGGCAGGCGCAAAGCATGAAGCTTGCAACTGCCAGTCCGATAAAACTTTTATTTGTCATTATACAATGTACAAATCGCTGATGCTCTTGTTGTCGATTACACGCTGGATGGCCTCGGCAAACATCTCGGCTACACTGAGCTGCTTAATCTTAGCACAACGCTGGGTGTAAGGAATAGAGTCGGTGAATACAATCTCCTCGAGGGCCGAAGCCTGTACACGATCGCTGGCAGGACCACTCATCACACAGTGGCTGGCGCAAGCGCGAACAGTGAGTGCACCGTTCTCCTTCATCAGGTCGGCTGCCTTGGTAATGGTACCGGCAGTATCAACCATATCGTCGATAATCACTACATTCTTACCTGCTACATCACCAATAATCTGCATAGATGCTACCACGTTGGCGCGGGCACGGGTCTTGTTACACAATACCAGTGGGCAGCCCAGGTACTTGGCGTAGGTGCTGGCACGCTTTGAACCACCAACATCGGGCGAAGCGATTACCAGCTCGTCGAGTTTAAGCGACTGCAGGTAGGGCAGAATAACGTTTGATGCATACAGATGATCGACAGGAACATCGAAGAAACCCTGAATCTGGTCGGCGTGCAGGTCCATAGTGATCACACGGTTAACACCAGCAGCACTGAGCAGATCGGCCACCAGCTTGGCACCGATGCTTACACGGGGCTTATCCTTACGGTCCTGGCGGGCCCATCCGAAGTAGGGGATAACGGCATTGATGGTACGGGCCGAAGCGCGCTTGGCTGCATCAATCATCAGCAGCAACTCCATCAAATTGTCGGAACTGGGGAAGGTGCTTTGAACCAGGAAGATGTCGCGACCGCGGATACTTTCCTCGTACGAAACAGCAAACTCTCCATCAGAGAATTTGGTGATTTGTAACTTACCTAACGGGCAACCAAGACTTTGACAGATTCTTTCTGCCAGGTATCTCGTGGCTGTTCCTGAGAATACCAAAAAGGAGCTCTTATCACTCATTGTTAATACCTATTTATATTTTTATATTAGTACTTTAGCATGCTAATCAATCGTTTTTCGCAGTTTTTCGAAGTGGTTAAGTAAGGCCTTGTAGTCAATCTCGTTGTGGATGTTGAAGCGGTTCCATAGGTCGCCGCATATCACCATGCCACCAAAGCCTAAATCCTTAATCTCCTTCACGCGGTCGAGATTCATTCCTCCTAAGGCGTAAACCTTCTTGTCTATCAGGCCCTGCTTGGAGGCTGCGCGTAACTCGTCCATCGTAAACGACTGCTTCTCGTCGGCATTGGTCTGACTGTCGAAAATAGAGTGTAGGAAAACATAGTTCGACTTTTTCTTTGTTTCCTTGAGTTCGCTGATAGCGTGGCACGTGCGGCTGATGTTGCCCTTATAGCCAACGGGAGCCTCGGTGAACGCATCGTCGATATGTATACCGCGCAGGCGATACTCCTCTTTTAAGTAGAAGTGGCCGTGAACGGTTATGCGGTTGTGATAGTCGTCGCCAAGCAGAGTCAGTAAGCGCTCAGAATACATGGGCGAAGCACCTGGTTTGTACAGGTGCAGATTATCCAATCCCTCCTCGAAGAGGTTCACAAGTATCTTGTCCTCTTCGACGAAGAATGTGGGTTTCGTCATTACAATAAGCTTCATTTTTGCCATCTGTTCTCTTTCTAAGTGCAAAATTACACAGATTTTTCGATATTATCACCACTTTCGGCAAAAAAATAGTCATTAGGGTGCATTTTTCAGAAAGTTTTAGTAATTTTGCATCCTGAAAAGAGCAAAAGGAGGAAAAAAGGAGGAGTTTTAGATAGTGAAATAGTAAAATTGTAAAATAGTAAAATTAAAGAAAGATGAAAGCATTTGTTTTTCCCGGACAGGGAGCACAGTTTGTAGGAATGGGTAAGGATCTGTACGATACCAACCCCCTGGCAAAGGAACTTTTTGAGAAGGCTAACGAGATTCTTGGCTACCGTATTACCGATATTATGTTTGCTGGTACCGACGAGGAGCTGAAGCAGACTAAGGTTACACAGCCTGCCGTTTTCCTTCACAGCGTTATCTCGGCACTCTGCATGGGCGACGCTTTCGATCCTAAGATGGCTGCTGGTCACTCACTGGGTGAGTTCTCGGCTCTTACAGCTGCTGGTGCCCTGAGTTTTGAGGATGGCTTGAAGCTGGTTTATGCTCGTGCTATGGCTATGCAGAAGGCTTGCGAGGCTCAGCCTTCAACGATGGCTGCTATCATTGCTCTGCCCGATGAGACTGTAGAGCAGGTTTGCGCCGAGGTTAGCAAGCTGGGTAAGGGTGTAGTAGTAGCCGCTAACTATAACTGTCCTGGACAGCTGGTTATCAGCGGTAACGTTGAGGCTATCGAGGAGGCTTGCGAGCGCTTGAAGGCTGCTGGTGCTAAGCGTGCACTGGTGCTGAAGGTAGGTGGTGCTTTCCACTCGCCACTGATGCAGCCTGCTAAGGACGAGCTGCAGGCAGCTATCGAGGCTACTGAGATTAAGACTCCTAAGTGCCCCGTTTACCAGAACGTTGATGCTAAGCCTCATACCGATCCTGCTGAGATCAAGGCTAACCTGATTGCTCAGCTCACAAGCTCGGTTCGCTGGACTCAGAGCGTACAGAACATGATTGCCGATGGTGCCGACGACTTTACAGAGTGCGGTCCTGGTAAGGCCCTGCAGGGTATGATCGTTAAGATCAACAAAGAGGTCAATGCACACGGTATTGAGTAAGATTAAACATGAAACATTAAACATTAATGATGAATAGTTCGAAGATAATTATTTATCAGGTGTTTACCCGCTTGTACGGCAATAAGAATGTGACGCGCCATGAGGACGGAACATTGGCCGAGAACGGTTGCGGAAAACTGAACGACTTCACGCCCAAATCCTTGAAAGCTATCAAGGAGATGGGCGTGAGCCATATTTGGTACACAGGTGTTATCCGACATGCATCGCAAACCGATTACACCCAGTACGGCATTCCACGTCAGCACGCTGCGGTGGTGAAGGGTAAGGCTGGTTCGCCTTACGCCATTACCGACTACTATGATATCGACCCTGATCTGGCCGAGAACGTAGAGCAGCGCATGCAGGAGTTTGAGGCGCTGGTAGAGCGCACACACAAGGCCGGACTGAAGGTGATTATCGACTTTGTGCCCAACCACGTGGCACGTCAGTATCACTCTATCTGCAAGCCCAAAGGGGTGAAGGATCTGGGCGAGGAGGATAACCCACAGAACGGATTCGACCCGCAGAACAACTTCTATTATTGTCCCGGACAGCGTTTCCATCCTTACTTCGACTTGTATCACGGCGAGGCCGAGGAGTATGACGAGGAGCCTGCCAAGGCCACGGGTAACGACTGTTTCCACAATGCACCTGGCATGAACGACTGGTACGAGACGGTGAAGCTGAACTACGGCGTGGATTACTATGCCGGCGGCGTGGGCCACTTTAATCCTATCCCCAACACGTGGGATAAGATGACTGAGATACTGCTCTTCTGGGCGGCTAAGGGCGTTGACGGATTCCGTTGCGACATGGCCGAGATGGTGCCTGCTGCCTTCTGGCATTGGGCCACGGATAAGGTGAAGTACCGTTATCCCGAGTGCGTGTTTATCGGCGAGGTGTATAACCCCGGCGAGTATCGCAACTACCTGGGTGCCGGATTCGACTACCTGTACGATAAGGTGGGCATGTACGATACGGTGCGCAGCGTGATTTGCAACCAGCAGAGTGCCCATGCGATTACAGGCGCCTGGCAGCAGACGGATGATATCAAGCAGCACATGCTGTATTTCCTGGAGAATCACGACGAGCAGCGCGTGGCCAGCGACTTTTTTGCCGGCGACGGCCGCAAGGGCATACCGGGCTTAGTGGTATCGGCCCTGTTGCAGCAGAACCCGCTGATGATTTACTTCGGACAGGAGTATGGCGAGCGTGGTATGGACAAGGAGGGCTTTAGCGGCTGCGACGGACGAACCACCATTTTCGACTACTGGAGCGTGGACACCATGGTGCGTGCGGCTAACCGCAAATATACCATCCGCGAAAAGTATATCTACGATATGTATTGCAAGGTGATGACGCTGGCACAAAAGGAGAAGGCTATCACGCAGGGCGAGATGTTCGACCTGATGTATGCCAACGGCCATCTGCAGCGCCAGTATGCGTTTATACGCAAGCACGGCACCGAGGCCATCCTGGTGATTGCCAACTTTGCCGATCAGACTACCACCGTAAACGTAAATATTCCCGCCCATGCTTTCGATTACTTGGGCTTGAGCGAGAAAAACGCGCAGGTAACCGACTTGCTGACCGATGCAAAGTATCGCCTGCACCTAAAACGCGACGAGTCCGTTCAGGTTGAAGTACCAAGCAATGGAGCTGCTATCCTAAAGTTCCGCGCGTAAAATTTATTAGGCACGGATTAACACGGCTTTTTTATAAAAAAGACACGGATTTAATAAAAAGAACACGGCTAAAGTTGAAATAACCAAAGCCGTGTTTTTAATTTATTAAAGCCGTGTTAATCCGTGCCAAAAAATCTCCGTGTAAAATCGCGTAAAAAATTAAAATTCGTGTTAATTCGCGAAATTCGTGCCTAAAAAATCTGTGCCTAAAAATTAGATTTCACTGATGCTGCCGACGCCGGAGCGGTGGGTATCCTTCTTCTTGGGATGACCGCCGTACTCTAACGATCCTACACCCGACACGCGGCCTTCGATGCTTTCGGAAGCATAACACTTGATGCTGCCCACACCTGATACGCTGGCTGTTACGTTCAGTGCCTTTAGGTTGCCAGCCTCGATACTGCCAACACCGCTATTGCGCAACTCAACATCATCGGCAATACCGCTGACTGCAATCTCACCAACACCACTATTGGTAATCTCTAATTTATCGGTATCCAGACTGTCCATCTTAATGTTAGAGGCACCACTATTGGTTACCTTGGTAAGGTCGGCAGTATAAACCTTGATTTTTACCTCTTGTGTGTTCAGATTGAGATTTTTCTGTGTGTACTTAATGTTCAGTGCGTCGTTGCCACTTTCGAACTTGTAGTATTCAATATAATTGTCGGGAGCAGTGAGCTCGATGGTGCCGCTCTTTTTCACGTCCTGCACGATCTCTACGTGGCCCACGCAAATCATGTTTACTTCCTCGAAAGTATCAACCTTATAGGTCTTGGTTACGATGTTGTCGCTGGGAGTTACCTTGTTGATACCCAAATCTAACTTACACGATGTGAGCGCCAAAGCACATACCATCAAAAATAATACCTTTTTCATATTCATTTATTTATTTAATTGTTTTATTTTATTCTTTTGACGCATGTAAGGCGGAAAAAGTTGCAAGAAACTTGTTTTTTTTAGTTAAAATTCGTATTTTTGCGCCAAAATTTTAAAGATATGGCCGATTTTGTATTGAACGAGCACAACAAGGAGGAGTTTCCGCCAGCTCATACAGCCGAGCATCTGCTGAACCAGACGATGATCAGGATGTTTGACTGCGGGCGATCGTATAATGCCCATGTGGAGCGTAAGAAGAGTAAGATGAGTTTCCACCTGGCCCAGAAACCATCGCGCGCCGAGGAGCGCGAGATTGAGGAGCGCATGAACGACCTGATAGCACAGGACCTGCCTGTGACGTTTGAGTTTGTGACCCGCGACACGATACCTGATGATGTGACGCTTGACCGACTGCCCGACGACGCATCGGAGACCATCCGCCTGGTGCGCATAGGCGATTACGACGTGTGCCCCTGCATCGGTAAGCACGTAAGAAGCACCAGTCAGATAGGGCGCTTTGAACTGCTGGGCACCAACTGGGACGAACAGGAACGATCGTTCCGTGTAAGATTCAAGATAGTACAATAAAAAAATCCCGCTCAAAAAGGCGGGATTCTTTATGTTGTTACTTCTGCTGATCCTGAGGAATCTGAATTTTTGAGAACACGGGGTTGTGGTCGGAATAACTCAACTCGCGCTTGTAATACGACAAGCCTAAGAAGGTTTTATCGTGGAAAATATAGTCGATGCGCACCTTTTTGTTACCACCACGGAAGGTGTACATAAAGCCGCTGCCGCACTCCTTGAAGCCATCCACCTTATCGCCCAGCATGGTGTTGTAAACGTAAGAGTAGGGCACATCGTTGAAGTCGCCGCATACAATGATGGGGCGCTCGCAATCGCGCATGTCCATCGCCAGCACGTTGGCCTGGCCCGAACGGGCTATCATACCTAAGGTGTAGTTGCCGTAGAAGGCACGCATCAGGGCGTTACCCTCGATATCCATACCCTGATTCATCAGCTTGCCAGCCTTGTGCAGGGTGCTGTTGATACCGGTGGTTTCCAAGTGGGCATTATACACACGAATCACGGTTCCCTTGTAGTTTACCTCGGCCCACATGGCGCTGTTGTTGGTCATCTCGAAGTTCATGTTCTTCGACTTAACGATGGGGTAACGGCTGTAGATAACCATATCGTTCTCGCCCTGGGCCATATAGGGGAAGTACTCCTTGTAAGAGTCACTGTTCTTCTTGTCGCCGCTCTGGTCGTTATACTCCTGGAAACAAGCCACATCCACCTTCTGTTTCTTCATCTCGCTCAGAATATCCTGGGCAATAAAGCCTGAGGTTTCGCGACCGAACATAGCCACGTTGTAGGTAGCAATCTTGATGCCGGGCTTGATGTCGGCATGCTCATCGAGCGAACCAAACTGATAGATGGTGCCTGAGTAGGGGATGCAGCACATGATGGCAATGAGCGGAATGAAAGCCCAATGGAAACGGCGCATAATAACCCAGTAAAGAAACAGTACCACATTGGCTGCTATCAGCACGGGCAGGGCATAAACCAGCATGGCGCGGGCTGTATTACCTGCAGGCTGAACATCACCACCGTAGAGACCTACAAGGGTGAATATCATGACAAGTACGGTGAGAATAAGAATGGAGAATGAAAAGTACTTTTGTACAGCAAGTTTTCCCATAATGTGTGAGTATAAAAAATATATGTGTAGTTATGATTAGTCGAGGTATTTGCCAACTATCTCGATCAGGTTCTCAACCTTGAATGGCTTGGCCATGAACTCGTCGCAGCCAGCATCCTTTGCATCGCGGATATTCTCCTCGAAGGCATAGGCGCTCAGGGCGATAACGGGTGTGTCGGTATCTATCTCCTTAATGATGCGGGTGGCATCAAGACCGTTCATCTCGGGCATACGAATGTCCATCAGTATCAGGTCGGGGTGCTCTTCCTCATTCATGGTTACTGCCTCGATACCGTTATGGGCACGAATAAGGCGGTAACGCTTGTGGAGCACAATTTTTACCAGTTCGTAGTTGCTGTCCTCGTCCTCGGCTACCAGGATGGTCTTCTTGTTCTTATCGTCGGGGCGACCGCTTACACGGATGGTGCGAACGTTCGAGGTGGTGGTGTTGCGGGCTGGTGCTATGCCGCCAATGGTACCCTCGAAGGGCAGCACAAAATGAAACAGCGAACCCTCGCCAAGCTTCGACTCGACATAGATCTTACCGCCCAGCTTCTCGACAATAATCTTACAGAGCGCCAAACCAAGGCCGTAGCCATTGTTGTTGGTCTCGGCATCGCGAGAAACGTAGGTGTTAAAGATATGCTGAAGATCCTCGGGGGCAATACCCGTACCGGTGTCTTGCACAAAGAATTCGATGTTTGAACCTTCGTCGAGCATGCGGTAACCATAGGTGATGCTGCCGGCCGAAGTATGTTTCAAGGCGTTGCTGATAAGGTTTGAGAATACCTGGGTGATACGGTTGGCATCGGTGTTGAAGGTAACGGCCATATTGGGCTTCTTCCAACTGAGCTTAACCGTCTCGGGGCAACGGAACTTAAACAGATTCTTGATACTGTCGCAGAGCTGGTTGAGGTCGGTGCTCGACTTCTTCATCGTGATTTCGCCGGCCTCTACACGTGAGAGGTCGAGAATCTCGTTTACCAGGCTCATCAAACGGTTGTTGTTGCTTTCAATGATTTCGAAGAACTTCATGCGGTCGTCCTGTGAATCGGTCTCGACCAATACGCGAGAGAAACCCTCGATGGCATTCAAGGGGGTGCGGATTTCGTGGCTCATATTAGCCAGGAAAAGCGACTTCATCTTGCTCGCTTTTTCTGCTTTTTGGGCCTTCTCCTCATATTCTTTCAGCTTCTGATTTGCGATGGCTAGCTGTTCTTGCGCAAGGGATAATTTGCGATTGGCCTCCGCATATTTCTGAAGCATTACTTCCTTCTCGCTATATTCCATGTTGTTTGTAAAAATCACTATTTGGCTACAAAGGTAATGCTTTTTTTGTAAACACAAAAGAAAAATGAAAGAAAATTAGCAAAATTTTCAACTTCTCTTGGCTTTTTCCCAAGCGCCACTGTGATTATGGCTGCGCAGGTAGGCCATTCCGCGAAAAACATTGAGGTTCATAAAAACAAAATAGTAGGCGGTGTAAAGCAGCTTGTTCTTAACGCCGTGACGGGCCAAAAGCCAGCCGGCAAAGGCGCCTAGATAGAACAAAATCTGTGCTGCTAACATCAAATCGAAGAACGAACCTGCGCGCATTACAGAAAGTAATACATTGATACCCAGCAAGATAACCATTGCGATTGGAGTAACGCTCCAACGCAGCACGCGGTGACTGATGTACTGGAAGCTTACCAGCGGGTACTTGATGGGGTTGAGCAAACTGCGCAACCACCAGATGCTTTGAAGTCCGCCGGCAGCGATACGGCGCTTGCGTTTGCTCTCTTCAAAAATGTTGGCAGAGCCGTACTCCTGAGCGTAGGCATCGGGGGTGTAGGCGATACGCTTGCCATCCTGTACCACAAACATTGACATCATGAAATCGTCTAACAGGGCATTGTCGGGAACCTCGCGTACCAGCTGGGGATCGATGGCGTAGAGTTCGCCGGCGGCACCCATGGCCGAGAACAGCTCGCTGTCCCAACGTTTCAAGGTGCTCTCGTAGCGCCAGTACAGACCTTCGCCCTCGGCAGCCATCTGGCCCTCCTTGCGGGCGGCCACGCGTTTCTCGCCCGATACACAGCCTACGGTGGGGTCGGTAAACAGGCGGGCAATCTCCTTCATGGCGCCTGGATTAATCATGGTGTTGGCATCGGTAAAGGCCACATAGCGGGTCTTGAGTTCCTGCAAACCGTGCTTAAGGGCGGCCGACTTGCCGCGGCGCTCGGGGCTGAACACGATATCAACCTCGGGGTAGGCCTTAAGCAGCTCGTTGGTGCGGTCGGTGCTGCCATCGGTTACCCACATAATACGGAACTTTTCGCGGGGGTAATCGATAGCCAGGGTGTTGGCCATCTTCTCGGCCACCACATCTTCTTCGTTATAAGCACAAATAAGCAGGGTGATGGTGGGCAGCTGCTCATCGGCAGGCACGACGGCCTTGCGGGGAGCGCCCGCAAAAAGCCGTTTTAGCCTGAGGATGATGTATAATAGAATTCCATAACCTAAATAGGTGTAGAATACTATGAGCAACATGGCCCAGAATAGGATTTTTAGTGTGAGCATAGGTTTTCGATATAAGAGTTTTATTACTTTGTTTCGATTTCTTCCTTCATGTCTATATATTGCCTGTCGGCATCATAGAACTCGTACTGAAGGAACGCCAGCTTCTGCGAGGGGATGACCCGTACGCCCAGTCCGTACTTCATTTGCCACTTCATCTTGAGGCTGAATAGGCCTTGGTTAATGTAGGCGGCTACGTAGGGATGAACGTGCAGATAGAACTTGCGCATACCTATCTTATTTACTAGGGTGTCAATCTTACTCTCGAGGGTATCAGTGAACAGGATGCTCGACTTGATAGTGCCTTTACCGAAACAAGTGGGGCAGGTTTCCTCGACGTTCACATTCATAGCGGGGCGAACGCGCTGACGGGTAATCTGCATCAATCCGAACTTAGAAAGGGGCAGGATATTGTGCTTGGCTCTGTCCTTCTGCATGTTCTTGCACATGCGCTCGTAGAGCAGCTGGCGGTCCTCGGGTAACTTCATGTCGATAAAGTCGACGATGATGATACCACCCATATCACGGAGCCTGAGCTGGCGGGCCAGCTCGTCGGCAGCTCCAAGGTTGGTTTCGAGGGCGTTGGCCTCCTGATTGTTCTCTTTCTTGATTCGCGTACCGCTATTCACATCCACTACATGCATGGCCTCTGTGTGTTCGATAATCAGATAAGCACCATGTTTGTAGTTTACCGTTTTTCCAAAGCCCGACTTGAGTTGCTTGGTTACATCGAAATTGTCGAAAATGGGTACCGTGCCGTTATAGAGCTTAACGATATCCTTCTTTTCGGGTGCGATGAGTCCCAGATAGTTCTTGATTTCGTCGTAGATGCCGCTGTCGTTTACATGGATGCCGTCGTAAGTGGGATTGAAGAGATCGCGCAACAGTGCTACGGCCCTGCTTTCCTCCTCGAAGCAGAGTTGTGGTCGCTCTGTGGTCTTCTGTACTTTGCTAATCACGTCTTCCCAACGCTTCAACAGTATCTTCAGCTCGGCATCAAGTTCAGCTGCGCGCTTTCCCTCGGCTACTGTACGTACAATAACGCCGAAATTCTTTGGCTTGATGCTCTGAATAAGCTGTTTCAGTCGGCTACGTTCTTCGCCCTTCTTGATTTTGGTCGAAACAGAAACACCGTCCTCGAAAGGAATGAGCACCAGATAACGGCCGGCAAAACTCAACTCGCAGGTGAGGCGTGGGCCCTTGGTGTTAATAGGTTCCTTTACAATTTGTACCAGTATTTCCTGACCAACCTTCAAGGTGTTGGCAATGCTGCCATCCTTTTTAAGTTCTGGCTGGATGTGGGCTTTCTGGATAGGGTAGAGCTTCTTACGGTCGCTCACTACCTGTTTCAGATATTTCTCGTAAGAGTTAAATTGAGTTCCCAGATCAAGATAATGCAGGAATGCAACACGTTCGGATCCGACATCAACGAAACAAGCGTTAAGTCCTGGCATCAGTTTCTTGACCTTTGCCACATAAATGTTGCCTACCGAGAACGACGCAGTGCGCTGCTCCTGCTGGTACTCTACCAGCTGCTTATCCTCGAGCAGGGCAATGCTTATGTCCTTTGGCTGCACATCAATGATAACTTCACTTGTCATTGTTTTTCTCCTTAATTGTTTTCCTTAAAAATTCTTGAGGGAATGTCTCGTTAGCACTAAAAAGGGTGTGCCGCTATCCATTATAGATTAGCAAGACACACTCCTTTCATTTCTTTACTATTGGTCACAGAGGATCAAGATTTACTTGCTCTTATGACGATTCTTGCGCAGGCGCTTCTTACGCTTGTGAGTAGCCATCTTGTGGCCCTTCTTTTTCTTTCCGTTTGGCATAATACTTAATAATTTATAATGTTAATTACTTCATTTTTTCAATAAAGCTCTTCGAAGGCTTGAAGGCGGGAAAGTCGTGAGCCTCGATTACCAGTGTGGTGTTCTTAGAGATGTTGCGGGCGGTCTTCTGAGCACGACGCTTCACTACGAAAGTACCGAAGCCACGCAGATATACATTCTCCTTCTCAGAAGCGAGACTCTCGCGGATGCACTCCATGAATGCCTCTACTGAGATGGCTACATCTTTCTTAGCCAGGCCGGTCTCTTCAGCAATTCTGTTGATGATTTCTGCCTTTGTCATTTCTTTATCTGTTTCTTTCTCTTTTATATATTAATAATGTGTAAACTCGAAATTCTTCGATTTCGGACTGCAAAGTTACTAATTTTCAGCCGATTACGAAAATATTTCTCGTTTTTTTTTCAAAAAATCACAAAAATCACCGCTTTTTGGCCGTTTTTTTGTATCTTTGCACCACAAAATGAAGGAAAAATAACATGAAGCAGACAAAAATTGTAGCTAGCATTAGTGACAGAAGATGTGATCAGGATTTCATCCGCAGTCTCTTCGAGGCAGGCATGAATGTAGTGAGAATGAACACGGCGCATGCCGATGAACAGGGTATTAAAAACATAATTAATAATGTGCGTAGCGTGAGCCACCACATTGGTATCCTTATCGATACTAAGGGGCCTGAGGTGCGTACCACCGGATGCCCAGAGCCCATCGCCTATAAAACAGGTGATGTGGTGAAGATTTTCGGTCGCCCCGAAATGGATACCACGCACGACATCATTAACCTGTCGTATGCCGACTTTGCTGCCGACGTACACGAGGGTTGCCATATCCTGTTCGACGACGGTGCACTCGACATGAAGGTGATCGGTATCAACGGTCCAGCTGTGATCGCTCAGGTGCTGAACGACGGTGTGCTGGGTTCGCACAAGAGCGTAAACGTGCCCGGCGTTCACATCGCACTGCCTACGCTGACCGAGAAGGACCGCAAGAATATTAAACTGGCCATCGACCAGGATATCGACTTTATTGCTCACAGCTTTGTGCGCTCGGCTGCCGACGTGCGTGCCGTGCAGGCTATCCTGGATGCCTACAACAGCGACATCAAGATTATCTCGAAAATCGAGAACCAGGAGGGTGTGGACAATATCGACGAGATTATCGAGGCTTCGTACGGTATCATGATTGCACGTGGCGACCTGGGTATCGAGGTGCCCATCGAGCGTATTCCTGGTATCCAGCGACAGATTATCCGCAAGTGCGTACGCGCTAAGAAGCCTGTAATCGTTGCTACACAGATGCTGCACACCATGATTAATAACCCACGCCCCACACGCGCCGAGGTTACTGATATTGCTAATGCTATCTACTATCGCACCGATGCACTGATGCTGTCGGGCGAGACTGCCAGCGGAAAATATCCTGTAGAGGCCGTTCGCACCATGGCCGCTATCGCCGAACAGGCTGAGAAGGACAAGATGCGCGAGAACGACATCGAGGTGCCCCTGTCACCAACATGCGACATCCGCGAGTTTATGGCTCACTCGGCTATCGAGGCTACCGAAAAGCTGGGTGTGAAGGGTATCATCACCGACGCCAGCTCGGGCGACACCGCTCGCAACCTGGCTGCCTTCCGTGGTCCTAACCCCGTGCTGGCTATCTGCTACAACGATAAACTGCAGCGTCTGCTGAATCTTTCATATGGTGTAATCCCTGTATATCAGAAGGAGCATATCGACAACGAGGTGCTGTTCCATGCGGCTGTACGCATGCTGCGCCAGAAGGGTTATGTGCAGGATGCTGATAAGATTGCCTACCTGAGTGGAAACGTAGGCGAGGGTGGTGGCACCAAGTTCCTGGAGATTAACACCGTGAAGGAGGTGATGACCAACCAGTATAAGTTCCACCTGCCACACTCAAATAAATAGACTTTACTTTATAAACTAACATTAATGGATATGAATTTTAAAAGAACACTCATGACGATGAGTATCGCAGCTGTGATGCTGCCAACTTTTGCCGCTGACGGACTGCCTAAGGGCGCACCCGATTTTAGCAAGATTAAGGAAACCGACTACCTGCCTGCCATCGAGAAGGCTATCAAGCTGAAGCGACAGGAGATCAACAAGATTGTAAGCAACAAGCAGAAGCCTACCTTCAAGAACACCATCCTGGCGTTGGAGAAGAGCGGACTGGAGCTTGACAAATGGCTGAACGTAGCCGAGGGACTGGCCAGCGCACACAAGACGCCCGCCATTGCCGAGGCTGAGAAGAAGTCGACACCGCTGCTGACTGAGCTGGAGAACGAGATCTCGTTCAACAAGGCACTGTTTAAGCGTGTGAAATATGTTTACGACAACGAGTACAAGAGCCTGAAGGGCGAGGATAAGCGCCTGACCGAGGTGGTATATAAGGGTTTTGTACGTTCGGGTGCTCTGCTGGATGATGCCAAGATGGAGCGCATGATGCAGATTAATATGCGTATATCGGAGCTGCAGCAGCAGTGGGGCGACATGCTGCCCGCTGCTACCAATAACGCTGTGGTTTGGGTGTATAGCAAGGACGAGCTGAAGGGATTGAGCGATGCTGATATTGCCCAGTGCAAGAAGGATGCCGAGACTCGTGGAGGTAAGGCTCCTTACGCCATCGTGATAGTAAACACTACCCAGCAGGCTATCCTGAGCAGCTTGGAAAACCGCGATCTGCGTCGCCGTGTGTTCGAGGCTTCACGTCATCGTGCCGACGGCTCTGATCAGTACAACACCTTCCCCCTGGTAGTTGAGATTGCTAAGCTGCGCGCCGAGAAGGCCGAGCTGATGGGTTATAAGAACTACGCCTCGTACTCGCTGGAGCGTACGATGGCTAAAAACTCTGACAATGTGTACAACTTCCTGAAGCAGCTGATTGCTGAGTACACACCAAAGGCCCAGGCCGAGACCAAGGCCATCGAGGAGTTTGCCCGCAAGGAGATGGGACCCAACTTCAAGCTGCAGCCTTACGACCGTTTCTACTATTCGGCTAAGATGAAGCAGGAGATGCTTAACCTGAGCGACGACGAAGTAAAGCCTTACTTTAACATCGACAGCGTGATTGTGAACGGTGTGTTCTACGCAGCTCATCGTGTTTACGGTTTGAACTTCGTACAGCGCAAGGATGTGCCTACTTATCACCCCGACATGAAGGTGTTTGAGGTACGCGATAAGAATGGAAAAATGCTGGCTTTGTTCTATAGCGATCCTTATCGCCGCCCCACCAAGCGCGGCGGTGCCTGGATGAGCGCTTTTGCCAAGCAGAGCGGCTTGCGCCAGCAGTTGCCTATTATATATAATGTAACCAACTATGCCAAGGCTCCCGAGGGTCAGCCCACGCTGATTACCTGGGACGAGGTAACAACACTGTTCCATGAGTTTGGTCACGCCCTGCACGGTATGCTCTCTAACTGTTATTACAACACCCTGAGCGGTACCGCTGTGGCTCGCGACTTTGTGGAGATGCCATCGCAGTTTAACGAGAGCTTTGCCTCGATTCCTGAGATCTTCGACCACTACGCCAAGCACACTGTTACCGGTGAGCCTATGCCTGCCGACCTGAAGGAGAAGATGCTGAAGAGCATTAACTTCCAAACAGCCTACGCCCTGGGCGAGAACCTGGCTGCTACTTGTCTGGATCTGGCTTGGCACCATCTTTCAGTAAACGAGATACCTACAGCCGACGACGCTGCGCAGTTCGAAATCGACGCGCTGAAGAAGATCGGTCTTTACGATACCCAGATTCCACCACGCTACAGCACTTCTTACTTCAACCACGTTTGGGGCGGAGGTTATGCTGCCGGCTACTACAGCTATCTGTGGACCGAGGTGCTGGCCTGCAACGTGGCCGATACCTTTGAGAAGTTGGGCGCCTTGAAACCCGAGACCGGCGATGCCTTCCGAATGAAGGTGCTGAGCCGCGGTAACACCAAGGACCAGATGGAAATGTTTACCGACTTTACTGGCATGAAGAATCCCGACGCTTCGGGTTTCCTGAAGTATAGAGGTCTGTAAACCTGCTAGTTGGTTAATAATTCCTAAATGATAGACCCTAAAAATGGTAATATCAAATAATTGGAGTAATTTTGTAGGTCAAAAAGAAGGATATATTAAGTTGTTTAACATTTAAATGTTTTATTATCAATGATTTATTCAAAAGAAGTGGAGAACATGTGTAGCGTTTGTAAGGGCGCTTACCATGGACCTGCACCTATCCCCGAGGAGGGCAAATGGGTAGCAGTAAAGGAAATCAAGGAAATTTCTGGTTACACCCACGGTATTGGCTGGTGCGCACCTCAGCAGGGTGCCTGCAAGCTGAGCCTGAACGTTAAGGACGGTGTAATCCAGGAGGCTCTTGTTGAGACCATCGGATGTACTGGTATGACTCACTCAGCTGCTATGGCTTCTGAGATTCTGCCTGGTAAGACCATCCTCGAGGCTCTGAACACCGACCTCGTTTGCGATGCTATCAACACCGCTATGCGCGAGCTCTTCCTGCAGATTGTTTACGGACGTACACAGAGTGCTTTCTCTGAGGGCGGTCTGGCTATCGGCGCTGGTCTTGAGGACCTCGGTAAGGGTCTTCGCTCACAGACTGGTACACTTTATGGCACCGTTGCTAAGGGTACACGTTACCTCGAGCTCACTGAGGGTTACATCACAAAGCAGTACCTCGACGCTAACAACGAGGTTTGCGGTTACGAGTATGTACACCTCGGCAAGATGATGGAGGCCATCAAGAACGGTATGGACGCCAACGAGGCTATGAAGAAGTTCACTGGTTCTTACGGTCGTACAACCGAGGAGCAGGGTGCAGTTAAGGCAATTGATCCACGTAAAGAATAATAGGAGGATACGACAATGATTAGAAAAGTACAGTTTGAGAGTCAGGAGCGCCGTATCAACCAGGTTCTTGCTGCTCTGAAGGAGAATGGCATCAACTCTATCGAGGAGGCCAATGAGATTTGTGAAAAGGCTGGTATCGATCCATATCAGATGTGTGAGGACACACAGCTGATCTGCTTCGAGAACGCTAAATGGGCATATGTTTGTGGTGCTGCTATCGCCATCAAGAAGGGCGTTAAGACTGCTGCCGAGGCTGCTGAGGCCATCGGTATCGGTCTGCAGAGCTTCTGTATCCCCGGATCAGTAGCCGACGATCGTAAGGTAGGTATCGGTCACGGTAACCTCGCCGCTCGTCTGCTCCGTGAGGAGACTGAGTGCTTCGCTTTCCTCGCTGGTCACGAGAGCTTCGCTGCTGCTGAGGGTGCTATCAAGATTGCTGAGATGGCTAACAAGGTTCGTAAGAATCCTCTGCGCGTTATCCTGAACGGTCTTGGTAAGGACGCTGCTCAGATCATCAGCCGTATCAACGGTTTCACATACGTACAGACTAAGTTCGATTACTTCACTGGTGATCTGAACGTGGTTAAGGAGGTTCCTTACGGTAACAATCCTAGCCGTCTGAAGGTTAAGTGCTATGGCGCTGACGACGTACGTGAGGGTGTAGCTATCCTGTGGAAGGAGAACGTAGACGTATCAATCACTGGTAACTCTACAAACCCAACACGTTTCCAGCACCCAGTAGCTGGTACTTACAAGAAGGAGCGCGTACTCGCTGGTAAGCCTTACTTCTCAGTAGCTTCTGGTGGTGGTACCGGTCGTACTCTGCACCCAGATAACATGGCTGCTGGTCCTGCTTCTTACGGTATGACCGACACCATGGGTCGTATGCACTCTGACGCTCAGTTCGCTGGTTCTTCATCAGTACCTGCACACGTTGAGATGATGGGATTCCTGGGTATGGGTAACAACCCAATGGTAGGTGCTACTGTTTCTGTAGCAGTTGCTATCGACCTCGCCCTGAACAAGAAATAAATCATTTCTTGAGATATAATTAAAAAGCCTCGCCAATCGGCGGGGCTTATTTTTTGTTGTTATCAGCAAGCGGGCGCAGGGCTTACTGCACCTTGGTCATGTGATAACCCATGCGCTTAAGCTGAATGGCGGCTCCCATCAGGTAAAGCTGGTGCAGACAGCTCACATAACCGTTGAAAGCCTCTTTGGTGCCGGGCTCCAGGTGCTGGTGCATCAGTGCGTTGTAAACACGCTGGGCGCACTCGCCGGTAAGTTTTTCAAGAGCGCTGTAATCGTCGCCCTGCAGCAGGAGCACTTCCTCACGGATGTATTCGTCCATCGCATCGTAGCCGCGCTTGTCGCGCATGTAAGCATACAGGTCTTCTACCTTCGAGTAGATCTCCCATTCGGTATCCCACATCTTGGCTACGGCCAGACCGATATACATCATCCAACCCAACGAGGCCGAAGGATAAGCCTGGAACTCGCGAATGCCATCGGGGATATAAGCCTTGGCTATCTCCTCCCACTTGTCTTCTACATCGGGGCACTCGGGCAGGCGCTCATCTACCTCGTTCAAACTCTGCAGAAACTGGTGCAGATCATTACGTAATTGTTCTTCAAATTTTTCCATTTCGGGTGCAAAATTAATTCTTTTCTGGCAAATTACAAAAAAAAATTGTATCTTTGCACCAAATTCTAACACAACAATGAAAATAGTAATTCTTGACGGGTACACAGCTAATCCTGGCGATTTGTCGTGGAACGAGCTGGAGAAGTTGGGCGATGTTACGGTGTATGAGCGTACGGCGCCCCAGGAGACGGTAGTACGTGCGGCCGAGGCCGACGTGGTGTTAACCAACAAGGTGCTGATAACCAGCGAGGTGATGGCACAGTTGCCCAAGCTGAAGTATATCGGCGTGCTGGCAACAGGCTACAACGTGGTGGATATCAAGGCGGCACACGAGCGCGACATTGTGGTAACCAACGTGCCGGCTTACAGCACCGAGAGCGTGGCACAGATGGTGTTCTCGCATCTGCTTACGGTAACTAACCGAACAGAGCATTATGCCCAGCAGAACCGCGAGGGCAAGTGGAGTAGGAGTAAGGACTTCTGCTACTGGGATGCCCCACTGACCGAGCTGGCCGGTAAGACATTCGGCATTGTAGGTTTGGGAAATATCGGTATGCGTGTGGCCCAGATTGCGCTGGCTTTCGGTATGAAGGTAAAGGCGCTGAGCAGTAAAGAGGTGCTGCCTGCCGGTATCGAGAAAGTAAATCTGGATGAGTTGTTGGCTACCAGCGATGTGCTGTCGCTGCACTGTCCGTTAACCGACAGCACGCGTCACCTTATTAATAAAGAGAGTCTGAAGAAGATGAAGCCATCGGCCATCCTGATTAATACCGGTCGCGGACCGCTGATTGACGACGATGCTGTGGCTGAAGCGCTGGAAGAAAACCGACTGGGTGCCTTCTGTGCTGATGTGATGACCGTTGAACCGCCTGCTGCCGATAATAAACTGCAGAAGCAGCCCAACGCTTATATCACGCCGCACATTGCTTGGGCAAGCACCGAAGCAAGAGTGCGACTGATACAGGTAGCAACCGAAAATGTACGTTGCTTTATTAGCGGAAAACCACAGAATATGGTTTAGATCTCGAAATCGAGGCAGGAGCGCTGAACGGTGTAAGGACGAACCTTACCGTTGGCTACGGCTACATGCTCGGGGTGAACGGCATAGCCCTTCAGCGCTTCTTCGCTTTCGAGCGTGCTGTCGAGCATCACGTCGGCATTTGATGAAGCCAGACGGCCATCGATATGAACCTTAACATCAAGCAGTCCGGGTACCTTACCTACCAATCCCTCAAGACCAGCCTTGATACCTGCCTTAACGGTCTGCTTCTCCTCTTCACTCAGTTCTGGATTCAATGTCCAAAGAATAATATGCTTTACCATAACCTAAATAATTAATGTTTGTTAGGTGCAAAAATAGGCAAAATAATCTGTTTGGCAAAGAAATTTGCCGAAAACAAAGCACAATTCAAGGATTTTTAGTAAATTTGCGCCAAATAACAAAAATCAATAAATCAATATGGCAACAGTTGACGACAAGAAAGTGATTTTCTCGATGGTTGGCGTGAGCAAAACTATCCAGCAAAATCAGAAACAAGTACTCAAAAACATCTACCTGAGCTTTTTCTATGGCGCTAAGATTGGTATCATCGGTTTGAATGGTGCCGGTAAATCTACGTTGATGAAGATTATCGCCGGACTGGATCAGCAGTATCAGGGAAACGTGGTGTGGAGCCCAGGCTACAGCGTGGGTTATCTGCCACAGGAACCACCTTTGAACGAGGAGAAAACGGTAAAGGAGAACGTGATGGAAGGCGTGCAGCACGTGTACGATGCGCTGGCCGAGTACGACGAGATAAACGTAAAGTTCGGATTACCAGAATATTACGAGGATGCCGATAAGATGGATAAGCTGATGCAGCGTCAGGCTGAACTGCAGGATATCATCGACGCTACCGATGCCTGGAATATGGACTCGAAGCTGGATCGCGCGATGGCTGCGCTGAACTGTCCTCCTGGTGATTGGAGCGTGAAGAACCTCTCGGGTGGTGAGCGCCGCCGTGTGGCTTTGTGCCGCTTGTTGCTGCAGAAGCCTGATGTGTTGTTGCTCGATGAGCCTACCAACCATCTCGATGCTGAGAGTATCGATTGGTTGGAGCAGCACCTGCAGCAGTACGAGGGTACGGTGATTGCCGTTACGCACGACCGTTACTTCCTGGATGATGTGGCTGAGTGGATTCTGGAACTGGATCGCGGCGAGGGTATCCCCTGGAAGGGTAACTACTCAAGCTGGCTGGAGCAGAAGAGTCAGCGTTTGGCACAGGAAGAGAAATCGGCTTCGAAGCGTCGCAAGACTCTGGAGCGCGAGTTGGAGTGGGTACGTATGGCGCCTAAGGCCCGTCACGCTAAGGGTAAAGCCCGTCTGAACTCGTACGAGATGATGCTGAACGAGGAGCAGAAGCAGAAGGAAGAGAAGCTGGAAATCTTTATTCCTAACGGACCTCGTTTGGGTAATAAGGTGATCGAGGCTGAGCATGTAGCAAAGTCGTTCCCCGAGAAAACATTGTTTACCGATCTGAACTTCAATCTGCCACCCAATGGTATTGTGGGTGTGATTGGTCCTAACGGTGCGGGTAAAACCACGCTGTTCCGACTCATCATGGGGTTGGATCAGCCCGATGCAGGTCAGTTCTCAGTAGGCGAAACAGTGAAGTTGAGCTATGTGGATCAGCAGCATAAAGATATCGACCCAAACAAATCGGTATATGAAGTAGTGAGTCAGGGTAATGAGACTATCCGCATGGGGGGCAAGGACGTGAATGTGCGCGCCTATCTGAGCCGATTCAACTTCAGTGGTGCCGATCAGGAGAAGAAATGCGGCGTACTGTCGGGAGGTGAGCGTAACCGTCTGCATCTGGCCATCGCGCTGAAGCAGGAAGGCAACGTGCTGTTGCTCGACGAGCCTACCAACGATATTGACGTAAACACCCTGCGTGCGCTCGAGGAAGGTCTGGAGGCTTTTGCCGGTTGTGCTGTTATCATCAGTCACGACCGTTGGTTCCTGGATCGTATCTGTACACACATCCTGGCTTTCGAGGGCGAAGGAAATGTGTTCTACTTCGAGGGTAACTACAGCGAGTACGAGAGTAACAAGGCCCAGCGCTTAGGCTTAGAGGAGCCTAAACGCGCCCGATACCGTAAACTGATGGAAGAGTAATTCTTTTATTTAAAAAACAATAACTTAAAATGAAAAAACTAACTTTATGTGCTGTGCTGTTGGGAGCCTGTATGGGTGCCCAGGCACAGACACAGCAACTATTCGACAATGGCTGGCATTTCAGCCACGATGGCAAGATCATCAGTGTAAACCTACCTCACGATTGGGACATCTCGTATGCCTCTAATCCTGAAACCGGTGCCACGGGTACCGACGGCGGATGGTTCCCCGCTGGCAAGGGGGAGTATCGTAAGGCTTTTGCTACTCCTAAGGGTGAGTTGGTGAAATTACACTTCGAGGGTGTGTATCAGCGTGCCGAGGTGTTTGTGAATGGACAGAAAGCTGGGCAGCATGCCTATGGCTATACCCCCTTCACCGTGGATGTGACACCTTATTTATATAAGGACAAGCGCCTGAATGAAGTGGTGGTGAAGGTTGATAATAGTCAGCAGGTGAACTGTCGCTGGTATTCTGGTTCTGGTATTTATCGTCACGTGTGGCTGCAGACGATGCCACTCCTGCACATCGCCGAGAACGGCGTGTTTGTTACCACGAGCAACATATCGACTAAAGAAGCCACAGTGAATGTAGAAGTGACGGTGCAGAACGAGGCTGCTAACGCCGGTCAGGCCATTGTAGAAGTGGAAGGCAAGCAACAGCAGGTGGAGCTCCAGGCAGGCGAGAGTAAGTCGGTATGCTTTAGCTATACCATCCAGAATCCCCATCTCTGGTCACCCCAGGATCCCTATCTCTATACTGTTAACACTAAGCTCTCAACACAGAATTCTCCATGCTCAACAAAATTTGGCGTGCGCTCGTTCAGCTACGATACTGAGAAAGGATTTGTGCTTAACGGCAAGCCCATGCTGTTGAATGGTGCCTGCGTGCACCACGACGACGGTGTGATAGGAGCCATGGCTTTCGATGACGCAGAGATACGTAAGGTGCGCCTGATGAAGGCTGCCGGGTTCAATCTGATTCGTACCAGTCATAACCCCACAACACGTGCTTTCCTGGATGCCTGCGACTCGTTGGGTATGCTGGTTATCGGAGAGGCTTTCGATGGTTGGCGCACAGCCAAGAAACCCTATGACTATTCTACACTCATCGATTCATGCTATCGTGAGGATATCCATGCCATGGTGATGCGCGACCGCAATCACCCCAGCATCATCTCATGGAGCATCGGCAACGAGGTGATAGAGCGCAAGGAGATAGCTGTGGTAACCACTGCTCGAAAGTTGAAGGCTGCTGTGCTGGAGTGCGACAAGACACGTCCTGTGACCGAGGCCCTCTGTGCCTGGGATCGCGATTGGGAGATTTACGACCCACACTTTGAGGTGCTGGATATTGCAGGCTATAACTACATGATATTCAAGCATGCTACTGACCATAAGCGCGACCCCAAGCGCGTGATGTGGCAGACTGAGAGCTATCCACGTGGGGCTTTCCGCAACTGGGCTACCGTGCATGATTATCCTTATGTGATTGGTGATATGGTATGGACAGGTCTCGACTATCTGGGAGAGTCGGGCATCGGGCGCTACTACTATGAGGGTGAGCGCCCAGGCGAGAGCTATGCCGAAGGCGGACAACCCGATTGGCACGGCGCCTGCTGCGGTGATGTGGATATGACCGGCTGGCGTCGCCCCATCAGCCATTACCGCAGTATGCTGTGGAATGATAATGAACCACTCTACATGGCAGTGAAGGAGCCCAATGGCTATCATGGTAAGATATATGAAACCTCTTGGAGCGTATGGCCCACATGGGAGAGCTGGAACTGGGCTGGCTGGGAAGGTAAGCCCATCGATGTAGAGGTATATACCAAGGCGCCCGAGGTGAAACTCTATCTGAACGACCAACTGGTGGGCACGAAGAAGGTGAGCCGCGATACAGAGTTTAAGGCTGTGTTTACGTTGCCTTACGAGGCTGGCACCTTGCGGGCTGAGGCTGGTGATGAGACTGTTACGCTGGCCACTGCCGGTGAGCCTGCCCGTCTGCGCCTGACAGCCGACCGCACCAAGTTGACTGCCGACGGGCAGTCGCTGGCCTATATCACCGTCGAGGTGGTGGATAAAGAGGGTAGGGTATGTCCTGATGCTGCTATCTCCTGCGAGGCTATTGTAAAGGGCCAGGCCACGCTGATGGCTTTTGCCTCTGCCGACCTGAAGGACCGCGAAATAAAGACATCGCCACGCGCCACTACTTTTAAAGGTCGTGCCATCATCGTGGTACGTAGCACCCATAAGAAGGGTAAGGTGCAGGTGAGTGTGAAGAGTAGTCTGCCTGTAGCTACTACTAGCATCAATTAGAATGAAAAGAATTTTTTTCGCATTGATGTTGGCGCTGGCTGTTGATGGTCAGGCGCAGACATCTCGTGATTGGGAGAACCCTGCTGTTCTTGGTATCAATAAATTGCCTTATCATGCTACTTTGCAGTTACCTTCTAGGTGGCATGAGTGCAAGGAGATTGTGAGTCTGGATGGTGAGTGGTTCTTCCATTGGAGCCGCAAACCAGAGGAGAGACCGGTTGACTTTTATGCGGAGCATTTCGATGTGAGCGCATGGGATAAAATCAAGGTGCCTGGCAACTGGCAGACCCAGGGCTTTGGCACACCTATCTATACTAATATAGACTATCCTTTTAAGCGTGATCGGCCCAGTGTGACAAGTGAACCGCCACGTGACTGGACGGCCTATGAGAACCGCAATCCTGTAGGCTCCTATGTTACCTATATCAACGTCACTAAAGCAATGCTATCACAGAATCTTATTCTGCATTTCGGTGGTGTCCATTCGGCGATGTATGTTTGGTTGAATGGAAAGCAGGTGGGCTATAGTCAGAATTCCATGTCGCCGGCCGAGTTTGATGTGACGCAGTATCTGCATGAAGGTGAGAACAAACTGGCTGTCGAGGTTTATCGTTGGTGCGATGGCAGTTATCTGGAAGATCAGGATATGTGGCGCCTTTCTGGCATCTTCCGTGAGGTGCAGTTGTGGGTGCGCCCCTTGGTGCATATTGCCGACTACCATGTAACGGCTGTTCCTAACCGACATTTTTCTCAAGCCAGTGTGACTGCTGATATTGCCGTTTGTAATAGCGGTCGCTCAGTGGCTAAAAATATGAAGGCTGTGCTGAAGTTGGATGGACATACCATCGATGGGGCTCTGAAAACGCTGGGGGCAGGCGATATCATGCATGTTAAGCTTTCGCACCTGATAGATCATCCCCGTTTGTGGTCGGCTGAGAAGCCTCATCTCTATCCGTTTAGCGTTGAACTCGTAGATAAGAAGGGTAACGTGGTTGAGCATTTTGATTATCATCTGGGAGTGAAACGGGTAGAAACCGTTGGAGAGGTTTTCAAAATCAACGGCAAGAATGTAAAGTTGCGCGGCGTGAATCGTCATGACCATCATCCTATCACAGGGCGCTATGTAGATGATGCTACCTATGAGACGGACATTCGACTGATGAAGCAGGCCAATATTAATTTTCTGCGTACGTCGCACTATCCTGATCGCGAATATCTTTATGAACTCTGCGATAGATGGGGGCTCTATGTGATGGACGAGGCTAATCAGGAGAGTCATGGCTATGGCTATGCCAACGAAGAGATGGGGCATGATGAGGCTTGGAAGCAGGCACATGTGGATCGCGCAGAATCGTTGGTGAAACGTGACTTCAATCATCCATGCGTCATCCTTTGGAGTCTTGGAAATGAGGGTGGGGTAGGTCCTAATATTCAGGCAATGTATGACAAGGTGTGCGAGCTTGACTCTACACGCCTGCCTTTCTACGATTGTCATCCACGCTACTCCGCTCTGCACGACTTTGGTTATCCTGCACCCGACGAACTGCGCAGTGAGGCTATCAAAGAAACTGAGAAACCGCTGATAGCACGCGAATATGCCCACGCCATGGGTAACTCCGTGGGTAACCTGCAGGAGTACTGGGATGTGATATATGCCGACTCAAGTATCTGTGGCGCTGCCATTTGGGATTGGGTGGACCAGGGACTCGTTAAGAAAGATGGGGATAAGAAGTTCTGGGCTTATGGAGGCGACTTTGGTGATAAACCAAACTTAGATGCCTTCTGTATCAATGGTTTGCTGGCACCCGACCGTACGCCACATCCACATTACTATGAGGTACAACATGTGTATCAACCTTTGCAGTTTGTGTTACAAGGGGATAGCATTCATATTATCAATCGTGACAGTTTTACTGATGTGAGTGAGTACGACATCACGTGTGATACTATCGTGATTGATGGTGAACGACTGTTGAATGTGGCTGCGCATTTGCGTCAGGATATGCCTTGGGCTCAGAAAGGATTTGTGGTAGCCAGTGAGCAGTTTGTGCTTTCGCCTTATGTGTTCCCGAAACCAGTAGTGACTCCTTCTGATTCTCTTGTTGCAGGTAATGGCATTACCATCCGTGGTAACGCACTCACGTCATGGATGATAGATGGGCGCGAAGTGCTGCAAGCCCCCCTCGAACCATATTTCTGGAAACCAGAAAATGACAATCAGCATGCCGCTGGTTTTGCGGGGCGTGTAGCTATGTGGAAAGAGGTAAAAGATGTGAAGGTGCGTTACACCGTGCTTAATGAGCGTAGCATTCTTGTTGATGTTGACTATCAGCCCACAGAAACAAATCGCCCAATTATACCAAAGTTGGGCATGCGTATGCGTTTGGCAGCTGATATGACAAATATAGCGTATTATGGTCGTGGACCCTGGGAAAACTATCCTGATCGCAAACGGAGTGCTTTCCTCGGTCTTTATCAGATGCCATTGTCACAATTCGAAACCGAATACATACGTCCTCAAGACAATGGATGCCGTACTGATGTGCGTTGGTTCTGTATATCTAATGGTTCTAACACATTGCGTATTGATGGATTACAACCACTCTGCATTCGTGCCTGGGATTATGGTGAGGAAAACCTTGAGGCGGCTCGTCATCCGTATGAAATTCAGCGTGGGCAGTTTGTAAATCTCAATATCGATTTGAATATTCATGGTGTTGGTGGCATCGACACCTGGGGGCGCCGCACACTGCCCCAATACACCATTGATGGTAACAAACCATATCACTATGCGTTCATTCTAACTTGTATTTAGTTTGTTGGTGCATAAAAAAGCCGCTCGAGAGTCATCAACGACTCGAGGGCGGCACCAACAATCTATGAATAACTAAAAACCTTTTTCTGAGAAAAAACGGAGTGTCACCACTGCGTCTTTGTTATCCTTACTAACAAATCTTTTCTAACACCTTAGAAATACCTATCTCCAATTTAACTAATAAACCTAAAACCAAATTCTAACTAACTATTAACTCTAAATAAAAACCTAAATCAATCTATATTACCTAACTAATACCTCTGTATCTTTTTGACGATGCAAAGGTACGGCGATTTTCGTTACCATACAATAAAAATGATATACTTTTTGCAATAAAATGCATTTCTTTTGATATACATCAAGCTATTGTGTGCGAACACAGCTAAATTGTGTGCGAAAACAGTTCTTTCGGTAAAAATAAAAATGGGGAAAATCATGAGAGTATTGTGGATTTTTTGTATATTTGCACGATTTTATAAAATTTCTCACTTAGATGAATCAGATAGAAGAAAAAGAGGGCATCTTTGATGCCAGAGAACTGGGCATGCCAAAATACATTATTTTGGGTGTACAACATTTGTTTGCGATGTTTGGTGCCACTGTGTTGGTGCCTGTGTTAACCGGTTTGTCAGTGTCGTCGACCTTGCTGTTTGCGGGTATCGGCACATTGGTGTTCCATGCTATCAGCAAGTTTAAGGTGCCTGCTTTCCTTGGCTCATCGTTTGCCTTCCTGGGCGGCTATCTGTCGGTGAAGGCACTGGGCGTAGAGCAGGGAATGAGCGAGACGCTGGCTTTGGATTATGCCTGTATCGGCGTGCTCTTTGCCGGTTTGTGCTATTTCGTGATGGCCGGACTCATCAAGTCGTTTGGCATCGAGAGAGTGTTGCATTTCTTCCCACCTTTGGTTACTGGTCCTATGATTATTGCTATTGGCTTGGTGCTCTCGGGTAGCGCTATTCAGAACTGTACCACCAACTGGCCATTGGCACTCGTAGCACTTGTAACGGTGATTGTTGCCAGCATTTATGGTAAGGGCATCATCAAGATTATTCCAATTCTGCTGGGTGTGGTAGTAAGCTATAGCGTTGCCGTTGCAATGGGCGAGGTTGATTTTACTTCGCTGGGCGAGGCCGACTGGATTGGCTTGCCTTTCAGCAAGGAGCAGACCGCGCTGGCTGTGTGGGATAATATGGATACCACGTTCCTGATTTCTACTATCATCGCCATCATGCCTATCGCCATCGCTACCATCATGGAGCACATCGGTGATATGTGTGCTATCTCTTCTACTGTAGGTAAGGACTTCCTGAAGGAACCCGGTTTGCACCGTACGCTGATGGGCGACGGACTGGCTACTGCTTTTGCATCGCTGTTTGGTGCGCCTGCTAACACCACTTACGGCGAGAATACCGGCGTGCTGAACCTTACTAAGGTGTTCGACCCCGCTGTGATTCGTCTGGCTGCTGTCTTTGCCATCCTGCTGTCGTTCTGTCCTAAGTTCGCTTGCTTGATTGGCTTGATGCCTGCTGCTACCATCGGTGGTGTAAGCTTGATTCTCTACGGTATGATCTCGGCTGTGGGTGTTCGTAACCTGGTTGAGGATAGCGTAGATTTCAACTCTTCACGTAATGTGTTTGTGGCTGCTTTGATTCTGGTTATCGCCATCGGCGTGAAATACGGTGCCGACGATAACGTAAGCTTCGGTCCTATCCACTTCTCAGGCTTAGCCCTCTCGGCTATCGTAGGCGTAGGTCTTAACGCCGTCCTGCCTGGTAAGTTAGGCATGAAGATTAAGAGCGTTCACGGTAAGGAAAAGAAATAAAACCCAAGAATCACTTTCCCACGCAGAAGTTTTTAAAGATATTTCCTAAAACTTCGTTGGGGGTGATTTGACCGCCGGTGATTTCGGCGAGGGTGTCAAGGGCTTGGCGGAGATCTTCACTCAGAAGGTCTCCGCTAAGTTGCATTTGGAGACCGTCGATCACGCGTTGGATGTTGTCGTGAGCACGCACCAAAGCGTCGTAATGACGGGCGTTGGTAACAATGATATCGTTCTCGGTTAGGGCAGGAATATTAGCTGCCTCGTAGATGGCTTGCTCTAACTCTTCGATACCGGTACCAAACTTAGCACTGATGGTGATAAATGGACGATTTAACAGTTTGTAACTATTGTTATCCGCCTTGTCGGCTTTATTTTTGATAACGATAAGTTTCTTGTTTTCAGTGTGTTGTATTATATCGTTAATTTCTTCTGTTGAAGGTTCTGCGTCAATCAGCCAAAGCACGATGCGGGCCTTGTCGATAGCGGCATATGTGCGGGTAATACCTATCTGTTCTACCTCGTCCTGGGTCTGTCGGATACCTGCTGTATCGATAAAGCGGAAGGTGATACCGTTGATGTCGATGGTGTCCTCGATGGTATCACGGGTGGTACCATGAACGTCGCTCACAATAGCGCGATCATCCTTCAATAAGCGATTCAGAAGGGTAGATTTTCCCACGTTGGTCTTGCCCACAATGGCCACAGGGATACCTTGCTTAAGTGCCTGACCTGTTTCGAAGCTTTTGGCCAAGCGGGTAATGTGATTGTCAATCGTTTTCGTTAAATCCATCAGCTCGCTGCGGTCGGCAAACTCCAAATCCTCGTGATCGGAGAAATCAAGCTCGAGCTCTAAGAGTGAGGTGAGCTTGAGCAGCTGTTCGCGCAGTTGGGCCAGCTTGGATGAAAAATGACCACGCAGCTGACTCATTGCTATCTGGTGGGTAGCCTGATTGGTTGAGGCTATCAGATCGGCTACAGCTTCGGCCTGCGAGAGGTCCATCTTGCCGTTCAGATAAGCACGCTGTGTAAACTCACCTGGGCCCGCCTGGCGACAACCATTGGCTATCAGCAAGGCTAACACCTTATTCAGGATATAACGTGAACCGTGACACGAAATCTCTGCGCTTTCTTCGCCCGTATAAGAGTGGGGGGCACGGAATACGCTTACCAGAACCTCGTCAATCGTCTCTTCGCCGTTCTTGATATGCCCATAATGAATGGTGTTGGGATGGGCGTTTGTGAGGTCCTTGGTAAATACACGGGAAAGAATCTCAAGTGTTTCGTTACCTGAGATTCTTACTATTCCTATTGCTCCGCCAGGGGCGGTAGCGAGTGCGCAAATTGTGTCGACCGACATTAAACGTTAAAGATTAAACATTAAAGATTAAACATTAGATGCGGTCGAGAACTTTTTCGATAAGGGTATCGATGCTGTTCTTGTACTCGGTGTTCATCTTCTGGGCGTAGCGGTTGGCGATAACCATGCAGCAGGTCATAGCACGATGACCCAGCAGCGATGCCATACCGGCGAGGGCTGATGACTCCATCTCGAAGTTGCAGATCTTCAAGCCATCATACTCAAAGCTCTCAATCTTCTCGTTCTGCTTGGGATCCTCGATGTTAGCACGCAGCACGCGACCCTGAGGACCGTAGAATCCGCCACACGAGATAGTATAACCACGAACCATATCGTCCTTTGCAATGCGGTCGATAAGCTCAGCATCGGCTACCGATACGTAAGGAGCACCCTTGATGGGGTTCCAGTTCATGTGCTGCTTAAAAGCCTCTTCAAGCTTCAGGTCGCACACCTTATTACGGTCGGCATAGTAGTTCAGCAAACCATCAAAACCAATGCTCTTTACGCTGGCTACGAAACATCCGGTAGGGGTGTTGGGCTGCAAACCGCCACAGGTACCGATACGTACCATGGTGAGGGTGCGATGCTCGGCTTTCTCCTCGCGGGTGTTATAATCGATGTTGGCGAGCGTGTCGAGCTCGTTGGCTACGATATCAATATTGTCGCAACCGATACCGTGACTCTGTACAGTGATGCGTTTGCCTTTATACATACCTGTGATGGTGTGGAACTCGCGACTGCTAACCTCACACTCCTTTGAGTCGAAGTGAGCTGCAACGGTGTCTACTCTGGCTGGATCGCCTACCAGCACCACCTTGTCGGCCAGCTGTTCTGGCTTCAGATGCAGATGGAAACATGAACCATCGGCATTGATAATCAGTTCTGATTCTGGAAAATTCTTCTTCATAGACTGTATGTATTATTTAATTTTACTTTTAATTTCTGCATTACGGATTGCTTTATCCAACTGTTTTACGTTGGCGTTCAACTCTACCACCTCGGCTTCGAGCTTCAGAATCTCGTTCTTCAGCACTTTTCTACCGTTGGTGTTGGCTGTGTGATACTGCTGGCGCAACTGGGCCAGGCGTGCGTTGGCGGTATCCAGCTTGCTCTGCTGTTCCACCAGCTCAGGGTAGAGCGATTTGGCTTCTTTCGATTGGAAGTTTACTGTCGCTTTACCTTTGTTGTTTGTTTTTTCGACTGATGTGCCAGCGGCGTATTTCTGCTTGATACGCTCGAGGGCAGCCTGACGCTCAGCGCCATCGCCCCAGGTATCAGCAATGCTGGTGATATCAGCCAGATTACGGATCTGCTCTTCTGAATACACGGCGCCATCGTAAGTCTTACGTGTCTCTGATGGCACGAAGATATAGATACATACCTTGCCCTCAGGCTGGCGACGATCGCTGGCGAAGTAACCGATACGGTTGGTTTCGTCGATAGCGTACATGTAGTCGTTGGCCTCAGAGTTGAAAGGCATACCGATATTCTCGGGTTTCAGGAATGAACCACTACGCGAGTCGTAGCGTGTCACAAAGATGTCGTAGCCACCAATACTCTCTTCGCCCTTACCGGCAAAGTAGAAGGTTACGCCATCGGCAAGCATAAAGGGGTAGGAGGCCTCGCTGATGCCCTCGCTGATACCAGTAAGGCGCTGCGCACGGCTCCATTCGTTACCCAGTTTGTCGGATGTGAAGAGCTGCTGCAGCGTGTCGACAGGCTGACTGAAGTACACCTTGTTACCCATCTCGTTGATGTAAAGGCAACCCTGCTGCTGATTGTTGAAGAAGGTGCCCGTAGGCATCAGCTTACCCGATTCGGATGAGAGTCGGATTGAAGCCAAGAACTGCTCCTTATCGGTTACGATACTGTCGATAATCACAATTTGCTGTGTCATCTCGCGCATATTGGTGATGCGTGGATCCTCCTGTAGCTCTTCGATCACAGGCACGGGCTTTGCTTTGGGCTTTACACGTTTACGTTTCTGTGCTGCCATCGGGAGCGACAGCAGTACGGCCAATGCAAGTATCGTAATCTTTCTCAGGTTCATATCTTATTCTTCTATTAGTTTGTTGTCAGCGTTCAGCGCGTTCCACATGCTGTAGCGGGCTTCAGGGTTCATCTGCTCGATAGCATCGTAGATGTGCTTGATGTCGGCGCGATGCGAGTGGGTCTCGTAGGGACAGAGTTTCTGCTGTTTCTGATACCCCTGCAACTCAGCGTATTGCTTGATGTCTTTCTCCTCGATCATACACAGCGGACGGATGATGGCGAGTGGCATCTTGCGCATCCTGAGTAGGGCGGGCATGGTGTCGAATCGGCCTTGGAAGGTGAGATTCATTAATGCCGTGTGCAGCAGGTCGTCCTGATGATGCCCTAAGGCAATCTTGTTGCAGTCTAATTCCTGCGCCAGATTAAACATCTGCTTGCGGCGGTTCCATGAGCACAGGAAACAGGGCGTCTTTTGCTTTCTTTTGAACTTTGAGCTTTGAGCTTTGAACTTTAGGTTCTCATTGCTCGCGATTTCCTCATCGGTAACCTCAAAACTAGTAGTTAGCACGTGGAGCTTTACGCCCAGGTTGTCGCAGAACTGCTGCAGGTAGCTGGTGTCGGTCTCGTAGTGGATGTTTGCCATCCTAACGTGCAAGGCCTCTACCGTAAAACGTGGGTGCTGTATGCGCGAGCGCTTGGCCAGCATTTCGAGCAACAGGAGCGAGTCCTTACCGCCCGATAGGCCCACGAGTATGCGGTCATCATCTTCTATCAGATGATAAGTAGCCATCGCCTTGACAAAACGCTCATTGAGACGATGCCAGAGGCGATGGCTCTCTTTATCTTGATTAAGCTTCTCCACGCAGATGCTTATCCATATTCAATGCAGCACGACGGCCATCACCCATAGCGAGGATGACTGTTGCACCACCACGCACGATGTCGCCACCAGCGAAGATCTCAGCACGAGACGACTGCATCTCCTCGCTCACAGCGATGGTGTTCTTGCGGCCCAGCTCCAAGCCCTCGATACTCTTTGGTACCAGTGGGTTTGGTGATACGCCAACGGCCACAATCACCTGATCAACATCGAGTGTTACGGTCTTACCCTCAACGGGAACAGGACTGCGGCGACCTGATGCATCGGGCTCGCCCAGCTCCATCACCTGCAGAACGGCCTGCTTAACGGCACCCGTCTCGTCGGCAATATACTCGATAGGATTATGCAGGGTGAGGAACTTAATGCCCTCTTCCTTAGCATGCTTCACCTCTTCCAGTCGGGCTGGCATCTCAACCTCACTACGACGATATACCAAAGTAACATCGGCACCCAGACGCTTGGCTGTACGACAAGAGTCCATAGCGGTGTTACCACCACCTACAACCAGTACGCTCTTGGCGGGGTTCAGTGGGGTATCGGTCTTGGGGTTGGCGGCATCCATCAGGTTCACACGGGTAAGGTACTCGTTTGATGACATGATGTTGATGCTGTTCTCGCCAGGGATATTCATGAAGTTTGGCAGTCCGGCTCCCGAACCAACGAAGATGCCCTTGAAGCCCTGAGCCTCAAGCTGCTCTACGCTGATGGTCTTACCCACAATCACGTCGGTCTGGAAGTGAACGCCCATCTTAGCCAGATTCTCGATTTCTACATCTACAATCTTATTTGGCAGACGGAACTCGGGGATACCGTACTTCAGCACACCACCGATTTCGTGCAATGCCTCAAATACATATACATCATAACCTTTCTTCACCATATCGCCAGCAAAGCTCAGTCCGGCAGGACCCGAACCAACTACGGCAATCTTCATACCGTTGGCTGGTGCAATCTCAGGCAGACTGATGTTGCCGCTCTCGCGCTCATAGTCAGCTGCGAAACGCTCCAGGTAGCCGATGGCTACAGCGGGCTCGTTCATCTTCAGGTGGATACACTTGCTCTCGCACTGCTTCTCCTGAGGACAAACACGTCCGCACACAGCGGGCAGGGCAGAGGTGTTCTTCAGCACCTTAGCAGCAGCCAGGAACTGACCGCGCTCGATGTTCTTGATGAACGATGGGATGTTGATGTTTACAGGACAGCCCTCAACACAAGTTGGCTTGGCGCAGTCCAGACAGCGCTTAGCCTCGGTCATTGCCATCTCCTTGGTAAGTCCGATGTTTACCTCCTCGGTACGTGTGGTAGCACGATAAACGGGGTCGAGCTCAGGCATAATCACGCGCTCAATCTGAGTGCGCTCTTTTGGTTTCATGCTCTTTCTGAGCTCATCGCGCCAAGCAGCGTTGCGGTCGGTCAGCACCTCGATGGGATCGTTGGTAGGATCGCTGTCCATCTTGATGTCGGTACCTTTAGCCTCGGCTTTCTCCTCGGCGTTCAGACTGTCCAGATGCTCCTCGTAGTGGGCCAGCTCCTCCTGCTCTTCGCGCTTAAAGGTGCCCATACGCTTAAACATCTCGTCCCAGTCAACCAGAGCACCATCAAATTCAGGACCGTCGATACAAACAAACTTGGTCTTGCCTCCGATAGTGAGTCGGCATGCGCCACACATACCTGTTCCGTCAACCATAATGGTGTTCAGGCTAACTTCGCAAGGAATGTTGTGCTTCTGAGCGGTGAGGTTCGAGAACTTCATCATGATTGGAGGTCCGATGGCGAATACCTTATCCACGTGTGGCTCCTGCTCAATGAATTTCTCGATACCAACGGTTACTACGCCCTTTTCGCCGTAGCTACCGTCATCGGTCATAATGATTACTTCGTCAGAACTTTCGCGTACCTTATCCTCAAGGATAATCAGGTCCTTTGAGCGACCTGCCATTACTGAGAGCACACGGTTGCCAGCAGCCTTCAGGGCCTGGATGATGGGCAGCATAGGAGCAACGCCCAGTCCACCACCTGCGCAAACTACCGTTCCGTAGTTCTCAATCTTTGTGGGGTTACCTAATGGACCAACCACGTCGGTCACATAGTCGCCCACATTCAGGGCACAGAGTTTTTTAGATGAGAGTCCCACCATCTGTACAACCAGTGTGATGGTACCCTTCTCGATGTCTGCGCCAGCGATGGTCAGCGGCATGCGCTCACCCTTCTTGCCTACGCGCACAATCACAAAGTTACCGGCTTTACGGCTCTTTGCAATCAGTGGAGCTTCGATCTCGAAGAGAAATACTTTCTCAGAGAACTGCTCTTTTCTAACGATTTTGTTCATAAGTATTTGTAAGTTGTTGATTAATCAATCATGTCGCAACCCATGTAGGGTACGAGTGCTGCTGGGATCTTGATACCGTTTTCGGTCTGATTGTTCTCCAGCAGGGCAGCCACGATACGAGGCAGAGCCAAAGCCGATCCGTTCAGTGTGTGGCACAGCTCGGTCTTCTTGGTCTCGCTGTTACGATAGCGGCACTTCAAGCGGTTAGCCTGGTAGGTGTCGAAGTTAGATACACTTGATACCTCGAGCCAGCGTCCCTGAGCCTCTGAGTAAACCTCGAAGTCGTAGCAGATAGCGCTTGTAAAGCTCTGATCGCCACCGCAAAGCAGCAGAATACGATAGGGAAGCTCTAACTTCTTGAGCAGGCCTTCAACGTGTTCCAGCATCTCCTTGTGGCTCTCCTTTGAGTGCTCGGGCTTATCGATACGTACAATCTCAATCTTCGAGAACTCGTGCAAACGGTTCAGTCCGCGAACGTCCTTACCGTATGAGCCAGCCTCACGACGGAAGCACTCTGTGTAAGCACAGTTCTTGATAGGCAGATCCTTCTCGTCGAGGATCACGTCGCGATAGATGTTTGTTACAGGTACCTCGGCTGTTGGGATGAGATAGAAGTCATCAACCTCGCAGTGGTACATCTGTCCCTCCTTATCGGGCAGCTGACCTGTACCGTAGCCTGATGCAGCATTAACTACTGTAGGAGGCATAATCTCGGTGTAGCCGCTCTTACGGGCCTCGTCGAGGAAGAAGTTGATGAGGGCACGCTGCAGACGGGCACCCTTACCGATATAAACGGGGAATCCGGCACCAGTGATCTTTACGCCCAGATCAAAGTCGATGAGGTTATATTTCTTGGCCAGCTCCCAGTGGGGCAGGGGATTAGCGATACCAAGTGATGGGTTAACGTCCCAGTTGCCAACGGTGTCGTTAGCGGTGCACTCCTTCAGGTTGCTCTTTACTACGTGGTTATCCTCAGCTACCTTGCCCTCGGGAACCTCGTCGTAAGGGATATTAGGAATCTGGCACAGCAGAGTGGTCATCTCCTCCTGAGCCTTAGCCATAGTCTCGTCGAGCTCCTTTGACTTCTCCTTGAGCTGAGCCACCTGAGCCTTTACCTGCTCGGCCTCGTCCTTCTTGCCTTCCTTCATCAGACGGCCTATCTGTCCTGAGAGCTGCTTCTGCTCGTTCAGGCATTTATCAAGTTCCTGCTGAGCTTCGCGACGCTGCTTGTCAACGGCCAGTACATTGTCGATAGCCTCCTTGGCGCCGGCGAAGTGTTTCTTCTCCAATCCGCGAATTACGCGTTCTGTTTCCTCATTGATGAGTTTGAGTGTTAACATCTTAAATACGTATTTATTAGTTTATATTCTTTATCTAAGGCGCAAAGGTACAAATAATCGGTTAAATAGCCAAAGAAATAAGCTAAAAAAAGCAGAAATCCCGCTACTCCTTGCGGAGTGCGGGATCCTGTTGTTTGTTTGGAATAAGTGTTTCTTAATAATTCTCTTAGGCCTCAGCGTTTGGAATTACTGATACAACGCTCTTGTTGTACTTGCCCTTGTGGAAGTTTACGGTACCATCTACGAGAGCGTAGAGAGTGTCGTCCTTACCGATGGCAACGTTGTTACCAGGATTGTGCTTTGTACCACGCTGGCGAACGATGATGTTACCAGCAACGCACTGCTGACCACCGAAGATCTTGATGCCAAGTCGCTGAGCTGCGCTCTCACGACCGTTCTTAGAACTACCTACACCTTTTTTATGTGCCATAATGTTGTTCCTCCTACGTTTTTAAGCGATTACCGACTTGATTACTACTTCTGTGAACTGCTCACGATGACCGTTGCGAACGCGATAGTCCTTACGACGCTTCATCTTGAAAACGATGACCTTGTCACCCTTTACGAGTGGGTTCACTACTTCACACACTACTTTTGCTCCGTCTACGGTGGGAGCGCCTACCTTTACTGCACCGTCAGCATCTACGAGCAGTACCTTGTCAAATTCAACAGTCTTGCCTGCCTCAACATCCTTGATGTGGTGCACGAAGAGCTTCTTGCCCTGCTCGGCCTTGAACTGCTGACCCTGAATTTCTACAATTGCGTACATTTGCTTTTTATTTGTATTTAGGGGTTTTTCCGCGAGGCGGCATACGTTCGTACACACTTAACTCTGCCCCAACGGACTCTAACGGGGTGCAAAGGTACATATTTTAATTGATAGTTGATAGTTTATAGTTGATAGTTTATTA
Organism: Prevotella sp. RM4; assembly: GCF_000701965.1. NCBI lineage: Bacteria > Pseudomonadati > Bacteroidota > Bacteroidia > Bacteroidales > Prevotellaceae > Prevotella > Prevotella sp. RM4. The sequence goes on from NZ_JNKG01000016.1 coordinate 80,210, forward strand.
TTATTTATGAAAAATTAACCTTTCGGGTAGGGGTAAAAAAAAGAGCAATGACTTTCGCAAGCGATCGCTCCATATCTTCAATAGGTATTAGTCTTCTAAGGTAAAAAGATTGTTTTCAGGATAACGGTGGCAAAGGTAAGGCTTTTTTTGGAAACTCACAAATTTTTTCGCGTTTTTTTTTGACGAATCGGCTCTGTGTGCCTACACAAAGTTGCTATTTAAACAAAATTAACAAAAATTGCTATGTAAACGATTGCAAAATGGGGGTATTTTGATAGTTAAGAATTTAGAATTATGAACAAAGAGGAGGGGGTGATTTATTTAGTTGTTTTCTGAAGTTTTTTCAGTCGGCGTTGTGCGTCGCCGGCATCAGGGTATAATTCGAGTGCTTTCTGATAGTTGCGGATAGCGGCTTCGGTCATGTGTTCGTGCTCGCACTCGCGGCCCATGATGGTGTATTCGGCAGCCAGGCGCTTCAGCATCTCGCGCTTGGCATCCAGTTCGTTCTTCAGCTGGGCCATCTCTGCTTCGTGGTCGTCCTTCAGGCGTTCTATCTCGCGTTTCTGGCGATTGATAATCTCCAGCTTATGACGGATATAACGACGGATATGCGGCTTCTCGATATCGTAGCGCAGATGGATGGCTTTGAAGAATGAGTCGAGGAATGATTTGAAATCACCTCGGTCAAAGGCGGTTACGGCATCGTGGTATTCGCGGTCGGCCTTACCTTCCTGCAGGGCCTGGTTAATTATCTGCTGGTTGTTGTACTGATTGGCAAACCTTACTACCTCGGCGCGTACAAAGATATCGCTGGGGCGCAAGGGCTCTTTCAGTGTGATGCCTTCGAGCGATGTACAACGCGAAAGGGCCACATAAGTCTGTCCGCCTGCAAAAGCGCCACCGCCACCAAAGTCGATCGAGATTTGCGAGAATGTCAGTCCCTGACTCTTGTGTACCGTTATGGCCCATGCCAAGCGCAGCGGGAATTGGGTATAGGTGCCTAAAAGTTCTTCCTCAATTTTCTGTTCCTTCTCGTTAAAGGTGTAGCGCATGTTCTCCCAGATGTCGCGCTCCACGTCAAACTCCTCGTTATCTTCGGTCATCACGCCAATCACGCCGCCTTCCTCGTCGATATACTCGATGGTGCCCAGCGTACCGTTAACCCAACGCTTCTCCTTATCGTTCTTGATAAAGATAATCTGTGCGCCTGGTTTCAGGTGCAGCTCCATAGGGGTGGGCAACGAGCTCTCAGGGAAGTTGCCTTTGATTTCGCCCTTAAACATGCTCACTTCGCCGTCCAGCGCATCCAGTTGCTGGTCGTTGATGAAATCAACGGTATCCCTGCGGGCAGCGAGGGTTACTGTTAGTTGGGTGGTGGGTGATGGGTGTTGGGTGTTAGTGGTTTGTACGCGACTGTTCAGCGAATCCAGATCGTGCAGGGTGGCGGTGTTGTTGCGGATGCGATCCAGGATGGCGATAAACTTATCGTCGGTTTGGCGATACACCTTACGCAGCTCGATAGACACAATCGGCATGGTCTGCCACACTTTGGCGTTAAAGAAATAAGCCGAAGGGTAGAAGGGCTGCAACAGCTGTCGGTCGTCGTCCTTCAGCACAGGCTCCAGCTGGTAGATATCGCCCACCAGCAACAGCTGTTTGCCACCAAACGGCTCGGGGTTACGCGTGTACGCGCGTAATACCTTATCTATAAAGTCGATAATATCGGCACGCACCATCGATATCTCGTCGATGATAATCAGCTCCACCTCGCGTATCAGTTTGCACTGGGCGCCGTTATATTTCAGGGTTTTCTTCAGGTTCTTCCAACTGTACTGCACATCGTTGGGCAATAGCGGGTGGAAGGGGAGTTTAAAAAAGCTGTGAAGTGTTGAGCCACCTGCATTGATAGCTGCAATGCCGGTAGGTGCCAGTATCACGTGCTTCTTTTTGGTGTTCTTCGAAACGTAGCGCAGAAAGGTAGATTTACCAGTGCCCGCTTTTCCGGTTAGGAAAAGCGAGCGCCGTGTATAGTTGATGATTTGGAGAGCGTCTTGCCACTCTTTGTTGTCCAAATCAAGTTGCTGTTCTGCTTGCATTAATCTTTTTTCTCGGTAGCTTCGCCGTTATTGTTTGGTGTTGGTGTGGTGTTGGCGTTCTCGTGGTCGGCCTCACCGGTCTTGATACTGCCGTCGCCCTGCACCTCAATCAGTTCGCCGCTCTCCGAAACGTGGAGCGAGTCAACAGCGATTGAGTCGGAATCCGAAGGCATAGCCAGATAACCGCCGCAACCATACATAGCCTGTGTGAGCGAATTATCCTTTGATGCACCAAACTTAGCGTGATACTTCTGGAAGGCAGGATCCTTGAGCAAGCTACCCAGGAAGTAACCACAGATGGGCAGTGCCGTACGGTTACCCTGACCCAGCATACCCGAACGGAAGTGGATGCAACGATACTCGCCGCCTACCCATGCGCCACAAACCAGGTTAGGTGTGGTGCCGATAAACCAGGCATCAGAGTGGTTGTTTGATGTACCGGTCTTTCCACCAAAGTCGGTGTCGGTCACGTCATAACCTACAAATCCTCTCAGTCGTGAGCTGGTACCGCTCATACCACCCATCAGCAGCTGCTGTACCAGGAAGGCGCTGCGGTAAGGAATGGCCTGCTCGCCCTGTGTGGGAGCCTCGTAAATCACGTTACCGTCGCGGTCCTCAATCTTGCTTACCAGTACGGGATCGTGCTGTACACCATCGTTACAAGGTGTGCAGTAAGCGCTTACCATCTCCAGCAGGTTTACGTCGCTCGAACCCAGAGCCAAGGCTGGGGTAGCGTCGAGCTTGCTCTTGATACCCATGTCGTGGGCAGTCTTAACGATATTGTCGATACCGCACTCCTGACCCAGGCGAACGGCTACCGAGTTGATACTCATAGCAAATGCCTGCTTCAGGGTGATGTCGGCGTTCGAGAAACGTCCGTCGGCATTGGTTGGTGCCCATGTCACCTCCTCGCCGTGATCCATCACCTTCATCGAGAAGTACTCGTCCTTACGGGTGTCGCAAGGGGTGATGCCCTGATTCATGGCCTCGGTGTAAACAAACAGCTTGAAGGTAGAACCAGGCTGACGCATAGCGGTAACCTTGTCGTACTTCCAGGTCTTGAAGTCAACGTCGCCCACCCAAGCCTTTACGTGTCCGGTCTGAGGCTCGATGGCCACAAATCCGCAGTGCATAAAGCGCTCCATATAGCGCAGCGAGTCGAGTGTAGAAATCTCCTTCTCGATATAGCCAGTCTCGCTGTCGTAGTCGAACAGGCGTACCTTATGAGGCAGGTTCAGATAGTAATCGATAGAATCCTGATTATCCTCGAACTTTCTACTCAGATATTTATAATAAGGTGTCTTCTTGGCCAGATCCTCGATAAAGTGGGGAATCTCAACGTGGCGCTCGTCCTGCCAGGGATTAGTGCTGCCCCAGTGCGAGTTAAAGCTCTTCTGCACCTGCTTCATCTGCTTCACGGCAGCCTCCTCGGCATACTTCTGCATACGCGAGTCGAGTGTGGTGTAAATCTTCAGTCCCTCGGTGTAGTAAGCGTATTTGTTGTTCTCGCCGTAGTAGTCGGTACACCAACCCTTCATAAAGTCGGCCACAGCCTCGCGGAAGTAGTTCGCCTCGCCGTCGTAGGCATTCTCCACGCTATAGTCGAGCTTAATCTCCAGCTGCTTCAGCGAGTCGCACTCCTGCTTGGTCAGGTCGCCGTGCTGGTGCATCAGGTCGAGCACAATGTTACGGCGCTTCAGCGAGTTGTTGGGGTTAATCAGCGGGTTGTAGTAGGTGGTAGCCTTCAGCATACCTACCAGCACAGCTGCATTCTCGGTAGTGAGATCCTTTGGCGAGCAACCAAAGTAAGTCTTACAAGCTGTCTTGATACCGAATGCGTTCGAACCGAAATCCACGGTGTTGGCATACTGTGTCAGAATCTCGTTCTTATCAAAGAAGAACTCCAGCTTGTAGGCTGTAATCCACTCCTTACTCTTCAGGATGAGCATCTTGATACCGGGGATGTTACCCAGCAAACCTGTAGAATACTCCGAACGTGTACGGAACAGGTTCTTGGCCAACTGCTGTGTGATGGTTGATGCGCCACGTGCATCGTGATGAAGGGCGTAATCCTTCAGGGCAGCAGCAAAAGCCTGATAGTCGATACCATGATGACTGTAGAAACGCTCATCCTCGGTATCAATCAGGGCCTTCCAGAAGGCGGGGTTAACATCGTCGTAGCCTACAGGGGTACGGTTCTCGCTAAAGAACTTACCAATCTGTTTGCCATCGGCACTGAGAATCATCGAAGCCTCGGCTGGGCGCTTGTTCTTGATGGTGCTCATCGAGGGGCTCTTACCAAACAGCCACAGGAAGTTCATGTCAACGGCTCCTAAGTACAGGAAGAAAGCCACCACCAGCGAAGCGATGCCCACCAGTGTCTTTACGTACCAGGCACGTCCCTGATACAAGCCTTTATACCAAGGCCAGAAGCCTTTGATTTTCTGTTGAGCCAGATTCAGCCAGCCCATCATCTTTTCAGTTGTTTCGTTGCTCATAGTCTTGAGATATGTAACTATAAATTTGTTCTATTTCGTCAGGGTGAAACCACCTTATCTGTTCATCTTTCTTATACCATGTTAATTGTTTGCGTGCGTATCGCCTGGTGTTACCCTTTATACGTTCAACGGCCTCTTCCAGTGTCCAGGTGCCGTCGATGTAGGCAAACATCTCTTTATAACCCACCGTGTTGAGCGCGTTCATGTGGCGCATCGGGTACAAACGTTGTGCTTCGTCCAGCAGTCCGTCGGTCATCATCTGGTCAACGCGTTGGTTGATGCGGTTGTACAGTTCCTCGCGGTCGCGGTTCAGTCCGATTTTCACAATGCGGAACGGGCGTTCTTTCTTTTCGCGTTTGCGGAACGAGGTGTAAGTCTTACCTGTCATCAGGCATATCTCCAGTCCGTGCACCACGCGGCGAGGGTTCTGCTTGTCAACTATCTCGTAGTACTCAGGGTCAAGCTGTCGCAGCTCTTCCACCAGCGCTTCAAGTCCTTCGTCGGCCAGTCGGCGTTTCAGGGTTTCGCGCGTCTCATCGTCCACAGTCGGTATGTCGTCGATACCGTTGCACACAGCATCAATATACATCATACTGCCGCCAGTAAGCAGGGCATAGTCGCTATGCTCGAATTCGCGCTGCAGAATTTCCAGAACCTGTTGTTCAAAGAGCGATGCACTGTAGTAATCGTGCAGCGAGAGCGAACCCACAAAGTAGTGGGGCACTCGTCGCATTTGCTCGATTGTGGGACTTGCTGTCCCTATCTTCAGTTCCTTGTAAATCTGCCTCGAATCGGCATTGATGATAGGTATGCCAAAGTGCTGGGCTATGTCGAGACACAAGGCTGTTTTGCCTACGGCCGTTGGCCCTGTGATCACGATAAGCGTCTTAGCGGATGACACCTCTCTTCGAATTTTCGATAAACGAGCAGATATATTCTACCTCCTTAGAGTCGGGGTACTTAGCGCGGGCCTCGGCCACACCTTCCTTCATCATACCCTTAGAGTAGATGATACGGTAGGCATCGTGGATGGCCTCGATGGTCTCGTTCGAGAAACCACGACGGCGCAGTCCGATCAGGTTCACACCAGCATAGCGGATAGGCTCCTTACCTGCAATCACGTAGGGAGGAATGTCCTGACTGGTACGGCTACCGCCCTGGAACATTCCATATCCACCCACGTGCAGGAACTGGTGGAACAGACAGCAGGCTGAGATGATGGCGCAGTCGTCAACTACTACCTCGCCGGCAAACTTGGTTGAGTTGCCGATGATACAGCCGTTACCAATCTCACAGTCGTGTCCGATATGCATATTCTCCATCAGCAGGTTGTTGTTACCAACGGTGGTCTTACCCTTCGAGGCAGTACCACGACTGATGGTTACGTTTTCGCGGATTGAGTTGTTGTCGCCAATCTCGCAGGTGGTCTCTTCGCCCACGAACTTCAGATCTTGGGGCTTGGTAGAGATTGATGCACCTGGGAAAATCTCGTTGTTGTTACCCAGACGGGTACCAAAGTGCAGTGTTACGCCGTTATACAGCTTGTTGTTGTCGCCGATTACTACGTTCTTGTCGATCACGCAGAAAGGGCCGATAATATTGTTGTCGCCCAGTTTTGCCTCGGGGTCAACAATTGCCATTGGGTGTATCTGATTTGCCATTTTTCTTTGAACTTTGAACTTTATTTATTCTTCACAATCTGGGCGGTGAAGGTGGCCTCGCTTACTACGTGGTCGCCTACGAATACGTAGCCCTTCATTGATGAGATACCGTGACGTACGGGTGCCAGCAGCTCAACCTTGAAAATCAGGGTGTCGCCTGGTACTACCTTCTGACGGAACTTCACATCGTCTATCTTCATAAAGTAGGTGCTCCAGCGCTCGGGCTCCTCCAGGGTGTTCAGTACCAGCAGTCCGCCGCACTGGGCCATAGCCTCAATCTGCAGCACACCTGGCATTACGGGTTCCTGTGGGAAGTGTCCCTGGAAGAAAGGCTCGTTGGCGGTGATGTTCTTGATACCTACGATAGTGGTTGCGCCCAGCTCTACCACCTTATCTACCAGCTGCATGGGGTAGCGGTGTGGCAGCAGTTCGCGAATACGGTTCACGTCCATGATTGGCTCCTCGTTCGGATCGTAGATAGGTGCCTGGATCTCGTGCTTGCGAATCTCCTTGCGCATCATGCGTGCGAACTTATTATTAATGGTGTGGCCAGGACGTGTGGCAATGATACGTCCCTTGATGGGCTTGCCAATCAGTGCCATATCGCCGATGATATCCAGCAGCTTGTGACGTGTGCACTCGTTCTCCCACTGCAGGGGCTTGTGCTGAATGTAACCCAGGTCGGTAGCGTCGCGATGCTCAACGTGCAGCATATCAGCCAGCATGTCCAGACGCTCCTGAGTGGTCTGACGCTCGTAGATAACGATGGCGTTATCCAGGTCGCCGCCCTTAATCAGGTTGGCCTGCAGCAGAGGCTCGATATCGCGTACAAACACGAATGTACGTGCGCTGGCAATCTCGGTGGCATACTTAGCGGGGTCGTCGAGTGTTGCAAACTGCGAGTTGATAAACTTACTCTCGAACGAACACATAGCGGTGATGGTAAATGCATCGTCGGGCAGGATAGTGATGCACGATCCTGTCTGCTCGTCCTTAATCTCTATCTTCTTGCGGATGATATAGTAATCCTTGGGTGCGTTCTGCTCCTCGATGCCTACCTCCTGAATCTTGTTGACGTAGAGGATGGCCGAACCGTCGAGGATAGGGAATTCTGGACCGTTTACCTGAATCAAGCAGTTGTCGATGCCCAGTGCATAGAGGGCCGACAAGCCATGTTCAACGGTCGAAACGCGCGCATCGCCCTTAGCCAGTACGGTACCGCGCTGGGTATCGATTACGTTCTCGGCAATGGCGTCGATGATAGGCTGACCCTCCAGGTCGATTCGCTGAATCTTATAACCTGTATTCTCGGGTGCAGGGTTGAATGTAACGGTCAGGTTCAAACCTGTATGCAGACCTTTTCCGAACAAAGAAAAGCTGCCTTTCAGTGTTTTCTGTTTCATATCATTTATTTTCTTTTTTGCAACGGACAACAGGACTTTAGGATTTTTTTTATCACGAGGATTTTTTTCTTTCAGTCCTGTAGTCCGTTGCTAAATTATTATTTCTCCAGTTTTTCTTTCAGGGCGTCGATTTCGCGCTGCAGGGCGGCTACCTGGCGATACATGTCGGGCAGCTTGGCGTCGATGGCGCGTGCCTTGAAGTACATCTTTGGATTAACGGCGGGCGAACCAATCAGCTGCTCACCATTACCCTTGGTGTTGCTGATCACACCGCACTGGGCACCTACAAAGGTCTTGTCGGCCACCTGGATGTGTCCGGCAAATCCAGCCTGTCCGCCAACCATACACCAGGCACCAATCTTGGTGCTGCCTGCCAGTCCTACCTGGGCACTCATCACGGTGTTCTCGCCAATCTCACAGTTGTGAGCCACCTGAATCAGGTTATCCAGCTTCACACCCTTGCGGATGGTGGTCTGTCCCATGGTGCTGCGGTCGATACATGTGTTGGCACCAATCTCAACGTTATCCTCGATTACTACGATACCAATCTGTGGAATCTTATCGTAGCCCTCGGTGTTAGGTGCAAAGCCAAAGCCGTCGGCACCTACCACGCTACCTGCGTGTATTGTAACATTATTTCCAATCTTACATCCCTGATAGATGGTTACATGGGGGTAGAACAAGCATTTCTGGCCTACCTGTACGCCATCACCAATCACGGTGTGGGGATAAATCTGACAGCCGTCGCCGATCACTGCGCCATCGCCAATCACGGCAAACGCACCGATATACACGTTCTCGCCAACCTTAGCCTTGGGCGAGATTGATGCCAGCGGGTCGATACCCGTCTTGGCAGGCTTCATGCTCTCGTAGAACTGCAACAGCTTGGCCACGCACTCGTAGGCGTTCTTCACGCGAATCAGTGTGCAGCTTACTGGGCGCTCCAGTTCTACATCCTCGTTAATCAGTACTACGCTCGACTTGGTGTCGTAAATGTAATGGGTATATTTTGGGTTTGAGAGGAACGAAATGGCGCCCTCAACACCCTCTTCAATCTTAGCGAAAGTGCGAACGGCTGCATTCTCATTGCCTTCCACTCTTCCCTGTATCAGTTCTGCAATTTGTTTGGCTGTAAACTCCATATTGTTTGCAATTATTTAAAAATCCGTGCAAAGATAACTATTTTTCTTCAAATCTTTGATAACAAAGATAATATTTTCGTATTTTTTTTGAAAGTAACTGAACATTTAGCAGCTCCGAGGCTTCCGATATGTCTTTGATTTCGCCGTTTTTGTAAAGTATTTGTATCTTGTCATCATCTACGTTGTACATGTCCTTCTGGATGGTGTTCAGACTCATCAGATAGTGGGCGTCCTCGTAAGGTATGTCCATGTGCTGGGCAATGCTGCGCTTCAGCTCGTCAAGGCGCTCGGCTGTGGGCTCTTCCTCCAGCACCTCTACCTTGAAGATGTGGCGATCCAGCATGTCGGTAGCCAGTGTGGCCAGTATCTTGTCGCTGTGGTGCTTCCAGGCCTTCATGGCACTCCAGATGTCGCTGTCGTCAAGCTCGCTGTAGTACTGCAGCGCCTCGGCATGGGTGGCAAACCACTCGGCATCGATGTCGTTCTCCAGGAAGTAGAGTAGGGCGGGCGATGCAAACACCTGCTGGCCATTACGTATCAGCCACTTGGCGCGGTTCAGCATGTTTACCAGCACCTTTTCGTAAGCCACACATGTGCGGTGCAGATACACCTGCCAGTACATCAGGCGGCGGGTGGTCAGATAGTTCTCCAGCGAGTAGATACCCTTCTGTTCTACTACAAGCGAATCGTCTACCACGTTCAGCATCTTGATGATACGTGCGCTGCCAATGTTACCCTCGGTAACACCCGTGTAGAACGAGTCACGGCGCAGGTAGTCCAGTCGGTCCATATCCAACTGACTGGATATCAGCTGGTGCAGGAAGTTCTTTGGATACTCGCCTTTGAATATCGATATGGCCAGGTTCAGCTGTCCGTTCAGCGAGCGGTTAATCTCCTCCATCATCATCAGCGAAATCTCCTCGTGACTGATGCCGCTAATCAGCGTGTTCTCCAGTACATGCGAGAACGGACCGTGACCGATGTCGTGCATCAGGATGGCGGCCTGTACCGCCTCGGCTTCCGAGTCGAAGATAAACTGTCCCTTCTGTTGCAGGTTCTGTATAGCCTCGCTCATCAGGTGGAAAGCACCCAGTGAGTGCTGGAATCGCGTATGCCTGGCCCCAGGATACACCACAGAGGCCAACCCCAACTGATTGATGCGGTTCAGCCTCTGAAAAAGCGGGTGCTCTACAATCCCGTAGAGTATGCCGCGTGGTATCTTGATAAACCCGAAAACCGGGTCGTTGATGATCTTAACTTCGCCCACTTGTTACATTGAACATTGACCATTGAACATTGACCATTGACCATTAGCAGATTCCTGCCTCGGTCAGGATCTGCTTCATCTGCTGCTGCAGCTCCTGGGCCTTCTGTCCAGCCACCTCGTCAAAGTCCTTCTCGTTGCTGGCGTAGATAATGCCGCGAGAAGAGTTAACCAGCAGACCGCAGTCCTTAATCATGCCGTACTTGCAAACCTCCTCCAGACTACCGCCCTGAGCACCAACGCCAGGAACCAGCAGGAAGTGGTTAGGAGCCAGCTTACGGATGTCCTCAAACATCTGTCCCTGTGTGGCACCAACTACGTACATCATGTTCTCGTCGTTACCCCATTCCTGACTCTTCTTCAGTACCTTCTCAAACAAGCGCTCGCCATTCTCGTCCTTCATCAACTGGAAGTCGTGACTGCCCTTATTGCTGGTAAGAGCCAGCAGCACCACCCATTTGCCGTCGTAGCCCAGGAATGGTGTAACGCTGTCTTCGCCCATGTAAGGAGCAACGGTCAGCGCATCTACATTGTACTGCTCAAAGAAAGTCTTGGCGTACATCTTCGATGTGTTACCGATATCGCCGCGCTTGGCATCGGCTATAATCAGGTGCTTGGGATAGTTCTCCTGCAGATATTCGATAATGCCCTCGAAAGCAGCCATACCCTCAATGCCGTAAGCCTCGTAGAAGGCCAGGTTGGGCTTGTAGGCCACACAGTAGGGAGCAGTAGCATCAATAATGCGGGTGCTAAACTCAAACAGCATGCCGAAGGTCATCTCTTCCTCCTCATACTCTTTCTTCACAATCTCCTTCAGGCCTTTGGGCATCTTGTCCAGGTCTGTGTCCAGTCCCACGCACAGAAAGCTCTGCTTCTCGCGAATCTGTTCAATCAGTTCTTTTCTGGTCATATCTGATTTAATTATTTAATTCTTTAATGTTTAATGTATTAAAGTTCATTTTCCTTCATGCGCTCAGCATTCTCAGCTACGGTCAGCGCATCAATCATGGCCTGAATATCGCCACCCAGGAAACCCTGCAGATCGTGTGTGGTATAGCCGATGCGGTGATCGGTTACACGACCCTGTGGGAAGTTGTAGGTGCGAATCTTAGCCGAACGGTCGCCGGTAGAAACCAGACTCTTACGACGGTTAGCGATATCGTCCACGTACTTCTGGTGCTCCTTATCATAAATAAAGGTGTACAAACGAGAGAGTGCGCGCTCCTTGTTCTTAGGCTGGTCGCGGGTCTCGGTACACTCAATCAGGATCTCCTCGGTCTCGCCAGTGTTAGGGTTCTTCCACATGTAACGCAAGCGTACACCCGATTCAACCTTGTTCACGTTCTGACCACCGGCACCACTCGAACGGAAGGTATCCCACTTGATCTCACCCTCGTTCACGTGTACCTCAAACTTGTCGGCCTCGGGCAGCACGGCTACGGTGGCAGCACTCGTCTGCATACGCCCGTTGCTCTCGGTCACTGGCACACGCTGCACGCGGTGTACACCACTCTCGTACTTCAGTGTACCGTAAACGTCGGCACCTGTTACCGAGAAGTCAACCTCCTTAAATCCGCCCACGGCACCCTCAGATACGTAGGTAATCGACACCTGCCAGCCCTTCGACTCGCAGTAGTTCTTGTACATCTTAAACAGGTCGCCAGCAAACAGGGCAGCCTCATCGCCACCTGTTCCTGCACGTATCTCCATTTCTACGTTCTTGGCATCTTCTGGGTCTTTCGGTATCAGCGCAATCTTAATTTCCTCCTCCAGCTGTGGCTGTAACTCCTCGTTTATAGCCAGTTCCTCGCGTGCCATCTCCTTCATCTCAGGGTCGGTCTCGTTAGCCAGAATGTCCTTAGCCTCCTTAATACCGTTCAAGCACGCAATATAACGTTTGCGGGCGTCCATAATATCGCCCAGGTCCTTGTATTCCTTAGTCAGTTTAACGAATCTCTGCTGGTCGGCAATCACGGCGGGGTCGGTAATCAGGGTCGAAACCTCCTCGAATCGTGCCTCCAGTCCATCTAATTTTTGAAGAATGCTGTTACTTGTTTCTGCCATCTTATTTATATATATTATATTTGGGCGGCAAAGTTACAAAAAAATGCGAAGATTTCAAAATATTTTTGGGTTTTAATGTTGTTTTTCTGTTTTTTATCGCTATCTTTGTGCCCAAAAATGTACCAACATATGTCATTACTTAAAAAAACTTTTCAGTTTTCATGGATAGCCCTAGTAGCAACCGTGATGCTTCTCTCATCGTGTGACAAAGCTCAGCAGAGTCATGATTTGGAATTCGATCGTGTGCATAACATCATGCGATATTCTGATTCCATCCCTCGTACCGTCGATAGTTTGATGGCGCTGGGTGAAATCAGTCAGATGTGTGCCGACTTTTATAATATGTCGTATAACATGAGCCGTAATGTAAATCGTTCATGTATGATTGCTGATAGCGCCTTGGCGCGTCCAGTCGTCACAGAACGGGATCGCATCTATCACTTCCTGATAGCAGCCAATAATTCTGAGCTTGACTACGTGAGTCGTCACTACGAGTCGGGTTTGCGAAAGGCTCAGCAGTTGGTCAACAGTGTTGATACCAGTTTTATCAATCGCCACTATCTGCTGCAAACGGGCTATCTGTTGGCCTATAACAATCTGGCACTTTGCTATATCCTTCTGGAACGTTCAGCCGAGGGTGAAAAGTACATGCAGCATGTGATGAAGCTGATTGATCAGTTTGAGAAAACGTCTGTAAACGACTCTGTTGCACAGCATAATTGGGCGTCTAAGCGTACGCAATTCGCTGTTGCCGCTATGATTTCTTATTGTAATATGCACCAATGGGATGAGGCAGAGGCCTGGATGAATCGTGCAGAAAAATATCTTCAGAATATGGCGGATAATCCTCGTGTCGATAAGTCGCTTTACCCCATGTTCTGCTATCAGGTTAGTTGCGTCAAAGCCTATATTCTCGAAAAGGCAGGCCATCATCAGGAGGCTGCTCAGGCCTATGACGAATTTACGAAGAACCCCTTTTCTAAATCAGTTGCTGCTCGTATCAATTCGGTTTCATATCTCAATAGTAGTCATCGTTATGAGGAGGCCGAGCGTAATATCAATGATGTTGAAACTGTGATGGGGCAGTTGGGCATGAAGATGGATCTTGAGACACTTAACGGTATTGTTAAGTTAAAGTTCGATGCCCATATGGGTGCAGGTCATCGCGACTCTGCCCTTGCCGTAGCTACACGCATTCTTGACAGACTCGATTCGGCTGAGGTATGGCAGAGACGTGACAAGACAGCCGAGTTGGCTACCATCTATGATATGAGTAAGAAGGATGCCGAGATTGCCGAAAAAGAGGCTAAGATCAACCAGATGCGCATAGTTGTACTGTTGATAGTGATTGTGCTGCTTTTGGTGTTCTTCTTTATTTATGCCTTCACTCGTCGTCGTGCGGCTGCCAGTCTGAACCAGAAGAACGAGCAGCTGTTGATAGCCAATGCCCGTGCCGAGGAAGCATCGCGCATGAAGACCAGGTTCATCCAGCAGATTTCGCACGAGTTCCGTACGCCTCTGAATGTGCTTTCGGGTTTTGCTCAGGTGCTCACAGATTCGGATGCCTATCTCGACGAGAACATGCGTCAGGATGCCAATCACCAGATTCTCGAAAATACCAACCGCATTACCAACCTGGTTAATAAGATGCTGGAGCTGTCGGATGTGAGCAGTCGTACGGTCATCGATCTTACCGATCAGGTATCAGTTGAACAGATAGCCACCGATGCTATCGACGCTTCGGGTATAGCCGATGCCGATCATTTAGTGTTCGAGATGCAGGCAGGCATCGAGGCTTCGTCGGTGCGTATCGCCACCAATAAGCGTGCAGCTGTTCGTGCGCTTGCGCTGTTGCTCGATAATGCACGCAAGTTCACGGCGCCAGCCGAGGCCTACGGTCATCATGACGCTGCTGATAAGAAACAGCGTGCCGTCTTGAAGGTAAGCATTACCGATACGCTTGTGCAGTTCATCGTCGAAGATACAGGTATGGGTGTTCCTGCCAATCAGGCTGAGCGCATCTTTGATGAGTTTGTACAGCTCGATGAGTATTATGATGGTACAGGTATCGGACTCACGGTAGCCCGCAGTTTTGCCCGTCGTTTGGGTGGTGATGTGAAGCTCGACACTACTTATACCGCTGGTGCCCGCTTTGTGATGACACTTCCGAGAAAATAACCCAAAAAATAAAGTGGCAGTGAGAATTACCTCGCTGCCACTTTGTTTTTCGTGCAGTTTTTTACATTCTACTTTTACTTCTTGTTATTCATCTTATTCTTGATTGCATTAATCAGAGAATTAAGCAGAGATGTAGAAGTATTTGTATCCTGATTACCATTTGTACCTGTTGTAGTGATCAGTGAAGTGGTAGGTGTCAACATCATAACACCACCAGGAAACAGTATCCATCCGTCACCACCTTTAACAGCCTTGAGCTGCGCTCTTTCTAATTGTTTCATAATTGTTGATTTAATTAATTTGTAATTGTACTTTTGAATTATTTGAAAACAGTTTTTTTATTCCTTGGCAAATGTAAGCAAATAATTTGGATGATGCTAATAATAGCTGTTTTAATTAACGTAGTTTAAATAAATATTAACAGAATGTTAACAAACTTGAAGTTATTGTTTTATTTGCCATTTTCTTGCTAACTTTGTGGCCAGATTGCTAAAAAACAAGGTAAATGAATAAACCATTCCCAATATTCACTCAACACGATGTGATGGAATGTGGCCCAACCTGCTTACGCATGGTGATGGCCTATTATGGGCGCAACTATCCGCTGGAACGGTTGCGCGATATGTGTCATATACAGCGCGATGGCGTGTCGCTACTCGGTGTTGCTGAGGCTGCCGAGCAGTTAGGCATGCATACCACAGGCGTGAAAGCTACGCTGCAACAGTTGGTCGACGAGGTTCCGCTTCCGTGTATCCTGCATTGGAATCAGGGGCATTTTGTAGTGCTCTACAAGGTGAAGCGAACCAAAGAGGGGCTACAGTTCAAGGTGGCCGATCCTGTAGGTCAGCGTGTCACCTATACCGAGCGCGAGTTTTTGCGCTACTGGGCTTCGGATACCGAAGAAGGACAGCCCGCAGGTATCGCCCTGATGCTGGAGCCAACACCCGATTTTAATTGCGACGAGTATGTCGAGGATGACAGCGACCGCAAGGCCCGTAAGCGCAGCCTTATGCTGTTGCTGTCGTATATGCGACCTTATAAGCGGCTCATCGCGCAGCTGTTCTTAGGGCTCACGGTGGTCTCGCTGCTGCAACTGGTACTGCCGTTCCTCACGCAGGCTATCGTCGATTTCGGTATCTCGCGCCAGGACCTCGGTTTCATCGTCCTGGTGCTTATTGCGCAGCTGATGCTCATGATAGGTAGCACCTCGGTACAGTTTATCCAGAGTTGGATACTGCTACATGTTTCTACGCGCGTAAACCTGTCGCTCTTGTCCGACTATCTGGCCAAGCTGATGCGTTTGCCTTTCAGCTATTTCGATACGCGCCTTACAGGTGATATCCTGCAGCGTATCGACGATCACGACCGTATCCAGACGTTCCTCACGGGTAGCAGCCTGTCGCTGATACTCTCGCTGTTCAATATCGTGGTGTTCGGTGCCGTTATCCTCATTTACGACTGGCGCATCTTCTTTATCTTCATGCTGGGCAGTGCGCTCTATGTGCTCTGGGTGCTGCTGTTCATGCGCCGTCGTGCCAAGCTCGATACCAAGTTGTTCGCCCAGAACGCGGCCAATCAGAGTAAGATTGTGCAACTCATCGATGGTATTCAGGAGATTAAACTCAACACCTGCGAGCAGCAGAAACGCTGGGAGTGGGAGCGTGTGCAGGCGCGCATCTTCCGTCTCAATATCAAGAGCCTGGCGCTCAATCAGTATCAGGAGTCGGGTGCCACGTTCATCAACGAGGTGAAGAATCTGGTTATCACGGCGCTGGTGGCCATGCTGGTACTTCGTGGCGATATGACACTCGGTATGATGCTGTCGGTGCAGTATATCATCGGTAGTCTGAATGGTCCTGTCAATCAGCTGGTCGATTTCATCCATCGCTATCAGGATGCCCGCCTCAGTCTGGAGCGTCTGCAGGAGGTGTACGAGAAGGACGATGAGGTGCAGCCCGATCGCCAGCTTATCAGCCAGGTGAGCGGCGATGGTGATATCCTGATCAAGAATCTTACCTACCGTTACGATAAACTGAACGACAAACCTACACTCGACCATATTGATGTGGTGATACCTCACGGCAAGACCACGGCGATTGTCGGACTGAGTGGTAGTGGTAAGACCACGCTGCTCAAGATGATTCTCGGCTTCTATAAGCCCGATGCCGGCGAGGTGGTGATTGGCTCGTCGGATCTGGAAAACTACGACAAGCGTGCATGGCGCAGGCATTGTGGTGTGGTAATGCAGGATGGCTTTATCTATTCCGATACCATCGCCCGCAATATCGCTGCCGGTTTCGAGGTGATTGATACCGAGCGACTGGTGCAGGCAGCTCGCGTGGCCGAGATCGACGATTATATCCGCCAGTTGCCGCTGGGTTATAACACCAAGATTGGTGCCGAGGGCAGTGGCTTGAGTCAGGGTCAGAAGCAGCGCATCCTGATAGCCCGTGCCGTGTATAAGAATCCCGACTACGTGTTCTTCGACGAGGCTACCAACTCGCTCGATGCGCAGAACGAGCATGCCATCATCCAGAATCTGGCTGGCTTCCTGCATAACCGTACGTCGCTCATCATTGCCCACCGACTCAGTACGGTGGTAGATGCCGACAATATCCTGGTGATGAGCGAGGGTCGCATTGTCGAGTCGGGTAATCACGCCCAGCTGTTAGAGCGTCGCGGCATCTATTACGAACTGGTAAAGAACCAACTGAATGTTTAGCAGAAAATGATGGAAGAAGATAGAATCGAACTACATAGCGACGAGGTACAGGACATCATCTCGCGTCCGCCATCGTCGCTGATAAAATATGGTATTACAGTCATTGCCGCTGTGGTGGCGCTGGTTGTCATTGGCAGTTTTATTTTCCGTTATCCCGATGTGGTGCAGGGTAGGGTGGTAGTCACGGGCGATACCCCTCCCAATCGTATTGTGGCCCGTGCCGATGGTCGTTTGCAGGAGCTTCGCCTGGCCGATGGTCAGCAGGTATCAAAAGGCGCCATCATCGCTGTGGTCGAGAATACCGCCAATACCGACGATGTGGTGAGTGTGAAACAGGCCGTCGGTAAGCTGTCGGTTAGTGGCGAGCCCATTCCCTTCGCTGCCGATCAGTCGTTGCGCCTGGGCGTGGTGCAGGATGCCTATAATCAGTTCTGCGATGCCGTCGTCAGCTACAATCAGGCCGTTCGTCTCAATATCTATCGCCAGCAGATACTGTCGGCACAGAAAGAGCATGCCTCGTTGTTGCGCCACGAAAGTAATCTCAAACGTCAGCTCGAAATGAGTCAGCAGCAAGCCGATCTGGTGAAGCACGATCGCGACCGCGAAAAAAGCCTGCACGAACGCAAGCTCACTTCCGATGCCGAAATGGAACAGAGTCAGCGCTCGTTGATCTCGGCTCAGCTCTCCGTCGAGCAGGTACGCACCGACATCTCCCAAACCCAACTCAGCATAGCCCAGATAGATAATCGCCTGGCCGAGCTTCAGGTGCAGTACCAGCAGGATATGCAGCACGTTACGGCCACGCTGCAGTCGGCGCTCAACACCCTCAAGGTGGCCATCGGTCAGTGGGAGCATCTCTATGCTCTTGTGGCCCCCGCATCCGGTAAACTGTCGTACACCAATGTGTGGGCGGTCAATCAGAATATCACTACAGGCCAGCATATCTTCTCCGTTGTCGAGTCGCGCAAATCGCACTTTGTAGGTAAGGTGCTTCTGCCAGCCACAGGCTTCGGTAAGGTCAAGGAGGGCCAGCGTGTAAACATCATGCTCGATGGCTATCCCTATCTCGAGTTCGGCTATCTGCGTGGCACGGTAAGCGGTCTTTCAGCAGTCGCCAATCAGGATGTGTATGTGGCCACCATCACACTACCCCAGGGCCTGCATACCACCGTTGGACGTGAACTACGGTTCACTGGCGAGTTGAGTGGCCAGGCCGAGGTCATCACCGAGGATATCAGCCTCGCCGTCCGCATCATCCAACCCCTGCGGTACATCTTCCATCACAACGTATAAAACGAAACAGAGGGTGCCCAGTTGGACATCCTCTGTTTCTTTTGTTAATACCCCATACACGAGGTGGCTCCCAATGCCGTCACTATCGCCGTCGCGATCGACGCTATCATCTGCACGATGAACTTAAATGTTTCCTTCTTTGTCATAATTTAATGTTTAATGTTTCATGTTTAATAGGAAGGGCGGGGCTTTCGCCCCAAGCCCTTAGTCACCAATCGGCTCGTTATGATTTCCGCCGCCACCGGTATTACCACCTTGGTTGCCGCCACCAGTGTTTCCACCGGTATTGCTTGGCTCGTCGGGATCCTCAACCGTACCTGGGTCTGTCGAGGTCACACGCTTAATCTCCTTACCATCGCGGTCGTAGCAGGTAATCTGGATGGCTGTGCCTGCCAGCTCCTCCTTCAGATCCACCGCAGGGGTGAAGATGATGCGACGACTGGTTACCAGTCCGGCTTTCACCTCGTCCACCTTGGCTACACTCTTGGCGCGGATGCCGAATCGCATGGTTCCCAAACCTGGCAGCGCAACCGAGTGACCCTCTGTGGCCCAAGCCTTAATCACCTCGCCAGCAGCATCCCAGCAGGCCTGCATAATGCCTTTGCTAACTCCGCTGCGCAGGGCAGCCTCCTTAATCACCTTTTCCTGAGAGAGCGAGGTGTACAACTCCGGCATCATGATGTAGCGATAAGTGCCCTCATACTTGCCAATCTTCTGCAACTTTTCCTGTGCTTTAACTTTCAATGCCATAATTCTAGTTTAATTTTTGTGTTGTTGTTTGTAAATAAAATGTTTAATGTTTAATCTTTAATGTTTAATGTCTCAACTCCGATGTAGATTTACGTTCACGTGAGGGAGATTTTCTTAGTGCACGTGGGAGAATCTTTTTCCTCGTGTGGGAGCCTCATCTCCATCTTTATCTTGACAATGCAAAGGTACGAAAATTTCGTCATACTATGAAATATCAACTGTTAATGAATTGTTAAATTGTAAACAAGTGCAACATGTGACTCAGATATCAGATATCAGTTTTCTAATGAGCACACAAAAACTGTAACCAAAAGTTTTACTATTATATATATTATAATATATATAATAGTAATTATAATAGATTCAATTTTACCTACCCAAGCCACCTATCCATAAATAAACTGATATCTGATATCTGAGTCACTTTTTCTATGCAATATTTGGTTACATCAAAAATTTTTGTTATCTTTGCATACATAAATCTTAATATAAAATAAATGAGCAGGAGTAGTACTATTATTGAATTTCCTCAGGCCAAGAATATCGTGGTAAGTGGCGATATTCATGGCGATTTTACTCAGATCGTATTTAAGTGCTGCGTACAGTACGAAATGACTGATACCCTTATCATTGTAGCTGGCGATTGTGGTTTTGGCTTTGATAAGCCTGACTATTATGAGGGGATTTATGATCGTTGCCGTACTCGACTTTCAAAATCCAACAACTGGCTTGCTTTTATAAGAGGAAATCACGACAATCCTGCTTATTTTAATAGACTGCCAATAAAGCATCAACGCTGGCGTACGCTAAGCGACTATTCGGTAATTAAAGCTTGTGGCCATACAATTCTCTGTGTAGGCGGAGCAACTTCCATCGACAGAACTCTTCGTATGGCTTCTAATAAATTTCATTTGCCCAATCCGGCTGATCCACTTATGCCAAATCTTTATTGGTCAAACGAGCTTCCTGAATTCAACAAGGAGAAGCTAAATGCGATAAATCAGCAATGTGCTGTTGACACCGTAATAACCCATACCTCGCCGTCATTTTGTGAGTTGTCATCTCACAATTTCTTGGAGAGTTGGGCTGCACACGATGCTGATTTGTTAGACGATGTGAGATATGAGCGCCAGGTGATGGACCAGATCTATGATTATCTTTATAGCAAGAATCATCCTTTAAGTAATTGGTATTACGGACATTTCCACGAGAGCTGGCACGCCGAAATAGATCAGGTAAGATACCACATGCTCGATATAATGGAGTTAAGAGAGATTCTTTAAGAAATATGAGTTTTTTCTAGCTAATTTTTTGTTACATCGCTTTTTATTTGTATCTTTGCAATTGTAAATGAATCAACTATGTCTGAAGAGAATTTAACGGAAGGATATTCTATATTAGAGGAGACTTGCATGTTGGTATGCGAGCCTCCATATCAAAATCTTGATACGTTATTGGAAGATTTGCCCAATTTTAGTGGAGCTGGTTTTTATACTCAACTACGACGCATTGCTGAACATCCAGCATTCGAACCAGTTGAGAATGAAGAGAAGATCTTTAGCGCTGCGGGTGAAACATGTGATGACTATCAGAATTTGATTAATGCAGCAAGGAAAGCTGTTGAGCATGGTTATCGTGTTTTTATATTGCCAAATCCCAAGAGGTTTAGAACGCCTGACTTTATTTTTGAACGCAAGGGTGTATATAAACTGTTTGATTTAAAAACCATTTCGGGATCGAACTCGGTTGATAATCGTTTAAAAGAATCTGTTGGTCAAACTAACCGTGTGTTGCTTCATATGGTTTCTAATTATGAACCTCGTCCATTGGCTAAGAGTATAAAGCATTACTTCGAACTGAATCCAGAAGCAATAGAGGTTCTTGTAATAAAAGGAAAGAAATTTATCTCTATTGTTCGCAAAGACACATTAGGCGAATCATATATCAAATACTTTATGGTGAAATATACAAAATAAAAAAACCACCCCGGAAGGTGGTTTTTAAATGGGCAGTATCGATAAAGCCTTGCCCCTCGCGGGATTCTACCCGGATAGCCAAAACAGATGTTCTGACGGTGCAAAGATAAAAACATTTTCAATAAGTTCCAAACATTTTGGGATTTTTTTGTTGCAAATTGCATTTTTTACCCCCATTCTTGTATTTTTTACAAAACTTTTTTGTACTTTTGCCCCGCTTAACAAACTGAATAAATGAAATGATAAATTTAAATACTCCATCAGACGTTATGTGGGCCACCTTGGCCAAAGAATACGAAAAAGCTAAATACTGGATGATTAAACAGTTCGGTGGCGAAAAACGTTATGAAGCCATGCGCGACGATTTGCTGCGTAAGTGTGCTTATTCTCAGCGTCCAATGCTCTCTAAGCCAGTCTATTACACTTCGTCAGAAGGCAATCGTTGGATATGCTTCGAAAATGCCTTTTACTATCCTGATAGCTTGGCTTCTAATTGCATGCCTAATTGTTTTTGTTATTTCGAAACAGCCAGCTCTATTGGTGTTTTCATGGTAGGTTTTAACGAACTGATTCATGGTGGCGACATGAATTGTGTTCTCATTTTTACCCCTCATTTTTTTCAGCGTTATGCCGAGCGTATGGGGGTGAGTGGCGATAAGAACGAGCTCTTGATGAAATTTATTACTTCAACAAGATCGTTCACTGTTAGTCCGATGGAGCCCGATGAAAATGGTGTAGAACGCATCACGGTCCGTATCACAACCGATTGTACTGGTCATGGTATTCGTCGGTCGGGAAAAGAGAATGTCTTCGAGGTTCGTACCATCCTTACAGATGCTCAGCTATCTAAGGCACAAGCAGCCCGCACCGAACATGTTCGCTCGCTTGGTGATCTTACCCGTTTTGAACCGCTTGAGGTTACCGAACGCCGTTTAAATAATTGTGGCGATATAAAAGATGTAGCCAAGGCTTTTTATGATAAGATTGATAAGTTGGAGTCGCTGGGTGTAGATACAAGTTTCCAGACTAGAGGTTTGAAACTAAGTATGACCTTTAGCAAGATTTTTATGCAGATGGGCATCGCTACTATTTACGATTCCGATTTTTGGACTAAACTCGGCCGTGAATCCCACGCGTCTATTTTACGTTATCTGCATGGCTTAGACGAAAATGATAAAGATTTTGATCCATTTAAGGAACTTGTTAAGGTTGCGCGCGAGATTGCTGCACGTATGGGAGTAAGAAAATTTGCCTGGCGCGAATGTGCCAAACTGTTGTTAATGGATATATACCAATATAACGAAGCTACAGCTGCCGAAACCATAAGGGGATTATACCCTATGTGAGCAGAAAAAATCATAGGGACTCGACAGTACCTTTTAACCCCATCTTTTCCCATTCATCAGCCATACGTCGTTCAGCGTTACGCCTGATTTCAAGCGAACGTTTAAAGCGTGCTAATGCTTTCTCGTACGTAACCTTCTTTATTCCCATTTTTCTCTAAATACTTATTCTTTGTAGCAAATATAGGATTGTTTTTATTTTATTCCAAATATTTTGGGACTTTTTTGATGTATACTGCATTTTTTTAGCCCCATTCTTGTGTTTTCCCAAAACTTTTTGTACCTTTGCCATCAAGTACTGGCTAATCGTCGTAACCCGACGCTGCTACGGCAGAGGTGGCTTGGAACGTAAATTCCTCAGTCACAGAGCCTCAGAGGAGGTGCCGGTATGATTTTTGAGGGTAAAATAACATAGCGTTTGTGCTATATTCGGAACTTCTTAGAACCTAGGAAACTCTATAGAACATTGTCTCGAATAAGTGCCAACGTCTGCGCTTTGGCGTGGACTGGACTTATCTGACAATGTAGGTTTTCCTAGGACCGTAAGAAGTAGATGAGGGCAGTTTCACGCCTTCTTCTTTCTTATAGTCCTGGAACCTACATTCATCCGAACAGAGTCCATTCGCTCTAAAGCCAACATTCTGATGGAGTTGATAAACAATGTCAAAAAAACGCTGCGTGATGATCTTATGCAGCAAATAAAGGCAGGAAGCCGTTTGTCTATAGCGGCCTCATGCTTCTCCATCTATGCCTTTCAAGAACTGAAAGCGGCACTCAAAGATATCAAGGAACTGCGCTTTATCTTTACTTCGCCGACATTTACGGCTGAGAAAACGCCTAAGCAGCAGCGTGAATTCTATATCCCACGATTAGACCGAGAGCGAACACTCTATGGTTCAGAGTTTGAAGTAAAGCTTCGCAATGAGCTCACTCAGAAAGCTATAGCCCGTGAATGTGCAGAGTGGATTCGACAGAAAGCTTGCTTTAAGTCGAATAAGACCAACGAGCAGATGATGGGCTTCATCAATCTCGATGATACGAGCTATTCGCCCATTAATGGTTTTACAACTGTAGATTTGGGTTGTGAGAAGGGCAACAATGCCTATACGATGATTCAGAAGGCAGAAGCTCCTTTTTCTCAGGCTTATATCGACCTATTCAATCAGCTATGGAATGACAGCAGTCGCCTTCAGGTTGTAACCGAAGAGGTGATTGACAGCATCAGTAATGCTTATAAGGAGAATGCACCTGAGTTTCTTTACTTTGTTGCGCTCTATAATATTTTCAACGAGTTCTTAGAAGATATCAGCGAGGACGAACTGCCCAAAGAAGCTACAGGTTTTAAGAATTCAGCCATCTGGAACAAACTCTACAATTTCCAGCGTGATGCTGCTATAGCAGTTATTAATAAGCTGGAAAAGTATAATGGCTGTATTCTTGCTGATAGCGTAGGTCTTGGTAAAACCTTTACGGCTCTATCTGTTATCAAGTATTTCGAAAGCCGTAATCGTACTGTACTGGTTCTTTGCCCAAAGAAATTGTATGAGAACTGGAATACTTATCGCCAGCCATACACCAATAATCCATTGCTGAAGGATCGTTTAAGCTATAAGATTCTTTATCATACAGACCTGTCTCGTACCCAGGGTTATAGCAACGATGTTGATTTGGAACGACTCAATTGGGGAACATTCGATCTGGTTGTGATTGACGAAAGTCACAACTTCCGCAATGGCGGCAAGGTGAGTACAGACGAAAATGGTGAGAACCCTCGCGAAAATCGCTATCTGCGCCTGATGAACAAGGTGATTCGTGCAGGCGTGAAGACCAAGGTGCTGATGCTTTCTGCAACACCAGTCAACAATCGTTTCAACGATTTGAAAAATCAGTTGCAGTTGGCCTATGAGGGAAAGGCTGATGACTTCAACGAATTATTACCCACCGAGCGTGGTATTGATGATGTTTTCCGTCAGGCACAAGCAGCCTATAATCTATGGTCAAACTTCTCACCCGAGGAGCGCACTACTGAGCGCCTGCTGGGAATGCTCAGCTTCGATTTCTTTAAGCTTTTGGATGCTGTCACCATTGCCCGCAGTCGTAAGCATATCCAGCAGTATTATGACACGACAGATATTGGCACCTTCCCTGAGCGCTTGAAACCTATCTCTCGTCAGCCACATCTGACTGACCTTGATACGGCTATCAACTACAACGAGATATTCGAGCAGTTACAATCGCTCCGATTGGCCATCTACGCACCCTCTGCTTTTATCCTGGATAGTCAGCTCTATAAATATAAAGAGGAGGAAAGTACTACTGGTCACCGACTGAGTATCGAGGAGCGCGAGCAGGGTATTCAGCGCCTGATGAACATCCAGTTGCTGAAACGCCTGGAGTCGAGTGTCAACTCGTTCCGCCTCACTTTGGAGCGTATTCGCGACTATATGCAGGAAACACTCGATGCCATCAAGCGCTATCAAAGTGGTGACAAGCGCATTTCTGTTGATGACTACGAGGATGTGGATGGCGACGAGGATGAGCAGGACTTCATGATTGGTAAGAAGAAAAACCGTATCCTTCTGGAGGATATGGACTATATCTCATGGCAGCGTGAAATCAAGGAAGACCTTGATGTTATTAGTCTGTTGCTGACGATGCTGGAGAGTATCACACCTGAGCACGACTCAAAACTGCAACAGCTCATTGCAGATTTGCAGCATAAGTTTGCCCATCCTATTAATGGTGATAATAAGAAGGTGATTATCTTCACCGCTTTCTCAGATACAGCTCTCTATCTTTATGATTGCTTGGCAGACAAAATCAAATCTAAATATGGTTTGAATGTAGCTCTGGTTACGGGTGATGTAGAAGCAAGGAGTACGCTTAAGTTGAAGGAAAAACTCGATTTCAATAAGGTGCTAACACTCTTCTCGCCTATATCCAAAGAGCGTGC